>JACRJB010000053.1 GCA_016215605.1 Rhodopseudomonas palustris
ACAGGGCCACCGCCTCGCCACTGCCTGACTTAGCTTGGCTGCCAGGCATGAACATCCCTCGCTGCAAAATATGCAGCGCCAAAGCTGCGGCCCCACGCCATCCCCACCGAAAACCCAAAAGGTTCACAGCCTCTGAGGAGCCGGCAAAGCCGGGCGTCTCGAAGGATGGGCCACGAAGTGCCTGCGGCGCATGGTTCGAGACGGCGCTTCGCGCCTCCTCACCATGAGGTTGTGCGCGTGGTGAGATCTACGGGTCGGTGTTTTGAGACCATCAGCCGTAGAATTGCTAACAGCCTTCGTCATGCCCGGGCTCGTCCCGGGCATCCACGTCTTGCAGCAGAGGCAGCAAGAAAGACGTGGATGGCCGGGACGAGCCCGGCCATGACGTCGTGAGGCAGTTAATAACCCTGGTTAGTTACGAACGTGCCTCGAACTTACTGCCCCGCCGTGTCGGTGTTGAACACTTCGCCTTCAGGCACCCAGCTCTTGCCGTCGAACCGCGCGATCTGCATCTGCGTGTACGGCGCGTAGCGGTCGGGGCGGGTCGAGATCTTGATGCCGGGCAGCAGCAGCGGCGCGGCGGTTGGCTTGATGTTGGTGGCCTGCTTCAGCAAATTGTCGCGGGTCAGGTTGTCGCCGCAGGCTTCCAGCGTCTTCACCGTCATGTAGGCCGAGATGTAGCCGATCACGACGCTGCCGTCGGCGATGTCGCCCTTCGGAAACCACTTCGTCAGGAATTCCTTGAACTCCTTGACGTCGGCGTCGTTTTCGAAGCGCGGATCGGTCGGCGTCTTCATCGCCAGCGCCGTCAGCAGCCCGGTCGAGGCTTCGCTGCCCGCCGGCTCGAGCACGCCCTTGATCGAGCTGGCGACGCTGACGACGAAGTTCAGCGGCTTCCAGTTCAGTTCGTGCACCTTGCGGATCGCCTGCGCGCCGAATTTCGGCGTCGCCATGGTGAACAGCGTGTCGGCGCCGGACGCCTTCAGCGCCACGATCTGCGAGTCGACGGTCGGATCGGTGACTTCATACGTCACCTCCTTGACGATCATCGTCTTCGCCTTGTCGCCGAGGCCGTCCTTCAGGCCCTTGACGTAGTCCTTGCCGGCGTCGTCGTTCTGCGAGAACACCCCGAGCTTGGCGTCCGGCTTGTTCTTCAGCAGGTACTTCGCGAAGATCATACCCTCCATCTGGTAGGGCGGATACAGCTGCGTGGTCCACGGGAAGGTCTTCGGATCGTCCCATTTCGCCGCGCCGGTCGAAATGAAGATCTGCGGCACCTTCTTGCCGTTGAGATATTTCTGAGTGGCGGAATTGGTCGGCGTGCCGACGGTGCCGACGATCGCCAGAACCTCGTCCTGCTCGACCAGCTTGCGGGTCTGCTCCACGGTCTTCGGCGGCGAGTAGGCGTCGTCGAGGCTGATCAGGTTGATCTTGCGGCCGTTGACGCCGCCCTTGGCGTTGATCATCGCGTAGTAGGCGCTCTGGACATGTCCCTGCACGCCGTAGGCCGAGGCCGGGCCGCTGTACGGCATGGTCTGCCCGATCTTGATCTCGGTGTCGGTGACGCCGGGACCGTATTGCTTCTGGGCGAGGGCGGGCTGAGCTGCGGCGACGGTGAGTAAGCCGGCTGCAAGCAGCGCGAAGCGGGTCGACATGGCACTTCCTCTCTTTCGTTGAAGCCGCACTCTGCGGTGCGGGCTGGTACGTCGGATCGTCCGAACCTCCTGATCGGGAGAGTCGTGCGATCGTCGTCGACGGTCTCACGAGAGAGGCGGCCGTTCAATCGAATTACACAGCGGCGCGCACGCACGCGCGATGCCGCCGTGCAGTTGATTTCGTGTCACGGCATTCGGAGGGCAACTGATCGATGATCGGCGTGATACGCGTGCGACAATCCGGAGCGATCGACGCTGTGGCGCCCGACCGGTTCGTTCCGGCCGCGAGCGCATCCGCGATGCGCCGCTTCGGCGAGAGGGCGATCAGAGGTCGCGCTGCTCGTCGTCGCGGTCGCGCTCCGGCGCGGCGATGTCGCCGCTGTCGTAGAGGTCGTCGACCGGCAGCCGGACCGGCGGCAAGGTTTTGTCCTTGTCGTCGGTCTCGTTGTTGTGCTCGTCGGTGTGTTTCTTCTTTCGCCAGCCGCCCATTGCATCCATCCCGTCAGAGCAGGAACGTGTCGTGGCGGCGTCCGGTTCCAGGATCGACGGCGCCTCGCTCGATTGCCACAGCAGGATGACAGTCTAGCCGAAGTCGAACCGGCTGGGAGACGATTTGAACAGGGCAGCCCGGCGCACCGCGCCGGGCGAGGGCGGCGTCAGGTGCGGCGGCCGCCGCTCTGCTGTTCGGCCAGCCATTCGGACAGCGGACGCGACCTGTCGTCGGCCTTCCGGGTCGAGCTCTTCGCGCCGGCGGTCTTGGCGCCGGCGGTCTTGGTGCGCTTGCTCTTGGTCGCCGTGGTGCGTTGCGGTTCGGCGGCCTCGCGGGCCAGCCGCAGCGCACGCAGCCGCGCCATGTTGTCGAGCGCCGCCTTGGCCGCGGCTTCGCGCTCGGCCCGGGCGTTGTCGGTCTCCTGTGCGCCGGCGCGTGCGGCGGTGCGGGAATTGTCGTCGTTCGTCATTCGTCCAGTCGTTGTTGTCTTGGAATGGAAGGTCTTGGATTGGGAAGGGCGGGGTGTAGCATGAAAAAGGCCCCGGAACAGCCTTTGCTGCCGGGGCCTGTCATGCACGATGTGATGAAGCGGAAGATCAGGTCAGAACGTCACGCCGGCCTTGACGAGATAGGTCCTGCCCGGCAGCGGATAGGCGCCGTAGCGGCCGGGCGTGAAGGTGCTGGCCACCGCGTAATCGTAATATTGCGCGTTGAACAGGTTGATGACGCTCGCCGACCAGAAGAAATGGTCGATTTCGCCGCTCAGCTTGATGTCGACGGTGCCGTTCGCCGGAATCTTGACCTGACGGTTGGCGTTGTCGTTGTCCATGAAGCGGCTGCTCCAGACCCGCGCGGTGGCGTCGAACACGACGTATTTCTGCCAGACGTTCCAGGTCACGCCGCCATTGGCCGTATAGCGCGACACCAGCGGCACGTCGTTGCCGGAGAACGGTCCCTCGCGGAACGTCGCGTGGGTGTAGGCGGCGCCGCCGCGCAGCAGCAGCGTGTCGTTCAGCCGGAACGAGGCGCTGGTCTCGCCGCCGGTGCGGCGGGTCGGGTCGAGATTGGTGTTGTAGAAGTTCACCGGGTCGTAGCGGATCTCGTTGGTGAGATCCATGTTGTAGATGCTGGTCTGCATCTCGAACGGGCCGGACTTGATCCGGAAGCCGCCTTCGACATCGATCGAGGTCTGGGTCTTCAGCGCGAAGGTGCCCGGAATCGGATTGAAGAAGGCGTCGAAGGACGGGCCCGAGGCGACGCGCTCGTCGACATTCGGCGTGCGGAACGCGCGCGCGGCGCGGCCGAACACGCTGAACACGTCGTTGAAGCGATGCTCGAGGCCGACATGCAGCGCGTGCTGGGTCTCGGTGCTGTTCAACGGTCGCGCCTGCGCCTCGCCGAAATAGCCGGGCGCCAGCGCATTGAGCCGGTCGGCGGCGTCCACCTTCACGCTCTGCACCCGGCCGCCATAGGAGAAGTCGGTGGTCGGCAGCACCGCGATGGTCTGCTGCCAATAGCCGGCCAGCGTCTTCTGCGACAGGTTGTAGACGTGCACCGGCGGCGTGCCGCGATACTGGCCGCGGTCGGAATCGTAGGTCGCGTCGTAATAGTCGAGGCCGGTGAGGATCTTCGACGGCAGCCCGAACACCGCGTTCTTGATGCTCAGCCGCGGCGTGATCGACCAGGTCTGCAGATGCGCGTCGAACCAGCTCGCGTTGAAGCTCTGCAGCGGCACGTCGCCGAAATAGCCGGCCTGCTGACGCTTGTCGCGGACGCCGCCGTCGACGATCAGCTCGGCGCCGTCCCACAGCGATTTGGTGAAGCCGGCGGTCAGATTGGCGCCCTGCTTGTCGCCGAAATTGAACGGCGTGCCGGTGCCGCGGCGGTCGGTCAGCAGTTGGTTGACGCCGATCGACGGGTCGACGATCCGGGAGCCGGGCAGGCCGAGATGCTGGTTGTCGCCGGAGAGGTTGAGGAATGCGCTGAGATCCGGCGTCGAATAGCGCAGCTCGCCGATCGCGTTGTTCTGCTCCAGCGCGTTGTTGGCGCGATAGCCGTTGGAGCGCACCCCGTTGGCGAACACCGAGGTCGACCACGGTCCGGCATTGTAGGCGGCGGAGATCGATGCCAGCCGCTGGTTGAACGAGCCGAAGCCGCCTTCGGCGCGGAACGTCGCGGGCGGGCCGCCGGTGCCGGTCTTGGTGACGATGTTGATGACGCCGCCGACCGCGTTGTCGCCGTACAGCACCGCGCCGCTGCCGCCGCGGGTGATCTCGATGCGCTCGATCGACTGCAGCGGAATGCTCGACAGGTCGACGCCCTGCAGGTCGAGATCGTTGAGGCGGCGGCCGTTGATCAGGAACAGCGTGTTCGACGTCGCGGTGGCGCCGAAGCCGCGCAGGTCGACCGACGAGCCGGTGCCGTTGACGCCGCCGTACAGCGACGTGCTCTGCACCCCCGGCGTCTGCGCGATGATGTCCTGCACGGTCTGCGCCGGCGAATGCGCGATGTCGTCGGCGGTGATCACCGTGCTCGAGGTGCCGACGATGGCGTCGGAGGTGCGGGTCGCGGTGACGTTGATGGTCGGCAGCGTGTTGTCCTGCGCCGACGCCGGCGCGACGCCGGCGATCAGGCTCGACGCCAGAATGGTGGTTGTCAGCAGGGCGCGGGAGCGCGCGGAATGATGCCGCAGATCGGCATCGAAACGAGACGGCATGGATGAAACCTCGGTCGACGTTGTGGCACGTCACAGCGAACGAGGTTCACCATCCTGCTCGCGCATTCGATGAACCGATGCCTGCAATCCCCGACCGGCACCTTCGCGTGTGACCACGAATGACGGCAGGTCTCCTGGCTCGCGGGTGTTAGCTTCGTCGCCTTCCCAGGACCGAGATTCCCAGTGGCATTCCGACGAAAGTCGAACCGCTTACAGTTGCGGGAACAGCTGCGGCCTTGGGGTCCGAAGATCCCGCACCGCATTCCCTTTTGATCCCCGTGAGGGGAACCGTCACATTCAACTAGAAGTGTCGGTGTTCACAATGTCAATTCGCCGATGGCGGCGAAGCGCGGCTGCTGCGGTTTGTCGCCGCCGGATTGTTTCGCTATGTGGCTTGGAAGTGACATTGCAGCTTGAGCGAGATCAACAGGGCGCGGTGGCGATGACGGAATATGTGGTCGAGTTCGGCAAAGACGGCCGGCCGGTGGAGCCCGACGGCCGGCTCGACGCCGCCGCGTTTCATCGCAATCAGCAGGCGATCCGGGACGTGCTCGGACGGCTGCTGGGCGGAACGACGGGCGAGGTGCTGGAGGCCGGCAGCGGCACCGGCCAGCACGTGGTCGCGTTCGCCCGCCAACATCCCGAGATCGTCTGGTGGCCGAGCGACCTTCATCCGCAGCATCTGATCAGCATCGCCGCCTGGCGGGCCTATGCCGGGCTCGGCAATGTGCGGCCGCCGCTGCGGATCGACCTGTCCGATCCGGACTGGTGCGCCGAGATGACCGACGGCAGCGGCCCCGGTCCGCTGGCGGCGGTATTCTGCGCCAACGTCGTGCACATCGCGCCGTGGCCGGTCGCCGAGGGGCTGTTCGCCGGTGCGGCGCGCCATCTGCGGCCGGACGGCCGGCTGATCCTGTACGGCCCGTTCAAGCGCGACGGCCGCCACACCGCGCTGAGCAATGCGGTGTTCGACACCAGCCTGCGCTCCGCCAATGCCGAATGGGGCGTGCGCGATGTCGGGGAGCTGGAGCGGCTGGCGGCGGGGCTCGGCCTGGCGCTGGCCGAGACCGTCGAGATGCCGGCCAACAATCTCATCCTGTGCTTTTCCCGCAGCGGCGAAACCTGAGGCCGGCGCATAGGTTGGCTCCGGCTGCGACGGTTGATCGCAGGCCGGCCTGGTCTATGGTGCGGCGGGATCCAGCGGCCCGGCCGCACCCCCACGATGCGAAGGGCGGAACGGCCAATGGTTGATGCGACCGCGATCGACGGACTCGACGACGACGCGCGCGCGCGCGCCAACGTCGTGCGGCTGGCGGCGGCGCAGGCGCTGACCGGCGCCAACGCGGCGGTGATCTTCGCCACCGGCTCGATCGTCGGCGCCCAGCTCGCCCCGAACCTGTCGCTCGCCACCGTGCCGTTGTCGGTCTACGTGCTCGGTCTTGCCGCCGGCACGCTGCCGACCGGCGCGATCGCCCGGCGCTACGGCCGCCGCGTCTCCTTCATGGTCGGCGCCGGCTGCGGCGCCTGCACCGGCCTGCTCGGCGCGCTCGGGATTCTGTACGGCTCGTTCGAGCTGTTCTGCTTCGCCACCTTTCTCGGCGGCTTGTACGGCGCGGTGTCGCAATCCTATCGGTTCGCCGCCGCCGACGGCGCCAGCGCCGCCTATCGTCCGAAGGCGGTGTCGTGGGTGATGCTCGGCGGCGTGTTCGCCGGTGTGCTCGGTCCGCAGCTGGTGCAGTGGACGATGGACGTCTGGCCGCCTTATCTGTTCGCCTTCAGCTACGTGGTGCAGGCCGCGGTGGCGCTGATCGCGATGCCGGTGCTGTGGAGCGTCGACGCGCCGAAGCCGCAGCCGGCCGATTTCGCGGGCGGGCGGCCCTTGCTCACCATCGTCCGCCAGCCGCGCTTCATCGCCGCGGCGATGTGCGGCGCGATCGCCTATCCGATGATGAATCTGGTGATGACCTCGGCGCCGCTGGCGATGCAGATGTGCGGCCTGCCGGTCAGCGATTCCAATTTCGGCCTGCAATGGCACATCGTGGCGATGTACGCGCCGAGCTTCTTCACCGGCTCGCTGATCGCGAAATTCGGCGCGCCGCGGGTGGTCGCGCTCGGCCTGGCGCTGGAAGCCGCGGGCGCGTCGATCGGCATCATCGGCATCACCGCCCCGCATTTCTGGGCGACGCTGTTCGTGATCGGGATCGGTTGGAATTTCGCCTTCGTCGGCGCCTCGGCGCTGGTGCTGGAGACGCACCTGCCGAGCGAGAAAAACAAGGTGCAGGCGTTCAACGATTTCGTGGTGTTCGGCATGATGGCGGTGGGCTCGTTCTCGTCGGGGCAGCTGCTGGCGAATTACGGCTGGGCGACCGTCAACATGACGGTGTTCCCGCCGGTGCTGCTCGGCCTGGTCGTGCTCGCGATCACCGGCTGGTCACGAAAACGGGTGGCGGCAGCGGCGCCTGTCGTGCCAGATCGCGGCATCTGATCGCGAACCAAGAAACGATCCGGCCGCCCAAGCCGGACACAGGGAGACGCCGATGCCGTCGCGCGCGCCGCAGGCCGATCGCCGCCGATGGTGACCGTCCCGCATCCGCCGGAGAGTTCGTTCCGCTATGACGGCTGGCGCATCGTCGCCGTCTGCTTTGCGGTCGCGACGTTCGGCTGGGCGCTCGGCTTCTACGGCCAGAGCGTCTATCTCGCCGAGCTGACGCGCCTGCACGGCTGGCCGGCGTCGCTGATCGCGACCGCGACGACGTTCTTCTATCTCGCCGGCGCGCTGCTGGTGGTGTTCGTCGGCGACGCCATCCGCGTGGTCGGGCCGCGCGCCTGCCTGCTCGGCGGCATCGCGGCGATGGCGCTCGGCACCGCGCTGCTCGGCCGGATCGATGCGCCGTGGCAGCTCTACGCCGTCTACGCGCTGCTCGCGGTCGGCTGGGCCGGCACCAGCCTCGGCGCGGTCACCAGCACGCTCGGGCTGTGGTTCGACCAGCGCCGCGGCATGGCGATCAGCCTGGCGCTGAACGGCGCCAGCTTCGGCGGTATCACCGGCGTCCCGCTGCTGGTCGCGGCGATCGGGCATGTCGGCTTCGCCGGCGCGACGCTGGCGGCGGCGATCGCCGCGGTGGTGGTGCTGATGCCGATCGTGGCGATCTTCGTCGGTCGCCCGCCGCTGCGCGCCGCGCAGCGGACCAGCGGACCGGATGCGGTGCTGGCGTTGTCGTCGGGCGCGATCCGCCGCGGCGCCTTTCGCGACGCCGCGTTTCTCACCGTGACGATCGCGTTCGCGCTGGTGCTGTTCGCGCAGGTCGGTTTCATCGTGCACCTGATCGCCTATCTCGATCCGCTGATCGGCCGCGAGCGCGCCGCGGCGGCCGTCGCGCTGCTGACGACGATGGCGGTGGTCGGGCGGGTGTCGCTGTCGACGGTGATCGACCGGCTCGACCAGCGGCTGGTGTCGGCGCTGTCCTTCGCAAGCCAGGCGGTGGCGCTGGCGATCCTGATCCTGTCGCGCGACGGCACGCTGCTGCTGTTCGCCTGCGCGCTGTTCGGCTTCTCGGTCGGCAATCTGATCACGCTGCCGGCGCTGATCGTGCAGCGCGAATTCGCGCCCGGCTCGTTCGGTGTGCTGGTCAGCCTCAACACCGCCATCAACCAGGTCACCTACGCGTTCGGCCCCGGCGTCGTGGGATTGCTGCGCGACGCCTCCGGCAGCTACACGATCCCTTCATCGGCTGCATCGCGCTGGAACTGATCGCCGCGGCGCTGATCCTGGTGCGGGGGCGGAAGTAACAATCCATCCCCGTCATTCCGGGGCGCGCGCCCTTCGCGCGCGAACCCGGAATGACGCGGGGAGAGGTGGGTTGCTAACTCACACGCGCTCGTAGCAAATCATCCAGATCCAGCCGTCGCGTGAACATCGCGAGCTTGCCGTCGGCTGTCTTCGGCCACTCCGCCTCTGGCCTGTCTCGATACAGTTCGACGCCGTTCTGGTCGGGGTCGCGCAGGTAAAGTGCTTCGCTGACGCCGTGGTCGCTGGCGCCGTCGAGCGGGATGCCGGCGGTGAGTACGCGGTGCAGCGCGTCGGCCAGCGCCGCGCGGGTCGGATACAGGATCGCAGTGTGGAACAGGCCCGTGGTGCCCGGCGGCGGCGGCGAGCCGCCTTTGCTCTCCCAGGTGTTCAGCCCGATGTGATGGTGATAGCCGCCGGCCGAAATGAACGCCGCCTGATCGCCCATCCGCTGCATCAGCCCGAATCCGAGCACGCCGCAATAGAACCCGAGCGACCGCTCGAGATCGGCGACCTTGAGATGGACATGGCCGATCCGCGTGCCGGTCGGGATGGGAGTGGCTGAATTGGCAGATGGCATTGGCGTCGCTCCAGAATAGACGTCATCACCGGGCCGACGCGTAGCGTCGAGACCCGGTGATCCATCTCATGTGAGAAGGATGGATGCGCGGGTCAAGCCCGCGCATGACAGCAGTGCGCTTATTCCAACTCCGGCGCTTCGCCGTCCGGCAGCGGAAACTGATAGGTGTTCAGCGTCATCGACACCATCGTGTAGTAGCCGCACAGGCCGATGATCTCGACCAGGCCGCGTTCGCCGAGCAGTCGCATCGCTTCGTCGTACAGCGGCTTCGGCAGGCCCTTGGCCTCGTGCAGCGAGCGGGCGACGTCGTAGATCATTTGCTGTTTCGGATCGACGATCGACGGCGTGCGGCGATCGCGGATCGCGTCGATGATGGCCGGGTCGAGCCCGCCGTCGAGCGCCATCTTCTTGTGCGCGTACCATTCGAACTGCGCGGTCCAATGCCGTGCCGTCACCAGGATGGCGAGTTCGGACTCCGCCGCAGTCAGCGCGGTGTCGTAGCGCAGGAACGCGCCGAGCCGCGTGGCGTGCCGTGCCATCTCCGGGCTCGCCAGCCACGCCATCATCGGCGGCGGCGGACTGCCGCGCTTGCTGGCGATCGACTCCTCGTAGATGGCGCGCTGATCGTCGTTCATCTCGGCCGGCGTGGGCAGTTTCAGGCGCATGGAGAGGTCCTTGCTGGGATGGCGCGGAGCCGCGCCGTGCTGAATTTCGGGACGCGAAACGTGCCGCGTTTGCGGCCGGAACGCCAGCGCGCGCCGCGCAACACGGATATTGAATTTCGCCCGGCGACCGCTAAGGTCCGGCCCAATCAAATGCAACGCGGGCGTCAAACCCGCCCCGGTGGATGGGAGCCCCGATGACCGACACCTCCGATCTCGAACAGTTCCGCGCCGAGACCCGCGCCTGGCTCGAGGCCAATTGCCCGACCGAAATGCGCAAGCCGATGCAGGGCGACGAGGACAATTTCTGGGGCGGCCGCAACGCCACCTTCGCCTCGGACGCCCAGAAGGTGTGGTTCGAGCGGATGCGCGACAAGGGCTGGACCGTGCCGGATTGGCCGACCCAATATGGCGGCGGCGGGCTCGACGGCGCGCGCCACAAGATCCTGCGCGAAGAGATGGCGGCGATCGGCGCTCGCTCGCCGTTGTCGTCGTTCGGCATCTGGATGCTCGGGCCGGCGCTGCTGAAATACGGCAACGAGGCGCAGAAGGCCGAGCATCTGCCGAAGATCGCGCGCGGCGAAATCCGCTGGTGCCAGGGCTATTCCGAACCGAACGCCGGCTCCGACCTCGCCTCGCTGCAGACCCGCGCGGTGCCGGACGGCGACGACTTCATCATCAACGGCTCGAAGATCTGGACCTCCTACGCCAACTACGCGGACTGGATCTTCTGCCTGGTGCGCACCGATGCGTCGGCCAAGAAGCACGACGGCATCAGCTTCATCCTGTTCGACATGACGTCGAAGGGCGTGACCACCAAGCCGATCCTGCTGATCTCCGGCAAGTCGCCGTTCTGCGAGACCTTCTTCGACAACGTCCGCGTGCCGCAGTCGCACGTCGTCGGCACCATCAATCGCGGCTGGGACGTGGCGAAGTATCTGCTGCAGCACGAGCGCGCGATGATCTCCGGGATGGGCGGGCGCGACGGCGGCCGGCCGCTGGGGCAGGTCGCGGCGTTGTCGCTCGGCACCGACGATCAGGGCAAGCTCGACGATCCGGTGCTGCGCGGCCAGATCGCGACGTTCGACGTCGACGAGGCGGCGTTGGCCTGCGCGGCCGAGCGCGCGGTCGACCTCGCCAAGGCCGGGCAACTGCATCCGGCGTTCTCCTCGGCGATGAAGTACTACGGCACCGAGCTCAACAAGCGCCGCCACGAGATCCTGATGTCGGCCGGCGGCATCGACGCGCTGGAGTGGGAGAGCGAGCGCTCGCACGACGGCGCCCGCGCCCGCGCCTGGCTGCGCACCAAGGCCAACTCGATCGAAGGCGGCACCAGCGAAGTGATGCTCGGCATCGTCGCCAAGCGCATCCTCGATCTGCCGGGGGCGTAGCACCGCCCCTCCACGTCATTCCGGGGCGCGCGCAGCGCGAACCCGGAATCCATAACCACCGCCAGGGGATATGGATTCCGGGCCTGCGCCCCAAGGGGCGCATCCCGGAATGACGAACTCAAATTCTCGTCGCAACTGAATTCAACTTGGATTTCATCCCATGGCTCTCGTCCTCACCGAAGAACAAACCATGCTGCGCGATTCGGCGCGCGGGCTGATCGGCGACAAGGCGCCGGTCGCGCATTTCCGCAAGCTGCGCGACGAGCGCGACGCCACCGGCTTTTCGCGCGAGCTCTGGAATAGCTTCGCCGAGATGGGCTTCGCCGGCCTGCTGGTGCCGGAAGCGTTCGGCGGCTCGGGGCTCGGCTGCGTCGAGGCCGGCGTGGTGATGGAGGAGATCGGCCGCAACCTCACGCCGTCGCCGTTTCTGGCGACCGCGGTGCTGGCCGCTTCGGCGCTGGCGCGTGGCGGCTCGGACGCGCAGAAGAAACAGTATCTGCCGAAGATCGCCGATGGCTCGCTGATCGCCGCGCTGGCGGTCGACGAAGGCGCCAAGCACCGGCCGTCGCGGATTGCGATGACGGCGACGCGCGCCGGCAACGGCTTCAAGCTCAAGGGCGACAAGGCGCTGGTGGTCGACGGCCACGTCGCCGACCTGCTGATCGTCGCGGCGCGTAGCAGCGGCAAGCCGGGCGATGCCGATGGGCTGACGCTGTTCCTGGTCGATCCCAAGGCCAAGGGCGTCGCGATCGAGCGCACCGTGATGGTCGATGCCCACAACGCGGCGCGGATCAGCTTCGACGACGTCGAGGTCAATGCCGATCAGGTGCTCGGCGAGGTCGATCGCGGCGGCGCGCTGCTCGAGGCGGTGCTGAATGTCGGCCGCGCCGCGGTCGCCGCCGAGATGCTGGGCGTTGCCGACGAGGCGTTCGGGCGGACGGTGAGCTATCTGAAAGAGCGCAAGCAGTTCGGCAGACTGATCGGCGAATTCCAGGCGCTGCAGCACCGCGCCGCGCATCTCTACACCGAGATCGAAATCCTGCGCGCCGCCGTGCTCAAGGCGTTGCAGGCGGTGGACGCCGACGCGACCGAGGCGCGCGTCGCGGTGGCGGTCGCCAAGGCCAAGGCCGGCACGGTGACGACGCTGGCGGTGCAGGAAGGCGTGCAGATGCACGGCGGCATGGGCATGACCGATCAGTTCGACATCGGCCTGTTCATGAAGCGCGCGCGCGTGCTGCAGGAACTGCTCGGCGATGCCAACTACCACGCCGAGATGCTGGCGGAGTGGAAGAAGTACTGAGCGGTCGAGAGCGAGGCTTTCTTCCGTAGCCCCAGGCCCCAAGCCCCAGGCACGTCATTCCGGGGCGCGAACGCAGTTCGCGAACCCGGAATCACGAAGCGTTCTGCGACCGGCTTTTGCTACAACGTCTGGATTCCGGGTTCGCTCGCAAAAGCGAGCGCCCCGGAATGACGGTGATTGTGTTGGGACCCTCGCGGCGGCTTCTCACTTCGCCCCATCCGCCGTCATTCCGGGGCGCGCGCAGCGCGAACCCGGAATCCCGAGATCGTTTCGGAGGCCGTGCACACAACAGCGAGATTCCGGGTTCGCACCATCCGGCCGGTGGCCGGCCGAATGGCGCGCCCCGGAATGACGAACGAGAGGTTGTTGTGAGCCGCTACCTGATCGGCGGCGCGTATTGGATGCCGCCGGCGCTCCACAGCTGGTTCATGCCGCGCGGGATGCCGAGTTTGCCGACGTTGCGGTCGTAGACCTCGCCGTAATTGCCGATGTGGCGGATGATCCGCGCCGCCCAGTCCTTGGTCAGGCCGAGCTCCTCGCCATAGGCGCCTTCGGTGCCGACCAGCCGCATCACGTCCGGCTTCTTGGATTTCAGCGCCTCGTCGATGTTCTGCGAGGTGATGCCGAGTTCCTCGGCGTTGATCATCGCGTACAGCGTCCACTTCACGATCATCATCCATTCGTCGTCGCGCTGGCGGACCACCGGCGCGAGCGGCTCCTTGGAGATCATGTCGGGCAGGATGACGTGGTCGCCGGGCTTCGGCAGCGTCTGGCGCAGCGCGTAGAGCTGCGAGGCGTCGGCCGTGAAGGTGTCGCAGCGGCCGTCCTTGTAGGCGGCGACCACCTCGTCGAGCTTGCCGAACTTGACCTCCGTGTACTTCATGTTGTTGGCGCGGAAGTAATCGGCGAGGTTGAGCAGCGTGGTGGTGCCGTCCTGGACGCAGACCTTGCTGCCGTCGAGTTCGAGCGCGGTGTCGATCTTGCGCGACGCCGGCACCATGAAGCCTTCGCCGTCATAATAGGCCACCGCGGGGAAATAGAGGTCGTAGCCGGTCTCGCGCGACATGCTCCAGGTCGAGTTGCGCGACAGGATGTCGACCTTGCGGCTCTGCAGCTCCTTGAAGCGCTCGTTGGCGTCGAGCGGCACGAATTTGACCTTGTTCGGGTCGTTGAAGATCGCCGCCGCCACCGCGCGGCAGAAATCGACGTCGAAGCCGCTCCAATTGCCCTTGTCGTCCGGCGTCGAGAAGCCGGGCAGGCCCTTGTTGACGCCGCACAGCACGGCGTCGCGCCGGATCGTCCGCTTCAGCGTCTTGGTGTCGTAGCGTTCATAGGTGACGGCGGCGGCGGCGACCACGGCGGCGACGCCGAGGCCGATCAGCAGGCCCTTGCGAAATGACATCGAGAACGTCTTTCTGATTCGGATGAAATGAACGATCGAGCGGGCGGGGCCGTCACAATTCGGGGCGTTGCCGGACCACCACCTTGGTGCCGACCGGCACGCGCTCGTAGAGGTCGGCGACGTCGGCATTGACCAGCCGGAAGCAGCCGGACGAGATCGCCGTGCCGATCGTGTCGGGGCGGTTGGTGCCGTGAATGCGATACACGGTCGAGCCGAGATACATCGCCCGCGCGCCGAGCGGATTGCCCGGGCCGCCGGCCATGAAGCGCGGCAGATAGGGCTGGCGCTGGATCATTTCCGGCGGCGGCACCCAATCCGGCCATTCCGCCTTGCGCGAAATCTTCAGCAGGCCCTGCCAGGTGAAGCCCTCGCGGCCCACTCCGATTCCGTACCGGATCGCCCGGTTGTTGCCCTGGACGAGGTAGAGGTAGCGCTCCGAGGTCTGCACCACGATGGTGCCCGGCGCCTCGCTGCTGCGGAAGAACACCACCTGCTTGCGCAATTCCGGCGGCAGTTCGTAGTCGTCATTGGCGATCAGCCCCGGCTCGTCGCCGACGTCCGGCTGTTGCGCATAGCCCGGCGCAGCGAGCAGCAGCAACGACGCCGCCAATGCGAGCCGGCCGAACAGACGTGACATTCCGATCATCGATACCCTCCCGACGCATGTCGCGCCGGGCTGTGTATCATGTCAGCCGGGCGCGATCCACAGCCGCAGGATCAGCGACAGCAGCGCGACCGTGCCGACGCCGCCGAGCCAGAGCGCCGCGAACCATAGCAGCCGTCGCGACAGCGGGCCGGAAGGTTCAAAATTGGACATCAGTGGTAGCCGCTCTCCGGGTCGACCTTGCCGCGAAACACCCAATAGGCCCAGGCGGTGTAGGCGAGGATGATCGGGACCAGAACGGAGACGCCGACCAGCATGAACAGCTGGCTGTTCTCGGGCGCCGCCGCCTGCCAGATGGTGATGCTGCGCGGCACCGCATAGGGCCAGATGCTGATGCCGAGGCCCGCATAGGACAGCGCGAACAGGCACAGCGTCAGCAGGAACGGCTGATAATCGCGTTTCTGCGCCAGCGCCCGCAGCAGCAGCGCGGTGACGATGGCGACGGCGAGAGGCACCTGCGCGGTGGCGAGCACGTTCGGCCAGGCGAACCAGCGCTGCGAATAGTCGTAGCTCAGGAACGGCGTCGCGGCGCTGACCGCGACGATCGCGATCAGCATCGCCAGCAGCAGCCAGCGGCTCAGCCGGTAGGCCGCCTCGCGCAGCTCGCCGCTGGTCTTCATCACCAGCCAGGTGGCGCCGAGCAGCGCATAGCCGGTCACCAGCGCCAGCCCGGTCAGCACGCTGAACGGCGTCAGCCAGTCCCACCAGCCGCCCGCATAGGCGCGGCCTTCGACATGGACGCCCTGCAGCAGCGCGCCGAGCGCGACCCCCTGGGCCAGCGTCGCGATCAGCGAGCCGAGGAAGAAGGCGACGTCCCAGCGATTGCGCTCGCGCAGCGTGCGCCAGCGGAATTCGAACGCGACGCCGCGGAACACCAGGCCGAGCAGCATCGCGATGATCGGCGTGTACAGCGCCGGCATCAGCACCGCATAGGCCAGCGGAAATGCCGCGAACAGCCCGCCGCCGCCGAGCACCAGCCAGGTCTCGTTGCCGTCCCACACCGGGGCGACGCTGTTCATGATGACGTCGCGGTCGCGCTTTTCCGGAAACAGCGGAAACAGGATGCCGAGTCCGAGGTCGAAGCCGTCCATCACCACATAGACGAACACCGCGAAGGCGATGATGAAGGCCCAAATGGTTGCGAGGTCGTAGGCCATGTCAGCTGAACCTGCGGGTGGCGATGGCGGGCGCCGGCGTGATGCCGGCGGCGCGGGCGGGGGTGTCTCCGGCCGGTCCTTCCTCGCCGTGGTGCGGCGGGTGCGCCATCAGCCGCAGGATGTACACGACACCGGCGATGAACACCGCGAAGTAGACGACGACGAAGGCGATCAGCGACGACGCCACGGCCGGCGCCGCGAGCGGCGACACCGATTCGGTGGTGCGCAGCAATCCGAACACGGTGAACGGCTGTCGCCCGGTTTCGGTGGTGACCCATCCGGCCAGCACCGCGACGAACCCGGCCGGTCCCATCGCCAGCGCGAACAGATGCAGCGGCCGCGAATCGTAGAGCTGCCGGCGCCAGCGCATCGCCAGGCCGAACAGCCCGAGCGCGGCCATCAGCACGCCGAGCCCGACCATGATCCGGAACGACCAGAAGGTGATCGGTACCGGCGGCCAGTTTTCACGCGGTACGGTGTCGAGCCCGGCGAGCGGCGCATCGAGCGAATGCTTCAGGATCAGCGACGACAGTTTCGGGATTTCGATCGCATAGCGCACCACCGCGGCGTCTTGATCCGGCAGGCCGAACAGGATGAACGGCGCACCGTTCGGATGGCTCTGATAATGGCCTTCCATCGCCATCACCTTGGCGGGCTGGTGCTCCAGCGTGTTGAGGCCGTGGGCGTCGCCGGCGAAAATCTGGATCGGGGCGACGATCGTCAGCATCCACATCGCCATCGAGAACATCATCCGCGCGCCCGGCTGGCGCGGATTGCGCAGCAAGTGAAAGGCGCCGACCGCGCCGACCACCAGCGAGGTGGTCAGATAGGCCGCCAGCACCATGTGGACGAGACGATACGGAAACGACGGATTGAAGATCAGCTCGAACCAGTCGGCGGCGATGAACTGCCCCTCCGCATTGATCGCGTAGCCGGCCGGCGTCTGCATCCAGGAATTCGCCGACAGGATCCAGAACGCCGAGAACAGCGTGCCGATCGCGACCATCAACGTCGCGACGAAATGCAGCTTCGGTCCGACCCGCTTCAGGCCGAACAGCATCACGCCGAGGAATCCCGCTTCGAGGAAGAACGCGGTCAGCACCTCGTAGGCCATCAGCGGCCCGAGCACCGGCCCGGTCTTGTCGGAGAACACCGCCCAGTTGGTGCCGAACTGATACGACATCACGATGCCGGACACGACGCCCATGCCGAACGCGATGGCGAAGATCTTCAGCCAGTAATTGAACAGGTTGATGAAGACTTCGCGCCCGGTCCACAGCCACAGCGCCTCCAGCACTGCGAGATAGCTCGCCAGTCCGATCGAGAAGGCGGGGAAGATGATGTGAAACGACACCGTGAAGGCGAACTGCGCACGCGCCAGAACAACGGGATCAAGAGTTTCGAACATGGGCACCGATCCGCAATCGCGACGAGCGGACAACGCGAGGTCGTCCGAGATGATCCTATCGCCGCGACATGACGATGCCTATTGCTTAGCCGATGACAATACTGCGATGCGCTAGGCCATATTGTCCTAGCGGTGCCGGGATGCTGAGAATGATCACGACGTCGCTCTGCGGCGGACGCCACCGCAGAGCGATATGTTCTTCGAGTTTTTCACCAGATTGGTCCGGCAGACGTCGGACGTGAAGATCGGCCGAGTAGCCCGCGCCTAGCTGTTCGCGCGCAGCAAATTCGCGACGATTCGATCCATCTCGTCGTATTGTCCTTCGCCCGCGTGCTGGTAGATCAGCTTGCCATCCCGGTCGATGATGTACTGGGCGGGCCAGTATCTGTTGTCGTAGGCGTTCCAGGTGCTCGACTCATTGTCCTGCGCCACCGGATAGGTGATGCCGTGCCGCTTCAATGCGGCCTGGACGTTCGACGCGGAGCGCTCGAACGGAAACTCAGGCGTGTGAATGCCGACGACGACGAAGCCCCTGTCCTTGTACTTGGCGTACAGGTCCGTCACATGCGGCAGGGTGTGGACGCAATTGACGCAGCCGTAGGTCCAGAAATTCACCAGCACGACCTTGCCGCGCAGGTCGCGCATCGACAGCGGCTCCGAGTTGAACCAGCGGCCGAGGCCGACAAGATCCGGAGCGATCCTGCTCGCGGCTGCGACGTCGACCGCTGCGGCGCGGTCGCGCGTGATCTCGCCGGCGGTCGCCGGCACGGCCAGGCTCAGCAAGGCGGCGGAAAGCGCGAACGCGAAGGGTGCGAATGGTCTGGCGGGCATGGTGTTCTCCGTTTCGATCAAAGGCCGATCTGGCCGGTGGGATAGAAAGTGGTGAGCCACGCCACGATCAGTGTGTCGTACTGAAAGTAGGTGGCGACCGCGACGGCGATCACGAGCACGCCGAAGGCCTGCTGCAATCGCGGAGAAATCCGCGAGACGCTGCGGATTCGAGAGACCATCTGCTGGCCGCCGTAAGACACGGCGAGCATCGGTACGCCGGCGCCGAGCGCATAGCTGACGAGCAGCGTTCCGGCCCAGGCCGTGTCCTTGGAGGTCGCGACCAGGGTCAGGATCGAGCCGAGCACCGGGCCGGCGCAGGGCGTCCACACCAATCCGAGCGCCGCGCCCAGCGCGAAGCCGCCGGCCGCGCCCGGATGTCCGCCGACGGCTCCGGCAGGCAGCAAGGCAGAGACCCCGGTCCGGCTCCACCACAGTTCAAACGGCGTCGGCCATATCATCAGCAGGCCGAACACCATCAGCAGGATCGCGGCGAAGCTGCGCAGCACGCCGGGATCGAAATCGCCGATGCGGGCGAGCCAGCCGAGCGACAGCGCCACCGCCGAAAACGACAGGACGAAGCCGAGCGTGATGAAGGTGGGCCGCAAGCGACCGGGATGGCCGAGCGAGGCGCCGAGCAGCACCGGCAGCATCGGCAGGGTGCAGGGCGCGGCGATGGTGGCGACGCCAGCGAGAAAGGCCAGGACGAGTTGCAGCATCGAAGGCGACCGGTGCGGCGCGGCTCCGGCGGAAGCGGGAGCATTGTCGCGCGCAACAGATCCTTCGCTGGCGGTGGACGGGGCGTTACACGGCGCGCGTCACGAGCCTGTGAGCTTTCGAGCGCTCGTCCAATGAAAAACCCGGACGGTGGGCATCCCGTCCGGGTCTCTGGAGGTTTACAAGGCTTGAAGAAATTCTTGCACCGTGGGGCTGTCCGGTGCCGACGAGATCAATCTAGCAGCGAAATCTTTCCGGCCGATGTCGTCGATCGTTTCAATTGTGTCGTTCGATCATCGCTGCGACAGCCCGGACATAGCATCCCGGCCGGCGGCGGTGAATTCCGCCAGACCAGATCTTCTCTAAACGCAAGCTCCCGCGGGGAGACGCTCGGCAGCGGCGGCGCCGCCGCGGCGTGTCAGGCCGCCATGGTCTCGACGCCGTGGCTCTTCAGCAGCGCGGCAAGCTGCTTGCGGGCGTAGAACATCCGGGTCTTCACCGTGCTCTGCGGAATGCCGACGATGCGGCCGACCTCTTCCACCGACTTCTCGTGATAGTAAACGAGCTGGATGATCTCGCGATGCGCCGGCGACAGCTTGGCGATGCAGGCCCGGAGAATGTCGCTGGTGCGGCTGCGATCGAGGGCGGCTTCCGGGGTGTCGGCGCCGTCGGGGATCTCCATCACGTCGTCCTGGTCGATGTCCTCGTGCTGGCGCTGGCGCAGCGCGGTCAGCGCCTTGAACCGGGCGATCGACAGCAGCCAGGTCGAGACCTGGGCGCGGCCCTCGAACTGCCGGGCGGTCCGCCAGACGTCGAGAAACACCTGGCTGACCAGATCTTCCGCCGTCGCGGCGTCGCGCACCATGCGCAGGATGAAGCGATAGACCCGCACGTGGTGCCGGGAATACAGCGTATGCATCGCGGTGCGGTCGCCTGCCGCGATGCTGGCGAGCAGCATTTCGTCGGTGGTGGCCCGCGCGGCGATAATGCCCTGGCGGCCGGCGTCGTTGAGGGCAATGACGTTCTGCATGAATGGCTCCCGTTATCCGCCACGCATTCCCCCGCGGCGTCGTTGGGAGCTTTACTAGTCAGGCACCATTTCAGGACGTCTGCGCGAACCGCTGAAAATGGTTTCGTGACCAGGAGAAATGTTTCATCGCAAACATGGCGACGAAACATTCGGACAAAAAGGCTTGTAATCTCAAGGGGGCAAGGCCGCCAGCGGCGGTCAGGGGCGGTCCGCCGCCGGGGAGAACAAATAGCCCCCGCCGCGAATTGTCCGGATTACGGCGGGTTTCGTCGGATCGGGCTCGATCTTGCGCCGGATCCGCATGATCCGCAGGTCGACGGCGCGGTCGAAGGCCTCAGCGTCGCGGGCGTTGGCGAGTTCGAGCAGCCGCTCGCGCGACAGCACCCGCTTCGGATTAGCGGCGAACACCTTCAGCAGGCCGAATTCGGACGCCGTCAGCGGATGCTCGTTGCCCTCGTCGTCGCGCAGCGCCTGCGCTTCGAGATCGAGCCATTTGGTGCCGAACCGCACCAGCTGTTCGTTGGCCGGCTTTGCCGCCGGCGCGGCGGTAGCGGGAGCCGCCGTGGGCCGCGGCGCCGAGCGCCGCAGCACCGACCGGATCCGCGCCATCAGCTCGCGCAGTTCGCACGGCTTGGCGACGTAATCGTCGGCGCCGAGTTCGAGGCCGACGACGCGGTCGATCGGGCTGGCGGTCGCGGTCAGCATGATCACCGGCACGTTGGTCTTGGCCTTGAGGTCGCGGATGATCGACAGGCCGTCTTCCTCGGGCATGTTGAGGTCGAGCACCACCAGATCGGGCACCTTGGTCTCGATCTCGGCGCGCAGGCTCTTGCCGCCGTCGCACAACGTCACGACGAAGCCGTGCATCTTGAGATAGTCGCCGACCATCTCGCGGGCCGGGGCTTCGTCGTCGACGACGATGATGTGCGGGTTCTGGCTCATGAGGCTGACGACGCGGGCAGGGTGATGGTGAAGGTCGAGCCCTGGCCGGGGCCGGGGCTCTGGGCGCTGACATGGCCGCCGTGCATGTCGATGATCTTCTTGACGATCGAAAGGCCGAGGCCGGTCGAGCTTTCGCCGGCGGTCGGCTTGGCGGAGAGCCGCTGGAAGCGGCCGAACAGCCGGCTGAGGTCTTCCGGCGACAGGCCGGCGCCCTCGTCGGTGACGCGAATGATGGTATCGGCGTCATCGCCGTCGACCTGCAGCGCGATCTTGCCGCCGATCGGGCTGTATTTGATGGCGTTGCTGACCAGATTGTCGATCGCCTCGCGCACCCGGTCGGAATCGCACATCGTGATCCGGGCGGCCGGGATCGACACCGAGATCGCCTGCTGCTTGTTGGTCGCCATCGGCCGGTTGGCCTCGGCCACCTCGGCGACCAGCGCGGCGAGATCGACCGGCTCGCGGCGGATCGAGATGTCGAACGCATCGGCCATCGCGTCCGAAATCAGATGGTCGACCATCGAGGTCAGCCGCCGGGTCGCCTCACGGATGTGATCGACCTGAGCGATGACGTTTTCCTTGGAGGAGTCCGCCCCGATCAGCTCGGTCAGCATCTCGGTACGGCCGAGGATGACGCCGAGCGGGTTCTTCAGATCGTGCGCGACGGTGCCGAGGATCTCGTTCTTGAAGGCGTTGGCGCGCTGCAGCCGCATCCATTGCGTCGACAGCCGGCGATTGGCCTGGGTCAGCGCGCGGGTGCGCTGCGCGACGCGGTCCTCGAGCTGGGTGTTGGCCTCGTGCAGCTGCTGATACAGGATGACGTTGTCGAACGCGATCGACAGCCTTGAGCCGAAGATCTCGACCAGCGAGCGGTCGGTGTCGGACAGTTCGCATTCCGCCTGCAGCAGCACCACGACCTCGCGGCCGCTGCCGGTGCGGACGTAGAGCACGGTGCGCTGGTCGGCGAATTCGTGCTGACGGCGGCGGAACGCCTCCTCGACCATCTGCCGCAGATCGTGATCGAGTGGGTGGGTGCCGGCGGCGCCGATGAAGCGGCTGTAGCAGCCCGAGCCGGCCAGCACCGAGAAGTCGTCGCCGGAGTCGCGCAGCACCAGGATGCCGGCGCAGTCGACATTGAGCAGCGACGCGATCTGGGTCAGCACGCCCTCGGCCAGCCGCTGCATCGACCTGAAATCGTACAGCGTCGAGGCGGCGTCGATGATGATCTCGAGTCCGCGCCGCGTCTGCACCATCCGTTCGAGCTGCTGATAGCTGCGCAGCGCCGCGGTCAGCGAGGTGAACAGCTTGTCGGCGGTGAGCTCGGTCTTGGCCTTGTAGTCGTTGATGTCGTAGTCGACGATCACCCGGCGCTCCGGCGCCTGGCCGGGCTGGCCGGTGCGCAGGATGATGCGGACGGTCTCGTTGTGGATCTCGTTGCGGATGTATTCGACCAGATCGAGCCCCGCCGCGTCGGTCTCCATGATGACGTCGAGCAGCACCGCGGCGATGTCCGGGTTGGCCCGCATCAGTTCGCGGCCCTCGGCGCCCGAATAGGCCGACAGGATCTCCAGGGTCTGGCCGTTTAGATTGTAGTCGCTGAGCGCGAACCGGGTCCCCTCGTGGACCGCGGGATCGTCGTCGATCACCGCGATCTTCCACCGCTTGGCGTTCGACGGTTCGGGACCCGGCTCGGTATCTTCGATCAGTTGGAGGATATCGTCCTGGTCGGCCATTGCAGATTTCCATCGATACGCGTGTCGGCGTCGGTCGATCCGCCGGTGGCGGTACGGGGCATGATAATGCGAAAAGTCGTGCCTTGTCCCAGCCTTGATTCCAGCATCATCCGCCCGCCGAGCTGCTGGGTGACCAGATTGTAAACGATGTGCAGCCCGAGCCCGGTGCCGCCGTCGTTGCGGCGGGTGGTGAAGAACGGGTCGAACGCCTGGCGCTGCACGTCGGGAGTCATACCGGCGCCGTTGTCGGAGAACACGATCTCGACGTCGCCGCCGCGCGGCCGGGCGGCGATCGTGATCCTGCCGGCGCGGCCGTCCGCAAAGGCGTGGTTGGCGGCGTTGAGGAACAGATTGGTCAGGATCTGGCCGTAGGAGCCGGGATAGCCGTCGATCACCAGCCCTTCGGGGACGTCGATGGCGAGCTCGATCGGCGCCCGTTTCAGCACCGGCTTGAGGCTGGCGACGATCTGGTCGGTCGCCTCGTGCAGCAGAAACTGTCGGCGCTCGGCATGCGATCGGTCGACCGCGACCTGCTTGAACGACTGGATCAGCTCGGCGGCGCGCTGCAGATTGGCGACCAGCTGCTGCGCGGCATCGCGCGACGAGCGGACGAATTCGTCGAGCTGCGAGCGGCGCAGCGGCGCGTCGCCCTTCAGCTCGGTTTCGAACATCGTCGCCTTGCGGTTGAAGCTCGACGCCACCGTCAGGCTGATGCCGATCGGATTGTTGACCTCGTGGGCGACGCCGGCGACCAGTCCGCCGAGCGCGGCCAGCCGTTCGGCGTCGATCAAATTCTGCTGCGCGGCATTCAGTTCGAGCAGCGCGCTCTCGGCCTTCTCCTTGGAGGCGCGCAGATCGTCTTCGGCCTTGCGTTTGTCGATCGCGTTCTCGCGGAACACCTCGACGGCGCGCGCCATCGCGCCAACCTCGTCGCGGGCCTCGGTGCCGGCGACGCGGCGGTCGTAATCGCCGGAGGTGATGGCGTGCATCGCCGCCAGGATCTGCTGCAGCGGCAGCCGGATGCTGAGCGCGATCACGGTGCCGGCGGTCATGATCACGCCGATGAAGATCACCGCGATCCACAGCACCTTGCGCGAGATGCTGGCGAGCGTGCGGTCGAAGGTCTCCTGCGCCTTCTGTTCGCGTTGCCGCATCTTCACCGACAGCGCGTCGATCGCCCCAATGGTCGAAGCCTGGCTGGCGTCGATGGCGTGGCGCAGCAGATCGCTGCGGCTGGCGAGCTGCTCCGACAGCGTCTGCAGGCCGTCGCGCAGCGCGGCGACGCGCACCTTCAGCCGCTGCAGCGCCATCTTCTGCAGGTCGTTGTCGGCGAAATCGATCATCACCGGCACGGTGCGCTCGATCGTCTCGGTGTTGCGCCGCGCGTCCTCGGCGGCTTCCTTGGACAGCGACAGATAATACGAATTGGCCGCCACCAGCATCGCGGTGAACGCCTCGCGCGAGCGGCCGAGCGGCGGCCAGATCGGCGCGTCGCGCCGCCCGGTGGCGCCCTCGATGATCGAATACAGCCCGGCGATGTCGCGCGCCGGGCCCTGCACCTGATTGTCGTAGGTGTCCTTGATCTTGCTCTGCAGCGCCCGCAGATCGCCGAAGCCGTTGAGGAAGCGTTCGGTCACCTGCTCGAGTTCGGCGACCGAGCCCGACAGCATCGGGTCGGTCGAGGCCCTCGTGGTGAGCGTGCCCAGCACCGCCTCGCGCAGCAGCAGGATTTCGGCGAACAGGTCGGGGCTCGGCTGGTTGATGTAGCGATGGATCAGGTTCTGCAGCCGGCCGGTCTCGCTCTCCAGCAGCGCCAGGATCTTGTCGGATTCGCGCACCTGGCGAAGGTCGTCCCAGGCCGAGCTCAGCACCCGCGCGCCGCTCCAGATCATGCTGGCGAGGATCAGCACGACCAGCGAATTCAGCGCCGCGATCGACAGGATGCGCCAGCGGATCGGCACCGCGCGGACCAGCCCGACAATGCCGGAACGGCTGGCGAGGCCCGCCGGCGCGTCGCTGCTGTCGTCCTGGCGCGGCGTGACCGGGTTCAACTCATTCGGCCTTGCGAAGGGAGATCGTTGCTGCGTAGTTTGACGCCGGCCCGCCGGATACGTTCAACGCCGGTCCGATCATTGCGGCGGTTGCGCTGGGCATCGCGGCTCGACTGGACAGCGGCAAGCTCGATCTCATAAGGTTGTGCCCCGTGATCGGGACCGGAGAAGTCCCGCCAATCTAGCAGACTGGCACAGGAAATGGCTATCGGGAGTGATCGGCGGCGGGGACCAGCCCGGATCCTGCTGAGTTGTGCCATGCTGCTGGTCGCCGTCGTCGTGGGCGCGGGCCCCGCGCGGGCCGCGACCGAGATCGCGTGGTGGCACGCGATGTCCGGCGAGCTCGGCCGCCAGCTCGAGAAGCTGGCCGCCGATTTCAATGCGTCGCAATCCGACTATCACGTGGTGCCGACCTACAAGGGCAACTACACCGAGACCGTCACCGCCTCGATCTTCGCCTTCCGCTCGTCGAGCCAGCCGGCGATCGTGCAGGTCAACGAGATCGCCACCGCGACGATGATGGCGGCGAAGGGCGCGGTCTATCCGGTCTACGAGCTGATGCGCGACGAGAACGAGGCGTTCTCGCCGTCCGACTATCTGCCGGCGGTCACCGGCTATTATGTCGATCTCGCCGGCAACATGCTGTCGTTCCCGTTCAACGCCTCGACGCCGATCCTGTACTACAACAAATCGCTGTTCAAAAAGGCCGGGCTCGATCCCGAGAAGGCGCCCGGCACCTGGCCGGAGGTCGGCGAGGCGGCGAAGCGGCTGGTCGCCGCCGGCGCGTCGTGCGGCTTCACCACGGCATGGCCGTCCTGGGTCAATGTCGAGAATTTTTCCGCCTATCACAATCTGCCGTTGGCGACCCGCGCCAACGGGCTCGGTGGCATGGACGCGGTGCTGGTGTTCAACAATCCGGCGCTGATCCGCCACGTCGCCGAGCTGGCGGAATGGCAGAAGACCAAGATCTTCGACTATGGCGGCCGCGCCACCGCCGCGGAGCCGCTGTTCCAGCAGGGCGATTGCGGCATCTTCATCGGATCGTCGGCGACTCGCGCCGACATCATCGCCAACTCCAAATTCGAGGTCGGCTACGGCCGGCTGCCGTATTGGCCGGACGTCGCCGGCGCGCCGCAGAACACCATGATCGGCGGCGCGACGCTGTGGGTGCTGCGCGGCCGGCCGGCCGCCGAATACAAAGGCGTCGCCAAGTTCTTCGCATATCTGTCGCGGCCCGAGGTGCAGGCCGCCTGGCATCAGAAAACCGGCTATCTGCCGGTGACGCGCGCCGCCTACGAGCTGACGCGCGCGCAGGGCTTCTACGATCGCAACCCCGGCACCGCGATCTCGATCGAGCAGATCACGCTGAAGCCGCCGACCGACAATTCGCGCGGGCTGCGGCTCGGCTCCTTCGTGCTGATCCGCGGTGTCATCGACGACGAGCTCGAACAGGCGTTCGGCGGCAAGAAGCCGGCTCGGGCGGCGATGGATTCGGCGGTCGAGCGCGGCAACAAGCTGCTGCGGCAGTTCGAGCGAACGCAGCCGTGAGCGCGATCCGGGCGGGACGTGGGGTCGCCGGGTTGCGCGGGAATGTTCGGTGCTGCGTGGTGTTGGTGCTGTGCTGAACCCGCGATCGGCGGCCGGCGCGGGGATCGAACGAAGGGACATGCGGTGGACGAGAAGCGACGACAGCCGCGACGCGACGTCGCGGACTCTGCCCATGTCTCCTTCAACGGCACCAGCCTTGGCTGCCTGGTGCGCAACATCTCCGACGACGGTGCGGCGATCGACGTCGAGAACGCGGCCTATATTCCGGAGCGGTTCCGGCTGGTGACGGCCGACGCGGTGCACAACTGCCGCCTGGTCTGGATCAAGCAGAACCGGATCGGCGTGGCGTTCGAAGCCTGACGGCGCCGCCTCGACGCGACGCCGGCCATAACCTGCACTATAATTCTTGCCTTCGCCGCGCCCTGAATTATGCTGCCGTCAGGTTCGGGACCAAAGCGCCCAGCCGGCGGTGTCGAGGACGCCGCCGGGCGAGAAGCGCGATCCGAACGCCAACCCCAGGGGGAGAACGCCATGTCCGAGATCCGACGATTGCCGCCGCTATCCCGCCGCGCGCTGCTGACCGGCGCCGCGGGCGCCGCCACGCTCGCCACCTTGCCGCGGTTCGCGACGCCGGCGATCGCGCAGGCCGCCCCGCTCAAGGTCGGCCTGATGCTGCCCTACACCGGCACCTTCGCGAAACTCGGCCAGTTCATCGACGACGGCTTCCGGCTGCGGATCGAGCAACTCGGCGGCAAGCTCGGCGGCCGCGAGGTCACCTTCGTCCAGGTCGACGACGAGTCCAAGCCCGAGGCCGCCACCGACAACATGAACAGGCTGGTCGGCCGCGACAAGGTCGACGTCGTCATCGGCACGGTGCATTCCGGCGTCGCCATGGCGATGGTCAAGGTCGCGCGCGATTCCGGCACGCTGCTGATCATCCCCAATGCCGGCGCCAACGACGCCACCGGGCCGGCCTGTGCGCCGAACATCTTCCGCACCTCGTTCTCGAACTGGCAGACCACCTTCCCGATGGGCAAAGTGATGGCCGATGCCGGCATCAAGAACGTCGCCACCATCACCTGGAAGTACACCGCCGGCGCCGAAATGGTCGGCGCCTTCGCGGAGAATTTCACCAAGCACGGCGGCAAGATCGTCGAGGATCTGACGCTGCCGTTCCCGCAGGTCGAATTCCAGGCGCTGATCACCCGCATCGCGCAGCTCAAGCCGGACGCTGTGTTCAGCTTCTTCGCCGGCGGCGGCGCGGTGAAGTTCGTCAAGGACTACGCGGCGGCGGGGCTCAACAAGTCGATTCCGCTGTACGGCGCCGGCTTCCTCACCGACGGCACCATCGAGGCGCAGGGCGAAGCGGCGACCGGCATCAAGACCACGCTGCACTACGCCGACAATCTCGACAATCCGGCCAACGTCGCCTTCCTCAAGGCTTTCAAGGCCAAGACCCAGAAGGACGGCGACATCTACGCGGTGCAGGGCTTCGACGCCGCGGCGCTGCTCGACATCGGGCTGACCGCGGTGAAGGGCGACGCCGCCGCGCGCGACGCGATGATCAAGGCGATGGCGGCGGCGAAGATCGACAGCCCGCGCGGGCCGCTGTCGTTCAACAAGGCGCACAACCCGGTGCAGAACATCTACCTCCGCGAAGTCCGCAACGGCCGCAACGAGATGGTCTCGGTCGCGCAGGCCAACGTCGACGACCCCGCCCGCGGTTGCAAGATGACGTGAACGTAGCCGCCCGGGTGGCATCGCGGCTTGCTGATACACCGTCATGGCCGGGCTTGACCCGGCCATCCATCCAAGAATGAATCCTTTCGCGAGAGATGGATTGCCGGGTCAAGCCCGGCAATGACGGGCGTATGGAAGAGGCACGCATGCATCAGCACGCTCATAGCTCACCACAAGCACCGTCATTCCGGGGCGCGCGCCCTTCGCGCGCGAACCCGGAATCCAGAAGTTGTTACGACGTCCGGAGCCGCAGAACAGCTCGGGATTCCGGGTTCGCTCGCTGCGCTCGCGCCCCGGAATGACGTGCGTGAGGAGAGCGCTTGTGCAGACGAGCGTGGGGAGAGCACTTGTGCGGAGAGGCGGTAGGGCGCGGATCAAGCCATGGACCTGATCACCTTCGGCGTTCAACTGCTCAATGCCGTGCAATACGGCATGGTGCTGTTCCTGGTCGCCAGCGGGCTGACGCTGGTGTTCGGGATTCTCGGCGTGATCAACCTGGCGCACGGCGCCTTCTACATGCTGGGCGCGTACCTGGCGTATTGGATCGCGCTGATGACCGGCAACTATCTGGCGGCGCTGGTCGGCGGCGTGGCGATCGCCTTCGTGCTCGGGCTTGCGCTGGAGAGCGTGTTCATCCGCTGGCTGTACGGCCGCGATCATCTGGCGCAGGTGCTGTTGTCGTTCGGGCTGATCCTGGTGATCGACGAAGTCCGTCAGCTCCTGTTCGGCAAGGACGTGCATTCCGTCGCGCCGCCGGACTGGCTGTCGGGCTCGCTGCAGCTCACCGACAATCTGTCCTATCCGGTGTATCGGCTGGCGATCTGCGTGTTCTGCCTCGCGGTGGCGGCGCTGATCTTTCTGGTCATCACCCGCACCAAGATCGGCATGATCGTCCGCGCCGGCGCCGAGAACCGCGAGATGACGCGCGTGCTCGGCATCGACTACGACAAGGTCAACCGCCTCGTCTTCGCCACCGGCATCGCGCTCGCCGCGCTCGGCGGCATCGTCACCGCGCCGATCTCCACGGTGTATCCCGGCATGGGCGACGGCATGCTGATCCTCAGCTTCGTGGTCGTGGTGCTCGGCGGCATCGGCTCGGTCGCCGGCGCCGCGATCGGCGCCCTGCTGATCGGCTTCACCGACACCTTCGGCAAGGTGTTCTTCCCGAGCGTGTCCGGCATGCTGATCTATCTACTGATGGCGCTGGTCCTGCTGTGGCGCCCCAACGGCATTCTGGGCCGCAGGGAGGTGTGAGATGAAGCGCCACACGCCCACCTCCGTCATGCCCGGGCTTGTCCCGCCTGCGGGGCCGGAGCCCCTTCGGCGCGGCGAAGGCCCGGGCATCCACGCCTTACTGAGTCGACGGCAGCAAAGACGTGGATGGCCGGGGCAAGCCCGGCCATGACGAAGGAGAGGGCGAGCCCAATTCGAACAACCGTGCTGCCGGCGCTGATCCTCGCCGTCGCACTCGCACTGCCGTTCCTCGTGCCGCAATACTACGTCCAGTTCGCCAGCAAGGTGCTGATCCTCGGCGTGCTGGCGATGGCGCTCAATCTGGTGGTGGGGCAGGGCGGGCTGGTGTCGCTGTGCCACGCGGCGTTCTTCGGCCTCGCCGGCTATGTGCTGGCGCTGCTGTCGCCGAAATACGATCCCGCCTCGCTGCTGCTGACGCTGCCGGCCGCGGTGATCGCCGCCGGCGCGGTCGCGCTGGTGATCGGCGCCTTGGCGCTGCGCACCCGCGGCGTGTACTTCATCATGGTGACGCTCGCCTTCGGCGAGATGCTGTTCTACCTGTTCCACGATGCCGATTTCGCCGGCGGCTCGGACGGCGCCTTCATCAACGCCAAGCCCGAATTGGTGATCGCGGGCGTCCGCCTGCTCGATCTCGATAAGCCGCTGGTGTTCTATTTCGTGGTGCTGGCGGTCACGATCGGCGCGGTCGGGCTGCTCACCATGCTGGTGCGCTCGCCGTTCGGCCACGCGCTGGCCGCCGCGCGTGACAACGAACGCCGCGCCCGCGCGCTCGGCTTTCCGATCTTCCGCATTCGCCTGATCGCCTTCACGCTGTCCGGCGCGCTGGCCGGTCTCGCCGGTTACTTCGCGGCGATCCAGTTCGGTTTCGTGGCGCCGCAGATGCTCGGCTGGCATCAATCCGCCGTCGCGTTGGTGATGGTGCTGATCGGCGGCCTCAGCACCGTCACCGGCCCGCTGATCGGCGCGCTGGTGCTGCTCGGGCTCGAAGAAGTGCTCAAGGCAACCTTCGAGCAATGGAAGCTGATCGAAGGAATCATCGTCATCGCCATCGTGCTGCTGCTGCCGAACGGCGTGCGGCAGCTCTGGCCGATGGCGGTCGGAGAGGCCGACCCGAAGCCGGCGCGGGACGACAAGGTCGCGCCGTCGCCAGCGCGCGCGCCGGAGACTGGTCATGCCTGAGACCACGCTCCGCGCCGAACGGCTCGGCAAACGCTTCGGCGGCCTGCGCGCCGTCGCCGACGTCTCGATCGAGATCAAGCGCGGCGAGATCCACGCGGTGATCGGCCCCAACGGCGCCGGCAAGTCGACGCTGATCAATCTGTTGTCCGGGGAACTGATCGCCAGTTCTGGCGAGATCAAACTCGGCGAGGCTGATATCACCACTCTCGCGCCGGACAAGCGCGCCCGCGCCGGCATCGGTCGCGCGTTTCAGAAGACCACGATTTTCCCGCGCTTCACGGTGCACGAGAACGTCCGCCTCGCAGCGCAAGCACGCTCGCGCGCGCCGCTCAAGATGTTCGGCGGCGCGTTCGCCGACCCCGAGGTGCAGCGGCGCACCATGGAGGCGATCGGCAAGGCCGGGCTCGCCGGCCGCGAAGCGATCGTCGCCAACGTGCTCAGCCATGGCGAGCAGCGCCAGCTCGAAATCGCCATGGTGTTGGCGACGAGCCCGTCGATCATCCTGCTCGACGAGCCGCTCGCCGGCATGGGCCAGGCCGAGGCGCGCAGCATCATCGCGCTGATCGCTTCGCTGCGCGAACACCATGCGGTGCTGATTGTCGAGCACGACATGGACGCGGTGTTCGAGCTCGCCGACCGGCTGACGGTGATGCAGGACGGTCAGGTGATTGCCTCAGGTTTGCCGCAAGACGTCCGCCTGCATCCCGCGGTCCGCGCCGCCTATCTTGGCAACCACGGAGACGCGGCATGACGGCGCTGCTGCAGGCCGAGCGGCTCGAAGCGTTCTACGGCGCCAGCCAGATTCTGCACGGCATCGATCTCACGGTCGCGCGCGGCGAGCAGATCGCGCTGATCGGCCGCAACGGCATGGGCAAGACCACGCTGCTACGCAGCCTGATGGGGCTGGTGCCGGCGTGCCGCGGCCAACGCCTGCTGCACGGCGACGACATCGCCGGCGCGCAGCCCGACGCGATCGCGCGCCGCGGCGTCGCCCTGGTGCCCGAAGGCCGCGGCGTGTTCGGTGCGCTCACTGTGGTCGAGAATCTGATCATGGCCGCGCGCCCGGGCCGCGACGGCCGCGCCACCTGGACGTTGCCGCGGATCTTCGAGCTGTTTCCACGGCTCGCCGAGCGCCGCGGCCATGGCGGCCATCAACTTTCCGGCGGCGAACAGCAGATGCTGACGATCGGCCGCGCGCTGATGACCAATCCGGAGTTGCTGCTGATCGACGAAGCCACCGAAGGCCTCGCGCCGCTGGTCGCGCAGGAGATCTGGCGCACCCTCGGCGTGATCCGCCGCGAAGGCGTCGCCACCATCGTGGTCGACAAGGATTTCCGTAGCCTCTCGGCGATCGCCGACCGCATGGTGATGCTGGCGAAGGGCGTCGTGGTGTTCGACGGCCCGCCGGCGAAGCTGGCCGCGCAGCCGGAACTGCTGGAGCGGCATCTGGGGGTCTGACTGTTAGTTCGTCATTCCGGGGCGCTCGCGCAGCGAGCGAACCCGGAATCTCGACGTTCGAGGCACCCGGCGGGTCGTTCGCAGAACTCCTCTAGATTCCGGGTTCGCGCTGCGCGCGCCCCGGAATGACGGTGTTGGCTTGTCGCGCTTACTATACGGCTTCATTCTTCAGCCCGAACGCGCAGGCGTCGCGGCACAGCACTGGCGACACCATCGCGGTCAGTTTCGCGGCGGCGGCCTCGACGGTCAGGCCCGCGGTGTCGAGCACGCCGGAGGCGCGGGCGTAGAGCGGCTCGCGGCTCTGCAGGATGGTGCGCAGCTCCTGCATCGCGGCGCGGTCGTCGGCCATCGGCCGCAAATCGCCCTGGCCGCGCACCCGCGCCATGTGTTCCTCGGGCTCGGCCTTCAGCCAGATCGTGTAGAACGACGACAGGATCTGGTCGAAGGTGATCGCCTCCGAGACGATGCCGCCGCCGGTCGCCAGCACCATCAGCTCCTTGCGCGCGAGCAGTTGCGCCAGCGCCGCCTGCTCCATGCGGCGGAAGCCTTCCTGGCCGTACAGCGCGATGATCTCGGCGACCGACAGCCCGTTCTGCTGCTCGATCTCCTTGTTCAGCTCGACGAACGCCCAGCCGATCTTGTCGGCCAGCATCCGCCCCAGCGTCGATTTGCCGGCGCCGCGCAGGCCGATCAGCGCGATGCCGTGAAACGCGTTGGCGCGCCGCGCGCCGGCGCCGAGCCGGCCCATCCCGGACAACACGTCCTTGGCATGCGCGATCTGCACCGGCGTGGCGCGGCGGACCAGATCGCGGATCACCGGCCAGTCGATCGACGGATCGCCGGTCGGCAGCAGATCCTCCAGCGGCGTCGCCAGCGCGTCGGAGACGCGGCGCAGCAGCATGATCGAGACGTTGCCCTTGCCGCTTTCGAGCTGCGCGATGTAGCGCTCGGAAATCCCCGACACCTTGGCCAGCACCTTGCGCGACATGCCGCGCAGTCCGCGCAGCGTGCGGACGCGCTGGCCGAGCTCCAGCAGGAAGCTGGCGTCGGATTCGGCGGACGGGGTCATGTCTGAAGGCGCGCTCATGAGAAGTTGAGCGGAATCATAGTGCCGTGGAGGATTGACAGCAAGCCGGCCCGGTGGCTTCCTATGCATTATAATTCTAATGAACTATAATTCCAAAGCGGGGGAGGACGCCATGAGCATTGGCGCTGCCGAACAATGCACGGCATGACCGGAGCAGGGTCGTACAATGCGGTGAGCTGGCTGCTCGACCGCAATGTCGCCGAAGGGCGCGGCGACAAGCTCGCCTTCACCGACACGGTGTCCGAACTGAGCTATCGGGCGCTGCAGGGCCAGACCCGCCGCGCCGCGAACCTGCTGCGCCGCCTCGGCGTCCGCCGCGAGGAACGGGTGGCGATGATCATGCTCGACACCGTGGACTTTCCCGTGGTGTTTCTCGGCGCGATCCGCGCTGGCGTGGTCCCGGTGCCGCTCAACACGCTGCTGACCGCCGAGCAATACGCCTATGTGCTGGCGGATTGCCGGGCGCGGGTGCTGTTCGTCTCCGATGCGCTCTATCCGGTGGTGAAGGACATCCTGTCCGGCCTGCCGGACCTCGCGCATGTCGTCGTCTCCGGCGGCGCCGCGCACGGCCACCTCGGGCTCGCCGACGAACTCGCGCAAGAGAGCGACGTCTGCGAAACCGCCGCGACCCATGCCGAGGAGCCGGCGTTCTGGCTGTATTCGTCGGGCTCGACCGGCATGCCCAAGGGCGTCCGCCACCTCCACGCCAATCTCGCCGCGACTGCGGAGACCTACGCCAGGCAGGTGCTGGGCATCCGCGAGGACGACGTGGTGCTGTCGGCGGCGAAATTGTTCTTCGCCTACGGGCTCGGCAATTCGCTGACCTTCCCGCTGTCGGTCGGCGCCACCACGGTGCTGAATTCCGAGCGGCCGACGCCGGCGGTCATCTTCAAGCTGATGCAGCGCTACAATCCGACGATCTTCTGCGGCGTGCCGACGCTGTTCGCCGCGATGCTCAACGATCCGGCGCTGAAGAGCGAGACCGCCGGCAGCCGGCTGCGGATCTGCACCTCGGCCGGCGAGGCATTGCCGGAATCGGTCGGGCTCGCCTGGCAGGCGCGGTTCAGCGCCGACATTCTCGACGGCGTCGGCTCGACCGAGCTGTTGCACATCTTCCTGTCGAACGCGCCGGGCGACATCAAATACGGCACCTCGGGCAAGCCGGTCCCCGGCTACAAGGTGCGGCTCGTCAACGACGCCGGCGCGGACGTCGCCGATGGCGAGGTCGGCGAGCTGCTGGTCGACGCGCCGTCCGCCGGCGAGGGCTACTGGAATCAGCGCAGCAAGAGCCGCGCGACCTTCGAAGGCAGCTGGACCCGCACCGGCGACAAGTACACGCGCGACGCCGACGGCCGCTACACCTTCTGCGGCCGCGCCGACGACATGTTCAAGGTGTCGGGCATCTGGGTGTCGCCGTTCGAGGTCGAGAGCGCGCTGATCACGCATCCGGCCGTGCTCGAAGCCGCGGTGGTGCCAGACGCCGATTTCGACGGCCTCTTGAAGCCGCGCGCTTACGTGGTGCTGCGCGAAGGCTTCGCCGCCGACGGCCTGTTCGAGCAGCTCAAGGATCACGTCAAGCAGAAGGTCGGGCCGTGGAAATATCCACGCTGGATCGAGGTGGTCACCAGCCTGCCGAAGACCGCCACCGGCAAGATCCAGCGCTTCAAGCTGCGCGAGGGCGCGCAGTGAAGTTGATGGGCGGCTTGGCATCGCCTCTCCGCGAGTCGTCCCCGCGCAGGCGGGGACCCATACGCCGCAGCATCGCGATTGAAATCAGGCGGCAGAAGCCTTCCTTCATCTGGGCGGCGAGGGGTTATGGGTCCCCGCCTGCGCGGGGACGAATCGTGGCGGATGTCGCGGTCGAACGTTGATGAAGATGCCTTCCCAGCGGGAAGGAAAACAGGACAGCGCCAATGACTTCCCTTCCATCCACAGGCCGTCTCGCCATCGGCGATCATCAGCTCGAATATCGCATGATCGGCCCGTCGTCGGCGGAGGCGCCGACGCTGGTGCTGCTGCATGAAGGGCTCGGCAGCGTCGGGCTGTGGGGCGAGTTTCCCGACAAGCTCGCGACGGCGACCGGCGCCGGCGTGTTCGTGTATTCGCGTGCCGGCTACGGCCAGTCGAGCCCGGCAGCGCTGCCGCGCAAGGTGGACTACATGCATCGCGAGGCGCTCGACGTGCTGCCGCGCGTGCTGGGTGCGATCGGCTTCCAGCGTGGGCTGCTGATCGGCCATTCCGACGGCGCGTCGATCGCGGCGATCTATGCCGGCGGCGTGCCGGATCATCGCGTTCGCGGGATCACGCTGATGGCGCCGCATTTTGTCGTCGAGGACATCTCGGTTCAGTCGATCGCGGCGATCAAGCAGGCCTACGAGACCACCGAACTCCGCGCCAAGTTGGCGAAGTGGCACAGGGACGTCGACAACGCGTTCCGCGGCTGGAACGACGCCTGGCTCGATCCCGCCTTTCACGCCTGGGATATCTCCGATCACCTCGCCTACATTCGCGTGCCGGTGCAGATCGTGCAGGGCGCCGACGATCAGTACGGCACCTTGAAGCAGATCGAGATCGCCGAAGCCGAGTGCTATTGCCCGGTCGAAACCCTGATCATCCCCGGCGCCGGCCACTCGCCGCATCGCGAGGCGGCGGAGACGACGCTCGGCGCCGTCGCCGATTTCGCCGATCGGATTCTGCGGGGGCACGGCGAAGCCGCACACGGACAGGCAGCCTGACCGCAAACTGCAACAAAATGCATGTTTCCGGCGTTTCGAGCTGGACGCAGGCGAAATTGTGCATTATAATGCATCTCAATCAAGTTCAGGGAGGAGCCGCATGGCCGCGGAAGATCGCGTTCTCGCCAACGGAGCGAGCCGGATCGACTTTCAAACCGATCCGTCGCGCTACCGGCACTGGAAGTTGGCCGTCGACGGCGAGGTGGCGACCCTCACCATGGACGTCGACGAGAATGGCGGGCTGTTCGAGGGCTATCAGCTCAAGCTGAATTCCTACGATCTCGGCGTCGATATCGAGCTCGCCGACGCGATGCAGCGGCTGCGTTTCGAACATCCGGGCGTGAAGGTGATCCTGCTGCGCTCCGGCAAGAACCGCGTGTTCTGCGCCGGCGCCAATATCCGGATGCTGGCCGGCGCCACGCACGCCCACAAGGTCAATTTCTGCAAGTTCACCAACGAGACCCGCAACGGCTTCGAGGACTCGTCCGAGTTCTCCGGCCAGCGCAGCATCGCGGTGATCAACGGCACTGCGGCCGGCGGCGGCTACGAGTTGGCGCTCGCCGCCGATCAGATCGTGATGGCGGATGACGGCGCCGCCGCGGTGGCGCTGCCGGAAGTGCCGCTGCTCGCCGTGCTACCCGGCACCGGCGGGCTGACCCGTGTCGTCGACAAGCGCAAGGTGCGGCGCGACCGCGCCGACTTCTTCTGCACGATCGAGGAAGGCATCAAGGGCAAGCGCGCCGTGCAATGGCGGCTGGTCGACGAGATCGCGCCGAACAGCAAGCTCGAAGCGCGGATCGCCGAGCGCGTGAAGGCTCTGGCCGCGTCGTCGCCACGCAACGCCGGCGGCAAGGGCATCGACCTCACGCCGCTGACGCGCAGCTTCGACGAGTCCGGCGTGCGCTATCAGTTCGTCAGTGTCGATCTCGACCGCGACGCCCGCATCGCCACCATCTCGATCTCCGGTCCGGACTCGGCGCCGCCGGCGGACGTCGACGGTCTGATCGCCCAGGGCGCATCGTACTGGCCGCTGCAGGTGGCGCGCGAACTTGACGATGCGATTCTGCATCTGCGCATCAACGAACTCGGCATCGCGATGCTGGTGTTCAAGTCGCACGGCGACAGCGCGCAGGTGCTGGCGCACGACGCGTTCCTCGACGCCAACAAGGCGCACTGGCTGGTCAACGAGATCCGGCACTATTGGAAGCGCGTGCTGAAGCGCGTCGACGTGACCTCGCGCACGCTGGTGACGCTGGTCGAACCGGGCTCGTGCTTCGCCGGCACGTTGGCCGAACTGGTGTTCGCCGCCGACCGATCCTACATGCTGATCGGCACCCGCGAGGGTGATAATCGCCCGGCGCCGATGCTGACGCTGAGTGCGATGAATTTCGGCCCGTATCCGATGAGCCACGGCCTGACGCGGCTGCAGTCGCGCTTCCAGGCCGGCCCCGACGAGCTGAAGCAGGCGGAAGCGAAGATCGGCGAGCCGCTCGACGCGGAAGCCGCCGACGAGCTCGGCCTCGTCACCTTCGCGCTCGACGATATCGACTGGGACGACGAGGTCCGCGTGTTCCTCGAAGAGCGCGCCTCGTTCTCGCCCGACAGCCTCACCGGCATGGAAGCCAATCTGCGCTTCGTCGGCCCCGAGACGATGGAGTCGAAGATCTTCTCCCGTCTCACCGCCTGGCAGAACTGGATCTTCCAGCGCCCCAACGCCGTCGGCGAAGACGGCGCCCTGCGCCGCTACGGCACCGGCCAGAAGGCGCAATACGACATGACGCGGGTGTGACCTGACCTGTGTCCCGGGCGCAGCGCGTGACGTCGTCACGCGCTGCAGAACCGGGACCGTACCGACGACTGCATTTGAAACGGTCCCGGCTCTGCGCTGCATCGCTTCGCGCTGCATCGCGTCCGGGAGACGAGACCCAACCGGGAGCCGCCCATGAACATGAACATCATGAACGTCGACTACTCGACCAAGATTCCCAACAATGTCGACCTCGCCTCCGACCGCCAAGTGCTGAAGGCGCTGGAGGGCTGGCATCCGGGCTACATCGACTGGTGGAACGACATGGGCCCCGAGGGCTTCCAGCAGTCGCTGGTTTACTTGCGCACGGCCTATTCGGTCGATCCGCGCGGCTGGGCCAAGTTCGACTACGTCAAGATGCCGGACTATCGCTGGGGCGTGCTGCTGGCGCCGCAGGAGGAGAACCGCAAGATCCCGTTCGGCGAGCATTACGGCGAGCCGGCCTGGCAGGAAGTCCCCGGCGAGTATCGCGCGATGCTGCGCCGGCTGATCGTCATTCAGGGCGACACCGAGCCGGCTTCGGTCGAGCAGCAGCGCCATCTCGGCAAGACCGCGCCGTCGCTCTACGACATGCGTAACCTGTTCCAGGTCAATGTCGAGGAAGGCCGCCATCTGTGGGCGATGGTGTATCTGCTGCAGAAGTATTTCGGCCGCGACGGCCGCGAGGAGGCTGACGATCTCTTGCGCCGCCGCTCCGGCGACGCGGATTCGCCGCGCATGCTCGGCGCCTTCAACGAGGCGACGCCGGACTGGCTGTCGTTCTTCATGTTCACCTACTTCACCGATCGCGACGGCAAGATGCAGCTGCACAGCCTCGCGCAGTCGGGCTTCGATCCGTTGTCGCGCACCTGCCGCTTCATGCTGACCGAGGAAGCGCACCACATGTTCGTCGGCGAGACCGGCATCACCCGGGTGATCCAGCGCACCTGCGACGCGATGCGCGCGGCCGGCATCACCGATCCGACCGACATCGCCAAGGTCCGGGCGCTGGGCGTCATCGATCTGCCGACAATCCAGAAGAAGCTAAACCTGCACTACACGCTGTCGCTCGATCTGTTCGGTTCGGAAGTCTCGACCAACGCCGCCAACGCCTTCAACTTCGGCATCAAGGGTCGCTATCACGAGACTCAGATCGACGACGATCACCAGCTCAAGACCGCGACCTATCCGGTGCTCAAATTCGTCGACGGCGAGATCAAGCGGGTCGACGAACCGGCGCTGACCGCGCTCAACATGCGGCTGCGGGACGACTATTCGCAGGATTGCGTCAAGGGCCTGCTGCGCTGGAACAAGGTGATCACCACCGCCGGTTACGACTATCAGCTGGCGCTGCCGCACGTCGCTTTCCACCGCGCGATCGGCGAGTTCAAGGACGTCGACGCCACGCCGGAAGGCCTGCTGATCGACGCCGCGACCTGGGCGAAGCGCAAGGACGATTGGCTGCCGTCGACCGACGACGGCGATTTCATCGCCTCGCTGATGCAGCCGGTCAGCGAGCCGGGCGAATACGCTCCCTGGATCTCGCCGCCCAAGGTCGGTATCGACAACAAGCCGGGCGATTTCGAGTACGTGAAGATCGAGACCTGAGAGGCGTCGCGGACTCACTGCCTGCGTCACCCTCACCCCAACCCTCCCCCGCAAGCGGGGGAGGGAGCTCGCTGCCGTTGGCGCGATGCATCGACTAACAACGACAGCCGCATAAAGTGACTAACTATCTCATTCGCCGATTGTTCTATTGGGCACGACGTTCGCCCCATCCGCTGCGCGCTCCCTCTCCCGCTTGCGGGAGAGGGCTGGGGTGAGGGCGAGCCGAGCACAGCCCCCCTCTTCAGTCGATCAAAGCACAGAGGCGGACAGCCTCACGCCCAGCCATCGCCCTTGATGCCCGGGTTGGCATAGGCGACGCCGCCGTCGACCGCGAGGGTGACGCCGACCACGTAGTCGCCGGCGCGCGACGCCAGATAGATCGCGGTGCCCGCCATGTCCTCGTCGGTGCCGATCCGCCCTGACGGCACGCGCTTCGCCACCGCGTCGGCTTCGTCACGCGCCGCCTTGTTCATGTCCGACGCGAACGGGCCGGGCGCGATCGCCGTGACCACGATGTTGTCCTTGATCAGCCGCACCGCCATCCGCCGCGTCAGATGGATCAGGCCGGCCTTCGACGCCGCATACGGATAGGTCTCGAGCGGATTGACGAAGATGCCGTCGATCGAGGCGATGTTGATCACCTTGCCGGGCCGTTCGGCGGTCGCCGCGGCGCGGAGCTGCGGCGCCAGCGCCTTGGTCAGGAAGAACGGCGTCTTGACGTTGAGGTCCATCACCTTGTCCCAGCCGCTCTCCGGGAATTCGTCGAAATCGGCGGCCCAGGCGGCGCCGGCATTGTTGACCAGAATGTCGAGCTTGGGTTCGCGCTTCTTGATCTCGGCCGCCAGCATCTCGATGCCGGCCATGGTGGAGATGTCGATCGGCAGCGCGATGCATTCGCCTGGATATTGCTTGGTCAATTCCGCCGCGGTGGCTTCGCAGGCCGCGGCCTTGCGCGCCGTGATGTAGACCCGCGCCGCGCCGTAGGCGAGAAAGCCGGCCGCGATCATCTTGCCGATGCCGCGCGAGCCGCCGGTCACCACCGCGACGCGGCCCTGCAGCGAAAACAGATTCTGGAACATGCATCCTCCCGTTGTTTGCCGGATTGTTTGCGGCGCGGTCGGGAGCGAGTCAAGGCGACGCGTCCGGGCCGGCGCGCAATGCCGCGTCCGGTCGCGTTCGCCAGAGCGGGATGGAAGGGTCGGCGTTACGCCGCGTCGACGCGGCGGAATCTGTTCCACATCGCGGTCGCCGCGCCGGAGGTCAGCACCGGCAGGATGCGGTCGTCCTGATAGTTGCCGTTGAGCGAAACCCGCGGCAACGCGGTGAGGTGATCGGCGACGCCGGCGAACAGCATGCCGGGCCGCGTCGTCACCGCCGTCCTGTAGCCCGCCTGTCGCGCCAGCTCGTATTCGCGCGGCCCCGCCGACGCGCGGTCGCCATACGGATAGGCGAGATGCAACACGTCGCGCTGCAGATGCGCTTCGATGCGGGCGCGGCTGATCGTCAGCTCGTGCGCGGCGAGCGCCTCGTGCTGCTTGGCGAGGATGCAATGGGTGATGGAATGGCAGCCGATCGTCACCAGCGGATGTTCGGCAAAGCTGCGCAACTCGTCCCACGGCAGGCAGAGCTCGCGGCCGATCGCGGTCTGGTCGGTGCGATACCGCGCGCACAGCGCGCTCATCGCGCGCGGCAGATCGTCGCCGTTGGGCAGCGCGCGCATCAGGTCGTGGAGCTGGTCGAACGCGTCCTGCTTCGCCGCGGGGGTGCTGGCGTCGAGCCGGACCTCGACACCGCCGATCTCGGTTTCGATCGTGTCGGTCTGCGCGATCAGCCGCTCCAGCGTGATCCACCACAGCCGGCCGTTGCCCTGCGCGAAATCGCTGGCGACATAGACGGTGAACGGGGCCTGGAACTCCTCGAACACCGGCAACGCGAAGTCGCGGTTGTCGCGATAGCCGTCGTCCAGCGTGATGCAGGCGAAGCGGCGGCCGAACTCCCGCGCGGTCAGCCGGCGGTGCAGTTCGTCCATGGTGATGATGTCGATGTCCTGGGCGCGCAGATGTCGCAGCGTCGCCCGGAGAAAGTCGGGCGTGACCTCGAGATGCCGGTTCGGCTGAAACGCGTCCGGCCGCGCCGGCTTCACATTGTGCAGCATGAAAATTGTGCCGATCCCGGAAAAGATCGGGCGCAGCACATGATAGGCGCCGGTAAAATACAGCGCATCGAGCCCGGCGCGGATGATATTGTGGCGAAACTGCTTCATCGGGCTGGGGGCCGTTTCATTTCGTAATAATGCTAGCGCCACACGGTTGAAGAAACGGTTATTGAGAACTGCCTGATTGGTTGATTTTTTCTTGAATTGCGTTTGACAGCCTTCCAACGGTTTGATTTCTCTCTGCTTCTGATCCACGGGAAGCGGAATGCGCGGACTTTTCAGATCGAGCGGCAAGTGGTGGCGTGGCGCCATCCTCCTTTTCGCTCTGTGGGCGGTCGCAGCGTGGATCACCACGCCGGCCGTCGAAGCCGATGTCGCCGAGCGATCCGCTGCTGCGCTCAAGAGCACGGTGCTGGACAAGACCCGGCTGACGCCGGCCGGCCGCGACATCCTGTTTTCGGCCGATGCGTTCTCCGAGGAGGGCCGCCGCAGCGCGGTCGCCGCCGTCGAGGCCGTCCCCGGCGTCCGGCTGGTGGTCGATCAGACCCGCCTGGTGCCGCAGGCGACGCCGTTCGTCTGGTCGATCGAGCGCGACGTCGTCCGGGTCACGCTGTCGGGCAGCGCGCCGTTGCCGGCGAGCCGGGCCCGTCTGGCCGATGCCGCCCGCGCCGAGGTCGCCGGCGTCGAGGTCTCCGATCGCATGAATCTCGCCCGCGGCGCGCCGACCCGGTTCGACGCCGCCGCCCTGCTGCTGGTCGATCAGATCGGCAAGCTGAAGGAAGGCAAGATCACGCTGTCCGACACCAAGGTCAGCCTCTCCGGCATGGCGCGCGATCTCGGCGGCCGCGAGGCGATCGGTGCGGCGCTCCGAAACCTGCCGGAGGGCTATTCGGTCGCCGAGAACGACATCAAGGCGCCGCCTTACGTGTTCCAGGCCAACAAGGACCCGGTGGCGTCGACGGTGACGCTGACCGGCTATGTCCCGGACAACGCCGTCCATGCGGCGCTGGCGGCGGCGGCGGGCCAGAAATTCTTCAGCGAGAAGGTGGTCGACAATCTCAAGGCCAGCATCGGCGCGCCGCAGGGCTTCGCCAATGCGGTCGCCCCGGCGCTCGGCGCCTTGTCGCGGCTGTCGACCGGGACGCTGGTGGTGTCGGATCGCGAAGTGCGGCTGTCCGGCGACGCGCTGTTCGAGGCCGCGGTCAGCCAGATCCGCGGTGAACTCAACAAGGACATGCCGCAGGGCTGGACCGTCAAGGCCGACCTCTCGGTCAAGCCGGCGGCGTCGCCGGTCGATGCGACGGTCTGCCAGCAATTGTTCAACGATCTGCTCGGCAAGAGCACGATCCGCTTCGAATCCGCCAGCGCCAGCATCGACAAGGATTCCGCCGGGCTGCTCGACCGGCTGATCGAGACCGCGATGCGCTGCCCCGGATCCTCGATCGAGGTCGCCGGCCATACCGACAGCGACGGCGATGCGGCCTTCAATCAGGCGCTGTCGGAAAAGCGCGCGCGGGCGGTGGTCGACTATATGGTCCGGGCCGGCCTGTCGCCGGAGCGTTTCCAGGCCTTCGGCTACGGCAGCAAGATTCCGGTCGCCGGCAACGATACGGACGCAGGCAAGGCGAAAAATCGCCGCATCGATTTCGTGATCAGGTGACGGCATGATGGTGATGGCGAATTTCTACGGGGGCTGGTTGCTCGGGTCGCTGCTGCTCGGATTCGCCGCAGGCTGGATCTCGGTGGTGCAACGCGGGGATGGCCTCTCGAAAAACGCCGGGATGGGGATCGCCGGGGTGGCGGCGGTGCTGGTCGGCCTGTCGCTCGCCCGGATCGTTCCGGGGCGCGCCGGCTACTGGCTCGATCTTTTCCTTGTCATGATCGCCGCCTATCTGGTGGGGTGTGTGATCGGCTCCTGGCTGCGCTACTGGGTGGTGGCGCGGCAGATGAAGGGGAACTGACGACGAGGGCTGCGCCCGTCACGGCGCGCCCGATCGAACAAGCTGCGGATGGTTCGCAGCTATGAAACCGGTCGGCTCGGCCGGATTTGAAGCGAAGGAGAGGAATTGGCGTTACCGTCCGAATTCCACCCGGCCCGGAAACAAGCTACCAAGGCTTCGTGGCCACGGACCGGTAACGGTTGTCGTGATACCCGTCACGGCGTCCCAGGCGGCGGAGAGGGATTCGAGGTCTAGATGGTGGCCGCAATTGGCAGGGCGATCGCGTTCTTGCGCGAGAAGCAAATCCTGCACAAGCTCGGTGTTGCGATCAGCATCGCGGTCATCGCGGCCGCTTGTTACGTTCTCTTTCACCTGCTGCGCGGCATCAATGTCGACGACGTTCTCGCTGCGATCAAGCAGATCAAGCCCAGCTCGATTGCGCTGGCCGCCCTGTTCGTGGCCGCGGGCTATTTCACGCTGACGTTCTACGATCTGTTCGCGCTGCGGACGATCGGCCGCGCCGACGTGTCGTACCGTACGGCGGCGCTCGCCGCCTTCACCAGCTATTCGATCGGCCACAATGTCGGCGCCAGCGTCTTCACCGGCGGCGCGGTGCGCTACCGGATTTATTCGGCCTGGGGCCTCGACGGCATCGACGTCGCCAAGATCTGCTTTCTCGCCGGGCTGACGTTCTGGCTCGGCAATGCCGCCGTGCTCGGCATGGGCATCGCCTATCATCCGGAAGCGGCCTCCTCGATCGACCAGCTGCCGCCCTGGGTCAACCGGCTGTTGGCGCTGGCGATCATCGCCGGACTGTCCACCTATGTGATCTGGGTGTCGCTCAAGCCGCGCCGGGTCGGCCGCGGCACCTGGACGGTGCAGTTGCCGGGCGGCCCGTTGACGCTGCTGCAGATCGGCATCGGCATCGTCGACCTCGGCTTCTGCGCCCTGGCGATGTACGTGCTGGTGCCGGACGAGCCCAATCTCGGCTTCATCGTCGTGGCGGTGATCTTCGTGTCGGCGACGCTGCTCGGCTTCGCCAGCCATTCGCCGGGCGGGCTCGGCGTGTTCGACGCCGCGATGCTGGTCGGCCTGTGGCAGATGAACAAGGAAGAGCTGCTCGCCGGCATGCTGCTGTTCCGGATCCTCTATTACATCGTCCCGTTCGTCCTCTCGGTCATCATCCTCGCCATCCGTGAAATCATCATCGGGGCGCGTCTGAAACGGATAGACCGGCTCGCCGACGCGCTTGACCCGAAGCCGATCCGACAGGATCCCACCCCAGGCTAGCCATGATTGCGCAGGCGCCCGACGAGCAAGCCCGCCACGGCGGACCTCTGGTCCCCACCACCGACAAGATCCCCGTACCAGTGACGCCATGGGCGGACCGGCTGCGCCATGCCGCGATCATCCTGCTCGCTGCCGGCATCGCGCTGGCGGCGCTGGCGGCGTTCGGCGAAATCTCCGCCACCGCGGCGGGCGCGGTGTTCGTCTGCGTCGCGGCCGCGGCGCTGGTGCCGTGGCGGCTGCACGATGCGGCGAATGCGCGCGAGGAGATCCACGGCGTCAGCCCGGTGGAGACGCCGGTGGTGCGCGCCATCGTCGCCGGGATGCCCGATCCCGCGGTGCTGCTCGATCGCGCCGGCCGGGTGCTGCATCTCAACGCCGCCGCCGCGCAGCTCGCGCCGGCGCTGCGGGTGCGCGAGCTCGCGCAGTTCGCGCTGCGCAATCCGGAGATCGTCACCGCGCTGCGCGAGGCGATCGCCACCGCCGAGCCGCGTCGGGTCAGCTATCTCGACCACGCGCTGATCGAGCGCTGGCTGGAGCTGATCATCGTGCCGGTGCAGGTGCCGACCGCGTTCGGCGGGCTCGATCAGTGCATGCTGATGACCTTCCACGATCTGACGCCGCTGCGCCGTGTCGAGGAGATGCGCGCCGATTTCGTCGCCAATGCCAGCCACGAACTGCGCACGCCGCTGGCGGCGCTGTCCGGCTTCATCGACACGCTGCAGGGGCCGGCTCGCGACGACCCCAAGGCGCGCGAGCGCTTCCTCGGCATCATGCAGGCGCAGGCGACGCGGATGGCGCGGCTGATCGACGATCTGCTGTCGTTGTCGCGGGTCGAGCTCAGCGCCCATGTCCGGCCCGACACCCAGATCGACCTCGCGCCACTGATCAAGCAGGTCGCCGACGGGCTCGAGCCGCTGGCGAAGGAGCGGCAGGTCGCGATCGACATCGAGCTGCCCGAGGCGCCGGCGGTGATCGCCGGCGACCGTGAGGAATTGCTGCGGGTGTTCGAGAACCTGATCGAGAACGCGCTGAAATACGGCGCCTCCGGCGGCCGGGTCGCGGTCGCGGTGGCAGCGGTCAATTCGTCCGACGGCGGCACCGAGTATCGGGTCGCCGTGCGCGATTTCGGGCCGGGCATCGCGCCCGAACATCTGCCGCGGCTGACCGAGCGATTTTACCGTGTCGATGTCGGCGACAGCCGCGCGCAAGGCGGTACTGGATTAGGATTATCGTTGGTGAAACATATTGTTAACCGCCACCGCGGCCGGCTTCTGATCGAAAGCGTGCTGAAAAAGGGCGCCACTTTCACCGTCTGTTTTCCCCCGGTAAAGCCCTAGGCCGAAGCTTAAATCTCCAGTGATTTCCGTGGCTTGGTGTAGTCACATGAGTGTCATCAAACCCTCATAAAAGGTCAATCGACCGCTCTTAAAGCGAGCGGGGTAGGCGCTGTCGGGCGCGATGAGCGCTTCGCTTACCAACGGAGACCAACCCATGAATTTCATCAAGTCCATCGTCGCAGCCGGGCTGGTTGCGGCGTCGACCTCGGCCTTCGCGGCCGACATCACCGGCGCTGGCGCCACCTTCCCGTTCCCGGTCTATTCGAAGTGGGCCGACGCCTATAAGAAAGAGACCGGCAACGGTCTGAACTACCAGTCGATCGGCTCCGGCGCCGGCATCAAGCAGATCATCGCCAAGACCGTGACCTTCGGCGCCACCGATGCGCCGCTGAAGCCGGAACAGCTCGACAAGGAAGGCCTTGTGCAGTGGCCGATGGTGATGGGCGCCATCGTTCCGGTGGTCAATCTCGAAGGCGTCAAGCCGGGTGAGCTGGTGTTCGACGGCCCGACGCTGGCCGACATCTACATCGGCAAGATCACCAAGTGGGACGACGCGGCGATCAAGAAGCTGAACCCGAAGGTCGCTCTGCCGAGCGACGCGATCACCGTGGTTCGCCGTTCCGACGGTTCGGGCACCACCTTCAACTTCACCGACTACCTGTCCAAGGTCAGCCCCGACTGGAAGACCAAGGTCGGTTCGGGCACCGCGGTGGAATGGCCCGTCGGCGTCGGCGCCAAGGGCAACGAAGGCGTCGCCGGCAATGTCGGTCAGACCAAGAATTCGATCGGCTATGTCGAATACGCCTACGCCAAGCAGAACAAGCTGACCTATGCGGGTCTGGTCAACAGCGCCGGCAAGCCGGTGCAGCCGACCATGGCGGCGTTCCAGGCCGCGGCCGCGAACGCCGACTGGGCCAATGCCAAGGGCTACTACCTGATCCTGACCAACCAGCCCGGCGAGACCTCGTGGCCGATCACTGCCGCGACCTTCATCCTGATGCACAAGGAGCCGGTCGACAAGGCGGCGTCGTCCGAGGCGATCAAGTTCTTCAAGTGGGCGTTCGAGAAGGGCGACAAGATGGCCGAAGATCTCGACTACATCCCGATGCCCGCTTCGGTCGTCAAGCAGATCGAGAAGACCTGGTCGGCCGACATCAAGAGCTGATCACGTTCGGGGATGAGCGCGATCCGGTTCGCCGGGTCGCGTGATCCCGGGACGTCCGTCGCGGCGACATCGATCGAGACCCCGTCGATCGCGACTTCAAACTCGAGACCCTGGATTCCGGCCGCCCGACGGGCCGGAGTCCGGCGGCCCTCCGACAAGCGGATCGTCCGGCGCGCTTTGCGGCGCAACACGGGATCATCCGGTTTCAAACAGAAATCTCCGGGCTACGCGGCTCGTTTATCGTAACCTGCATCGGCACAAGGAGACAGGCGTGGCGGACATGGCGGTTGAAAGTACTGGGTTGCAAGCGGCTGCTGGACCGTATGATCGCGCCAAGGCTCTGAGCGCTTTCAAGTTCGGCGACGCGGCGTTCTACTGGACCACGCGCGCCTGCGCGATCTCCGTCCTGCTGATCCTCGGCGGCATCATCATCTCGCTGATCGTCGGCGCCTGGCCGGCGATGCGTGAATTCGGCATCTCGTTCCTCACCACCGCGCGTTGGGCCCCGGCCAACGATCCGCCGGTGCTCGGCGCGCTCGGGCCGATCTACGGCACGCTGGTGACGTCGGTGATCGCGATGGTGATCGCGATCCCGGTCGGCCTCGGCATCGCGATCTTCCTCACCGAACTCTGCCCGGTATGGCTGCGCCGGCCGATCGGCCTCGCCATCGAGCTGCTCGCCGGCATCCCGTCGATCATCTACGGCATGTGGGGCTTCTTCGTGCTCGGCCCGTTCCTCGCCTATCACTTCCAGCCGGCGATGATCGCGATCTTCGACGGCGTGCCGGTGCTGGGATCGATCTTCGCCGGGCCGCCGTCTTATCTCAGCCTGTTCAACGCCTCGCTGATCCTGGCGATCATGGTGCTGCCGTTCATCACCGCGATTTCGGTCGACGTGTTCAAGACCGTGCCGCCGGTGCTGAAGGAAGCCGCTTACGGCGTCGGCTGCACCACCTGGGAAGTGGTCCGCAGCGTGGTCATTCCCTACACAAGGGTCGGCGTGATCGGCGGCGTGATGCTGGCGCTCGGCCGCGCGCTCGGCGAGACCATGGCGGTGACCTTCATCATCGGCAACTCGTTCCGGATCTCGGGCTCGATCTTCGCGCCCGGCACCACGATCTCGGCGGCGATCGCCTCCGAATTCGCCGAAAGCGACGGCCTGCATCAGTCCGGCCTGATCCTGCTCGGCCTGCTGCTGTTCATCCTGACCTTCTTCGTGCTGGCCGCGGCGCGACTGCTGCTGATGCGACTTGAAATGAAGGCGGGCAAGTAACCATGGCTCCGATTCAAAACGTCAATCCGATCTACGCCCACCGCCACCGCGTCGACATCGTGGTCAAGGTGCTGTGCTCGGCCGCCGCCGTGTTCGGCGTCACCTGGCTGGCGCTGATCCTGTTCACGCTGTTCTGGAACGGTCTCGCCGGCGTCAACTGGCAGGTGTTCACCCAGAACACGCCGCCGCCGGGCTCGACCGAAGGCGGCCTGCTCAACGCCATCGTCGGTTCGGTGATCATGACCGTGCTCGGCGTCGGCATCGGCGCCCCGCTCGGCCTGTTCGCCGGCACCTATCTGGCCGAATACGGCAAGCACGACCGGCTCACCTCGGTGATCCGCTTCATCAACGACATCCTGCTCAGCGCGCCGTCGATCATCATCGGCCTGTTCATCTACGGTGCGGTGGTGGTGACGATGGGCCGGTTCTCGGCGCTCGCCGGCTCGCTGGCGCTGGCGGTGATCGTGATCCCGGTGGTGGTGCGCACCACCGAAGACATGCTGCTGCTGGTGCCGGGCTCGCTGCGCGAGGCGGCCTCCGCGCTCGGCCTGCCGCGCTCGCTGGTGATCCGCCGGATCGCCTACCGCGCCGCGCGCGCCGGCCTGATCACCGGCATCCTGCTCGCCACCGCGCGCGTCGCCGGCGAAACCGCGCCGCTGCTGTTCACCGCGCTCAGCAACCAGTTCTTCAGCCTCGACATGACCAAGACGATGGCGAACCTGCCGGTGACCATCAACAACTTCGTCCAGAGCCCCTACGAATACTGGAAGCAGCTCGCCTGGACCGGCGCGTTGCTGATCACCTTGACCGTGCTTGCCCTGAACATTGGTGCGCGCATCATCGGCGCCGAGAGGACCACGAAATGACCGAGATTTCGATCGCAACCAGCGTTCCGAGCGGACCGGGGCCGCTGATCGGCAGCCAGCCGGACGGCCCTCCCAAGGTCGTGGTGCGCGACCTGAATTTCTACTACGGCCAGAACCACGCGCTGAAGCACATCAACCTCAGCCTGGCCGCCAACCGCGTCACCGCGTTCATCGGGCCGTCGGGTTGCGGCAAGTCGACTTTGCTGCGGATCTTCAACCGGATGTACGATCTCTACCCCGGCCAGCGCGCCGAAGGGCAGGTCATGCTGGACGGCCACAACATCCTGGATCCCAAGCTCGACCTCAATCTGCTGCGGGCGCGGGTCGGCATGGTGTTCCAGAAGCCGACGCCGTTTCCGATGACGATCTACGAGAACATCGCCTTCGGCATCCGGCTGTATGAGAAGATCTCCAAGTCGGAGATGGACGGCCGGGTCGAGAAGGCGCTGCGCGGCGCGGCGCTGTGGAACGAGGTCAAGGACAAGCTCAACGCCTCCGGGCTCAGCCTGTCCGGCGGCCAGCAGCAGCGGCTGTGCATCGCCCGCACCATCGCGGTGCGGCCGGAAGTCATCCTGTTCGACGAGCCGTGCTCGGCGCTCGACCCGATCTCGACCGCGAAGATCGAGGAGCTGATCGACGAACTGAAGGAGGACTACACCATCGCCATCGTCACCCATAACATGCAGCAGGCGGCGCGCGTCTCGGAATCGACCGCCTTCATGTATCTCGGCGAGCTGATCGAATTCGGTCCGACCAACAAGATCTTCACCTCGCCGAACGACCGGCGCACCCAGGACTACATCACCGGCCGGTTCGGCTGACGCGCCAGGCGCGAGGAGAAACGACATGGGCTTCGAGCACACCACCAAGGCGTTCGACGGCGACCTGCAGGAACTGACCCGGATGGTCGCCGAGATGGGCGGTCTGGCCGAGCGGCAGATCGTCGATGCGGTCGACGCGCTGGTTCGGCGCGACGTGGCGCTCGGCGCCCGCGTCGTCGCGGCCGATCAGGAGATCGACCAGATGCAGCGCGGCATCGAGGAGCACGCGGTGCTGACCATCGCGCGGCGCCAGCCGATGGCGGTCGATCTGCGCGACATCGTCGGCGCGATGCGGGTCGCCACCGATCTGGAGCGGATCGGCGATCTGTCGAAGAACATCGCCAAGCGGGTCAACGCGATCGACAGCGACTTCCATCCGCTGAAGCTGATCCGCGGCCTCGAACACATGACCGATCTGGTGCAGTCGCAGGTCAAGGCGGTGCTCGACGCCTACACGGCGCACGATCTGCCGGCCGCGATGGTGGTGTGGAACGGCGACGAGGAAGTCGACGCGATCTGCACCTCGCTGTTCCGCGAACTGCTCACCTACATGATGGAAGATCCGCGCAACATCTCGTTCTGCATCCATCTGATGTTCTGCGCCAAGAACATCGAGCGGATCGGCGACCACGCCACCAACATCGCCGAGACCGTGTTCTACATGGTCGAAGGCCAGCAGATTCTGGACAAGCGTCCGAAGGGCGACATGACGACCTTCGCCAACGCGACGCCGGGCAACTGACGAAACTTTGCGGCGATGCGTCGATACGCATCGGTCGATTGAAGACGAGGACGACACATGGGTGCGCGCATTCTGGTGGTTGAAGACGAGGAAGCGCTGACCACGCTGCTGCGGTACAATCTCGAATCCGACGGCTACGACGTCGAAACCGTCGCCCGTGGCGACGACGCCGACACAAGGATGAAGGAGCGGCTGCCGGATCTGGTGGTGCTGGACTGGATGCTGCCGGGGCTGTCGGGGATCGAACTCTGCCGCCGGCTGCGGGCACGGTCCGACACCAAGCAGCTGCCGATCATCATGCTGACGGCGCGCGGCGAAGAGAGCGAGCGCGTCCGCGGGCTCGCCACCGGCGCCGACGACTACATCGTCAAGCCGTTCTCGGTGCCGGAACTGCTGGCCCGGGTGAAGGGCCTGCTGCGGCGCGCCGCGCCGGAGCGGCTCGCCACCGTGCTGTCCTACGGCGACCTCGAACTCGACCGCGACAAGCGCCGGGTCGCGCGGTCCGGCCGGCCGATCGATCTCGGCCCGACCGAATATCGCCTGCTGGAGTTCTTCCTGGAGCACCCCGGCCGGGTGTTCAGCCGCGAGCAGCTGCTCGACGGCGTCTGGGGCCGCGACATCTATATCGACGAACGCACCGTCGACGTCCACATCGGCCGGCTGCGCAAGCTGCTCAATCCCGGCCGCGAACAGGACCCGATCCGCACCGTCCGCGGCGCCGGCTACGCCCTCGACGATCGCTTCGCCAAGGTGGAGTAGGCGCTTAGCGCTGGTCGTCCAGGTCGACCACTTTTGCCAATCGACAGGGCGCTGATATCAGCGCCCTCTCCCCTTGTGGGAGAGGGCAGCCTCGGCGTCGGCCACGTATTCGGTGGGGTGAGGGGGCGGGCGCATCGATCTTGGCAACCCCTCACCCGCCCTCGCTTCGCTCGGGCACCCTCTCCCACAGGGGGAGAGGGTGAAGACGACGTTTGTGAGGAGTTACTAACGCTCTGGAATATTGGTCGCCCGCTTTCGCGGGCGATGACAGGCTCGCGGGGTGGCGCAGCCGTGCGCTGCGCGGGCGTCGGTTGTCTCCGCCTTGCCCCGGCGGCGTCAGTCTAGCGCGTCGGCTTCGGCTGGGCGCGGCGGCGGTCGCCGACCGGCTGGTAGGCGATGCGCGAGTGGTGCGAGCAGTACGGCAGGCCGGGCAGCGACTTGCCGCCGCAGAAGAAGAATTCCGGGCTCGACGGATCGCCGACCGGCCAGTGGCAGGTGGCTTCGTTGAGCTCCAGCAGCGACAGCCGCTGGTTCATCGGCACGACGTTGTCGAACGCGATCGGATCGGGCTCGGCCTCGACCTCGAACACATGCGCCAGCGCGGTATTGCCGCGCGCCACCGGCCGCGTCACCCGCATCATATGCTGGGCCGGCCGGGCCTTGCGCGGCCGCGGTGCCGCCGAGGAGGGGCTCTTGGCCCGGCCCGACAGGCCGAGCCGGTGGACCTTGCCGATCACGGCGTTGCGCGTCACGTTGCCGAGTTCCGCGGCAATTTGACTCGCCGACAGCCCGCCTTCCCACAATTTCTTCAACTGCTCGACACGCTCGTCGGTCCAGGTCAATGCCGTCATCGTCTTAATCCCTTCCTGCCGCGAGGCGCCGGTTCAGCGCGGAACCGCGGCTGCGAGGTCGTCAATTGTCTTGCCGGCAGAATCCCTTAGCCCTCGCCGGACGGCCCCTGCCGTCCGGTCGATTCGCTCCGACCGAGAACTCGAAAAGGATTACAAACCGTGCACGAGATGTCGTACCCGACGAAGAAAACGCTACAATATGGCGTGACTCACGCGCAAGAGTCAGACCTGGTGCGTCCACACCTTCTCCATCGAGTGAGTCTTGGCTGTCACAGCGCGGTCCCGGCAAAGTCCGGACGAACCCTGGCCTAAGCCCCGGTTGACAGGCACTTCAGCACACCTAGAATGACTACACGTGCCGCCTGGAAAGGCGGCACGTTTCGTTTCCGGGGTACGTCAGTCCCGATCGCGCTGATCGCGGTCCGGCCGGCGGCCCGCTTTTTCCGATCGGATCGGCCATGTCGAGCGCAGCATCTACGTCCCATCTCCTGCCGGTATTCGCGAGGGCGGATGTCGCCTTCGAGCGCGGTGAGGGCGTCTGGCTGATCTCGACCGGCGGCGAGCGCTATCTCGATTTCACCAGCGGCGTCGCGGTCAATTCGCTCGGCCATTGCCATCCGCATCTGGTCGAAGCGTTGCAGCAGCAGGCGACCAAACTGTGGCACATGTCGAACCTGTTCAAGAGCCCGGACGGCGAACGGCTCGCCGCGCGGCTGTGCGAGCAGAGCTTCGCCGACTACGTGTTCTTCGCCAATTCCGGCGCCGAGGCGATGGAATGCGCGCTGAAGATGGCGCGGCACTATCACTTCTCCAGGGGCGCGCCGGAGCGCACCCGGATCGTCACCTTCGAGGGCGCGTTCCACGGCCGCACGCTGGGAACGCTCGCCGCCACCGGCTCGGCCAAGTATCTCGAAGGCTATGGCGAGCCGCTCGGCGGCTTCGACCAGGTGCCGCTCGGCGATATCGAGGCGGTCAAGAAGGCGATCGGCCCGACGACCGCCGCGATCCTGATCGAGCCGCTGCAGGGCGAAGGCGGCGTGCGGTCGCCCGAGACCGCGTTCTTCCGGAGCTTGCGCGAGCTGTGCGATCAGCACGGCCTGCTGCTGATCTTCGATGAGGTGCAGACCGGCATGGGCCGCACCGGCGAATTGTTCGCCTACAAGCGGATCGGCGTCACCCCCGACATCATGTCGCTGGCCAAGGCGCTCGGCGGCGGCTTCCCGATCGGCGCCTGCCTGGCGACGGCGGAGGCCGCCAAGGGCATGGCGCCGGGCTCGCACGGTTCGACCTTCGGCGGCAATCCGCTGGCGGTCGCGTCCGCCAATGCGGTGCTCGACGTCATGCTGCAGCCCGGCTTCTTCGATCGGGTCAAGCAGATCTCGCTGCTGCTCAAACAGAAGCTCGCGGGCGTGGTCGACCGCTATCCGCAGGTGCTGAGCGAAGTGCGCGGCGAGGGGCTGCTGATCGGTCTCAAGGCGGTGGTGCCGTCGACCGATCTGGTCGCCGCGCTGCGCGAGCAGAAGCTGCTCACCGTCGGCGCCGGCGACAATGTGGTGCGCCTGCTGCCGCCGCTGATCGTCAGCGAGGCCGAGCTCGACGAAGCGGTGACGCGGCTGGAGCGCGCCTGCGGTGCGCTGTCCGGCCAGGCGGCGCAGCGGGAGGCGGTGTGATGACCAGCGCCGTGCTCAAAGCCCCGCGGCATTTCCTCGATCTCACCGAGGTGCCGACCTCCGAGCTGCGCAACATGCTGGCGGCGTCGGTGTCGATGAAGGCCAAGCGCAAGGCCGGCAGCCTCGACGACAAGCCGCTCGCCGGCAAGACGCTGGCGATGATCTTCGACAAGCCGTCGACCCGCACCCGGGTGTCGTTCGATGTCGGCATGCGCCAGCTCGGCGGCGAGTCGATCATGCTGACCGGGCAGGAGATGCAGCTCGGCCGCGGCGAAACCATCGCCGATACCGCGCGGGTGCTTTCGCGCTTCGTCGACATCATCATGATCCGGATCCTCAATCACGAGGCGCTGCTGGAGCTGGCCGCCAACGCCACCGTGCCGGTGATCAACGGCCTGACCCGCAAGTCGCATCCGTGCCAGGTGATGGCCGACGTGATGACGTTCGAGGAGCATCGCGGCCCGATCAAGGGCGCGACCGTGGCCTGGACCGGCGACGACAACAACGTGCTGGCGTCGTTCGCCCATGCCGCGCAGCGCTTCGAATTCAAGCTCAACGTCGCCACCCCGCCGCAGCTCGCGCCCAACAAGGCGCTGCGCGACTGGATCAAGGCGAGCGGTGCGGCGGTCACGCTCGGCAACGATCCGGAAGAGGCGGTGCGCGGCGCCGATTGCGTCGTCACCGACACCTGGGTGTCGATGGGCGACAAGGACGGCGAGCACCGCCACAATCTGCTCAAGCCCTATCAGGTCAACGCCAAGCTGATGTCGCTCGCCCACAAGGACGCGATCTTCATGCACTGCCTGCCGGCGCATCGCGGCGAGGAAGTCACCGACGAGGTGATCGACGGCCCGCAATCCGTGGTGTTCGACGAAGCCGAAAACCGCCTGCACGCGCAAAAGGGCATTTTGGCCTGGTGTTTGGGCGCGGTGGCGTAGCAGCCGGCGGCGCCTTCTTCTAACCCTCTCCCCTCGTGGGAGAGGGTGGCGAGCGAAGCTCGCCGGGTGAGGGGGCCGCGGGCACAGCGCCTGCGCCAACCCCTCATCCGACGCGAACTGACGTTCGCGCCACCTTCTCCCACAAGGGGAGAAGGAAGACGTCCCGTCGCGGCATCGCTGCCATTCGCCTTCCAGCCCGACCCTTTCGCTCCCCGCCCCTCGCCCCCAGATAAGCGCCCATGACCTCACAGACCCCCGATCCCCACACGCCCGAAACGCCCGTCCGCGCGCCGTCCGCCGTTCCGATCGACGACGCGGTGCTGCCGTTCGAAGTCGGCCCGCTCGATCTGCGCGGCCGGCTGACCCGGCTCGGCCCGGCGCTCGACGAGCTCTTGGAAAAGCACGCCTATCCGACCCCGGTGGCCAAGCTGCTCGGCGAAGCGATCGTGCTGGCGACGCTGCTCGGCTCGGCGCTGAAATTCGACGGCCGCTTCATCCTGCAGACCCAGACCGACGGTCCGGTGTCGCTGCTGATCGTCGACTTCCAGGCGCCCGACCGGCTGCGCGCCTATGCGCGGTTCGACGAGAGCAAGCTCGCGCCCGGGCTCGATTCCGGCGCGCTGCTCGGCAAGGGCCATCTGGCGATGACGGTCGATCAGGGCCCCGACATGAGCCGCTACCAGGGCCTGGTGGCGCTCGACGGCGGCGGCCTGGAAGAGGCCGCGCACGAATACTTCCTGCGCTCCGAGCAGATCCCCACCAAGGTGCGGCTCGCGGTCGGCGAGGAATGGCGTGGCGGCGAGGGCGGCCGGCACCACTGGCGCGCCGGCGGCATGCTGCTGCAGTTCCTGCCGAAGGCGCCTGAGCGCGCCCGCCAGCCCGATCTGCATCCCGGCGACGCGCCCGAGGGCGCCGAGGTTCACGCCGTCTCGGAAGACGACGCCTGGGTCGAAGGCCAGTCGCTGATCGCGACCGTCGAGGACATCGAACTGATCGACCCCGACCTGTCCGGCGAGCGCTTGCTGTACCGGCTGTTCCACGAACGCGGCGTCCGCGTGTTCTCGTCACTGCCGCTGCGCGCGCAATGCTCCTGCTCGCGCACCGCCGTCTCCGGCATGCTGTCCCGCTTCTCGGCGCAAGACCGCGCCGACATGGTCAAGGACGGCAAGGTCGTGGTGACCTGCGAGTTCTGCAGCTCGGTCTACGAATTCACGCCGGAGGAGGCGGGGGTGGAGCCGGACGCGGAAGCGAGGGACACGGAGGCGACCAGCGGCGAAGGAACGAACGAGTAGTTCGCTCGTCGCGATCACTTCTCCGACGCGGTGAAGACGATCACCGTCGACGAAACTCAGCTCCTCCGTGTCCCGGACGCGATGCAGCACGCAGTGCTGCTTCGCAGATCCGGGACCCCGGTTCCCGATCAGATATTGTTTCGCCAAGAAGTCCGTGCGCCCAAATCGGGACCCCGGATCTGCAGCGCACCACGCCTTCGGCGCGCTGCGCAGTGTCCGGGGCACGCAGACATCCGCGTGTGCCCCCTCAATTCAGCGTCCGCTTCCCCTCCGGGCTGTCCAGCGAAAACGCCGGCACGTCGATCTCGAATTTTTCGCCGCTTTCGCTTTCCATCTGGTAACGGCCGGCCATGAAGCCGGAGGCGGTGGGGAGGGGGACGCCGCTGGTGTATTCGAACCGCTCGCCGGGGGCGAGCACCGGCTGTTCGCCGACCACGCCTTCGCCGCGGACCTCCTGGGTCCGGCCGGAGGCGTCGGTGATCACCCAATGCCTGGTGCGGAGCTGCACCGTCTCCTCACCGGAATTGGTGATGACCACGGTGTAGGACCAGAAGAACTGCCGGTTCTCCGCCGAGGAGCGCTCCGGCAGATAGTTCGGCTCGACGGTCACCTCGATCTGGCGGGTTATGGCGCGGTACATGAGGCTCGTTCCAGCTTGCATGGCAATCATATCGCAGAATTCCTCACTGAAACCAGCCGTTCGGAACGATTTTCAGATCCTACGGCTCAAACCGGGCCGTGGTTTCAACATAGTTGGCGCCTAGATCGTCGCGGCGACGCCGGGTCACACAGACGCCGGCGGTGAAACCGGGCAGGGTGCGGACCGGCGTTCCGGCCGAACGTCGGGGGTCGCCGCCGCAACAGGCCGCTGGATCGGCGCGTCCGTCGGGCCGCGTCGTTGCAGCCTTGTTGCAAAGTCTTCGCCTGTCTTCGGGCAGGCTGCTATATCTGCGTCGAGGCGATGATGCGCCCCTTCGGAACCCCATGACTCCCGTCGCCTCGTCCGTAGCCGAACCGATCGCCGGAGCGCCGCCCGCGAGCCTCGCGCCGCCGGCGGAGGCGCTGCCGCCATCGCCGCCGCTGCAGCCGGCGATGCGCAAGCCGGCGCCGAAGCGCGAATTGCGGCTCGATCTGTTCCGCGGTCTGGCGCTGTGGCTGATCTTCATCGATCATTTGCCGGCCAATGTGCTGACCTGGCTGACGATCCGGAACTACGGCTTTTCCGACGCCACCGAGATCTTCATCTTCATCTCCGGCTACACTGCCGCCTTCGTCTACGGCCGCGCGATGCGCGACCAGGGCGTGGTGGTGGCGTCGGCGCGGATCATGAAGCGGGTCTGGCAGATCTACGTCGCCCACGTGTTCCTGTTCACGATCTTCCTGGCCGAGATCTCCTACGTCGCCACCAGCTTCCAGAACCCGCTCTACACCGAGGAAATGGGCATTCTGGATTTCCTCAAGCAGCCCGACGTCACCATCGTCCAGGCGCTGCTGCTGCGCTTCCGTCCGGTCAACATGGACGTGCTGCCGCTGTACATCGTGCTGATGTTCTTCCTGCCGCCGCTGCTGTGGACGATGCGGCGCTCGCCGGATCTGGCGCTGGCGCTGGCGACCCTGCTGTACGCCGCGACCTGGCAGTTCGATCTGCACCTGACCGCCTATCCGAGCGGCGTCTGGGCGTTCAATCCGTATGCGTGGCAGCTGCTGTTCGTGTTCGGCGCGTGGTGCGCGATGGGCGGCGCGCAGCGCCTGTCGCGTGTATTGGCGTCGAACATCACGCTATGGATGTCGGTCGCCTATCTGCTGGCGGCGTTCTTCATCACCCTGACCTGGCACATGCCGCAGCTCTACCACATCCTGCCGAAATGGCTCGAGCAGTGGATGTACCCGATCGACAAGCCCAATCTCGACGTGCTGCGGTTCGCCCACTTCCTGGCGCTGGCGGCGATCACCGTGCGGTTCCTGCACCGCGACTGGCGCGGGCTGAATTCGCCCTGGCTGCGGCCGCTGGTGCTGTGCGGCCAGCACTCGCTGGAAATCTTCTGCCTCGGCATCTTCCTTGCATTCGCCGGCTACTTCGTATTGGCCGAGATCTCCGGCGGGGCGGTGATGCATTTCTTCGTCAGTCTGGCCGGCATCGTCATCATGTCCGGGTCGGCATGGCTGTTTTCGTGGTACAAGAGCGCGGTGGCAAAGGGCGGCAGTCAGAAAACAAGCCCGGATGCCGACCTCGCGGGGGGCGATGCATGAGGGCAGGCGGTTTCGCCAGCTTGGGACGGATGCTGGGCTTGGCCCTGCTCGGCGCGTTGGCCGCGCCCGGGCTCGCCATGGCAGACCCTGCGGCGACCGGCTGCGATGCGCCTGCTTATCTGCTGTCCACCGACATCACCCTGGGCCGGGTCGCGGCCTCGCTGAAGACCGACCGCAAGCTCGACATTCTGGTGATCGGCAGCCGCTCCTCCAGCATCAGCTCGGCCGAAAGCACCGCCTATCCGGCCCGGCTGCAGACCCTGCTGCGCGACAAGCTGCCCGGCATCGCCGTCAATGTCAGCCTTGAGATGCGGGTCAAGCGCACCGCCGGCGAAGTGGCGCCCGGGCTCGGGCCGCTGGTCGCCGAGCGCAAGCCGGCCTTGCTGATCTGGCAGACCGGGACCTACGATGCGATCCGGTCGATCGACACCGACGAATTCCGCACTGCGATCAGCCAGGGTATCGACGCTTCGCAGAAGGCCGGCGCCGACGTCATTCTGATGAATCTGCAATACAGTCCGCGGACTGAGACCATGATCAATCCGGCACCCTATCTGGACACGATGCGCGCCGTCGCTCAGGAGCACGACGTGCCGCTGTTCGACCGGTTCGCGCTGATGCGGCACTGGAACGAGACCGGGGAATTCGATCTGTTCAGCCCCTCGCCGGGCATCGACCTGGCGATGCGGGTGCACAACTGCCTTGCACGCGCGCTGTCGGCCTTCGTGATCGATGCGACCAAGATCAATCCATCGGAGCTGAGGACGCTGCGTTAATGAGGAGTCGAGTTTGCGTGAGGTTCGCCGCGGTCCTGATCGCGGCGGCGATGGGGCTCAGTGCCACGGCGTCGGCCGCGACCGCGCAGGCCGCCCGGGCGGCGCCCGATCCGGCCAGGGCCGAGTCCGGCGCGACGCCGGCGTCGAGCGGGTCCGAGGCGGAGCAGAAGGGCCTCGCCGGCCAGGCGATCGACCGGGTCAAGCAGGCCGCCAAACAGGCCGGCGACATTCTCACCCGGGTGCCGTGCCTGGCGCCGAAGGGCACCAGCCGGAAGATGGGCTCGCTGCCCCATGTCGCCCGCAAGCTGATCGACGGCCAGCCGGTGGTGATCGTGGCGTTCGGCTCGTCCTCGACCCAGGGCTACGGCTCGACCTCGCCGGCGCACAACTATCCGAACCGGCTGGCCGCGCGGCTGCGCCGGCAGTATCCGACGGCCGACATCACCGTGATCAACAGCGGCAAGGGCGGCGAGGATGCCCCCGAGATGATGGCGCGGCTGAAGAGCACGGTGCTCGACGCCAAGCCGGATCTGGTGATCTGGCAGGTCGGCACCAACGCCATCCTGCGCAATCTTGATCCGGCCGAGACCGGCAAGCTGGTCGAGGAAGGCATCAGCGCGATCCAGGCGGCGAACTCCGATGTGGTGCTGGTCGATCCGCAATACGCGCCGCGGGTCAACGAGCGTGGCGAAAGCGCCGGCAAGATGATCAAGGCGCTCGATCGGCTCGCCGAACTCCGCCGCGTCGGCATCTTCCCGCGCTTCCAGGTGATGAAGGACTGGCACGAGCAGCAGGCGTTGCCGTTCGACAGCTTCGTCATCGCCGACGGCTTGCACATGAACGACTGGGGCTACGCCTGCTTCGCGCAGCTGCTCGGCGACGACATCATCCGCTCGGTCGGCCAGATCAAGCTGGGCGTCACCGTGCCCGCCGACGTTCGCGCCTACCGGCCGATGTGAGACGAAGCCGTTCGGCTCAGCGCACCACAACCCTCGCGCCGGTCGGCACCCGTTCGTAGAGATCGACGACGTCCTGATTCAGCAGCCGGATGCAGCCGGACGACACCGCCTCGCCGATCGTCCACGGCTCGGTGGTGCCGTGGATGCGGAACATCGTGTCCTTGCCGTTGCGATACAGATACAGCGCCCGCGGCCCGAGCGGATTGTTGACGCCGCCCGACATGCCGCCGGCGAGCTTGCCGTAACGCTCCGGCTCGCGCGCGATCATGTTCGCGGTCGGGGTCCAGTTCGGCCACTCGGCCTTGCGTCCGATCTCCGCGGTGCCGGTGAAGGCGAGGCCGGCCTTGCCGACGCCGACGCCGTAACGCAGCGCCTTGCCGCCATCCAGGACGAGATACAGAAACCGCTTGCGCGGCTCGACCACGACGGTTCCGGGGCGCTCGCCGCCGGTGTAGTCGACCACCTGACGCACATAGGCGGGATTGAGATCGCCGGCATCGATGCCCTCGATCGGGAACCTGTCGGTGTCGATCGCCGCATAGCGCGCCGCGACCGCGGGGCTCACCAGCGACGGCACGCCGAGCGGCGACTGGGAATCGGTGACGCAGCCACCGAGCGCGAGCGCGGCGGCGGCGAGAACAAGCAGGGCGGGAAATTTCATCGGGACAATCGAATTCGCTGATTTCGCTTTCGGACGGTTGCGCTTCAACCATCACCTGTTCAGGGGCGGCGTTGGCGCAGCCGCAACCTGTCGGACGCATCGCGCCGCCTCGTCACCGAAGCAGCCGACAGGTGATAGCATCGCGAGCCGCCCGCGCGACGCTTCGCAACTGCGGCATGTCGACGCCTGCGAGTTCCGTGTGTGCTATTGTTGCCACGAACTACGCATGTCGCCGCCGCGTCGTCGGCGATCGGATCGATCGATGACATCACCCCACGTCATGCCCGCGCTCGTCGCGGGCATCTTGTGACCGGCATGATCCTGAAAGCCTGACCGGAAATGCGCCCTGAAATCGGGCACTTTCCTCTCCACGCGTCATGCCCGGCCTTGTGCCGGGCATCCACGTCTTGCTGAAGGAAATGCGTCAAAGGCGTGGATGGCCGGGACAAGCCCGGCCATGACGGACGTGAGGATGGAACTACACGTTCTCTGAGATCGTGCGATCGTCGATCAGACGCGACCTCACACCTTCTCCAGCGCGGCGATCAGGTCCTCGACCAGATCGTCCTTGTGCTCGAGCCCGGCCGAGTAGCGGATGAAGCCTTCGCTGATGCCGAGTTCGGCGCGGGCTTCCGGCTTCAGCCGCTGATGCGTGGTGGTCGCCGGATGCGTGACGAGGCTCTTGGCGTCGCCGAGATTGTTGCTGATCTTGATCAGCTTCAGCGCGTTGAGGAAGCGGAACGCCTCGGCCTTGCCGCCCTTCACCTCGAAGCCGATCAGCGTCGAGCCGGCGCCCATCTGCTTCTTCACGGTGGCGGCCTGCGGGTGGTCGGCGCGGCCCGGATAGATCAGCCGGCCGATCTTCGGATGGCCCGCCAGCGCGTCGGCGATCGCCGCGGCGTTTTCGGTCTGCTGCCGGACGCGGATCGCCAGCGTCTCCAGGCCCTTCAGCAGCACCCAGGCGTTGAACGGCGACAGCGACGGGCCGGTCTGGCGCAGATACATCTGGATGTGCTCCTCGATGAACGCCTGCGACGACAGCACGACGCCGCCGAGACAGCGGCCCTGACCGTCGATGTGCTTGGTGGCGGAATACACCACCACGTCGGCGCCGAGTTCGAGCGGGCTCTGCCAGATCGGGGTCGCGAACACGTTGTCGACCACGAGCCGCGCGCCGCCCGCATGGGCGATCTTCGCGATCTCGCCGATGTCGAGCACGTCGAGCGTCGGATTGGTCGGGCTTTCCAGGAAGCACGTCCTGGTGTTCGGCCGCAGCGCCTTCTGCCACTGGTCGAGGTCGAGGCCGTCGACCAGCGTCGACTCGATGCCGTAGCGCGGCAGCAGGTCTTCGACGACGTAGCGGCACGAGCCGAACATCGCCTTCGACGCCACGACGTGGTCGCCGGCGCGCAGCGGCGCCAGGATCGCGGCGGTCACCGCGGCCATGCCGGTGGCGGTGGCACGCGCCGTCTCGGCGCCTTCGAATTCCGCCATCCGCTGCTCGAAGCTGAACACCGTCGGGTTGGAGAACCGCGAATACTGGAAGCCGGCATCGTCGCCGGTGAACCGCGCCTCGCACTGCTCGGCGCTGTCGTAGACGAAGCCCTGGGTCAGGAACAGTGCCTCGGAGGTCTCGCCATATTGCGAGCGCAGGCTGCCGGAATGCACCAGCCGGGTCTCGCGGCGATAATGCGCGGTGTCGGGAATGGCGATGGTGGGCTTGGGCGTGGCGGAAGCGGGCGTCTTGGTCTCGGACATGTGGTCTCCCTCGTGACCACACCGGGCGATGCGGGCACAAAAAAACCGGCCTGGAAAAATTTCCACAAGCCGGGATCACATTGTCCCCGGCCTGTTTAGCGACTTGTTTAACGTGGCTGCAAGCCGGCCGGCTCAAATCACCACGGGATAAGTGCGGCTCTTAATCCTCCGCGGACTTCCCGTCAAGCCGGCGTTCCGATAACCGATCGGATCGAGTATTTTCCGCGTCTGGCGGCCGAGCGGCCGCCGTGAGGATCGCCGCCGTGCCGTTTGCGTTGCCGCCCGATGCCGATGGGATTCTGCCCGACCGCATGATCGCGGCGATGGCGGAGGCCGGGCTGATCCGGCCGGAATATCCGTTCGTCGAAAGCCAGATCCAGCCCGCCAGCCTCGATCTGCGGCTCGGCGGCGTCGCCTACCGGGTCCGCGCCAGCTTCCTGCCGGGGCCGGACTGCACCGTGGCGGAGCGGATCGACGAGCTGAAGCTGCACGAGATCGACCTCAGCGACGGCGCGGTGCTGGAGACCAACTGCGTCTACATCGTGCCGCTGCTGGAGAGCCTGGCGCTGCCGAGGAGCATCGTCGCCGCCGCCAATCCGAAGAGCTCGACCGGCCGGCTCGACGTCTTCACCCGCGTCATCGCCGACGGCACCCGCCGCTTCGACATGATCGGCGCCGGCTATCATGGCCCGCTCTACGCCGAGATCAGCCCGAAGACTTTCCCGGTGCTGCTGCGCGAGGGCTCGCGGCTGTCGCAGGTCCGCTTCCGGGTCGGGCAGGCGACGTTGGATGCCGACGAACTCGACGCGCTGCACGATGCCGAGCGGCTGGTCGACAGCGACGACGCCGATCTCAATGGCGGCGTCGCGCTCAGCGTCGATCTGTCCGGCGCCAATGCCAACGGCTTCGTCGGCTATCGCGCCAAGCGCCACACCGGCGTGGTCGATATCGATCGCCGCGGCGGCTATTCGGTCGGCGAGTTCTGGGAGCCGATCGCGGCGCGTCCGGACGGCACGCTGATCCTCGATCCCGGCGAGTTCTACATCCTGGCCTCGAAGGAAGCCGTGCAGGTGCCGCCCGACTACGCCGCCGAAATGGTGCCGTTCGATCCCTTGGTCGGCGAATTCCGCGTGCACTACGCCGGCTTCTTCGATCCCGGCTTCGGCTACGAGGGCGCCGGCGGCCGCGGCTCGCGCGCGGTGCTGGAAGTGCGCTCGCGCGAGGTGCCGTTCATCCTCGAACACGGCCAGATCGTCGGCCGCCTGATCTACGAAAAAATGCTGTCCCGCCCCGACGCCATGTACGGCCAGCGCATCGGCTCGAACTATCAGGGCCAGAGCCTGAAGCTGAGCAAGCATTTCAAGGTGTAGCGCTCAGGTCTGTGATCCGTCTTGGTGCAGCGTTCCGAGAATACGGATCAGGACGTCCACCTGGTCGAGGCGGCCTTCGACGTCCTGAACGGTCAGGCGTAGTTCGGTTGCGGGGTCGTCGGACGGATAGCGGAAAGCCGTTGCCCAGGGCGTCACGGCTGCGAGCGCCTCGCACATCATCTTCATCGGATCGGCCGGCGGGACTAGGCCCGCCAGCGCGACGAGATCATGCCCGCGACCGCCATGCCTCGGAAAGTCGATCCCGAGATGGATCAATTGCGCCTTGATGGCCTTTTCGGCCGCCTGCTGGACGAAGTAAGCGGCATGAGGCAGCGAGGGCGGCGGCTGGAGAAGCTTCCGGGCAGCCAGCGCGTCCTGCTTTGCCAAGTTCAGCCAACTGCCGGCAGCGCTGCTCATCACGTCCCCGCGGGAACGCCGTCCGCGTAGATCACGCGGCCTTCGCGGGCGATCTGACAACTGATGCTGCTCGGGTCTTTTTTCGCCGCTTCGAAGCGACTGCGGCGCAGCGGGACAATCTGGATGGTCAGGCCGAGATCGGCGACGCGCTCCCACAGTGTGGCCGGCGTGAACACGCCGGAAGGAATGTCGTCCCGAAGAATGACGCAAAGGTCGAAGTCGCTGTCTTCGGTGAAATCGCCGCGGGCGCGGCTGCCGAACAGGATGATCTCTTCGACCGGAGCAGAAGCCACGAGGCGGCGAACGGCCTCGCGAAGCCGCACGGCGTGCTCGATCTCGGCAACGGCGCTGTCCATGGTGGGACTATAGCTGCTGCCAACTCGGAAATCATCCTCTCGGGAGAGGCGCCCTAATCCCGTGCCCGTCTGCGTCGGCCCAATCATTGGACGGCCCGCGCAGCGCTTCGCAGAACTTGGAGCCAGGCGGTCAGCTCGCCCGGCTACGTTCTGCGCTTGCGTGGCCGGAGCGGTGTGCCGTCGGAGAGGTCGCCGAGCGGGCATTGCAGGCCGAACGTCGGAAGATGCAGTTCGGCTTCGCCGCCGCTCAGCGTCGACGACTGCCAGTCGTTGCCGATCCTGAGGTCGACTTCTGCTTCAAGGCTGTCCTGCCGTATGATCAGCACGGCCTCGCAAGGCTGATGCGCGCGATAGATCCTGCGCTTGGACTCGATCCAGCGCTCTTGTGTGCCTGGCACAGCCAGAACCTCGTCACTCGCCGAGACGACCTCGGCAAGCAGGTACACGCGCTCGACGAAACGCTGATCCTGGGCGAAGCCCGCATCGATCACGCACACGTCCGGCTCCGGCCGGAAGTCGCCTGAGCCAAGCTCGACGCCGGTCCGTTGGAGGGCGATGCGGCTGGGATCGTGCGATTCCAGCGCGTCGTTGAGCAGTCGGTCCAGGTTTGCTGCGATCCGATTGTGAGCAATGGTCGGGGGTGTCATCATCACGGGAGCACCGGCAATCAGCTCCCATCGCTCGTGATCAGGACGGCTTAGCTGAAACAGCCGAAACTCCGCGCCGGTCATCCGGCCGGATCGACGGTCCTGGAGGGCGAGGCCCATGGGATCCCCCTGGCGAGGTCTTGAAAGCTCGACCATACGCCTCCCCTCCTGCGGCCTCAACCGGCGGCGAAGCGTTGCTACCTCGCCGCCTGCTCTTGCCCGGCCGGCGCGACGCGCCAGATCGCGTTGCCGACGTCGTCGGCGACCAGCAGTGCGCCGCGCGCATCCATCGCGACGCCGACCGGGCGGCCGAGGGCTTCCTGCTTGTCGTTGAGGAAGCCGGTGAGGATGTCGCGCGGCGGGCCGGACGGCTTGCCGCCTTCGAACGGCACGTAGATCACCTTGTAGCCGGAATGCGGCTTGCGGTTCCACGAGCCGTGCTGGCCGACGAAGGCGCCGCCTTTCATGTCCGCGGGAAATAGATCGCCGGTGTTGAAGGTGAGGCCGAGCGAGGCGGTGTGGTTGCCGAGCGCGTAGTCCGGCACGATCGCCTTGGCGACCAGATCCGGCCGCGGCGGCTGGATCCGTTCGTCGACGTTCTGACCGAAGTAACTGTACGGCCAGCCGTAGAAGCCGCCATCCTGCACCGAGGTCATGTAGTCCGGCACCAGATCGCTGCCGATTTCGTCGCGCTCGTTGACGACGACCCACAGCTTGCCGGTCTGCGGCTCCCAGGCCGGGCCGTTGGGATTGCGCAGGCCCGAGGCGAACAGCCGCGTCGCGCCGCTCTGGCGGTCGATCTCCAGCACCGCGGCGCGGTTCACCTCTTTGTCCATGCCGTGTTCGCCGACATTGCTGTTCGAGCCGGAGGTCGCATACAGCTTGGTGCCGTCCGGGCTGGCGATCAGGTCCTTGGTCCAGTGATGATTGAGCGGCCCGCCGGGTAAGTCGGCGAGCTTGGTGCCGGCGGCGGTGATGCGGGTGTCGCCCGAATTGTACGGGAAGCGCATGATGCCGTCGGTGTTGGCGACGTAGAAATCGTTGCCGACCAGCGCCATGCCGAACGGCGAGTTCAGGCCGTCGAGAAACGTGGTGCGGATTTCGGCGACACCGTCGCCGTCGGCGTCGCGCAGCAGGCGGATGCGGTTGGCGCTCGGCGTCCGCGCGCCGGCCCGGCCCATCACGTATTCGGCGATGCGGCGCTTGATGCCCTTGCCCTGCTCGGGCCGCTCCGGCGCGTTGGTCTCGGCGACCAGCACGTCGCCGTTCGGCAGCACGTGAATGGTGCGGGGATGATCGAGGCCGGTCGCGAACGCCGTCACCGACATGCCCTCGGCCGGCTTCGGCTTCTCGCCCGCCGCAAAGCCGACCGCCGGGGCGATGTTCACCGTCGGCAGCAGCGTCTTGGCCGGCTCGGCCAGTTTCGGGGACGCGCCGTAGTCCTCGCCCTTGGTCAGGCTGGCCTGATCGCCGCAGGCCGCCAGCGGCAGCGCCACGATGACGCACACGGCGAGGCGGTTCGGTTTGAAGGATCGGCGCATCGGGATTCTCCGCTTGTCGACATCGATCCGGGCCAATGACTGAAGCGGGGTTGTGTTCGCCGCAGTGCCGTGAAAATCATGCGAGAACGCCGCGCCATGGTGACGCGGCGACCAGAAAACGACGAGACCGGGGAGCCCAGGGGCGGATGTCCGAAGCCGATCGCGAGGCGCAATGGCGGCGCTGGCGCAGCGTCGCCGATCTGTATCACGCCTGTTTCACCGGACTGGTGCTGACGCTGGTGAGCCGGCGCGGCACCGCGGACGCCGCCGAATTCGTGTTCCGGGTGTTCCGTCGCCAGCAGCAGCAGCGCTTCGTCGCCGGGCTCGCCAAGCTCGGCCTCAGCCATCTGCCGCCGGCGGTGGCGGCGGCGCAATATCATTATCTGTCGAACTGGATCGGCGGCGTGCATGTCGAGTACATGTACGAGAGCGATCGCAAGGCCTGGATCCGCTATCCGCCGCCGCGCTGGATCTGGCGCGGCACCGCGATCTGCGGCGTGCCAAGCGAGGTGTCGAAGGCGATGCTGCGCGGCTGGCACGGCAACAACGGCGTCGCGCTCGGCCATCCCAGCCTCGGTTTCGTCTGCACCAAGCAGAGCGTCGACGGCCAGGACGGCCTCGAAGGCTATTACTACGACTACGATCATCCGCTCGAACTCGACCAGCGCGTGGTGTTCGCGCGGCATCTCGAGGCGCCGCTGTTCGATGCCGCGCAGGCGCCGGCGCTGCCGGTCGAGAGCTGGCCGCGGCCACGACTGGAGAAGGCCTATCGCAACTACGCGATGGAATATGTCCGCACCGCCGCGCCGGTCGCCGTGCAATTGTTCGGCCCGGTCGACGCTTCCTATCTGCTGCACCTCACCGGCAAGCTGATCGGCATGCAGTCCTATGACGACCTCGCGCCCGGCCTCGGCGAGACCGGCCGCGATGCCGCCGGCTTCGCGCGGCTGCTGCAGGCGCTGCTGATCGCGCAGGACGACGGCGCCGAGCTGCAGAACGCCGGCGCCGGCTTCGCGATCCGGCAGGACGGATGGGCGTTGCTGCAGGGCGTCGAGGACGCCCACCCCGCCTGCGTCCGGATGCTCGAAGGCCTGGTCGAAGGCCTCGCCGCCGGCTGCGGCCGGCGGATCGCCGTCGGGCTGTCGCGTCCGGCCGGCGCGGGGCCGCTGCTGTGGGAGGTCCGCTGAGGGCGGGGGGACGTCCCGGCGCCGCCCCGCCTTCCCGGCAATCACCCATGCGTTGCACGGGCATCGCTTTGCGCCGGATCGATGCTAGGAACGGACAAGGCACGGCAAATCAGATCGGGCCGGGGGGAAACCGATGTCCGACATCGCCGTCGCCGAACTGCCGCCCGTGGGGGCCGACCCGCCGCCGCGGTCGACGGCCGCGCCGCCGCCTCCGCCGAACAATCCGCTGCTCGACGACGCCATCCTGCCGACGCTGCTGCGGCTGGCCTGGCCTAATGTGCTGGCGCTCACCGCCGGCACCTGCGTGGTGGTGGCGGAGACGTCCTATATCGGCCGGCTCGGCACCGAGGCGCTGGCCGCGATGGCGCTGGTGTTTCCGTTCGTGATCCTGACCATGACGATGTCCGGCGGCGCGATGGGCGGCGGCGTCGCCTCCGCGGTCGCGCGCGCGCTCGGCTCCGGCGACAGCGACCGCGCCGCGACGCTGGCGATGCATGCGCTGCTGATCGGGCTGTGCTTCGGCCTGGCGTTCACGGTCGGGATGCTGACCTTCGGGGACCGGGCGCTGGAGCTGCTGGGTGGCCGCGGCAACGTACTGGCGCAGGCGGTCGGCTACGTTCACATCTTCTTCGCCGGCGCGGTGGTGCCGTGGCTGATGAACACCTTCGCGGCGATCCTGCGCGGCACCGGCAACATGAAGCTGCCGTCGTTGATGATCCTGATTTCGGCGATGCTGCAGATCGTGCTCGGCGGCACGCTCGGTCTCGGCCTCGGCCCAATTCCGAGCTTCGGCATGCCGGGCGTGGCGGCCGGCACACTGGCGGCGTTTTCGACCAGCGTCGTGGTGATGGCGTGGTACATCTTTTCCGGCCGCGCCCGGGTGCAGCCGAGCTTCAGCGGGCTGCGGATCCAGCGCGCGATGTTCTTCGACATCCTCAAGGTCGGCGCGGTGGCGTGCTTCACGCCGCTGCAATCGGTGCTGACCATCACCATCTTCACCCACATGCTGGCGCATTTCGGCACCGAGATCCTCGCCGGCTACGGCATCGGCGCGCGGCTCGAATTCATGCTGACCTCGATCGCGTTCGCGGTCGGCATCGCCTCGGTGCCGATGATCGGCATGGCGATCGGCGCCGGCCGGGTGAAGCGCGCGCGGCGGATCGCCTGGACTGCGGCGCTGGTGTCGTTCCTGTCGGTCGGGGTGGTCGGCAGCGCGATCGCGCTGTTTCCGCATCTGTGGGTCGACCTGTTCACCAGCGACCCCGGCGTCAAGCTCGCCGGCGAGCGCTATCTGCAGGCGGCCGGGCCGATGTACGCTTTCATCGGCCTGTCGATCTCGATGTACTTCTCCGCCCAGGGCGCCGCCAAGGTGCTCGGCCCGGTGCTGGCGCAGACCGCGCGACTGGTGTTCGTGGTGATCGGCGGCTGGCTGCTGACGGTGAATCACGGCAGCGCCGGCAATTTCTTCGCGCTCGCCGCCGCCTCGATGGTGCTGCTCGGCGTCGGCTGCGCCTTCAGCGTGCTGGTGACGCGGTGGGAGCCGAAGAAGATGGTGGTGACCGATCCGCGAACGCTTGTCGGCTAGCTTCGCCTGAAGCAGCCCCTCGGCTCGACCATGCGCTTCAGCGATCCGCCTGGCGCGGCGCCGCGGACAGCAGCACGTCGAACAGCGACGGGCCGCTGGTCGCCAGCGCACCCTCGACCGCCAGCAGCCGCCGCCGGGTGAGGGCGCCGCCATTGGCGCAGGTGCCGCTGGTGTCGCCGGCGACCGGCAGCGCGCGATGGCACGGCACGATCACGGCGAACGGGTTGCTGCGGATCGCATGGCCGACCGCATGCAGCGCGCCGGGCGAACCGGCCCGCTTGGCGATCTCCGCATGGGTCGCGGTGTCGCCGCGCGGAATCTCGCGCAGCACCTCATAGACCCGGCAGTCGAACGCCGGCAGGCCGTCGAGGTCGAGCCGGACGTCGGAAAAATCCCAATGCGCGCTGCGCAGGATCGACGAGATGCCCTCGATCGCCAGCTCGATCCCGACCGGCGGCCGGGTCTCGCGGGCGTCCGGACATTGCTGCAGCAGCCGGCGGCGGGTGTCGATCTCGCGGCTCTCGGCGAGCTGCACCGCGAGAATCCCGCCGAGGCCCCATGCGATCCCGCATCGGCCCATCATCGTATCGAAAATCGTGTACGCAACGCCCGCCATGGGTTCGACTATACCAGCGGCGTGGAACCGCGCATCCGGAATCTTTACAGATTGTTAACGATGCCGGGGCGGGCCGGCGGCGGCGTGGGCAGGCCGGGCGACCGGCGATCGGCCGCACGGCAGGCGCATTGCAGCCGCATTGCAGCCCCTTGGCGGACGCCGCGGTCTCGGTTAGACCAAAGCGGTCGGCCGCGCGCGTCGCGGCCCGGCACGCGGGCGTAGTTCAATGGTAGAACGGCAGCTTCCCAAGCTGCATACGAGGGTTCGATTCCCTCCGCCCGCTCCATCGCCAACATACTCAAATTATTATATTATTTAATGAATTGGCGATCCTCTCTCCAGAGAATTGAATTTAGCCGTACAACTTTTCTACCACATTCAGGCTATCCCCGTGCTCCCTCGCGCCAGCGTGCTTCGTTTTCACGTAAGCTACGAATAGGCGCAAGTCGATGCGCAGTCGCTGGAGGTGTCGGCGGAATTTATCGAGCCAGTCGAGCACGCACCTGACAACTTCGGCGGTTTGCTTGGCGTCACGTGCTTCCTCCGGTCGAAGGTCGGGTATTCTCGCAGGAAAATCAAACAGCATTCGTCCCGCGTGTATGCGCTGGCGGCTTCGATCAAGCCATCCGCGCGGCTCCTGACTGATTGATTTATGATGCTGGATTCGCCGCCCGACGCCGCACTAGATACCAGATCGTCGATCCGCCAAGTACGTGCATCTCTTTCAAAATTGGAAGAACCGAACGGGCCAAGCTGGTTGGATTTTACGTGCTTCACGACGAACGCGAGCGCTCCCTCAACGAGAGCTGCGGACAGAACGCAAGCAAATCCGAGCCCCTCGCCATCATCGCGGCAAAGCGGCATCGATCCGGCGGCATTGGCCGCCCACGCCTTCGTCCACTTGGACAAGCACCGCTACGTACACCGCGGCCAGGAGCTCGTTCGCAGCGGTCTCCGGCGTTCGGCCGTGGCCGTCTGCCCCTGCTGCCTGGCCAACGACATTGCCCGCACCCGGCCTGCAGCCCCATGATGCCTTGGTATCAGCAAGTGCCTCTTTCTATCGAAACCGTTAGTTTGTACAGTCTTGGTGGCGCCACCTCGGTACACGCGTCTATCCGCGAAAGCTCTCTAGCGACAAACTGTCGAGGACAACTTGTTGAACTCCCAGACTTCGGACGAATCCTACGTAGCCCGGAAACGGGATGCCGTACGATTGCTGTTCATTCTGGACCGGGCTGGCGAACGGGCCGGGCGTGACGCGCCGGACGACGCGATCAAGGTTATCAAAGCGGAGATGCGGGTCCAGGCCATCGATTTCTGGATACGCAACCCGGACTACCTCGCCTTCGAACTGCTCGACCAGTATGAGCAATCCGGAAAAAGCGATGATGCGCTGCTTGAGCAGGCCGAACAGGTTATGGAAGGTGACGAGCCAGAGCTTCGACGACTCGGGATGTTGCGGTACCTGTTCGGCGCGTATGAGGCACTGGACGATGCGATGGCCACCCTTAGTCTTTCCGGCCTGGCTCTGCTCCGACGCGACTACCGCGAGGGCGGGATAGCCAAGACATTCTTCTATCTGACCGAAACCGGTCAAAGCACCGCAAACCAGCTCGCTGCTAACGACGCTCTGCGTTGGTACGCCGAGCGTGCAGATTTGGTGGCCCGGGTCGCGGGAAAACGTAACGGCAGCACACTCAAGAACCGACAGTACAAAATCGCCGAGTACAACAACGCTCGTCATGGGCGCATCATTCAGCCGATCCACCGCGAGGTCAGGGCTCGGTTGGCCAAGGTTCGAGATCGATCATGAATGACGTCCCGGTTGTGGATCTTGCCGCCGTTCCGTTTGCGGATGCCGTGGCCGTCCGAAGCAAGCGCGAAGTGGCAGACGTCATTTCTGTTTTCGACAAGCATGGGATCGTCGCAAGCCCTTCCCCGCCTCCCGCCAAATCGCTCCGGATCAACCGCATCTCCTTCAGCGGCGTTAAGATGATTAACGGGAAGTCCGACGCTTTTGAGTTTTCGTGGGACGTCTCGGAATCCGAACTATTCGCCGTCGTTTCGGCTGAGAACTTCAGGGGCAAATCGACAATCCTGCAAGTGGCGCTATGGGCTCTCCGCGGCGAGATCAAGAACCTAACGACGACCGTCGAGAACTGGATACAACACGTCGATGTCGAGTTCGCCGCCGATCAGCGCGTGATACGCGTCGAATTCTTGATAGCGGACGGCGTCGAGAGCGGCACCGTGTCTGTCCGCTCGGCTCAAGCTGCGACCGACCAGCCGCAGGTTCACGCTTTTGCGGATGGCGCTCAATTCAAACGCGCCATGGAAGAAGTGATGCTCGAGACGCTCGCGTTGGAGCCGATACCGACATCTCGGAAGACCGGGGACAAGACGAGCGCCTACAACGACGGCTGGGCGTCGTATACTGGCGCATTTCTCACGGATTCCCAAAGCGACGCAATCATCGGGCAAAGCATCGGTACCGACCTGACGCAAAGGCTCCTTCAGGTGTTCGTTGGCCTTCCGTGGGCTCGCACCCTGTTTCAGTCGCGAGCGCGAAAACGCGTGATCGAAGCCGAAATCCAGCAACGCAAACGAAAGCTGGGTGGACACTCCCTCGATGACCTGGAAGCGGAGTTGCAATCGATTAAGCGTCAGATCGAGGACGAGGCGTTGCGCAGCGAGGCAGCCGCGAGGCTGCTTCTTTCGCAACAGGGCTACGATAATGCTGCCCAAGATGTTCGTGAAGCACTCATCGCTTGGCAGTCTTCTCGCCAGGAGGCGGAAGTCGCGCGGCTGGGAAGGCTAAACGCCGACAAGCTCGTCAGGGAGATGGAGGAAGAGCGGGCGGCGGCCGCTTTTTTCGGACGGCTTTCGCCGAAAAGCTGTCCACGCTGCTCTGCGAAGATTTCGAAAGACAGGGTCGAACGGGAAATATCGGATCACTCATGTTCGGTCTGTTTCGAGGCTGTCGAGGTGCCGAAAGAAGAAATCATCCAGGCGGAAATCGCGTTGGCGAAGAGGCGCTTGGTGGATGCCAAAGCGATCGAGGCTGACGCCAACATATTCGTCTTGTCGCGCGAACAGCAGCACAAGGCCGCGAGGACTTTGCTGAACGAGGCCGGCGAGCTTCTCAACCGATTGGCCAGCAGCGGAACGGCAGGAGATCTGCAAGCGCTCGAACGCAGACGGGAGCGTCTCGAAGGAATGCTAGAGGTCGCGAATGGGGTCGTGAATGCCGACACGTCGGATCATGACGATCTGGCGGTCCTGCAGGCATCCGAGGAAGAGGCCCTAGCCCGCATTCAGGACACCGCGAAGCAGGTCTTTGGACGCGTCAGCGACGAGGTGAAGCGGATCGTGGAACGCCTGGGCATGCGAGACGTCGAGACGATCGAACTCAAACGCAACGCTAACGTCACGATCACGAAGGGCGGTTCCGTCTCCTCCTTCGGGGGTCTCGCCGCCGGCGAGCAACTCCGACTTCGAATCGCCACCGTCATAGCGCTTGTTCGTATCGCGCGGGATCATGGTGTCGGCCGTCATCCCGGGCTACTGCTGATCGATTCGCCGGGGAACGAGGAACTCGCCAATTCGGTTCTGATCGAAATGTTGGCAGAGCTCAAAGACGTCGTCGCCGACACACCCGGCGTTCAGATGTTCGTCGCCATGCGGGGCGATCCAAACTTGTTTTCCGAATTGCCGCGGCATCGCTTAAAAATCGCCGGAGCCGGCGAGTATCTCTGGTAGTGCGGCCGGAACGGTCGATCCGATCACGCCGATATGGAACCCGGTAACTATGAGCGACGTCGCGCAGGCCATCATGACCGCCCATTCGGAGGGGCGAAGTCCGGCGCTGTCGGAATTGGGCGGCGAGAATTCTGTCTATCTGGCCAACGATATTCGCGAGAACGGCTTGTTTGGGGTTGCCGTATCGGCTTTGATATCGGCTTGGAGCAATTTATCTGATTACGTTGCCGCACAGGACTTTATATCGGACGGTCTTAGACGTAACAGGGATCGTCTCGCTCTCGGCGAAGTCGTTTCCAGGCTGGCGTCGTCCACCATCGACCTAAGGCCATTCGTTCTGGCGCTCGACGCACGGGTGAAGGACGCGAACGGCCATCCCATCTCGCGCGTTGATGCCGCCGCGGGAATGTTGCGGTTCGCTCTCTGCAACAGCCGCTGGAAGAGCTCAGCCGTTGCCGCCCTATATTCGATCGATCTCGAGGACGACGTCCTCGCCGTCGAGATGCTCTGCCGGCTGGTCTCCGTCGCCTTTGAGCAGTTCAAAGACGACACCCTCCTCGAGCTTCTCGACGAGCTTGTACAAAAGAACGCGTCGTCGTCCCAAGCAGCCTACGAACTGGGAATGATCGAGATCGGCCGCGCCCTTTCGCAGAAGACGTTGCCCGAGATTTGCGATGGATTCACCGCGGCAGAAGCTTGGCTTGCAAGGTCACTCGCGGCAAATGCCGAGCGCCGGGACTCGAGAGTCTATCTGCTCCTTATAGGTCTCATTATACCAATTGCGCGGGATGAGCGTCGATTGCCGCCCGAGATGCTCGAGGAATTGAAAGAAACCGCTCTCGTCCGAGGGATGTGGGACAGGCAGGTATCGGGTCAGGAGTGGCTGCTACCCTCCCCGCAGGCGGATCTCGAGTGGATACCTGTCGTCGACGAGATCACGAAGGTCGCCGCGCGATTGTCGGAAGCGAGCTGGTTTAAGGCTGAGACGGTTCTGGATTCTGTCCTGAGCCTGTATTCGGCGACCCGGTCGATCCGTCCTGGTGGAGGCGAATTATCTAATTTTCTGCGGCCATGGATCGAAGCGCGCTTCGTCCGGGAGCGGGGTCTTCTGGCACACCTCGATCAGTGGCTCGAACATGCCGGCGCAGAGCAATTGAATGCATCATCGGCAACGACCCTGCGGTCGAACATCCATCGGATGGCTACAGGGGGACCCCCGCCGGGAAAATAGCCGGGGACGGTGCCTTCCGACCAGAAGTCGTCCTTGAACACATCACGGTCGGTCTCGATACCGAGGCAAGAACCATCGTGCAAGCTGCGACGGGGCACTGGTGGATTCGTCAGGAACTAGACGTTGTTCCGGCGCGAATGCTAGTCGCTCTTCGAGCGGCGCTCGTCGGCAAGGCGGATTATCTTACGTCGGTGGCCGATCGGTTTGACCGCCTGCTGCTGCTTCTTCTGAAATTCTTGCAGGTTCGGATCGACAGTCAAAGTGCGAAATACCCTTACCTTCAGCGCATACAGCAAGGTACCGCAGCGCCTCATGAGAGTGAGCTCCAGACGGACCTCTGGATTTTTCTCACAGGCACGGATTATCCTCTAGCGGAACGCACGGATGTGAGCGCCGGTCGAGTGGACATCTACATTCCGCAACCCAATTTCAGGTTCGTTATTGAGGTGAAGAGGGTATCCAGCTGGAGCGAAGGAGCGTTGCTTCCGCTGCTGCGTCAGACGACTGCATACCAGCAGTCTGACATCAAGCTCGGCGTCCTCGCTGTTCTTGATCTTTCCGATCGCCCCGCGGGTGTCCCGCACATGGACCAGTGCATGTTCTTGCGACCCCGATCCGTTTCAACAGCGGATATTCGGCACGCGATCGTCATTCGAGTCCCCGGCAATCGACGAACGCCGTCGGATCACTGGTCCCCCGCAACTTAAGGGGCCTCCTATCCTCAGTGTAAGCTGCTCCAGCAATACCATCAGAAACACTCTGTGCAGCAACTTCAATGAAGAGGCGTGCCGGTATACGGACCTCGGTCGGGACGATGCCGAGCATGCCGGCTTCGACGATGTCCGGTCCGTCGCCATCGCCATCAGGCGCGCCGCCGGCGTCGGCTTGAGCGATTGGCTGGGGCCGTCGCTTAGTTCGCCTTTCATATTCAATCGGGCAGGACTTGAAGACATAATATTCCGCGGAATGGCCGAGCTGCAGGCGCTGCACACCGCATACGACCACGAACACTTGCACTGATGAGTTGCCCGAATATTGGTTCGGTAACTCCTTCAAGTGCTGCGTACCGAAGCTCAAGCGCGACATCCTTGGTGCCGTCGGGGAGGATCTTCGAGTACAGATGAGTTCTGACGTGTAGATTGCCCGGTTTGGTAGACTGAACGCCCATCTCCGGCGTTCGCTGGTTGTAGAAATGCAGAAGGCCCGCCTCATCGACGAAGCTTTTTTGCAGCATTTCGGGAACGAAATGGTGTCGTTTAGGAACGGACATCTACGATCGTGACGGCAGAGAGCCTGCTACTTTTTGTACCATACGGACTTTGGTTGGTCGGCTTCAGCGAAATACCCTCGACCTGGGCTTTCGCACGTATCGCCGCTTCCGTGCGCTTGTGTTTCAGCCCCATGACCCTGGTGGGAGTGTTGCCGGCAGCTTCCTGCTTAAGCTGCTTCACTTCCGCAGGTGTCCAGGGCTTTCCCAGTGTTGCTCGTCGATTTGGCCATCACCGATTCTCCAGGTTGCATCCGATGACGATCTCAGCCGGAAATGACGGAGTCTAACCGAAGCTTCGGCGCGGCTGACTTTTCCCCTGCCCGGCTCCCATGGCAGCAGTCGCTGCCCGCGATGGCGGTGACAAAAACTGCTACTTGAGCTGGGCGACGCTATTTGAGGTACGTCCGCAGTACATCGATGAGCTCGCTCGCGCCTTGGGCGCCGTCGGATTTCGGATCATTGGCCGGATCGACGATGTGGTTGCGGATGTGATCTTCCATGACTTCGGCCGTCAGGCCGTTGATGGCCCCGCGCATCGAGGCGACGAGCATGAGGATGTCGGCGCAGCCAAGCTCGGCTTCCAGCGCCCGCTCCACGGCTTCCGCCTGGCCTTTGATGCGGCGGACCCGGGCCACCAGCTTGGTCTTGTTCTTGATGGTATGCATCGGCTTCGTCTCGACTTCGCAAAGTTCTTTGGACTGGACGATAGCACACATGTCTCGAACGATGTCCAACGACCTTGTATAGGGTAGGGGGTTATATTACAAGGTGGGATTACCCCGATGCGGCCTGACACCGGAGAACGACATGGCGACGATCCAGCATTCGCAGTCCACGTTGGCGGATGCCGCCGAAGCACGCACGACCGTGCCGGCAGCGGCGCCAGGGGCCGGTCACCGTGAAAACGGACATGATCATGAAGATCCTCAACACGATCATGACGACCACGGTCATGAAGGGCACGACCATGCGTTCGAATGGCCGGAGGTCGTCCGGATCGCCGTCGTGGCGGTCGCGGCATTCGCGGTGTGGTTTCGGCTCTGGGAGCCTGTCCCGGCCGTCAGCGTGATCGGGGTCGCCGGTCTGCTCCTCGGCGGATGGCCGATCCTGAAGGAGGCGTTCGAAAATCTGCTAGAGCGCCGCATGACCATGGAGCTGTCGATGACGATCGCGATCGCCGCCGCCGCGGCGATCGGAGAGTTCTTCACGGCGTTGGTGATCACGCTGTTCGTGCTCGTCGCCGAGGTGCTGGAAGGGCTGACGGTCGGCCGCGGGCGCAAGGCGATCCGCGACCTGCTGGAATTCCTGCCGCGGGACGTGTCGGTGCGACGCGCCGGCGCGATCCAGACGGTCGCCTCGGAGACCCTCGCCGTCGGCGATGCCGTCCTCGTCGATCCAGGCGGCCGGATTCCGGTGGACGGCCTGGTCCTCTCCGGACATTCGTTCGTCGACGAGTCGGGGATCACCGGCGAGTCGATGCCGGCCGAAAAGGTCGCAGGTGCCCGCGTCTTCGCCGGTACCGTCAATCAGTCCGGAGCCTTGGAAATCGTAGCGGAACGCATCGGCCGCGACACCAGCTACGGAAAGATCATCGAAGCCGTCGAACGTGCCGAAAAATCCCGCGCGCCCGTGCAGCGACTCGCGGACCGGCTTGCTGGCTATCTCGTCTATTTCGCGCTCGGCTCAGCCGTTCTCACCTATCTGCTGACGCGGGACATCTACGCGACCATTTCGGTCGTCATCGTGGCCGGCGCCTGCGGCATCGCCGCCGGCACGCCGCTGGCGATTCTCGGCGGCATCGGCCGGTCGGCCAGGCTCGGTGCCATCGTGAAGGGAGGCGTCCATCTGGAGACGCTCGGCAAGGTGGACACGGTCGTCTTCGACAAGACAGGCACGCTCACGCTCGGGCGTCCGGAGGTGCAACGGCTCGATGCGGCGAGCGGAATCTCCGAAATCCAATTGCTGGATGCGGCCGCATCCGCCGAGGCGCGGTCGGAGCATCCGCTGGGCAAAGCCATCGTGGAGTACGCCGTGAAGACCGGGCGGCCCGTCGTCGAGCCGCTGGACTTTGAATACACGCCCGGGCGCGGCATCCGGACCGGCGTCGAATACTTCCACACGCTGGTCGGAAACCGCCTTTGGCTGGAAGAAAACGGCATCGTGCTGCCGGCGGCGTCCGGTAGCCGAGGCGCGTCATCGGAAATCTACGTTTCGCAGGACGGCCGCTTCCTGGGACGGATCGAGGTGGCGGACATCGTGCGTCCGGAGGCGAAGCGGGCGATCGACACGCTCCGCGCCATGGATATCCGGACGGTGCTGCTGTCGGGAGACGCAGCGGCCGTGGCGAACGGCGTCGGCCAAGCGCTGGGCGTCGCCGAGGTGAAGTCCGAAATGCTTCCGGAGCAGAAGCTCGCGTTCGTCCGCGACCTCGTCTCGTCGGGGAGGACGGTCGCCATGGTGGGAGACGGGGTCAACGATGCTCCGGCACTCGCGGAAGCCAGCGTGGGCGTCGCCATGGGCTCCGGCACCGACGTGGCGCAGGAAAGCGCGGACGTCGTGCTGCTTGGCAACGATCTTCTTCGATTCGTCGAAACCGTCGCGCTTGCCCGTCGCACGCGCAGCATCATCTGGCAGAATTTCGCTGGCACCATCGGCGTCGACGCATTGGGCATCCTGCTCGCCGCACTCGGCTTCCTCAATCCGCTCCTCGCGGCGGGCATTCACGTGACTTCAGAACTTGCATTCATCCTGAATTCCGCGCGGCTGCTCCCGGCCCCTCGCAAATCCGAGGAGCGAGCCGCGGCACGCAGGACCGATCCGTGAGCCTCCCGTCGCCGTGCGTTGACATCTGCCAGTTCGACCGCAGGAAGGACATGTGCACCGGCTGCTTCCGCACCACCGATGAAATCCGCCGCTGGCGGAAGATGACCGATCATCGCCGGCGCGAGATCCTGTCGGACCGCCGGCGGCGCGAGGCGAAGCTGTCGAAGCGCGCGGCAAGCGCGCTGGGTAGCGACGGGGTCTGACAGGCGCATTTGCACGCCATAGGCGGTGGTGCGCGAGTTCGCGGGCTGGTATCCGACCTGCCGGGGTGGAAGTTTAGAATCAAGGAGGACGCCATGACGCCTCGCTTTGACGTGATAGAACTTGATGCCTTCCAGGGCTGGGCCATCCGGATCACCTGGCAGGACGGGCGGGAGCAACAGCTTGTCGGCGTCTACACGTCGGAAGAGGCCGCGACTGCAATCCTGCCGACTGTGGCGAAAAGGTTTATGGCCGATCACGGAGACTAGGCGACCGTTTTCATCGGAACATCCTCGCGTCAAGAACTTCTTAAATCCTCCGCCGGTTCCTCGAGAACTTTTTCTCTGGTCTTACGGAAATCGTAGCTCAGCCAAGCGCTGATCGTCGAACAGGAGCAGTCCGTGCGAAGTGCGGGATAGCGGTCGTTTTTTTAGCGCGCACGTGCCCGATGACCGACCGTTGAATGACTGACGCGGTCTCGATGAGCACCGCCCACGCCGCCGCGCCAGTGATCGTGCTCGACTCAATATGCCGGGGCTCCACATGGTCGCTAAACTTAGAATTAATGCGCTTCCGACAGGGTGGTCCGCAGACCCATTAAGATCGGCCGGACATCCATGAAGATCAGTACCCTGCTCACCGTTTCCATCGTGTCGCTCTCGGTCGTCGGCGGAGGTCTCGCGATCTACGTGGCTGGGACGAAATACCGAACACTAGAGCAGATTTCGGAGGCGGAAGGTCGACTGGCATTGGTGAGGGCGGTCGGCGACATTCCGCGCTACCTGAATTCGGAGCGCGGTTTTGCCACCAACATCCTGTTCGGGCCGGCGATGGTCGACCCGAAGATGCGGACCGAACTTGTCGAGAAATATCGCAAACAGACGGATGGCGCTCGCGGCAGGATGAACGAAATCCGGAAGACGCTGCCGGGCGCGCTCGATGACGGCGGGGCGATCGCGAGCGGCATCGACACGCTCAACGCCAAATTCGCGGCGCTGCGCGACGCGATGGATAAGGCATTCGATGGGCCTGCCGACGCTCGCAAGGACGCCGGCCGGAAGATCGTCGCCGACAACGCGGCCTTCAACGGCGGCGTCACCGCTCTACTGGACGAGCAGGTCCGTAGATTGGCGGCATTGGACGGCGACGCATACCGTCAAGCGAGCTTCGCCAACATTTCATGGACGCTGCGGGACGTAGGGGGCCTCAACGCGAGCGTTCACAAGAACCTCGTCGGCGCGAACCGAGTGGCGACCGATGCCGAAAAGTCGGAGCTGAACCGCACGCAGGGACGTTCCGACCAGATTCTGGCGTCGCTGCAGGCGCTGAGGGGCCTTGCCTCTACGCCCTCCAACGTAGCCACTGCGCTCGAAAAGCTCAACGAAGCGTACGTCGAACGCTTTGGCAGAGAACTCAAGATGGTGAGGGACGGTGCCGCGACAGGAAAGTTCGAGCATGACGTGGATACGTACTACGCCGAATCCCAGCGCGGGTTGGGGGCGATCATCGATGTTCGTGACGCGTTCTATGCCAACGCGGAGCAAGTGCTCACCGCGGCCGGCGTCTCCGCGCGATATGGTCTATGGACGGCACTCTGCGGTCTCGCCCTGCTGATCGCAGCCGACGTGGGGGTGATAGCCCTCGTCCGCAGGCGTGTCTGCCGGCCCATTCTCGATCTCACTTCACGGATGTCCGAACTGGCGAGCGGCGACGTCGTAGGTGACATCCCCGGCCTTGATCGTGCCGACGAGATCGGCGCGATGGCGGCGTCTGTCCGGATATTCAAGGACAGCATGATCGCCGGCGACCGCCTGGCTGCCGAGAAGTCCGCGGAGAACGACGGAAAGATGCTACGCGCGCGGGCTCTGGACGAACTGACCTCGGCGTTCGAGGTCAAGGTTCAGGAGCTCGTCGGCGGACTGTCGAACGCTTCGACGGCGATGGAGGATACGGCGCGATCGATGGCTACGAACGCACAGGCCACCAACAGGCAGGCTTCCGTGGTCGCCAAAGCGTCGGAGGCGACGTCGAGCAACGTTCAGACCGTCGCCAGCGCCACGGAAGAGCTGACCTCCTCGATCGCCGAGATCAGCCGTCAGGTCGCCCAGTCGTCCGACATCGCCGCCCGCGCGGTCGACAACGCCCGCAGAACCGGAGAAACAGCAAAATCGCTCGCCGACGGAGCCCGGAAAATCGGCGACGTCGTTACGCTGATCCATAGCATCGCCGCGCAGACGAACCTTCTTGCCCTCAACGCCACGATCGAAGCTGCGCGTGCGGGCGAAGCTGGCAGGGGATTTGCCGTGGTCGCGTCCGAAGTCAAGTCGCTCGCCGAGCAGACCGCGAAAGCCACGACGGAGATATCGGAGCAGGTCACCGCCATCCAGTCGGCCAGCGGGCAGACGGTCGCGGCCATTCAGGACGTCGCCAACGTGATCGGCGAAATCGACCAGATAAGCGCGGCGATCGCGCTGGCGATCGGAGAGCAGGGCTCCGCGACGATGGAAATCTCGCGGAGTGTCCAAGGCGCCGCCCAGGGTACTCTCGAGGTGAGCTCGAACATATCAGGCGTCCAGAAAGCTGCGGACGAGTCAGGTTCGACCGCGCGCGAGGTCCTGAGCGCCGCCGAACAGCTCTCTTTGCAGTCGAAGGATCTAGCCGCTCAGGTGAACCAGTTCCTGTCCGGCGTGCGCGCCGCGTGAGGACGAAGGGATATCGTCCGGACAGAGCGTTCGGGTCGGCACATAGTGGCCGGCCCGCACCGATCTGGCGACTAGAACGAGATTTGCCGATTTCGGATTCAGGTGGGCGGATGCGAACGCTGCATCGCAATCGCCCCTTGCGAGCAAATGTGCGGTGGTTCTGAGACCATCGCGGCGTTTTCCAGGCCCCTTAAATCTTCCTGGACGTCGGGCGGGCCAGTCAGCCTGGTTGTGGCCATTCCGGGTGATGGCTGTCGATCACGAAGGCATGGGCATGCCGGTACCCGGCGTCGGAGCGTCCCGCGCCGGCGAGGTGCGGATGGTCGGGTGGAAGCTGATCGTGGACGTGGTCGAGCTTCTCCGGATCGGAGGCCGGCCAGAGAGCGAGGGCGGCGATGACGGCGGCCGCTGCGATGGTCGCTAGGAGCAGGAAGGCTGTCGGCATGCCGGCCTTGGCGCCGACCCATCCCGCGACGGGATAGGTGACCAGCCAGCATGCATGCGAGAGGGCGAACTGCGCCGCGAACAGCGCCGGCCGGTCTTCCGCCTGGCTCGACCGGCGCAACAGGCGTCCGGACGGCGTCTGAGTGAGCGAATACCCGAGACCCAGAACGAACCATAGGGGGAGCAGCAGCGCGTAGCTGGGAAGGATGCTGCCGGCGAAGAGGCAGAGGACGAGGGTCAATGCACCGATCGTCATCGCCCGGCGATCTGAAATGCTGTCCAACAGCCGGGGCAGCAGGAACGCGGCGACCATCGAGCCGCTTCCGAAGGCGGCGAGGGCGAAGGCCGTCTCCCGCTGCGCGAGACCGAACCCGGCCTGGACGAGAACGACCGTGTTGACGATGACCATCGCGCTCGCGGCGGCCGCGGCGAGGTTGAGCGCCAGCAGCCCGCGCAGGCGCGGCGTGGCGAGATAGATGCGCATGCCGCGCGTGGTGCGGTCGTAGATGCCTCGGCGCTCGGTCGGCTTCGGACTGGGCAGTACTACGGATACGACGAGGGCGGCGGATGCGAGGAAGCCGACGACCGTTCCTGCGAACAAGGTATGGAAGCCGATCACGGTCAGCAGTGCCGCTGCAAGCATCGGACTGACGACGCTCTCCAGATCGTAGGCGAGACGCGAAAGGGAGAGCGCTCGCGTGTAATCGCCTTCTTCCGGAAGCACGTCCGGGATCGTCGCCTGGAACGTGGGCGTGAAGGACGCCGAGGCGGACTGCAGAACGAAGATGAGGACGTAGACCTGCCAGATCTGGTCGACGAACGGCAGCGCGAGCGCCACGACGGCCCGGACGAGGTCGAGCGCGACGAGCATGCCGCGGCGGGGAAACCGTTCGGCGAAGGCGGCGGCGATCGGCGACAAGCCGACATAGGCCACCATCTTGATGGCCAGCGCGGTCCCCAGCACGGCCCCGGCCTGGGCTCCTGCGAGATCGTAGGCCAGCAGTCCTAGGGCGACCGTGGCGAGCCCGGTGCCGATGAGAGCCACGACCTGCGCGGCGAACAGATGACGGTACGTCCGGTTAGCGAACACGCGCAGCATTGGCGTTATCCATCCTGATCTGAAGACCGGTTTCCGCAAGCTAGGTCGGGCCGGGCCGCGTCGCGTTGTCGCTATCCGCGAAAAAGCGTGCACTTGCTTTGACTCGGCCGATACCGCGTGCGATGGGAAGGCGTATAGGGTATCCCCCTATAGAGGTCAAACTGGCGACTGCCCGAACTAAAGGCGTCGTGCGCAGAGGAGCCCTCCCGCGGAGGTCTGTCATCATGGGCGAAGAGCATCTGCACGACAGCCACCCGGACATCGTCAAGCGGCTGAAGCGCGCCGAGGGGCACCTGCGTCGGGTCATCGAGATGTTCGACGAGGGCCGGTCCTGCGTCGATCTTGCGCAGCAGCTTCATGCCGTCGAGAAGGCGGTCGGGGAGGCCAAGCGCACCTTGATCCACGACCATATCGATCATTGTCTGGACGCGGCGACGAACGGGAAGGGGCGGCCGGGCGACGTGTCGCTTGCCGAATTCAAGTCGATCTCGAAATACCTCTGACGCCGGATCCAGGAACAGTCGATGGCGCTCAACATCTACAGGCTTGGCTTCACCGCGATCGTGTTCGCGGCCGGCATCGCGGCCGCCACGCTGGTGCTTCGCGTGCCGACGGGCACCGGAAGGACCGACGCGCCTGTCGCAACCAAGACCGAATCCAAGACGGCGGCGTCTGCCACTGGCGACATCCCGATGGATGAGGAGCGCATCAAGGCCGCCGAGATCGCACTGGACGATGCCGGACCGGGGACCGTCGCGAAGACGTTGGTCGTGCCGGGAGCGATAATTCCCGATACCGATCGCATCGCGCGCGTGACCGTCAAGCTGGCCGGCACGGTCTCGGAGCTCCGCAAGAACATCGGTGACGAGGTCGCCCGCGGTGAAATCCTCGGCATGGTCGAAAGCCGGGAAGTGGCGGAGGCGAGGAGCGAGTATCTGGCTGCGAAACTCTCCGACGACCTTCAGCAGGAACTGACGGGGCGCGACAAGGGACTTGCCGAGGGACGCGCCATTCCGGAGCAGCAATACCTCAAATCGCGCAGCGCGGCCGCTCAGAGCCGCATGCGTTTCGACATCGCACGTCAGAAATTACTCGCCCTCGGTCTGAACGAAGCCGAGGTCGCCGCCACCCCCACGGCGCCGGAGGGTACGTTGCGGCTCCAGGCGGTGCGTTCGCCGATCGCGGGACGCGTCGTCGAGCGCAAGGTCGAGATCGGCACGGCGGTCGGGCGGGACAGCCAGTCGCCCGAACTGTTCGTCATCGTGGATCTGGGCAAGGTCTGGATCGAGATGACCGTCGCTGCGAACGATCTCGCGAGCGTCCATGAGGGCCAGACCGTCCGCATTTCCATCGCCGGCGATGCCGTTGTGGGGACGGCGAAGGTCAGGTTCGTGAATCCGGTGCTGGACAAGGAAACCCGGTCTGCGAGGGTCGTGGCGGAAATCGACAACCCGGACCGGATCTGGCGGCCCGGCGCGTTCGTGACGGCGGCGATCGCCGTCGAGGAGCGAGCGGTGCCGGTGGTGGTGCCGATGACTGCCGTCCAGAGCATGGCGGGCCGCAAGGCCGTCTTCGTTCGGACCGCTGACGGCTTCCGGAAGCGGGACGTCGTGCTCGGCCAGCGCGATGGCGCGTCGGTCGAGGTGGCGTCCGGCCTGAAGCCCGGCGAGCGGGTCGCTACCTCCAACTCGTTTTCGCTCAAGGCGGAGCTTTCCAAGCCGACGGACGAAGACTGATGATCGAACGCATCGTCGAATTTTCCGTCCGCCGACGTTGGCTGGTCCTGTTTCTGGTGCTCGCGGCTACGCTGTCGGGGATCTGGTCCCTGACCCGCCTGCCCATCGATGCCGTGCCGGACGTCACCAACGTCCAGGTTCAGGTGAACGCGGTAGCCCCGGCACTGACGCCGCTCGAGATCGAAAAGCAGGTCACGGTCGCGCTCGAGACGGCGCTGGCTGGAATTCCCGGCATGGAAGCGACGCGATCGTTCTCGCGCAACGGTTTCGCCCAGATCACCGTGGTCTTCGCTGACCGCACCAACATCTATTTCGCCCGTCAGATGGTGACCGAGCGCATCAACGACGCAAGGTCGCTTCTCCCGCCCAACGTGGACGTCCGCCTCGGGCCGGTCTCGACCGGCCTCGGCGAGATCTACTGGTGGGCGGTGGAGTACGAAAAGCCGGGGGCGAGCTCGCCGGTGCGCGACGGCCAGCCGGGATGGCAGAGCGACGGCAGCTATCTCACGCCCGAGGGAGAGCGCCTCGGAGACGACTTCAACCGGACGGTCTATCTGCGCACCGTGCAGGACTGGATCATCCGGCCGCAGATGAGAAGCGTCCGGGGCGTCGCCGGCGCGGACGCCATAGGCGGCTTCGTCAAACAGTTCCAGGTCCAGCCGGATCCTCAGAAGCTGATAGGGCTGGGCATCACGCTCGATCAGATCATCATCGCCATCGAGAAGAATAACGCGAGCCGCGGCGCGAACTACATCGAGCAGAACGGCGAAGGCCTTGTGGTGCGCGCCGCGGGGCGGGTCGAGAATGCCGACGACATCGCTCGGATCGTCGTCAGCACGCGCGGCGGAGTGCCGGTGCGCGTCCGGAACGTCGCCGAGGTGGTCATCGGTCGTGAACTGCGCACGGGCAGTGCGAGTGCGAACGGGCGTGAGATCGTTCTGGGCACGGCGCTGATGCTCGTCGGCGAGAACAGTCGGACGGTGGCGGCGGCCGCCGCCGCGAAGATCGACGAGATCAACAAGACGTTGCCATCCGGCATCCGGGCGCGGTCCGTGCTGAACCGCACCGAACTGGTCGATGCGACGATCCGGACCGTGGCGACTAATCTGGCGGAAGGCGCCTTGCTGGTCGTGGCCGTGCTGTTTCTGATGCTGGGTAACTTCCGAGCCGCACTGGTGACGGCGTGCGTCATTCCGATCACCATGATGATCACGGCCACCGGCATGCTGGGCGGGCGGATCAGCGCCAACCTCATGAGTCTCGGGGCTTTGGATTTCGGCCTCATCGTCGACGGAGCGGTGATCATCGCGGAGAACAGCCTGAGGCACTTCGCGGAGCGTCAGGCCGCGCTTCGGCGGACGCTGACCCGGGAGGAAAGACTCGAGACCGTCTCGGCTTCGACGATCGAGATGATCCGCCCCACGGTCTACGGACAGGCCATCATCATCCTCGTCTACGCGCCGCTTCTCGCCTTCACCGGCGTCGAAGGGAAAACCTTCGAGCCCATGGCGCTCACCGTCATGATCGCGCTGGCCGTGGCGTTCGTCGTGTCCCTGACCTTCGTTCCGGCCGCGATCGCGATCGCGATCACGAAGCCGGTGCGCGAGAAGGAGAACTTCATCGTCCACGGCCTGAAATCGGCTTACGTCCCGCTGCTTTCGCACGTCATGGCCCGCCCCGCGCCGGTCGCGGTCGCGGCGGTGCTCCTGTTCGCCGGTGCGCTGATGCTGTTCACGACCCTCGGCCAGGAATTCACCCCGACCCTGGACGAGAAGAACATCGTGATGGAGGTGAAGCGCATTCCGAGCACCTCGATCACGCAATCGCAGGCGATGCAGCTCCAGATCGAGAAGCTGGTCAGCAGGATTCCCGAGGTGGCGTTCACGTTCTCGCGGACGGGCACCCCCGATCTCGCGGCGGATCCCATGCCGCCCAACGCGTCGGACACCTACATCATCGTGAAGCCTCAGAAGGAGTGGTCGGATCCCTCCATGACGAAACAGGACCTGATCGCGAAGATCGAGGCCGAAGCGGGCAAGCTGCCCGGCAACAAGCTCGGCTTCTCGCAGCCGATCCAGATGCGCTTCAACGAACTGATCGCCGGCGTCAGGGAGGATCTCGGGGTCAAGGTGTTCGGCGACGACTTCGGCGCGATGCAGACGGCCGCGGCCCGCATTTCCGACGTGCTCCGGACGGTGGAAGGCGCGGAGAGCGTGAAGGTCGAAGAGACCGCCGGCCTGCCGTTCCTTGAGATCCGGATCGACAAGGCGGAGATCGCCAGGCGCGGGCTGAATCTCGCCGACGTCCAGGACGTCATCGAGACCGCGGTCGGCGGTCGACCCGCCGGCCTGGTCTTCGAGGGCGACCGGCGCTTTCAGATACTCGTTCGTCTGAACGACGTGCTGCGCAACGACGTCGATGCCATCCGCAATCTGCCGGTGCCGTTGCCCCGCACCGCCGACGGGGCAACGACGGCATCGGTGCCGCTCAGCGCCATCGCGACGCTGGAGCAGACGGACGGCGTCAACCAGATCAGCCGCGAGAACGGCAAGCGGCGCGTGGTGGCGACGGCGGAGGTGCGGGGCCGCGACATCGGATCGCTGGTCGGCGAAGTTCAGGCCAAGGTGGCGGAGCAGGTGAAGCTGCCGCCGGGAAGCTATCTGGCATGGGGCGGCCAGTTCGAGAATTTCGCCGTCGCGCGCCAGCGGCTGATGCTGGTCGTGCCGGGCTGCTTCGCGCTGATCTATCTTCTTCTGTTCGGTGCGCTCGGGTCGTTCAGGGACGCGCTCCTGGTCTTCAGCGCTGTGCCGCTGGCGCTCACGGGAGGCATCGCCGCGCTCTGGCTTCGGGGGATGCCGTTCTCCATCTCCGCCGCCGTCGGTTTCATCGCCCTGTCCGGCGTTGCGGTGCTGAACGGTCTCGTCATGCTGACGCGCATCAGGCAGCTGATCGGCGACGGAATGCCGGTCGACCAGGCCGTGCGGGACGGCGCCCTGACGCGCTTCAGGCCCGTCGTCATGACGGCGCTCGTCGCGTCTCTCGGCTTCGTGCCGATGGCGCTGGCGACCGGCACCGGTGCCGAGGTTCAGCGGCCGCTCGCGACCGTCGTCATCGGCGGTCTGATCACGGCGACGCTGCTGACGCTCGTCGTCCTGCCGGCGCTCTACGGCAGGTTCGGTGGTGCGAAGCACCGACCGGTAAGGGCATAAGCATCGCATCATTCGTCCGTCTCGTCGCCGGGCGGTGCAATCCCGATGAGCGCTTCGAGCACTTCGTCCGGCAGGTCCTCGACCGCCATCGCGAACACCACGTCGGGCGAACCGCAAAGCGGGCAGGCGTGGCCGAGGTGGTCGTATTCGTGCTCGCCGGAGCCGGCGCAGGCGGTGCATCTGAAGCTCGCCATGGTCACCCTCCCTTGCGGGGCGGACGATCCGCTTCGACGAACCGGTCACCGGCGCGGTCGTAATGTAGGAGCAGAGTAAGCCAGCGCCCGTCGACTAGCCTCCGCTCGACGCGAAGGTCCGGGACTGCTCCCTCGACCTCGACCGGAGGCCGTTGCTCCGCATGCGCATCGCATCGCGTCGCGAGCCAATCGCCGGCGCGGAGCACGCCGGCTTCGCCGCAGACCTCGCAGGTCGTCGCGCTGCGAGCCTCGGCCAGGTCGACGGCCTCTTCTACGCGCGCGGCCGCCTCCGGCGACAGCGATCCCTCCCAGCGGATGCGCAGGGTTCCGTACTTTTCACTGATCTCGGTAACCCGAAACAAGCCGCCGTGCAGATGGACGGTCGCGAGGATGCGGGCGCACGCGCGCTCCAGCAGGTCGCGCCAGCCGTCGTCGACGGCAGGCCGGCCCGGCGCCGCGGACAGCGAGCCGACGGGATCGAAGAGCTCGGCGTAGGATTCGACGAGCGCCGAACGCCAATCGGGATGCAGGCGGGTTGCCACTTCAGGCCTCCTCGCATGCGAGCGCATCGACGCCGTCGATCTGGACGAAGAAGTCCGCCTTGTATTCGCAGCGGGCGCCGTAAATTTTGCAGCCGCACGTCGAGCGTACTTGGGCCAAATCGAAGGCCGAGCAGACCGCCGCCTCGTTCGCCGACAGCCGGCTGCCCGACACAACCCGCCGCTGCGGGGAGTTCTGGAAATGGAAGGTCTCGTCGTCCCGCGGCGCCGCATCGATCCGGACGTAGGTTTGGCCGACAGCGGCAGCCCGACCGGTGCCGCACTCGACCGTGCAGGTTTGACATGCCGGCGTGATGCCGCCGGGCTTCGACGCGACATGCCTTCCAGCGAGGTGAAGGTATCGACGAAATCCGTCGCCGGACTGCGGAAGGGCGGGCACTGACGGTGAATCGATCACGGCGCCGCCTCGATGCATGCCGCGATAGCTGCGCGGGTCTCGCGGTCGCATCCGCGAACGATGTTCTGCCACGTCAGAAGCAATTCGGAGAGTTTGTCGGCGACATGTCCGAAATCGACCAGGACGCAGATCGCAAGAAGCAGGCTGTGTTCGCCTTGCGAGGCCTTGCCGGCGTAGGCACGCACGGCCATGACGAAACAGCCGTGCGCCTCGTTGTTCCGGCTGACGACCGCGTGTCGGAGTCCGCCGAACGAATGGGAACGCTCGAGGAGGCTGGCCCATTCACCACCCAGACCGGCGAACACTCGGCTGGCGGGACCGGTCTTGAAGTCGGCATAGTCCATCATTCTATTTCCCTTCTCGGAAATCGGTCGGTGTTCGTGACGTCCGCGCTCAGACGGCCGCGGACCGCGGCGGCTCACTGTGCATCGAGTTCGGCTGCGGTGCCGGCCACGCTGTCCTCGAGCGATGTGGCGAAGCGCAGGATCGACTGGGGGCTGAAGATGGCCCCGCCGACCGTGTGCAGCTGGACGAAATCCCATTCGTCCGCGATCCCATGCGGCACCGGAAGCGTGGCGCTCGAATAGACGTGCTTGCGATGGTCGGCCACGTGATCGATCACGCCGTAAAGCACGCCGCCGCGCTCGTCCCCCCACAGCATGCTGACGTTGACGGCACCGATCCTGCCACCGGGCGGCTCGCGGAGGATCTGCCATGTCTGCTTGAGCACGTCCGACAATCCTTGGGCAAAGAGATCCGCCGGCGCGCGCTCGCGTCCTCCCTGGATTCCGGGCGTGCCCGTTCCGACGACGACCTGGTGCGTCATGTTGCTGAGCCGGGCGAGCACCCGCACGATGGCGTCGGGTTGGGCCTGCCGACCGCCGATGGCCATCAGGACGAGGGCGCCTTCTGTCGCCAACGCCTCGGTGTTTTCCTCCGCCGCGCATGGGATGAGCCCCGTCGCGACAAGCGCACCGCAGGCGTTAGCGACGACCTCAGCGTCGAGTTCCGTCGCGGCGGCGATCTGTTTGCTGAACTGGCGAGATCCGAAAAGGGAGCGCCGGGCATCCTGAGGTTCGCTGTAGGGCATTGCAGATCCTTTAGCAGGGCCGCGGCGACGGTTGACGCCGGTGGCGGGTTTCTCTACTGAAAAAATCTCACTGGAAGAACTGTGGGTCAACTCGGGAAAGCAGTCATGGTTAATTCACGTCGGTTGGCTGCGGTCGTCGCGGACGCGCTGGGGATGCCTTTGACCAGCACGGTCCAGCACGCCCGCAACCTTCGCGAAGCGCCCGATCATTCCCTGATCGCGCAGGGTGGCCGTGGCCGCCACGTGCCTGAGATGACACATGACGACGCGGCGGCGTTAGTCTGCGCAGTACTGGCTTCGGAAGCGGTCGGTGCCAGTGCTGAGACGGTCCGGTCTCTCAAGAAACTAAAAGCCCAGTACCACGGTCATCATTCAAGCGGACGCCGCCGCAGAACGGATTTTGTGGGCATTCCGGACTTCCGTCTCGATATCGGGCGGGACCACGACGTGATTGGGGGGCTGGCTGCCATCCTGCGCTTTTTCAGCCGCGAGGACGCCTTTCTCGAAGAGCTGAACCACAGGCGAAGCGAGCCTTACGTCATCCGGGCGACATTCGAGGTCGAATATCCGCAACATTTCGTGTCGATGTCGGTCGGGGTCCCGAGCGTAGCCTCGCAGAACTGGACCTTCGGAAACCGCGCGTTCGCACGCACCGAGCAGATACGACGCTGTCGGCAGGATGCTTTACGTGAGATTGCTCGCTGTCTCGCGCCGTCCTGAACCGGAGGGATCATCGTCCGCGGTCCGCCTGCGGTGGACGCCGGGGTAATCAACGGGTCACGGTTCCTCGATCAACTGCACGATGGTCCGCGCGTCGCCTCACCGTTGCTCAGGTCGACCTTGGTCTCCGTGTCGCTCGGATAGCCGAGCGGCGCGGGCTTACGGCAGGACGAATTCTCCCTAAGTCGCGGGCGTCACCGGACTCGGGTTAGAGGTATTCAAATACATCGTTAGAACCTCAATGTGGACCATAGTTTCGCCGGTTGACCAGTTGGAAACGGAATGACACGGATCCGTCTGTAGACCTGATTGAGCAGGTCTCTTCGCAGATGCCGGAGAGATCGCAGGTCGAGAGGAGGAGACAGTCCGGTTCGCTCTCTTAGCCCGGTCGCGCGGACGGGCCATCCGCCTGCCATGTCAGCTTCTGAGGAGTTGCGGCCGACCGCCTGCGTCGAGCCGCACGGCGGAATGGTCGACGGCAAGGGCGGCTCAGCGATGCTTGGTAATTCATGGGCTCGACTATCCGACCTAACTGACCGCCCTTACTCTGAGCGGGACAGCAGATCTTAGGCGGTGAACGCGTGGAAATGATTTGATATGATGGATGCTGATCTAGTTAGCTGTAGTTCGATGCTCTTACCGGCGCCAACGTAAAAAACGCTAAAGATCGATTCCTCTAGGAAAATCATTGACTTGCAGAAAAAGGTCAAAACAGAAGCTGGTATGACCCTTTCCCCAGATACCTTTTATGGGTCTTTTTGCGGTATCGGAGGGCGTTCCGAACGGTCTGGAGGGGTTTGCAGGCATACGATCCAGTTTCCTGCTCTTACCGTAGCCCCCGACCTGCCGTCCCAAATATGCGGTTGTATTGAAAAATCAGCGCAACCTTAAAAAACAGGATGATATTCCTCGATTGAGGCGTGCCCGGAGCACGCGTCGGCGCACGCGCGCAGGGATCTCCCGCGTGGCGTGAGGCGGCCGGCGTTGTGCGATGGCAATGGCGGTCGGGTCGTCGCAGGCCGATCGGGCCTGCGCTGCCTCGATGGTGGACGAAGGATCGGTGGTCCCTGCCTTCATGCCGCGGCGCCCGAAAGTCCGGCCGCACATCGGCTATCTCGCGGGCGAGCTTCGGGACCGCAAGCGGGCATGGCGTTCCGGGATTGGATGGCGGGGCGGTACGGACCGGCGGCGGCACCGGTCGGCGGAACTGGGTCGCCGTTCGGTTCGCCGCCGCCTGATCTCGTCAGGCGCGCGGTGTGGTGGTGAAGCCCAGCCGCTCGAGGTCGGTCCGGCGGTAGAACCGTGTGCCGGCCGTTTCGGGGTCGAAGGCCGGGCGGGCGCCTGCGGCCTCGATCTTCTTGGCGACCGCCCGGAAGCTCAGAGGGCGTTTCCAGGCGCGGGCGAGTGCGGACAGCGACACGTACTTGGCGTCGAAGCGCTTCAAGTCGGCGGCCGTCACCGCGACGTCGGACAAGGTGCCGTGGCCGGGATTCACGATCGGAGCCTTCCTGAGATGGCCCGCATCGATCAGCATGCGGGGAACGAGGGCGCCGATCTGGAGCCGCTCGCGGACGATGCGGGGACTGAGGAGTCCGTCCTCCGTCTTGGAGCGCTTGCGCGGACGGCCCCGCGGGCGCTTGAGAAGGCCCGCCGCCTTCCACCACCGCTTCGCAATCGGGTAGAGGATCGGAGACTTTTCCGCGCTGGCGGTGCGCCACCATACGGCGTGCGCCTTCTCGCCCGGCACGCGTGCGGCGAAGGCGTCGTTGAAGATGCGCTTCCACTCCGCCTCGGGGCGTTCGACGGCTTCTTCCGGCGGGATGCGGTAGCGGGCATCGCGGTACCAGCCGTCGGTCGTGGAGGTGGGCGCCTTGAACAGGAACGCGAGTTCGCGGCGGGCGAGCTCGCGCGCCGCCCGCAATCCGTCGAGGTAGGCGAAATGCTTGTCCCTCAAATCGAGGCGGAAGGCGCGCCATTTCGCCTTGTCTTCGGGCCACTCGATCGCGCGCATCTCGATGACGATGGGATCCTCGCGGAAGGCGGCGGTCTCCTTGCGGCGCCCCCGCTCCGGTGTCTTCGGCAGTTTCTGTCGGTTGGCGGCGACCATCGCCTTTCCGCGGGCGCCGGTGTAGGCGCCCGCCTTCCGGCTGAGCGGGTGATGGTCGCGCAGGAACGCGCGAAGCTTGCGCACCGGGACCTCGAAGGGCTCTGGAGTGATCCGCGTACTTCCCGGTCGCGGGCCGGTGAGCGCGTACTTCGTTTCGCGGGGGGTCTCGGGTGGGATCGCGTGGTCGTAGAACGCGTGGATCTGCGGCAGGATGGTGCCGGTGTAGACGTCCAGCCGGTTACCGAGGAGGCACATCCGGATGTAGATGTTCTGCTGCCTGAACAAGGGGCAGACGTCGTTGGATCCGAACAGGAAGTCGCCGTCGCCCTTGCCGTAGGCCGCGCGGAGCCGCTCGAACGCGAAGGCGGCGATCGGCAGCACCGGCATCGGGCGCGGCGGCCGGCCGGGGAGCAGGATCTCATTGGGTTTACCGGGTTTCCAATGCTCGCCGATGCGGATGGCGGCGGCCTGGTGGTAGTGGATGCGCAGGCAGGCGGCGCCCGCGATGAAGGCCGCCGGGAGCGTCGCCTCGCGTTCGGTGCGGGGCGACCAGTCGTCCAGCATGATGAGGCGCACCACATCGGCGGGGGTGGGAAGCGGAAACGCGTCCCGCTGCTCCCGCGGCCGCGGCGGGAGCGGCAGGTCGGCGACGATCGTGCTCATAGGCGCCCCTTGGCACGAAGGTCGGCCTTCAGGATCGCCGCGTTCTTCCTGTCCAGCGGCTTCGGCGAGTTGATGCCCAGGTCGTTGAACTTCATTCCCTCAAGCGGAATGCGCTTCGCGATCTTGCGTTCGATCTTGTCCCAGTTGATGTGGAGGTAGTGCTTCTGGAGGCTCTCCACCTCGTTGCCGAAGTGCTCGGCGATCTCGGCCACCGGGCAGCCCATATAGGCAAGCAGCGTGACGCCGGCGTGTTTTGCCTTGTGCGACGACATGTCGGCGCCCGAACGCTTCAACGCGTCGTTGATCAGGTTCCTGAGGTTCTTCGGAGGTCGGCCGTTTTTGTCGTGGATGACGTAGAGCGGATCGTAGCCATGCTTGGCGCCGAGCTCGACGTCGACTTTGAACCACCGGCGCACGACCTCCATCATGTACGGGATCAAGTCCGAACGGCGCTTCGGCTTGCTCTGCGACCTGACCGCGAAGCGCCCGTTGCGCCAGATCACGCCGTTGGCGTGGTCGATGCATCCGACGTCGTCGTTGAACCCCCAGACGAGCAGGCTGCCCGCGTCGTATCTCGTCCCGGTAAGGAAATACAGTACGAAGAACCGGACCAGCCAGCGCGAAGTCTCGGTCGGGATCTTCGCGGTCCTCGTCCAGTCGGCGTTCGCGTCGTAGCCGAGACAGGCCCACAGGAGGTGCATCATCTCTTCGTAGGTGAAGAACGGCGTCTCGGTGTCGATGAAGTCCGGCATGTCGAACGACGACGGGCTGCGGGTGAGATCCTTCCTGTGCACGAACCAGTCCAGCACTTCCCGCAGCGCGTACAGTTCGTGCTTGATCGGCGAATCCTTGAGGTTCTCGGGATCGCCGACGCCCTTGGCGAGCTTTCCGGCCATCCGGGCGGCGTAGTATTCGCGGCCCGTGTCGAGATGGATGTCCCGCAGCGTCTTGCCCTCGAAAAACTCCATGAGGTGGTCGGCCTCGTTCTTCCGGACCTTCCAGCTCCGCAGCTTGCGGCGGCGGTCCGGAATGCCCTTAGCCGGGTGCATGGCCTCGACCCAGAGCCTGAGCGCGTAGTTCACCTTGAAGGAGAGAGGGTCGATCTTGGCCTTTTCCGTCTCCAGGAAGAGCCGGGCCTCGCTGACCGGCCGGTGGGCGATGTAGTGGACGAGCGCGATCCGGTTGCTCTCGGGCGCGCCGGCGGCGTCCTCGCCCGTGCTCAGGATGCGCTTGTCGACGATGACGATCTTGTCGGTCTTGTGATCGCCGTGGGCCTTCCTCACGTCCAGATAGGCGCCCGTTCCCGGCTTGGCGCGGCGCTTGCGCGACAGGCGCGCGTAGGTGTCCAGCACCCGGTTGAGTTCGTCGTCGCGCCAGTCGCCGTTGACGAGGCCGCGCAGCAGAGCGGCGATGAGCGGATGCTTCTCCGGCTCCGCCGGACTGGCGTTGGCGAGATCTTCGGCGTCCAGCTTCATGTCAGGCTTCCTTTCGCCACGACGACGCGATGCGGGTGCGGAGCATGGCGATGCGTTCCTCCAGCTTGTCCGTGGCCCGACGGTCGCGCTGGGTGCCGCAATCCGCCCGGTGATGGAGCAGGCGGTCGCGCATCGCCATGCACGTCAGGAGCGCGTCGACGTCCTGTTCGAGCGGCGAGGGCGGCAGTCGCATCGCGATCCAGGTCGTCGGGTCGATTCCCTTGGCGGCGGCGCGCTTCTCTTCGTAGAGGCGCCGCGAGGCGGGCAATTGCGAGAGGGCCAGGCGGGCCCGCTCCGGCGCGGTCGCGACGAGGCGCCGCGTACGGTCCTCCGGCCGGCGTGCGAAGTGGAACGTCGGCGCATAGCGGCTGTCCGGCGCGAACAGCGACACCGCCGCGCCGTCCGCGCGTGGCGTGACGTCCGTCGGCACTCCGTCCGGCGGGACCCAAGCCACATGGAATCTGGCGGAGAGGAACAGCGGGCATGCCTCGATGGTCCAACCGGTCAGTGCCGTGCCGCCGTCCCGCGCGATCCGGATCGCCACGTTGCCGTCCGGACGCCCCGCTTCGGCTTCGGCGGTCGGCGCGACGGGCGTTTCGGAAGCCGCGCATGCTCCCAGCGATAGGCAGAAGTCCGCCACGACCTCGTCCAGGCCCGAGGGCGTCCGAAGCACGAACGCGGGATGGTCAGCGAAAGCGTCGGGAAAAGGCATGCGAATCCTCCGTGTTGCCGGCGGAGCAGGATTCCATGCACATTGCACGTCCGCAATGCGAAAATCGCAACTAGGTTAACGTTGCGATTCTCGCATCGCTTCCACGCGTCTCAGTCTGATGAAGCCAGCAGGATGCGGCCGACTTGACCGACCTCGTTCGGGTTCAGGCGAAGCGCGGTCCGTCGGGCGCGTTCAGGAGGATCCTGCTGGCCCGGGTGGGTCAGCAGGAGCGCGTCTTCATCCAGTGCCAGGACCCGTCCGATGACGAGCCGGGCGTCGCCTTCCCGGAATCTGACGACCACGTCGGTGCCGACGATGGGTGGTTTGCCCGGGTGAACGTACAGAACCTCGCCGGTGTGGTATCGGGGCGAAAGGCTGCCGTCCGGAACGAAGATGGCATAGGCGCCAAGGACGCCGACGAGTTGAGGCGGGCGCGTGCGATATTCGGCAGGCTTGGGGTCCCGAACTTCGAATTCAAGCGCTGCACGCCGGATCAGGGTGCCGTACACCGGCAGATCGCCGGTGCCTTTCGTGCGGGGTTTCGGACCCGGACGGCTGCGCCGGGGGTGGCCTTCGGTACGCGGGGTTTCGTCGCCGCGATCGACCGGAGCCGCCTCCGGGGCCGACGCCACTGCACCTCCGCTCCCGAAGAAGTCGAGCAGCAGCGGTATCTCTTCGGTCTTGATCTTCCGGCTTCCCTCCAGGAGGCGGCTCACTCCGGATGGATCGAGCTTCAAGGAAGTCGCCAGCGCCCGCTGCGTCTTTCCCGATCGGTCCAGTTGCTCGCGGACCCACGCCGCATCGATCCAGGCCTGACGCATGAAACTGCTCCCTCGTTCGAATTCCTAGCACGGATTCGCTCGCGCAGCACACTGAATTGCTAAATTCGCATTGCGATCATTCCGGTTTGAAGGCTCTCAACAGTTCTCGGTCCGAGGGGCGTTGGGGAGCCTCGGACGCCGGTTCGGGCGTCGTCGCCGGGCTCCGCCGGGGGCGGCACACGCACATTCGGGCGAGGGCGGCCCTGTTGGTCAGGACTTTACCGGCGATCTCGGCGACGTCCAGGATCCCGTCCCGGACGGCCGTTCTAAGGCTGGCCACGGTCAGGGGCCCGTTCGGCCAAAAAATTGCGGCCGCCTGGTCGAGCGAAAGCATCTCCAAGTCGGTATCCGGTGACGGTCGCTGATCGACGCGGAAACGCCTCGTTCGGCTGGTCACCGGCTGCTCCGCCCGGGTCGGTAAGTCGCCGTTTTTCCGATCGGCGGATTGAAGGGTGCGGCGACGCCCCTCGTCTTCCACGGCGACGGTGTCCTTCGGCCGGATCGCGGCAAGGAAGGATTCGTTTGCGTGTTCCGGCCGACGGGTCGCGCGGGCCGGACGTCGGACCCGGTCGGCCCGCCGATCGGACCGCGGTGCCGGAGTCGTCGTCTTGGTCATCGGACCTCTCCCTCGGACCCGTTCGGACCGAATGCACGGCGGCCGGCGGTCTCGGTGGCGGACGACGACCGTCGGTCCGTGCCGCCGATCGACCCGTCGACGCGACGGCCTCCCGGCGCGTTCGAGGTCGCCATGAGTTTCGCGACCGCATGGCCGTCGATCCGTCCGTCCGTCAGCAGGACCTCCGTCACCGCCTCCAGCGCCCCCCGGTGCCGCTGCAGGAGCGCTCGGCAGACGTCGGCCGCCTTGGTCAGCTCCTCGTTCGCCGCGAGGCGGACCTCGGGGTAGGAGAGCAGCTCCGCAGTATTCTCGCGGGTGGCGAGGAAGAGCAGCGGTCGCGATCCGGAGAGCCCGACCGAGCCCGCCATCGCCGCCGCCATGCTGGCCGCGATTGCCATGTCGGAGCCGGCGACGCCACCCGATCCGTGCCCGCAATTTCCGCAGACGAGGATCTCCGCCGTCCGTCCCGCCAGCAGGACCTGGATGCGGCGCGAGTAGTCGTCGTAGGTGCCCGCGGCCTCCCGGGTTTCCGTGCGGACCACACGACCGCCGATGCCGCGCGACGGCGCAATGCTCGCATGGATCCCGACGGCCCCGTTGAGCAGAACGTCCAACAGGATGTGCCCGGCTTCATGGACCGCCGTTCGCCGCCGCAGCGCCTCCGGTCGGGTGTCCTCGCCCTTCACCACTGCGCGCAGATCCTCGATCGCGACCGGCCTCCCGCCGTCATGGCGGGCCCGGCGGCGCGCGTCTGCGACGATGCGCTCGACGTCGGCACCGGCGCCTCCCAGCGCGCGCTCGCAGATCTCGGCGAGGTCGGCGCCGACGAGATCCTTGCCGAGGCGTACGCGGAACATCTTGTCCAGATCCGCGAGGCCCGGCAGACCGATCTCGACGACCGGATGCAGCCGACCGGCGCGGATGAGCGCCGGGTCGCAGCGGGTGATGTCGTTGCAGGCCGCAATGAAAATGAGGCCTTCCTTGTCGGCCAGACCGTCGATCATCTCGAGCAGCCCGTTGACCACTTCGATCTGATAGTCGGCATGGGAATGGGTCAATTTTCCCCTGTTCGGAAAAGAATCAACCTCATCGATGAAGACCACGCAGCAAGGATTCGCTTTTTCGCGTGCTAGTTGCATATCCTGTCTCATTGCCCGCAGTAGGTGTCCAAGATGTCCCTCGCCAGACCCCTGCCATCCGGCCAGGGTCGCCGTGACGATCGGGATGTTCGCCTCGGCGGCGAAGACCTTCGCGAAGGTGGTCTTGCCGGTGCCCGGAGGGCCGTTCAGCGCCACGGATTTGGCCGCCGCGCTCCACGAAATCTCGTTTTTTTTCCAGGATTCGATATCCGCGATGGCCCCGCGCGCCCAGGCGACGGCCTCATCCATTCCGTGCAATTCGCAGAGCGTGAGGTCGCGCGAGTCGCGCTTGACGGCCTTGGCGTCGGCGAGGCGACGAAGGCCGGCGACGCATTCGGCGGGCGTTCGGTCGAAGCGCACGGCGATGGCGATCTCGTTGAGTCCCGTCCGCGCCACGGTGACGTCGTCGAGCCGCTTGCGGCACGACCGTCCTGTCACGATCTCGATCGTCCGCACGATCGCATGCGCGTCCAGCGGCGGGATCGCGATCCGGTCGGTGCAGGCGAGAAGCAACTCGGGCGGCAGATGCGTTTCAGCGCGCGGCGACAGGGCGACGACCGGCAGCGCGAGGCCGAGGGCGTCGAGCGTCGTCCGGCGCGTATCGTCCAGATCCTTGGGCTTCGTCGGGGTCTTGGCGACGACGTAGACGGCATCGTACTGGCCGTGGCGAAGCGCGCCGCTGCCCGCGATCTTCGCGCATACCGCCGCGGCAGGCAGCAGGACGCTCTCCCACACCCGCCCGAGCCGGTCTAGCATCGCCGAGTCCGGAACGTCGACGACGACCACCGGCGATCCGGCGCGGATCGCGGCCGCAAGCCCGTCCCGCGCGTCGACCTGCCTCGCCAGCATGAGCCGGGCGGCGATCTCGACCGGTGTCACCGCGTCCACCTTGGCGTTTTTCGTGCTGACGGCGACGTCACTGTCGTCATCGTCGTCGCGCGTGCGCTTGCGGAGCGCCGCGAGCCCGGCGAATCCTTTGACGGCGGTCGGAGCGGTCGGGGCATCGAGCTGTTCGATGCGGCGCGCCTGGGCCGCGCCCATCGCCTTGCGATAGGTCCGCGCCGCCTCGACGGCGAGACGGTGCACGTCCGCCTCAAGCGGGCCCATTGCCGCCGATGCGTCGTCATCTGCCCTCGGGGCGGATCCTGCCGCCGCCGCCGAGGTGGCCGCATCGGCGGCGCGGGCGCCGGCTGCGCGGTGCTTCTTCGTTTTTGTGTGCTTGGTCACATGGTCGTCCTGTCTTGAAGGCGGTGATTGGTCGCTAGGGCGGATGCACCTGCGGGTAGGAGGCTATGGCGGAGGGCTTCGTGGGTCGGGGCATCGGTCTCTCCATGGTGGCGTGAGGGCGGTCATGTCGTCGGTGCCGGCCCGTTAGGGCGGATGCACCTGCCACATGCAGAGTATGGCGAAGCGTCGAGAGGGATCAGTCATCGGCGATCTCCATGACGAAGGCGGGATCGAAGCCGGTGTTCTCGCCCGGATATCCGCGCTGGTTGCTGATCAACCGGGTCCCGTTGCGGCGGAGGTTCAGGGGGTGATGGGAATGGCCCGAAATCCAGGCGGTCGGACAGTGACGGTCGATCAGCGGCAGCAACTCCGAAGCATACGCGGCGCTCAAAAGGGACCGCTGATTCACCGGCGAAATAGCTTCGAGCGTCATGCCGTGATGGGATGCCACGATGACCGGCCCCGGATGAACCTTCGCAAGTTCAGCTTCCAGGAAATTGCGGGACCGCAGATGCAGCGCCGCCGCCTCTTCGGGCCGGAATCTCGCCCACGGCTTCCTGCGCCAGGTGATCCGCTTGTGGTCCCGCATAGCACCGCGCGAGGTGTGCATCGCAAGCTCGCGCAGGCCATGTCCGAAAAGGCAGTAGTCGGTCCAAAGCGTGGCACCCAAGACGCGAGCCTTGCCGATCGTCACGGCGTCGTCGGAAAGCAGGTGCACCCCCAACTGGCGCGCGCGGACGCGGCCGGCCTGGAGCTCCGCCGGCAGCTCGCGGCCGTAGTATTCGTGGTTGCCGGGCACGGTCACCACCTCGGTGCGGGGGAAGGCGTCGCGCAGCGTCTCGACGGCGCGGGAAAGGCCCTGGCAGGTGTCGCCGGCGACGATCACGAAGTCGGCACCGTCGACGGCCCGCGGCATCGCCGCGGAGCCGTAGAACTCGACGTGGAGGTCCGACATCACCTGCACCCTCACGTCAGGTCCTCCCCGACGACACCGTGGCGGTGCGCGGTGCCGGCCTTCATGACGCGGACGCGTTCGTCGAGCTCCGGCCAGGCCTCGCGGAAATTGTGCGCGAGCCACGAAGTCGCGAAACGGCGGCGGTCCACGCGGTCGAGCGGCATGCGCCTGATCAAGTTCGACAGCACCAGCGTGGCGCCGGCGCTGCCGCGCAATGCGTTGTGCAGCAGGACGGTCATCGTCAGGTCCGTGCGGATCGTGATCTGCTCGGGGATGTCCATGGAAAGCGCCAGGCCGATCGCGCTGGCGGCATCGCCGGCGATCGCCAGGCGCCAGACGTCCATGGTCGACGACGTTCGGCGCATGCACTCGCTCACGGCCGCGCGGTGGTCGCGGTGGAAGCGGTGCGCCGGCACGGAGCGCCACAGCAGATGCGCGTGCTCCCAGTCGGCCGCGGTCTCGCCGAACAGGTGGGCGGCGATTGATTTCGGCCTCGAGAATTCGAGGGCGCGACCGGCATCGCGGCGAGGCTTCTTCTTGTCTTCCGTACGCATGACATGGCTCTCCCGTTCGCGCCGAAGGGCGCGTTGCAGCCCCATCGGGCCGAGGTTCAGTTCAGAGTGTTGGGTGGAAGGGAGCGCCTCCTCAAAGGCGCTCCCCGTGCCTCGCCAAGCCGGGCCATGCCCTGCCTCGCCGGGCCACGCCCCGCCGAGCTGCGAATTCTATTCCTTGCGTTCCTCGGCAAGGTAGGTGCCGAAGGTCGGCCTCCAGTCGCCGACGCCTTTCGTGAAGCCTGCCGTCATGAAGGTGTCGAGGACCTCGGAGCGGTTGAGGAGCGTCGGCAGGAACAGCACGTCGAACTCGACGGCCCAGTTGTCGAAGCGGGCCCGCGTCCGGATCGTGCGCGCCCGCCCCACCTTCACCGTCGTGCGGAACACGAAGCGGTCGTCGCCGCCGAGTTCGTCGATGTCGGCCGGACCGTCGTATTCCAGGAGCGCCGGTCGTTCGATCTGGATGCCGGCGGACGCTTCCTGTCCCCTGTTGCTGGCCCTCGCGGCCATCTGGAACGTCTTCAGAAGCGCTTCCGCGGGGATGCACGGGCGGCCTTCGTGGAGCCACAGACCTCCATGCCATTCGATGCGCGAAATCTCCAGATGGTCCGCGATGGTCTTGCTGCGCTTGGACGTGATCTTTGCGAGGCGAGCGCGGATCGGGTCCAGCGGGTCCGCAAGTCTCGCGCTGTGCATCAGGAGCGGGCGCGTGCCGGTCAGGCGGATTCTGATCTTCTCGGCTTCCATCACGCTACCTCGCGGGTCGGGTCGAACAGCGGCGCGTCGATGCGGACGGTCTTCACGTCGGCGCGCAGCGGCTGGATGAGCGCGTAGCGGCGGGCGCGCAGGAACGACGTCACCGCGCGATGGCATTCGGAGCACAACGCCGTCAGGTCGCCGTCGACCTCGCATCCGAGCCGATCGTAGGTGCGGTGATGGGACTCGAGGGTCGTGCCGTCGGCGGCCTGCGCCGGGCACAGCCGGCAGGCAAATCCCGCCGCCTCGAATTCGCGAAGCCTCGCCGCATTCGTGCGCCAGGCGTTGCTCTGGATGTAGTCGCCGTAGGTCATCGTGACGGTCCCTTTCTTCGAAGATCAATCTGCCAAACCGACGCGCCACCGTCAACTTATTCTTCTCATAAAGGGAAGGATAATGCTTGCTAACCTTAACGATCCCTCCTAGAACTGTCGCATGACAGACACCACGCCACCTCCCGAACCGCTCATATCTGCGGCCATGATCCGCGCCGCGCGGGGACTTCTGAATATTTCGCAGACCGGGCTGGGGGAAAGTCTGACGCCGACGGTTTCTCGGCGAACGATGTCCAAGATCGAGACGGATGCGCCCGGGAGACCCGATCAGCGACGCCGCGATGTCTTGCAGGCGATCCGCCAATATCTGGAGAGCGAACGGATCGAATTCCTTTTCGGAAACGATGAGATCGAAGAGGGCGTGCTCAGGAGAAAGCTACCAATCGCGTAGGGCGTGCAAACCGCAAATGCCGGAACGCCCACTCGTCACCGTCTCGTCGAGCCCGGCATCGTGCATCGGTGACGATCCCGACGCCGCTCCGTCTCAATGCTTTTCGATTGCCGCCCAAGCCTGTCCGCGATTAAAGTCGGTGCAGCGGATCGATGAGCCATGGACCGGCCGAGCAACATCATTCCCTTTCCCCGAAAGCCGGCGCCGGCGCCGGCGAGCGACGACGACCACGCGCGTAGGATGATATTGAACGCCGCCGCGTGCGCCTGGATACTCATCGTCGTCGGCGGCGCCGCCTGGGCCTTCGAGCTGCTCGCGACCATCCCGAAGCACGAATGCAATTTCTCGGCGAGGCGGCCTTGCTCGTCGACGGCCCAGCGTGGGGTCGCCGCTTCCTTGGGCGAATCCGGCAGATAGCCGACTGAGTTCGGACGCCCGACGCTCGCGTCGATCGACGCAAAGACGATGCGTGTCGGGAGCACGTTCCGCATCGCCGCCTTGCCGCAGCAGAACGCGTCGGGCGAGAACGACGCCGGAAGTCTCAGGCGGGATGCCGCCCCGCGCGTTTTGGGAGCAACGCGATGCACGCGACCATGAATGCGGCGAGCACAGCGGTGGCCGCGTATCGGCTGAGGGCGAGGCCGCCGTCGGCCAGCGGCTTGTCCAGGAAGTCGCCGACCGTCGCGCCGAGCGGACGCGTCAGGATGAACGCGGCCCAGAACAGCATGGTGCGCGACACGTTCGTCCGGTAGTAGGCCGCCACGACCACGGCCAGCGCCGCTCCGAAGACCAGGGCTCCGCCGCCATATCCGAGTCCGGTGGAGTCGGCCATCCAATCGCCCAGCGCGGTGCCCAAGGTCTGCGAGAACATGATGGTCGTCCAATAGAACGCTTGCGCCCTGGGCGAGACGACGCTCTCCACCGACACCGTGCCGAGCGTCCTGTACCAGACCGCGAGCGACAGGAGCAGAAGCGCGAGGAGCAGCGAGCTGCCGCCGAGATAGCCGATACCCAGCGAGCGGTCGACGTAGTCAGCCAGCGTCGTGCCCGCCGTCGTGGTGGCCACGATGACCGCCCAGTAGAGGAACGGGTGGTACCTCTTGACGCCGATCTGGGCCGCGACGGCGGCGATGAACAGCGTCGCGAAGATCGCGGTGCCGACCAGGTAGCCGAGGTTCATCGACATCGTCACCGCGTCGCCGCCGGTCTCCCCGAGCGTCGTCGCCGCGATCTTGATGATCCAGAAGCCCAGCGTCACGGCCGGGAGCTTGCTCGGGGCGTCGTCGTATCGGTCTTGCATGATGTCTTTCTTCCTTCGATGAGGTCTCGGCGTCGTTTTGTTCAGGTTCTGCCGGCGAAGCGATCGATCGTCGCCACGACTTCATCGACGGCGGACCTGCATGCGCCGGGATCCGGCGAGGCGGCCCTGACCGCGGTGAGGGCGCGGTCGATCGCCTTGTCGAGCACGTGCCAATCCGCGGCGGCGCGGGGCTTTAACCCCGCTTCCGCCTCGTCCCAGGCGGTCTCAAGATCCTTCAGGCGTGCCTTCGCGTCGGCAAGATCGGTCTTGTCAAGCAGTGCCCTGCCGTCGGCCGCGATGATCCGGAACGATGCCAGGTTTCCGAGCTTCGAGGGCTCCGGCGATTGCGCCCGAGCGGGACCGGCAGCGGACGGCGCGAAGAGAACTGCGCCGGCCGGCGCACCCGTCGCGAGCAGCAGCGCCGCGACGGAGCGGTAGAGGAATGTTCTGATCGACATGTCCGGTCTCCGGTTGGAAGGAACGCGTGGCGGGCTCATGCCCGAAGTTTCGTCGTCGTGCGGTCGCGCGCGGTGAGCAGCGCGACGAGCCCGATGATCACGGTCAGGAATCCGAGGCTGGTGTAGATCGAGCCGAGACCCAGGCCGCCGTATTCGCGCGATTGGGAAAGCAGGTCGCCAAGCGAGGCTCCGAGAGGTCTCGTCAGGATGTAGCCGATCCAGAAGCACGCGACCGCGTTCGCGCCGAGGTAATATGCCGCCGTAACGATGGCGATCAATGCGCCGAAGATCACGACGCCCAGGTTGAAACCGAGCCCCACGGCCTCGGTCGCGAGATCGCCCGCCGCCGTGCCCAGAGCGAACGTGAAAAGAATGGCGGTCCAGTAGAAGGCCTCACGCCGCGACGTGACTATCGAATGGATTGAGAGCGTCCCCTCCGAGGCGAACCACGCCGCAAACGTCGCGGCCAATGCCGCCGCGAACACGGACGTGCTGACGTAGAGACTAACGCCCAACCCGTCCGTGAGCGCGTCGGTGATCTGAGTGCCCACGACGCTGATCAGCACGACCGTCAGCCAGTATATCCACGGGACGTAGCGCGGCACCCGCATCTGAAGCGTCAAGGCAGCGGCCAGGAACGCGAGCGTGATGACGTCGGTCACGGCGGTGCCGAGGCCGGCATGGACCGCCAAGTAGTCGGCACCGGTCTCGCCGACCGTCGTCGACATGATCTTGATCGTCCAGAAGGCGAGCGTGACCTCCGGGACCTTGCTGCGGGAAAGGACGGTGTGTTCTCCGAATGAATCCATGTCGTGCCCTTTGCGGCGCCGTCGATGTCCGTGCGCTGGGCCAAGCTTTGGGGCCGCCGACTTAGCTGCGACTTAGAGGAAGATCCGAATGTGCCCGGCCGTCAGCCCTCCGCAGGCGCGGGGCTAAGGTGTCGCTAAGTAGAGTGGGTCAGATGGAGCGCGGGGCTTTTTGGAGAAGACAGATGAACAAGCTGAAAACGATCGTTTGCGTCGCCGCAGTCATGACTTCCGCGGCCGCTCTCGCCGAAGGCGCCGGAAAGGCGTCCAATGACGCTGCCAATGCGCCTCAAGCAAAGACATCAATGGGAGCGGCGATCGCGGCCGCCGAAAAACATGCGGGCGGAAAGGCGATCCGCGCGGAATACGAAAAGGGCAAGGACAACCGGTGGACCTACGACGTCGAGGTCGCCGCCGACCGTGGCGTCTACGACGTGAAGGTCGATGCGGACGCCGGTACCGTGGTCGCATCGACGAAGGACGTCGCGGATACCGACGACGAAGGTGACAAGGCCGATTGAGGCCCGATAGGTTGAAACCCAGACCGGCGGCGGATCGCCGTCGGTCGCCTCGAAGGCTGAATATGCGCATTCTATTGATCGAAGACGACCGGATGATCGGTGCGGCCGTCGAGCAGGCGCTCAGAGACGCCTCATATGCCGTGGACTGGGTCACGGACGGCGAGAGCGGCCTCGAGGCGGCGGGCGCCGAGACCTACTATCTCGCGCTGCTCGATCTGGGACTTCCAGCTCCCGACGGCACCGAGGTCCTGCGGCGTTTCCGCAAGACGGGGCGTCGTCTGCCTGTGATCATCGTGACGGCGCGGGACGCGATCGACGACCGCATCATGGGGCTCGATCTCGGGGCGGACGACTACATCGTGAAGCCGTTCGAGATGAGGGAGTTGCTCGCCCGCATGCGGGCGATACTCCGACGGCAGGGGAGCGGAGCAACCGCCGTTCTGAGCAACGGCGCCATAAGCCTCGATCCCTCCACCCGCGAAGTGGTGCACGCCGGCGAGACGTCGCGACTGACGGCCAGGGAATTCGCGCTTCTACAGGCGCTTCTGCTGCGGCCGGGCACTATCCTGTCGCGCGTCGACCTGGAACGGCACATCTACGGCTGGAACGAGGAGGTCGAGAGCAACGCGGTCGAATTCCTGATCCACGCGATCCGCAAGAAATTGGGTGCGACCGCGATCCGCAACGTCAGGGGCGTCGGCTGGATGGTGGACCGGGCATGTTGATCTCGTCGCTGAGGGGGCGGCTGTTCGTTGGACTAACCGTCCTCATCGTCGGTACCGGCCTTGCGGCGGGCTACCTCGCTTTCCGATGGGCCTTCGACGAAGCGATCGAACTCCAGGATTCCGTGCTGCTGCAGGTCGCTTCGCTGGCGGCGAAGAATCGCTTGACCGACCACCCCGGCGATACGGGCGTCGACGAAGAGGCGCGGCTTGTCGTCGACGAACTGGCGCCGCGTGCGGACGAACCAGCGCCCGGTGCGAGGCATCCCCGCCTGCCGCCCGATCTCCCCGAAGGTCTGCAGACCGTCGCACGGGCGGGCGAGCAGTGGCGCGTCTTTGTCCGGACCCGCAGCGACGGCACCCGTGTAGCCGTCGGCCAGCCGGCAGCAAGCCGCGACGAAATCGCCCGAGACAGCGCGCTCCGGACGATCGTGCCCCTGGGGATTTTGATTCCCGCCCTGATGCTGCTGATCGGCATCGTCGTCGACCGGAGTCTGCGCCCGCTTTCGCGTCTGGCGGAGACGCTCGATGCCAAGCAGACCGACCATCTCGAACGGCTGCCGACCGCGGGAATTCCGAAGGAGCTGCTTCCGTTCGTCGAATCCATCAACCGCCTGCTCGACCGCATCGCGACCATGTTCGACCGGCAAGGACGGTTCATAGCGGACGCGGCCCACGAACTGCGCAGTCCAATCACCGCTTTGTCGGTGCAGGCCGACAACCTCGACCGGTCCGCGCTGTCCGACGACGGCCTGCAAAGGATGGACGCGCTGCGGTCGGGGATCCGCCGCACGGCTCATCTGCTCGAACAGCTCCTCGCTTTCGCCAGATACGACCAGGCGCCGTCCGACGCGCTGCCGGAGCAGGCGTTGGACCGCATCCTCAAGGAGGTCGTTGCCGATCTTCTTCCGGAGGCCAGACGGTCCGGCATCGACTTGGGATTCATGCACGTCGATACCGCCACGATGCGGGCCGAACCGCTCGCGCTGGCCATGCTGGCGCGCAATCTGCTCGACAACGCCATCAGATACACGCCCAAGGGCGGCACCATCGACGTGAGCCTGCAGGCCGGCGATGGCGTCGCGGTGCTGCGGATAGTGGACAGTGGTCCAGGCATTCCGACACACGACATGGGACGCATATTCGAGCCGTTTTTCCGCGGGGCCCGGCCCAGCGGCGACGGCACCGGGCTCGGTCTGTCGATCGTCCGCCGTATCGTGGAAAGTCACGGCGGCACGATCGAACTCGACAATGCGGTCGATGGGACGGGAAGCGGCCTCACGGTCCGCGTGACGTTGCCGCTCGCCGACCGGCGCCCCGGACTTGCCGGTCCAGGCGGGGCTTGAAGGACGTGCGACCGTCGCTTCAGGACCGTCCGTCGCCGTCGTCGAACTTCACGCCGATGCGCCGCTGATTTCGCCACACGACGCGGCTCGAACGTTTCAGGCCGTCCGGCTCGACGAGGAGGAAGAACCTCGGCGGTATGCCTACCGGAGTTTCAACGGCCAGCGCGGCGCCGGTCTCCGAAAGGTTTCGCACGACGCAATCTATCGCGGCACCATCGAACAGGATCTTGCCGGTCTTGAGGACGCGGCGCCGCGGCGCGCGTCTTTTGTCGTCCATCCGCCCGGCCGACGGATCGACGCCGGATCCGGACGTCATGATGGCCCGCGACCGCTTGCGATCGACCAGCCGAAGAGGTGCTCGCCCCACAGCGTGAGGTGGTTGCAGACGCCGCGCACCGCCGGCACGGCCATCACGCATGACGATGCGGCCGCCACGGCGGCCGCTCCCGCGATGTCGGAAGGATAGTGCACCGCCAGGAAGATGCGCGACCAGCCGACCACGACGCCGAGAGCGACCGCGGAGAGTCCCGCGCGCCGCCCCGCCACCGACGGCAGGATGCAGAGCCCGAAGCCGAGCGCGAACAGCAAGGTGCTGTGGTCGCTCGGAAAGGAGCTGTCCGGTGCGTGATCGAGAAGATTCGGTAGCCCGAACGTGACGAACGGGCGGGCATGCATCCACAGGCTCGAGATCGCTCCGGCGACCGTGACGGCCAGGAGCGCGGACGCTCCCGCCAGCACGGCGGCGCGGCGTTCGATGCGCGATCCGAATATCCAGAGCGCGGCAAGCGCCAACGGTCCGAACGAGATGGCCCACCGGGCTATGAAGATCGCCGCGCCCAAGGTTCTCTGGTTCGTCGCCGACGAAGCCGCGAGCGCGAAAAATAGTCGGTCGTCCACGCCTTGAAACATCGTCGCTCCGAATTCGATGTCAGTACCGATGACGGGACATTCTTAGCCGCGACTTAGCGCCGGCCACACGCGGGCCCGGATCATGCGGCGCCGATCACGATCCCGACGGCGAGGACGATCGCGCCGCCGAGCACGATCTGGAAGACGGCCTGCAAAAAAGGCGTGTCCATGTAGCGGGCGCGGATGTAGGCGATCGCCCACAGCTCGATGAAGACGACCACGCCGGCAATCGCCGTCGCGATCCAGAAGGCGTTCTGCCATGAGTCCGGGACGAGATAGGGAATGGTATGCCCCAGGCCGCCTAGCGTGGTCATCAGCCCGCAGATACCGCCCCGGAGCCATGGCGATCCCCGCCCGGTCAGCGAGCCGTCGTCGGAAAGCGCTTCCGCGAATCCCATGCTGATTCCCGCGCCGATGGATGCCGCGAGGCCGACCAGGAACGTCTGCCAATTCTGGTGGGTGGCGAAGGCCGCGGCGAACAGCGGCGCCAACGTCGAGACCGAGCCGTCCATGAGCCCTGCCAAACCCGGCTGGACGTATTGCAGGACGAACATGCGCTTGCGGGTCTTGTCTTCCTCGTCCCGCGCGTCCGTCGTGAGCAGCGTGTCGGAAAGTCTTGTCGCCAGATCGCCGTGCGCCCTTTCGGCTTCCGCCAGATCGCCGAGAAGCTTGCGGACGCCGACGTTCGTCGCCTGCTCCGCAGCTTTCGAATAGAAGCGTTGCGCTTCGAACTCCATGATTTCGGCTTCCTTGCGGATCGTGTCGAGCGTCAGATTTTTCGTCAGCCACACGGGTCGTCGCCGCAGAAATCCTTTGACGTCGCTGCGCCGGATGGGCGGAAGATTTTCGCCAAAGTTCCGTTCGTAGGTTTCGAGAAGCAGATGCCGGTGGGTCTTTTCCTCATCCGCCATCTTTTGGAACAGCTTGGCTGAATCCGGATAACGCTCGCCCAGATCCTCGGCAAAGCTCATGTAGATGCGACCGTCCTCCTCCTCGGCCGAGATAGCCACGGCCAGGATTTCGCGCTCCGACAGATCGTTGAAATTTTTCAAAGGGACACCAATTTCAGTTTAGAACTCTTCTAAACTGTGTATAAGGTTCGCTCCGCACCGGATCAACCCTGTCGACACTCACGGAGATAAAAAGATGGCCACCGAGCAATATCACGAGCCTGCAGCTGAACTTTCCTCGGAGACGCGCACCTTCGCGCGCATGATCACCGGGCTCGTCGAGGAGGCCGAGGCGATCGGTTGGTATGAGCAGCGGATCTCGCTCGAGAACGACAACGAGGCGCGCGCCATCATGGAGAATGCCCAGAAGGAGGAGTTCAAGCACTTCGGAATGGATCTCGAGTTTCTGCTGAGACGAAAGCCGGTGTGGCGAGAGATGCTGAAGGGCATCCTTTTTACCGACGGCGATATCGTCGAAGCCGCGGAAGGCGCCGAAAAGAAGGGGACTTGAAATCTGTCGCCCCCACGTCGATCCGTCCATCACAGTCCGGAAACGAGATGCCGAAATCGCCTTTCTTCGAAGCCACTGGTTCCGCCTATGGAATCACGGCCAAAGTCTTCCATTGGGCCATCGTGCTTCTGCTCATGGTACAGTTTCCGATCGGGTGGTTGATGCCCGACATCCGGCAGGGCGAAACGCCAGGTGCGGCGATGGGCATCCATCTTTTCATCGGACTGTCGATTCTTCTGCTGATCGTTCTGCGGTTGGCGTGGCGTCTGTCGCACCCGGTCCCGGCGGCAGTCGGGCTTCACCGTTGGCAACGCGTGGCGTCGGAATGCGTGCACTGGCTGCTCTACGCATCGGTCTTCGGCACGACCATGACGGGGTGGTTCTTCGCGTCGTTTCGCGGATGGCCGATCTCGATGTTTGCCTCGATGCCATTGCCGGCGCTCACCACTCCTGGGTCGCCGATCGCCCGGCTGATCGGCAGCTGGCACTCGGCCGCCGGATGGGCGTTGCTGTTCGCCATTGCAGTCCACGTCCTTGCCGCAATGTTCCATGCGATCGTCCTTCGGGACGATGTCTTGCGACGCATGCTGCCGGTGGCGTACTTCGACCGTGACCCGCCGAGGTGATCGGCGGGTCGAGTGTTCGAGGCGTTCGACCGCGGTATCCCGTTCGGGCGCCACCGCCCACTTGCGCCCGACGACATCGATGGCTGCGTCCAGGTTTGAAATCGATCGGACGCTGAGGTTCGTCTCAACAAGTTGGTAGTCCGAATGAAGTCCACGACGCTCTCGATCCTATTGTTATTAGTGGGCATCTATTCCTGCCGTTCGGAGGCGCTGGAAAAGCGGTTCGGGCCCGACCTCGAGCGCGGCTATCGTGACCACCGCGAGTACGGCAAGCGTTCCGGCGATTTCAAGAACCGGGACCGCTCCAATTATCTCGGCGCCGAGAAGCAAGTCGCGCCGGCTCCCGGATCGCCGAAGCCGGACCTTCAGGGCGCGCCGGCACTGGGCATGCAACGGTGACCAGGGTCCGCATCAGCGCTGCCGGTCCGATCCGGTCGCTGACAGTGCTTCTGGAAATGTGGCTCCGCGGCATCCCATGCACCGGCAGAGAATCGCAGCCGGTGCGGTCGGTCGGCTTCAAGGGGCCATTTTGGACTTGCCGTCCCAGACGGTATGCCTAAGCCAGGAGAGCACGATGGGCAGGTACGACATCTCGCTGAAGGCGGTGCTGAAGCGCGGCAACTCGCGCATTCTCGGCGCGCTGGGCATGCCCGGCGCCTATCGCGAACTCTCGCCCGAATTTCCAAGCATGCGGAAGAGGACGGCGGATTTCCTCGCCGTGGTGAAGCAGCCCCGTAAGCGACCGCTCCTGGCTCAGGTCGAGCTTCAGACCAGCCCAGACACGACGATGATGGACCGCATGCTGAGATATTCGGCGGACATCCGCATCTGGGCCAGCTCCCAAAACGACCTCATGGGATTGAGCGGCCACCAAACGATCCTCTACGTCGGAACCAGATCGTGGAAGCCCCGCGGCCCGATCGACGAACAGAACCTCTGGTTCAAGCCAGATTTTGTGGACGCCCGCGACATCAATCCCGAACCGCTGCTCGCCAGCGAGAACCTGGGCGACGTAACCTTCGCGGTGTTGTGCCGTGACGGGAACCGACCGCACGTGATAAAGAAGGTCCTGGAAAGGATCGTGGCGGCCCCGGCCGCCGATCGTCCGGACGGCGTCGCCATGTTGAGCGTGTTCTCGGACCTGCGCCACATAGGCGCGTTCGTTCAAGCGGAGATGGATAAAATGGGTATCTCGGTCGATCTCGAAGACAGCACCCTCGTTCGCCCGACCATCGATCGAGCGCGACGGAAGACCGCCGTCGAACTCATCATCCGCTCGCTGCGAGCGAGGTTCGCCGGCCAGGTCCCGGACGATCTGCCGCAGCAGCTCGAACAGCTGTCGATGGAGGCGCTCCAAGAAGCGTTCGACCGAAGCACGATGGCGACTTCCGTAGACGACATCGTGGCCGCGATCGCGCCGCGGTCAATCGGCCCCAAACTCTAGTCATCCGAACAACCCAGCATCCCGACAGCTAACCGGTGAAGCGGATGCTGGCCTCTTGCGAGACCACGATTCAGGATGGTGGAGACCTGGAAACCGGAAGGAAGCCACACTTCGAGCGTGGCCCATGATGAGATGCGCACGGACCTAGTGACCAAAAGGAGGTCGTGGCTACAAGCCGCCGCCCAGCGGTGCTCCTCGACCTGATCGCATTGCCCTTTAGGATGACCAGTTTGGCCCTACGATGCGATTGGTGTCGGTGTGCTCGGCCATCGAGGCGGGTTTTTGGGACCGATGATCGAGACGGTCGGTACGGCGCGCAGAGGATACTTTGCGGAGCACGCAAGGCTTCACGACATAACTTTCGGCGCCTGGACTGCGGCCCCATCGGCGTCTGGCAGCGTGCACGAACCGCTCGAGTTCGGTCATGCAGGTGTAGCAAACAGCAGATGAAACGTCGTGCTTACCAGCCGGAACGTCACGAAAATCCGCCGTTTTGTGATAGTGTTCGGTTTTGCGATCTGTTATGCAGCCAAAATGGAACGTTCGATCGATCAAGCATCCAAGGTCAAGCAACCGCGCGGTATACGCCGCTCGTTGCTGGCGATGCTTGCGTTCGTCTACCTTTTCGTAGGGATCGCACACAACATTGCGTGTTTCGATCAGGCGGTCGCTTCGAGCTTCGCGATCGAGAACGTCTCCGACACTACTGACAACGGGGAAAAAAGCAGCATCGCAATGTGCGATCATTGCCCGACTTGCGTTCCCGCCGTGATGCCGGCGCCCTCCGTCGCCGCCGTACCGTCCGCCCTGCCTGCCGAACCAGTCGTTGCGGTCGCATCCGTGTTGATCGCGGGCCGATCGCGACTGGACACCCCGCCACCCAGGATCCTGACCTGAACGCATTCGCCGGGCGCGCGAGCGCCTAGACTCGGCCGTTCTTCAGGTTTCTTAATTCATGTCAATCAGAAGCGCCGCCACGCTGATCGCGTGCGCGTCGGCATTGCTAATCAGCCCTTGGCTGACGAGCGTGTCACATTCGCAGACCATCACGCTGAAAACCGCACTCCAGCGTGCGCTGGCCACAAGCCCACGGCTGACCGCGGCCGAGCGCGACGTCGGCATCGCGTCCGGCCAACGAATTCAGGCCGGCGCTCTCATCAATCCGGAACTGTCCTATGAACAGGACAACTCATTCGGTTCCGGTCGTTTCGCCGGGACGCGTTCTGCCGAGACGACGTTGCAGATCAGCCAGCTTTTCGAGCTGTTCGGCAAGCGCGACGCTCGCATCGCAGCCGGGCAGGCGGGCGTCGAGACAGCATCGATCCAGCGCCAGGCCATCCGCCTGGAAGTGCTCGCGGAAACCGCCGGCGCGTTCCTCAACGTGCTCGGCGCGCAGCGCCGGATCCAGATCCTCGACGAGCAGATAGCCGAAATCGACCGGATCACGCCCCTTCTGCAGCGGCGTGTGGACGCGGGGGCCTCGTCGGTCGCCGAGATCGGTCGTGCCGAAGTGGCGTCGGCGCTGGTCAAAGCCGACCGCGAACGCGTTCGGTCGCTTCTCGCCACTTCGCGACGGGAACTGGCCGTGTTGATGGGTGATGCGGCGCCGAAGTTTTCGGCCGTCTCCGGCCGTCTAGATGCCACGGGGCGCCCGCCGTCATTCGGCGCCGTGATCGCGGCGATCGACGCCAATCCGCAGTTGGTGCGCTGGACCGCCGTGTATGCCCAGCGCAACGCCGAACTTCTGATCGCCAGGCTACGTCCATATCCGGACGTCCGCGTCAACGCAGGGTGGCGGCATTTCAACGACACCGGCGGCGATGCCGTCCGGCTGGGCGTCACGGTCGCGATCCCGGTGTTCGATCAGAACCAGGGCAACATCCTATCGGCGCAGGAAAGTCTCGCGAAGACGCGTGCCGAACGGGAGGCCAATCGCAACACGCTGATCGTGCTGGCGGGGCGGGCCTACGACACCCTGCAGGGATCGCTGCGCGAACTGGCCATCCTCAGGGAGTCGGCGATTCCGAAGTCGCGTCAGGCGTCCGACGCCATCTTCGAAGGATACGGCCAGGGTCGTTTCACGCTTCTTGAGGTCCTCGACGCCCAGGCCAGCGTCGCCCAGGCACGCCTGCGCGAGCAGGAGGCCCAGCAGAACTTCCACGTCGCCGTCGCGATCATCGAAGGTCTCGTCGGCAATCCATTCGCACTGGCGCGGGAGAGCGCACGATGAAGAAGCCTATCGTCATGATCGTCGGCGCACTCGCCGCCTTCGCCGTCGGAGCTGGCGTATATGCCGCCTCGCCGCAAAAACCGTCCGAGCCGGCGGCAAAGGAATCCAAGCAAGAAGAGAAGGGGCATGAGGAGGAAGGCGTCGTCGAAATGGCCGACGCGAAGGTTGCGTCTTCGAACATCGAGATACTTTCCGCTTCGCAGGCGACGCTGAACGACTCGATCGTTCTCAACGGCATCATCCAGCCCAATCAGGAAATGCTGGTACAGGTCACGCCGCGCTTTCCCGGCGTCGTCCGGGAGATCAAGAAGCGCATCGGCGATCCGGTCGAGAAGGGCGAACTTCTCGCCAAGATCGAGAGCAACCAGAGCCTCACGACGTACGAAATGCGCGCTCCGATCTCCGGAACGGTGATCGACCGCCAGATTTCGCTCGGAGAGTACGCTTCCGAGCAGAAGCCTTCCTTCATCGTCGCGGACATCTCGACCGTCTGGGTCGACTTGTCCGTCTACCGCCGCGACCTGTCGCGCGTGAAGCTGGGCGATACCGTCGTCATCGACGTCGGCGACGGGGGAAAGCCGATCGAATCCAAGATCTCCTACGTGTCGCCGGTCGGAAGCAGCGACACCCAGAGCGCGCTGGTGCGTGCAGTCGTGCAGAACGAAGGCCTCCGTCTGCGTACGGGATTGTTCGTGTCGGCGCGACTGATCTTGTCCGCAAAGAAGGTCCCGGTGGCTGTGAAGGCGGCTGCGATCCAATCGGTGGAGAGTCGGACCGTCGTTTTCGTCCGGAACGGTAACAAGTTCGAAGCTCGGGACGTCGAGATCGGCGCCCGCGATCCTGAAAACGTGGAGATCGTGTTCGGCCTTCTGGAGGGCGACAAGTACGCCGCCAAGAACAGCTTCATCGTGAAGGCGGAACTCGGAAAGGGCAGTGCCGGTCATGAGCACTAAGCCCCGCCTCAGCGCGTCGACGCCAAGCGACCTCGCATTTCAGCCTCTGCTCTCCGCCGTCGGGGACCGGCCGCATGATTTCGTTTCCGGAGCCCCGCTATGATCGATGCCATCCTAGCCTTTTCGGTCCGTCAGCGCTGGCTGGTGATGATCGGCGTCCTGCTCATGGCCGCGTTCGGCGCCTGGAATTTCAGCAGGCTTCCGATCGACGCCGTCCCCGACATCACGAACGTCCAGGTGCAGATCAACACCAACGCGCCGGGCTATTCGCCGCTCGAAGTCGAGCAGCGCATCACCTTCCCCATCGAGACGGCGATGGGCGGCCTGCCGAATCTGGTCAACACCCGCTCGCTGTCCCGCTACGGCCTCAGTCAGGTGACGATCGTCTTCAAGGACGGAATCGACATCTACTTCGCGAGGCAGCTCGTCAACGAGCGGGTGCAGCGGGTGAAAGACGTTCTTCCGACCGGGATCGAGACGGCGATGGGGCCGGTTTCGACGGGCCTAGGCGAGATCTATCTCTACACGGTCGAAGCCAAGCCGGGCACGAAGAATGCCGAGGGCCAGCCGTTCAGCCCGACGGATTTGCGGACGGTGCAGGACTGGATCATCAAACCGCAGCTTCGGAACGTCACCGGCGTGAACGAGGTGAACACGATCGGCGGCTTCGAGAAGCAATTCCACGTGCTTCCAGACACCAGCAAGCTGATGGCGTACCGCCTCAGCTTCCGCGACGTGATGGCGGCGCTGGCGGCGAACAACGCCAATGTCGGCGCGGGCTACATCGAGAAGAACGGCGAACAATACCTCGTCCGCACCCCGGGTCAGGTCGCGAACCTCGACGATATCAGGCAGATCGTTATCGGCTCCCGCAGCGGCGTGCCCGTCCGGATCGTCGACGTGGCCGAGGTCAAGGAAGGCAAGGATCTACGTACCGGGGCGGCCACGCTGAACGGCAGCGAAATGGTCATGGGAACTGCGATGCTCCTGATCGGCGAGAACAGCCGGACGGTCGCGCAGCGCGTCGCCGCCAAGCTGGAGCAGATCGCGAAGTCGCTGCCCGAGGGCGTCTCCGTGCGGGCGATCTACGACCGGACGCATCTCGTCGACGCCACCATCGCGACCGTCGAGAAGAACCTCGTCGAAGGCGCCCTGCTGGTCATCGTCATCCTGTTTCTCATCCTCGGCAACTTCAAGGCGGCGATCGCGACGGCGTTGGTCATTCCCTTGGCCATGCTTTTCACGATCACCGGGATGTTCGAGAACAAGGTCAGCGCCAACCTGATGAGCTTGGGCGCCATCGACTTCGGCATCATCATCGACGGCGCCGTCATCATCGTCGAGAACTGCCTGCGCCTGCTCGCCCACGAACAGGCGAAACGCGGACGGATCCTCACGCGCGAAGAGCGCTTCGAGACGATCATCGCCGGCTCGCGCGAGGTGATCAAACCAAGCCTATTCGGCACTCTGATCATCGCGGTCGTCTACCTCCCGGTCCTGACGCTGACGGGCGTCGAGGGCAAGATGTTCACGCCGATGGCGCTGACCGTCCTGATCGCATTATTGGGCGCCAGCCTTCTTTCGATGACCTTCGTTCCCGCCGCCGTCGCTCTGATGGTGACGGGCAAGGTGTCGGAGAAAGAGAATTGGTTCATGCGGCTGGCGCATCGGTCCTACGTGCCGATGCTTGACCTCGCCATCCGCTTCCGTGCCGTGGTGGCCGTGGTGGCCGTCGTGCTGATGGTCGCCAGCGGATATGCGGCGTCGCGCATGGGCGGCGAGTTCATTCCCAGCCTGGACGAGGGCGACGTCGCCATCCAAGCGATCCGCATCCCCGGAACGAGCCTCACCCAGTCGCTGGAGATGCAGCAGGCCCTCGAGCAGCGCCTGCTTCAGATACCGGAGGTGAAGGAGAGCTTCGCTCGCACCGGCACCGCGGAGGTCGCCACCGATCCGATGCCTCCGTCGATCTCAGACGGTTACGTGATGCTGAAGCCGCGCGACCAGTGGCCGGACCCGAAGAAGCCGAAGTCGGACGTCGTGAAGTCGATCGAGGAGGCCTCCGAAGAGGTCGCCGGCAGCAGCTACGAACTATCGCAGCCCATCCAGCTGCGCTTCAACGAACTGATCTCCGGCGTTCGGAGCGACGTCGGGGTGAAGATCTTCGGCGACGACCTCGATGTGCTGACGCAGGTTGCCGGCCAGGTTCAAGCCGTGCTCCAGGCCGTGCCGGGGGCCGCGGACGTGAAGACCGAGCAGGTCGCTGGCCTGCCGGTCCTGACCGTAAAGCTCGATCGCAAGGCTTTGGCACGCCTCGGAATTAGCGTCACCGACGTGCAGAGCCTGGTCGAGATCGCCGTCGGCGGGAAGAGCGCCGGTCTTGTGTTCGAAGGGGACCGTCGGTTCGACCTGATCGTACGGTTGCCGGAAGGCAGACGATCGGACATCGAGGCGATGAAGGCGCTGCCGATCCCCCTGCCACCCGTCGACGGCCAGGCGAAAGTGCAGCCGGCGGTTCTCGGTACTTCGCCTCTCAACCAGATGCGTTACGCGCCCTTGTCCGAACTTGCCGAGATATCCGTCGCGCCCGGCCCGAACCAGATCAGTCGGGAGGACGGCAAGCGGCGCATCGTCGTGTCGGCCAACGTGCGCGGCAGGGATTTGGGTTCGTTCGTGACGGATGCGCAGAGTCAGATCGCCCAGAAGGTGAAGCTGCCGGCCGGATACTGGATCGGATGGGGCGGACAGTTCGAACAACTCGTCTCGGCGACGCAGCGTCTGATGATCGTCGTTCCGATCGCGCTGCTTCTGATCCTGCTGCTGTTGTTCATCAGCCTGGGTTCGGTCGCCGACGCCGTTCTGGTCTTCAGCGGCGTCCCGCTTGCGTTGACCGGCGGCATCTTCGCACTGGTCCTGAGAGGCATACCTCTCTCGATCAGCGCCGGCATCGGTTTCATCGCCCTTTCGGGCGTGGCCGTGCTCAACGGGCTGGTGATCATCACCTTCATCGAGCGGCTGCGTCATGAAGGCAGGACGATCATGGAGGCCGTCCATGAAGGGGCGCTGACCCGTCTGCGGCCCGTCTTGATGACGGCGCTGGTCGCCTCGCTCGGTTTCGTGCCGATGGCGATCGCGACCGGCGCCGGCGCGGAGGTGCAGCGTCCGTTGGCGACCGTCGTTATCGGCGGGATCATCTCATCGACCATCCTGACGCTTCTCGTTCTCCCGGCGCTCTACATCCTGTTCCGCCGGGAATCGTCGCCTGCCGAAGTCGAGGCGGTGCCTGTCCACGCCACAGAAGGAGACCACTAGATGAAGAAGATACTGCTCGTCTCGTCCGCGCTGCTGTTCGCCGCCCCTGCAATCGCGCAGCACGCACATGAAAAGGGCCCGAACGGCGGACCGATGGAGGACGTCGCCGGCGTCGAAGTCGAAATGGTCGCCAAGGGCAGGACGGTCACGTTCAACGTGTTCGATGAAGCCAAGAAGCCGATATCGACCGCGGGGTTCTCGGGAACGGCGCTGCTGACCGCCGGCAGCGACCGCGAGACCCTTCCGCTCGTCGCCGAAGGCAACGCGCTCAAGGGCGACGCCAAGAAGGACATCGCGCCCGGGTCCGCCGTCACCGTCACCCTGAAGACCGCCGACGGCAAGTCCGGCCAGGCGAAGTTCAAGAACTGAGACGGAAACTCGACAACCGAGGGAGCGGCGGCATCGACGGCGCTCCGGATGGACATCATGAACGACGCAACAAGATCAGGCGGCACGGGACGGGATCTGCGTCTCGACCTGTTCCGCGGCATGGCGAACTGGGCGATCTTCCTGGATCACGTGCCCAACAACGTGGTCGCGTGGCTCACCATGCGGAATTACGGATTCAGCGACGCGGCGGAGTTGTTCGTCTTCGTATCGGGGTTCACGGTCGCGTTCGTGTATTCGAAGACGTTGCGAGCGAAGGGGCCACTTGCAGCAGCGGCAGGTATCCTCGGCCGGGTCTGGCAGATCTACGTCGCGTACGTGCTTCTCTTCGTCTTCTACGTGGTGGCGGTCGGCTACGTCGCGCAACGCTACGGCCACGCCCATCTGCTCGACGAGTACAACATACGCAGCCTGATCGCCGATCCGGTCGAATTTCTGAAGCACGGTCTGCTGCTCGAATACCGCCCCCTCAACCTGGACGTCCTGCCGCTGTACATCGTCCTGATGGCCCCTTTTCCCCTTGTGCTTTGGTCGCTGACCAAGGCACCGGGCGTCACCTTGGCGGGCTCGGTCATCCTCTACGCGGTGGCCCGGTCGTTCGGCTGGAATCTTCCAGGGTACCCGTCCGGATACTGGTATTTCAATCCGTTCGCCTGGCAACTTCTGTTCGTGATCGGCGCATGGTGTGCGGTGGTCGATCGCGGCACGTTGGATCGGACGCTGCGCTCGGGCATCGTGCTGCCACTAGCTCTTGTCGTCGTCGTTCTCTCGGCGATCGTGATGCTTGCGCCACTCACCGGAAATGGTTGGCTGCTGCCGGCGAAGCTGCACCTCCTTTTCCCGATGAACGACAAGACCAACCTCGCACCTTACCGCATCGCCCATTTCCTGGCCTTGGCGATCATCGTCGCGCGCATCGTTCCGGAAAACGCGCCGGCACTGGCCTGGCCTGTCTGGCGGCCGTTGATCGTCAGTGGCCAGCATTCCCTTGAAGTCTTCTGCGCGGGAACGTTCTTCGCGGCCGTCGCCTATTTCGCGCTCGACCTCGTCGATGGATCCGTCAGGTCCCAATTCGTCGTGAGCGCGGCGGGCATCTGCGCGATGGTCGCCGTGGCCTACTTCCGGAAATGGTCGAAAGAAAACAAGGCGCGTCCCGCGATCGCGAGATGACGGATATGGCGATCTCAACCGCGGATCGATGCTCCGCTCAAGCAGCGGCGACTGCTGCGAGCCGGCGAGCGGCGGAACGGCAAGAGGTTCTCGAAAACGCGTGCGAAATGAGAAATTATGGGAGAGACCGATGACTGAAGCCGCAGCCGACGACCAGACCAAGATGCGCGTCGAAGGAATGGACTGCGCATCCTGCGCGGTGAAGATCGAGAACGCGCTGCGCCGCGTGCCGGGAGTGACCGATGTAGCCGTCTCTGTGGCCGCCGGAAACGTGACCGTCAGACACGATGGCGTCGATATCGGGACGTTGGCCGCCCGGATAACGGCTCTGGGCTACAAAGTCGCGCCTGCCGACGAGAAGGGCGTCCATGAGCCCCACGGGAATGGCGGTGCATCTCACGACCATGACGATGCGGGCTTGCACGGTCACGATCACGGCCCTACCGACGGGTCCTGGTGGCGGACCTCCAAAGGCATCTTGACGATCGCCTCCGGAGCGGCGTTGGGAGCGGCTTTCCTGATCGGGAAGCTGGCTCCGGCTACGGAAAAATGGGCGTTTCTCGTCGCCATGCTGGTCGGATTGATCCCGATTGGTCGGCGCGCTTTCGCCGCGGCGATATCAGGGACGCCGTTCTCGATCGAGATGCTCATGACGATCGCGGCCGTTGGCGCAGTCTTCATTGGTGCGACCGAGGAGGCCGCGACCGTGGTCTTTCTGTTTTTGATCGGCGAACTCCTTGAAGGTGTCGCGGCCAGCCGCGCGCGCGCGAGCATCCAGGACCTGACGAAGCTGGTCCCCAAGACGGCGATGCTCGAGGAGAACGGATCCGTCCGGGAAGTCCAGGCGGACACGCTCATGGTCGGTTCGATGATCCAGGTCCGGCCGGGCGACCGCATCCCTGCGGACGGCGTCATCGTCTCCGGAGAGAGCTCCGTCGACGAGGCGCCCGTGACCGGCGAAAGCACGCCCACTAGGAAGGGTCCCGAGGAGAGCCTATTCGCGGGCACCATCAACGGCGATGGGTTGCTGACCGTGCGCGTGACTGCCGCAGCGGCGGACAACACCATCGCGCGCGTCGTCCGGCTAGTCGAGGAGGCGCAGGAATCCAAGGCCCCCACGGAGCGCTTCATCGACCGTTTTTCCCGGTACTACACGCCCGGCGTCGTGGTGGTGGCCTTCCTGGTCGCCGTCATCCCGCCGCTGCTGTTCGGCGGCGTCTGGAGCGAGTGGGTCTACAAGGGCTTGGCAATCCTCCTGATCGGGTGTCCGTGCGCCCTGGTGATCTCGACGCCCGCGGCGATCGCCGCCAGCCTGTCGGCCGGTGCGCGCCGTGGACTGCTGCTCAAGGGCGGCGTCGTCCTCGAGCAGATGGGCAAGATCACCCTCGCATGCTTCGACAAGACCGGGACGCTGACGGCTGGAAAACCGGTCGTGACCGACGTGCTGTCGTTCGGCGCTCCGGAGGACGAGGTGCTGCGGCTCGCCGCGGCGTTGGAGACAGGGTCCAGCCACCCGCTGGCGATGGCGATCCTCGCCGAAGCCTCGAGACGGGGGATCATTTTGCCGTCCGCCTCGGGATCTCAGGCGCTCGGAGGCAAGGGCGTCAGCGCGACCATCGACAGCCGGCAGATTTTCCTCGGGTCGCCCAAGGCCGCCGGCGAAATCGGTATCCTGGATATCGAGCTTCAAGGCCGTATCGCGGCGCTCAACGACGAGGGCAAGACGGTTTCGATCGGGGTGATCGGAACTTCGATGGCGGGGGCGATCGCAATGCGCGACGAGCCCCGCCCCGACGCCGCGAAGGGATTGAAACTCCTGACCGACGCCGGCATCCGGACGGTCATGCTGACCGGAGATAATCGCCGAACCGCCACGGCGATCGGCAAGTCGCTCGGGATCGAGGTGCAGGCGGGGTTGCTCCCGCAGGACAAGCAGCGGATCGTCGCGGAATTCCAGGCGCAGGGCTTCGTCGTCGCGAAAGTCGGCGACGGCATCAACGACGCGCCGGCGCTCGCGGCGGCCGATGTCGGGATCGCGATGGGCGGCGGCACCGACGTCGCCCTGGAGACCGCCGATGCCGCCGTGCTTCACGGCAGGGTCGTGGATGTCGCCGCGATGATCGATCTCTCGAAACGCACGATACTCAACATCAAGCAGAACATCACGGTCGCTCTCGGACTGAAGGCGGTTTTCCTCGTTACGACCGTCATCGGCCTCACTGGCCTGTGGCCGGCGATCCTCGCCGACACCGGCGCCACGGTCCTGGTTACGATGAACGCGCTACGGCTGCTAAAGCCGCCGAGGACGCAGCCATGGGCCTAGAAGACATTTCGAGAGCGAAAAGTGCCCCGGTCTTCTTTGCCGCAGCGCTTTATATCTGCGCCGCGAACTTCGGCCTGCTGATTCCTACCCGGGCCGCCGCGAGCTTCGCGACGGAAAACCCATGGGCGGCCGAGCACCTGGAGAAACTCCCGCCGGACATTAGGCGCGAAGTTTCGCGCCGCGAGCGCGCCTGCGGAAGCGGCGCTCTCGCGGGTCACTATTTCGCGGTCTCGATCGAGAGCCGCGGGCAGCGCTTCGTATCGTTGCATTTCGAGGACTTCTCCTGTGCCAACCGAGAATCGTTGTGCCGCGGCAATGCCTGTCTCCATGAGGTGTTCGCGGAGTCGGGGGGACAGCATCGGGTCGTGTTCAGCGGTTATGCGGAGGACGTCAGGATGAACAACGATCGAGGCACGGTCGGCCTAGAGGTCTCGCTCGGAGGGAGGCGGCAAGCTCTGGTGTGGGAGGGGCGACGGTTCGTTCCGGCAAGAAGAAGCAACGGATACTAAAATGCATACTTCGATCCTGCAGCATCTCCATCTCGGGGGCGCGAACCTGAGCTACCGCAAGAAATTCCGCCTGTTCTTCACCGTCGCGTGCGTCGTCACGGTGCTCGGCGGCGTCAAGACCGCCGTGCATTACTTCGGGCTGGAGTTTCTCGAGCTGAACCGGCTCCTGACGAGCGGCATCGGCGGCGCGATTTTCATCATCGGCTTCCTGCTGTCGAGCATCCTGGCCGACTACAAGGAGGCGGAGCGCATCCCTGCGGACGTCCGCAATTCGATCGAGGCGATCGATGGCGACCTCGAATGCTTCGCCTCGGACAATTCCGAGTTCGATCTCGCGACCTGTCGCGGCATACTGCTCTCGATCCTGGACCGGCTCCGTTCCGGCCTCGAACATTCCAACGGGCACAAGAACATTCCTCCGGTGCTGGAAGAGATAACCAAGCTGACTCCGATCTTCGGGCGGCTCGAAGGCATGGGATTGGCGGCCAACTTCGTCGTCCGGCTGCGCACGTCGCAGGATGTTCTGCGCAGGTCCATGCTGCGCATCTATCAGATCCAGCGCGTGGAGTTCGTTCCGTCGGTACACGTCCTCGTTCAGACGCTGGTGTTCGCGATCGTCATCATGATGCTCTTCCTCAAGACCGAGGGCGATCCGGCGTCGGCGATGATGTTCGGCTTCATAAGCTACATGTTCGTCTACGCGCTGTACCTGGTCCGGCTTCTCGAACAGCCGTTCGCGCAGGGGCACGGATCGCTCGACGACGTCAGCCTCTTCCTCTTGGATGAGCTTCGCGAAAGTCTGCGTAAGTCCCTTGCCGAGGTCACGTCGTCGGCGCCCCACTCACTTCAGGAGATTTGACATGCACGGCGGTGGATCCACTGGAACGGCGGCGGCAAAGCACGCCACGCGGCTCGCTTGGGCTTTGGGCCTCACGGCGACCTACCTGTTGGCCGAGGTGGTCGGAGGGCTGATTACAGGTAGTCTGGCTCTTCTGGCTGACGCCGCCCACATGTTGACCGACGTGGGCGGACTGGGTCTTGCGCTTCTCGCCATCCGCTTCGCGGCGAAGGAAGCGACCCCGCGACGGACCTACGGGTATCTTCGGATGGAAGTGCTATCCGCGCTGGCCAACGCCGTCGTTCTGCTTCTGCTGACGGTCTACATTCTTTACGAAGCCTATCAGAGGTTTCTGGGGCCGCCCGAAGTCCTCGGCGGACCTATGCTGATCGTGGCGACGGTCGGACTGATCGTGAATCTGATCAGCATGAGACTTCTGATGGGCGGATCGTCGGAAAGCCTCAACGTGCGAGGCGCCTATCTCGAAGTGCTCGGTGACATGCTCGGCTCCATCGGGGTCATCGTGGCCGCCCTCCTCATGATTTGGAAAGGATGGGTTCTGGCCGATCCGATCATCGGAGCGGGAATCGGACTGTTCATCGTGCCCCGGACCCTCGGGTTGCTCAGGCAGGTGACGCACATCCTCATGGAGGGCACTCCGGCGAATGTCGACATTGGTACGCTCGAAGCGAAGCTGAAGCTTATCGCCGGCGTCGTCGCCGTGCATGACCTCCACGTATGGACCGTCACGTCCGGCTTCGATGCGATGAGCTGTCATCTGGTGGTGGAGGATCTGTCGAAAGGAAGGCAAGCTTTGCAGGAAGCGCGCCGTCTGATGAAAGACGACTTCAAGATCGATCACGTCACGATCCAGATCGACGACGAGGCGATCAGAAACGAGGAGCCAGTTTTGCACGTTTGACGAATCAAAGACTCCTAAAGGATTCACACCGTCTTTCGTCAGATCGACGACAGACGGTGCATTTTGCCAAGGCCACGTCGCTCGCCTTCCGGTGTGGCGGTCTGGGAAGACCGACCTCCGGCGCTCCGTGGGAATCCTCTCGCGTAACGATGTGCGTGGCTGTCGCCTAGAGGCTGGTCGCGCGCAACCGCAGTGCATTTCCCACCACGGTTACCGAAGACAGCGCCATGGCAGCCGCGGCGATGATCGGAGAGAGCAGCAGCCCGAAAGTCGGGTACAGGACCCCCGCGGCTATCGGAATGCCTGCCGCGTTGTAGATGAACGCGAAGAACAGGTTCTGCCGGATGTTGCTCATCGTCGCCTCCGAGAGGCGGCGGGCCCGGACGATGCCGCCGAGATCGCCCTTGAGCAGCGTGACGCCGGCGCTCTCCATGGCCACGTCGGTGCCGGTGCCCATGGCGATGCCGACGTCGGCGGCGGCCAGGGCGGGCGCGTCATTGACGCCGTCCCCCGCCATCGCAACGATCCGCCCGGCCTTCTGCAGCTTCGTCACAACCGCGCTCTTCTGGTCCGGGAGGACTTCCGCCTCGACCTCGGAGATGCCAAGATGTTTTGCCACCGCGTTCGCCGTGGTCCGGTTGTCGCCCGTCAGCATGATGACCCTGATGCCTTCGGCCGCCAGCGCCTTCAGCGCGTCCGGCGTGGTGGCCTTCACCGGATCGGCGATGGCGAGGATGCCGGCGAGCGCACCATCGACCGCGATGTTCACCACCGTCGCGCCTTCTGCGCGCAGCTCTTCCGCCCGCGCTTCCAGCGACCGGGTCTCGACGCCGGACGCGGTCATGAACTTGGCGTTTCCAAGCAGCACGACCTTGCCGTCGATCCTGCCTGTCACGCCCTTGCCTGTCGGGGAGTCGAAATCCGCGACAGGCGCGAGGTCGATGCTCCGCTCCTTCGCCGCGCGAACGATGGCGTCGGCCAGCGGATGCTCGCTCGACCGCTCGACGCTGGCCGCGAGCCTTAGGATTTCGGCTTCCTCGAATCCTGGCGCCGGCACGATCGAGACGACCTCGGGTTTGCCCTGGGTGAGCGTTCCAGTCTTGTCGACGACGAGCGTATCGACCTTCTCCATGCGTTCGAGGGCCTCGGCGTTCTTGATGAGGACGCCGGCCTGCGCGCCGCGGCCGACACCGACCATGATCGACATCGGGGTCGCGAGACCGAGCGCGCACGGACAGGCGATGATCAGCACGCTCACCGCCGCGACGAGACCATAGGCAAGACGCGGCTCGGGCCCGAACCACGCCCAGGCGGCGAAGGCCGCCACGGCGACCGCGATGACGACCGGCACGAACCAGCCGGCCACGTGGTCGGCGAGCCGTTGGATCGGCGCCCGCGACCGCTGCGCCTGCGCCACCATCTGCACGATCTGCGACAGGAGGGTGTCGCGGCCGACCTTTTCGGCCTTCATGACGAATCCGCCGGACTGGTTGAGCGACCCGGCGACGACCTTGTCGCCCGGCTCCTTGGCGACCGGCATCGATTCGCCCGTGATCAAGGACTCGTCGACGGAAGATCGCCCCTCGATCGTGATCCCGTCCACCGGCACCTTCTCGCCGGGTCGGACGCGCAGCCTGTCGCCGACGTTCAGGCTGTCCAGCGCCACTTCGTGGTCCTCGCCCGCATCGTCCACCAGCCGCGCGGTCTTCGGAGCGAGATCGAGCAACGCTTTGATGGCGCCCGACGTCGCCTCGCGCGCGCGCAGTTCGAGCATCTGGCCGAGCAGGACGAGCACCGTGATGACGGCCGCTGCCTCGAAATAGACCGCCACGGCGCCGCCATGGCCGCGGAACGCGGGCGGGAAGACGCCCGGCGCCGCCGTCGCGACCACGCTGTAGGCGTAAGCCACGCCCGTGCCCATCGCGACCAAGGTGAACATGTTCAGGTTGCGGGTGACGAGCGACTGCCAGCCGCGGACGAAAAACGGCCAGCCCGCCCACAGCACGACCGGCGTTGCGAAGACGAGTTGGATCCAATTCGACATCGTGGGATCGACGAGCCCATGGCCGCCGACGAGATGACCGCCCATCTCGAGCACGACGGCCGGCGCGGCCAATGCGAGGCCGATCCAGAACCGGCGCGTCATGTCTGCGAGTTCCGGATTGGGCTGGTCGTCGAGGCTGACCAGTTCGGGCTCGAGCGCCATGCCGCAGATCGGACAGCTTCCCGGACCGACCTGTCGGATCTCCGGATGCATCGGACAGGTATAGATGGTGCCCTCGGGCACCGGAACCGCAAGCGCGTCCGACTTCGACTTCTGCAGGTATCGCTGCGGGTCGGCGGCAAACTTGCTGCGGCAGCCGGCCGAGCAGAAATGATGGGTCTCGCCGGCGAGTGCTAATTTGTGCGGGGTCGTGTCCGGATCGACGGTCATTCCGCAGACGGGATCGATCGTGCCGGCGGCGGCCTCGTCATGAGCGTGGGCATGTCCTTCATGGGGGTGACCGCCGTGATCGGTTCCGCCGCAGCAGCCGCCGGTTCCCTGCGCGGTGTCGGCCTTGGCGGGATAAGCATCGGGTGAGGTTGCGAACTTTGCGCGGCAGCCAGCGGAGCAGAAGTAGTAGCGCTGCCCGCCATGGTCGAAGCTGTGCTTGGCCGTGACCGGATCGACGGTCATGCCGCAGACCGGATCGGTCGCCTTGCCCGTATCGGCGTGGTCCTTGCGTTGGCTTCCGTGCGACGCGTGCCCGGGCGCTTCATGCGCCGCACCGCCGCAGCAGGCGGAAGCGGCGGACTTCGTCGCTACGCTCTGCGGTCTGGAGCCGCAGCCGCAACCACCCGAACCATCTTTTTTCGCGTCCGACATCGTCTTCTCCAGATCTCGAGAACCCATACCCTGTAGGGGTATATGCGCCCATTGCGCGAGGATATCAAGATGCTTCATCGATATGCGTGCGCGGCCGACGTCCAAGGCGAGGATGAAACCAGGGATGCCGTACTGAGTCCGTCGCGGACCGCGGGGACGCAGCGCGAACATCCCCACTCCATCCGGAAACCCGATTGAGCGCCGCGGAGTTAGGCGCGCGAACCTGTCGCCTACCGGAGCCAAGCGGGGCAGCCGCGGACGGACCTGCCGCACAGCAACAACCCTGCCCGGCAACACCTGCGCGTTCCGGATCCGGGCCGATGACCGGAGATCGCTCATACCTGCCCGGTACCGGCGTTTTGCCCCCTTGCAACCTGTACCCAGTAGGGGTATATCCCCCTCATGCGCGGCGACATCAAGACATCGGTGAAGAAACGCCTCTGCAGGATCGAGGGGCAGGTCCGTGGCCTGTCGAAGATGGTCGAAGAGGACCGCTACTGCATCGACGTCGTGACGCAGATCTCCGCGGTCCGTGCCGCGCTGCGCCGCGTGGAGGAAGAAGTGCTCAAAGACCACGTTTCTCATTGCGTGGAGCACGCCATCGCGAGCGGCGACAAGGCCGACCAGCGCCAGAAGATCGCCGAACTGATGGCCGTCGTCGGAAGGGCCGAACGATGACCCGTTTGCAATTCGCCTTGGCGTTCCGGAATTTCGCGGATAGGCTCCGCCGATCGACTCGACCCCCCGAAGGCATCTGAATCGCATGCTCGTCAGGCTCACCAGGAAACGTAGGCTGAAGGCAGGGTGGCTCGTCACCTTCGTCTACATGCTGTGCATCCTGGCGCCGACCTTGTCCTACGCCCTGCCGGGTGAACACGCTCCTGCCCACTGCCTGACCATGGAGGGCATGTCCGGCTCGATGCACATGCACGACGAAGCCGTCCAGCCGATGCACGCCCATCTCGACGAGCAGCAGCACGACCATGCTTCCGCGCAGCAGGCGTCGATGTCCGACGCGGCAGACATGATGGCGATGTCCGACGATATGGACACCGACGGCATGCCGGCGAAGAAGCCTCCTCACACCACCAGCGGCCAATGCTGCGCCCTGATGTGCGTCACGGCGATGCCTGCGTCGCTGGTCGATTTCGCGATGCCTCCGATGCCGACGTTGGTCCGCATCGCGACCAGCTATCGCGCCACCGCCGACAATGCGCCGGCCGTGCAGTACCGTCCCCCCATCGCCTGATTTGAACGTCTAGACGCGGTGCTTGCCCTGCAGAGGGATGGCGCGCCTGTGGTCCATCGTCATTTCAGGAAACGAACATGTTCACGCAGTTTGGGGCGAAGCTCGCCGCCGTTCGCTCGGTGGCCGCTGGTGTATTCCGTTCACGACCGGCGGTGCTCGCCGCCGTATCCCTTGGCACCCTCACTCTAGGAGGCTGTCTGCCGACGACAGTGCCCTTGGTGGGCGCCGACCCGGCCGATCCTTCGGCCAGGGTAGCGGGGGTAGGCTACCGCTCGACCGTCGCTCCCTACAGCAGCCTCCGGCCGGTGGCGCCGGCGCCTTGGCGCGAACAGAACGACCGCGCCGCTCCGGCGCCGAAATCCGACCGGTAGGAGCGAGACATGTTCAGCACGCGTCACGCCCGCCGTCCGTTCGTCGCCCGCAGCGGTTCCAAGCCCGCAGCGGTGGCGGTCCTGTTCTCCGCGCTCCTCCTCTCCGGATGCGCCACCTTTTCGCCGGACGCCGGCATGGGCGTGGTCGCCGGGGTCGCCGGCGAGACCATCAGGAAGGACGTCATCTCGATCAAGACCCAGGACGACGCGGTACGCGCTGACAGCGCCGTCAAGGATCTCCTCAAGCGCACTCTGACGGTGGACAACGCCGTGCAGATCGCACTGCTGAGCAACCGCGGTCTGCAGGCGGCATACAACGAACTGGCGCTTGCCGAAACGGATCTGGTGGCGGAAAGCCTGCCGCCGAATCCCACCTTCTCCGTTTCACGCATCGCGGGTTCCGGGGTGGTCGAATTGGAACGCAGGATCGTGGCGGACATTCTTGCGTTGGCAACGCTTCCGGTACGTTCCGAGATCGCGCGACAGCGTTTCCGTCAGGCGCAGCTCCGGGCAGCGGAGGAAACGCTCCGACTGACTGCCGATGTGCGGCTCGCGTACTTCCGCGCGGTCGCCGCCAACGAGCTTGTTCTACTCCTCACAGATGCCAAGTCCACGGCCGAATCCACGGCCCAGCTCGCATCGAAGCTCGGTCGGACCGGAGCGTTGAACAAGCTCGACCAGGCGCGAGAACAGGTCTTTTACGCCGAGATAACGGCGGAGCTCGCACTGGTACGGCAGGAGGCGGCGAGTTCGCGCGAGCGTCTGATTCGCCTTGCTGGACTGTGGGACGGAGACCTGGGATTCCGCATCCCGATGAAGCTTCCGGCGCTGCCACGTCGGCCACAACCGCTTCCTGGCATCGAGGTCGATGCCGTCGAGCGTCGCGTCGACCTGCAGATCGCACGTCTCGAACTGGTCGCTCTCGCCAAGAGCCTGAAGCTCAGTGAGGCAAGCCGGTTCGTGACACTGCTGGATATCGCCGGGATCAACAAGAAGACGTCCGATGCCGGCGGCGCCGCCACGGAGCGCGGAGTCGATCTCCAGTTCCAGATCCCTCTCTTCGATGGTGGAGAAGTCCGGGTCCGGCAAGCCGTCGAGACCTACAATCAGGCCTTCAACCTCTTGACGGAAAGAGCGGTGAACGTCCGTTCGGAGGCGCGCGACGCCTACAAGACCTATCGGTCGGCGTACGACATCGCGGGCCACTATCAACGCGAGGTCCTTCCGCTGCGAGAGATCATCTCCAACGAGATGCAGCTTCGCTTCAGTAGCATGCAGGACGACGTGTTCGCATTGTTGACGGAGGCCAGGCAGCGCATAGCCGCCCTGCGCGCCGCAATCGAGGCGAAGCGCGATTTCTGGACGGCGCAATCAGAGCTGCAGACCGTCGTCAACGGCGGCGGTCGATCGGACGCACCGCAGCAGACCCGGACCGCGAAGACCGCCAGAGCCGGCGGCTGAATAGAAGGACTTGAGCATGCTTTCCCGTAGAGGCTTTCTGAACACTGCCGCCTTGGCCGGTACCGTCGTCGTCGGCGGCCGGGTGCACGCCGCTAACATTCCCGAGGCGCCCACCATGGAGAAGGCGACGATGCAGCCGCCGCTGCACCCGTCGAGCGGTCCCGACTATAATCCAGTCGTCACCTTGAACGGCTGGACATTGCCGTGGCGGATGAACGGCGACTGGAAAGAATTTCATCTGGTCGCCGAACCGGTCGAACGCGAATTCGCCGAAGGCATGAAGGCGCATCTGTGGGGCTACAACGGTCAGTCACCGGGGCCGACGATCGAGTGCGTAGAAGGCGACAAGATCCGCATCTTCGTCACGAACAGGCTTCCCGAACCGACCACGGTGCATTGGCATGGCGTCATCCTGCCGAGCGGAATGGATGGCGTCGGTGGCTTGAGTCAGCCTCACATTCCGGTCGGAAAGACCTTCGTCTACGAATTCGAGATGAAATATAGCGGAACGTTCATGTACCACCCTCATTCGGACGAAATGGTCCAGATGGCGATGGGAATGATGGGCATGATCGTCGTGCATCCGCGCGACCGCTCCTTCCGGCCCGTCGATCGTGATTTTGTCTTCATCATGAGCACCTACGACATCGATCCCGGCACCTATCTCCCCAAGGTGTCGGAGATGACGAACTTCAACATGTGGACGTTCAACAGCAGGGTCTTTCCCGGCATCGATCCGATGATTGTTCGGCTGGGCGATCGGGTGCGCGTCCGCATCGGCAATCTTACGATGACCAATCATCCTATCCATCTGCACGGCCACAAATTCGCCGTCACGTGCACTGACGGCGGCTGGGTGCCCGAAAGCGCCCAGTATCCGGAGACCACCACCGACGTGCCTGTCGGTGCGGTTCGGGTTTTCGACTTCATCGCCGACAATCCAGGGGACTGGGCGTTCCATTGCCACAAGTCGCATCACACCATGAACGCGATGGGTCACAATGTCCGGAACATGATCGGCGTTTCGAAGAAGGATCTTGCGAAGGCCGTTGGAAAGCTGGCGCCGGACGCGATGGTGATGGGAACGACCGGAATGGCGATGGGCGAGATGGAGATGCCGATGCCGGACAACACGCTGCCGATGATGACGGGCTCGGGGCAGTTCGGACCGATCGAGATGGGTGGCATGTTCACGGTCATGAAGATCCGTGAGGGCCTCGCGCGCGACGACTACAGGGACCCCGGTCCGTACAAGCATCCACAGGGCACCGTCGCCTACGAAGTAGAGGCGCCGGCAGGCACGGCACCGCGACAAATCAACGAGAAGGCCAAGGCGAAGCCTGCGCCGGCTCAGGAGATGAAAGGCATGAACATGAAGGGGATGAAAGGAATGAAGGGGATGTGAGGTCTCGACCATGCCTATGCAACCGAAACAGTGGAGCAATCTATGATTCGATATCAACCGCGGACGCCGCCGCGATCGTGTGCCTGATACCCGGCCACCGCGAAGCGGGCATGGTCGGCAACGTCGTCGTCAAGTAGCAACCCCCGAAAGGAAACAAAATGACCACCAACAAACTCGCAGCCGCCACCCTCGCGATCTCGCTTCTCTCTTCGTCGGCGATCTTCGCGCAGGACGCGATGGTGAATGGCGAGGTCAAGAAGGTCGACGAGACCGCCAAGAAGATCACTTTGAAGCACGGGCCCATCAAGAACCTCGGCATGGAGGAGGACGGCATGACGATGGTCTTCAAGGTCAAGGACCCCGCGATGCTTAAGCAGGTGAAGGCCGGCGACAAGGTGCAGTTTTCGGCCGAGCGCGGCGACGACGGCATCGCCATCACCAAGATCCAGAAAGGCAAGTAGGGCCCGAACGGCCTGCGCGCGCCGGCGAACCCCGGCGGCGCAGGTCCGGGATCGAAGCCCCGAAGGAAACAGCATGGATGCATCTCTCCGCAACGAAGGACCCGCCTCCGCAGGACGGACGCTCGCGTACGATCGCGAAAGCGGACGGCTGAGCGGCGCGCGTCTTGTCGAACGACTGGCGGTGGCCGCGCTGCAGGCGGGATCGGCGGCAACGGCGCCGTTCGGGCACCGCGGGTATCGGCTCGGCTGCAAGGTCGTGTCCTCTGCAGTCGCAGCGGGCGACATCGCGATCCGGCTCAATTCCGACGCCGTCTTCTCCATGCCCTTCGCGGACGGTTACTGGAGCCGCCTGCTCAACGGACGGTACATCTACGAAGCGGTGATCGAGGCATTTCTGCGCGGCGTATCCGACGTCGACTACGTATTCGTCGATGGCGGCGCCAACTTCGGATACTGGTCCGTGCTCGCAACCAGCGAACCTTTCGGCGCGCACGATGCGCTGGCGATCGAGGCATCCGCACTGAACGCGTCCCGTCTCGAACTCAATGTCTGGCTCAACGGCGGCCGCTTTCGCTGCATCCACGCCGCGATCGGCGGCGCGGACGGCGGTTTCGTCCGCATCACCGGCGACCGTCACGAAGCCTTCGGAACGGCGCGCGCCGGCGCGGACGAAACCGGCGCCGTCCGGACCATCTCGCTCGACGGCCTCATGACGAAAGGTGCGATCGACCCCGCCCGCCCGGTGGTCGTGAAGCTCGACGTGGAGGGCGTCGAGATCGAAGCGCTCCGGGGCGCCGAGCGGCTTTCGGCCGGAGATGCCGTGTTCATCTGCGAGGAGCACGGCGCGGACCGCGAGCATCTGGTCTCGCGACACCTGATGGGCGCGACGTCGCTTCGCCTGTACGTCTTCGATGCCGCGGCGTCGGGCTTTGTCCGGGTGCGGGACCTGTCCGTTCTCGACCGCATCAAACGCCACTCCTGGGTGGGCTACAACGTCTTCGCGACCGGGAGCCCGTTCTGGGAAGAGAAGCTGCAACGCATGGGCGGAGGGCTGTCATGAATGGGCCGAAGCTAATCCTTGCCGCGCCGCGCGTCCGCAAAGATCTGCGCGCAGCGATCCGCGCGGTGCTTCCACCTCGTTCCGTCGTCGAACACGCATCCGATCACTGGAGATATCGAGCGCCGGCCAGCCTTCGTCTTCGGTCGATCCGCAAGCACGCGCGCCGCGCCGCGCGACGGACCTCTGTGGTCCGACGCGGCGGAATTGACGGCGAAGTTCGTGGATTGCGGTGCGGAACATCCGTCTGCCGCTGCCGTTTCGGCAGGCGTCGTTTCAACAATGGAGAAATGTCATGACTAGTAGCTCGCGAACTACACTTCGTAACCGTTCCGCCGCAGCTTTCCTATTCGTTCTGGCCGTCCCCGGCCTCGCGTGGGCAGAGGGCGCCGACAAGGAATACAGGGCGTCCATGGATAAGATGGATGCGGCGATGATGAAGGGCATGGACCCCGACCCGACGAAGGCCTGGGCGAAGATGATGGTCGCGCATCATCAGGGCGCGATCGACATGTCGAAGACCGTCTTGAAGGAAACGAAGGATCCGATGATCCGTCGGATGGCCGAGAAGGGCATCAGGGAGCAGACGGAAGAGCAGAAGATGCTCGAGGATTGGATCAGCAAGCACTGATCCGGATTCGACCGTAGCCCTGAGCGCGAGGACGCCATGTTCACTCTGCCTGCGACTGTCCGATCGCATGGTTCGTCCTCGCGGTCGGGCCGATGGCATATGTCGCCTACAACCAAGTTATCGCGATCCCGAATCGACGGCGAGGCAGTGGAGAGTCATCTTCTCCCGCTTCACATGGTCCGTTCGGATTGCTGCTCTCAGTCCTGCACCACGCCGCCAACACGACATCGAAGAGTCGGTTGGTCGGGGCCTCATGCTCGGCCTCGACGTCTGCCGACACCACTCACGAACACCCGCATCACTAAGGAGAACCCATGTTGAAGAAAACCTTATCCATCGTCGTTCTCGGCGCCGTGGCGCTTGCATCAGGAGCTGCGCTGGCCCATCCCGAATTCCAGTCGGCCGAGCCTCCAGCCGGAAAGTCGTCGGCGTCGCCTAAGCAGATCCGAATTCTCTTCAACGAGAGCGTCATCCCGCAGTTCTCAGGCATCGAACTGAAGGATCAGACCGGCAAGGCGATCGCGACCGGCAGGGCCACGACCGATCCGACCAACAAGAAGCTGATGATCGTTCCGCTCAAGGATCAGTTGGCGCCGGGCGACTACAAGGTCGAATGGCACGCGGTGTCCGACGACACTCACAAGGTGAAGGGCAGCTACTCCTTCGGCGTCGCGAACTGATGATCGATCTCGGGCTCGTCTTCGCACGTTTCCTGCATTACGTCGCGACCACCACGTTGGCAGGTGCGGCGTTCTTTCCCCTCTACGCCCATGCAGGCGACGAGCCCGGGAAGCTTGTCCGATGGAGAAATGGGCTCATGCTGTGGTCCGCGGTCCTATCTCTGGCGAGCGGCCTGGCCTGGTTCGTCTTCTCCGTGGCCAACATGAGCGGCGCGCTCGCGGACGTGGCGGATCCCGAGGTCCTCGCATCGGTCCTTCGCGACACCGGCTTCGGCGCCGTGTGGACGGCCCGCATGATCCTCGCGGTCGTCGTCGTCGTCGTCGCCGCCGCCGCGCATGTGCAATCGCCCCGATCCACGACTGGGCAGGATCTTCTAATGTCGTTTCTGGCGGCGGGAATGCTGGCATCACTGGCCGGCGCCGGCCATGCGCAGATCGAGGAAGGCTGGGCGGGCGTGCTGCACGTGTCGGCCGACGCGGCGCATCTGCTCGCGGCGGGAGCTTGGCTGGGCGGGCTGGCTCCGCTCGGCTTCATCTTGCTGGGCTACGCGGGACGGACGGGCCAGGACGGCATCGACGTCGACGGAGTCCTGATGCGGTTCTCAGGCATGGGGTACGCCGCCGTCGCGACACTGGTCGGCACCGGCCTGGTCAATAGCTGGCTTCTCGTCGGATCCGTCTCCAGTCTGCTGAACAGCACCTACGGTCTGATACTCGTCGCGAAGCTGGTGTCCTTTGGGGGAATGCTGGCGCTCGCCGCCGCCAATCGCTTCTGGTTGGTGCCGGCGCTGGTGGCCGCGGGCCGCAGCGGCGCCGGTGAGGTCTGGCGCGGAAAGTTGCGGACCCACGTCATAGGCGAGCAGGGGCTCGGCCTCTTGGTCCTGCTGTGCGTGAGCGTTCTGGGAACGGTCCGGCCGGCAATTGGACAATGACCGGCAAGAGCGGCCGGCTTCCCGGCGACCGGTAAGCCAGACGGACTGCGATGGATATGGACGTACGCGGCCTGATCGGAAGGGGGAAGCCCCTACGGTCTCCGTCAAATAAACGGACCAATGAGGAAAACGCATGAAGATGAGCTACGCCCTATTCGGCGCGATGATCGCCACCTCGACGGTCGTGATGTTCGGCCTGATGTATCTCAACACCTTCGCTCTAGACCACGTGTTCTACAGCCAGACCGGCACATGGATGGCGCTGCTGATGGGGGCGGTCATGGCCGTGATCATGCTCGTTTTCATGCTTAAGATGTATCCGAGCAGGTCGACCAACATCGGCATCGCCGTCGGCAGCATCGCGGTCTTCGTGGTGTCGCTCTGGCTCGTCAGGAGCCAGCGGACCGTGGACGACGTGTCCTACATGAAGGCGATGATCCCGCATCATTCGATCGCCATCTTGACGAGCGAGCGCGCTCACATCCGGGATCCCCGCGTGCGCAAGCTCGCCGACGGCATCATCGAGGCGCAGGTCCGCGAGATCGTCGAGATGAAGCAGCTCATCATCGACCTCGGCGTCAATCCTCCGTCCGCGGGGTTTCCCGACCTGCCTGCCTGCCCGGTCGCTGCGCTGAGCAGCGGCAGCCGTAACCCGAACACTTGAATCCAGGACGAAGATGCGCAACTCCGACACACCTTCAAGCGGCCGCGATCTCCGCTTGGATCTCTTCAGGGGGCTCGCCAACTGGGCGATCTTCCTCGACCACATACCGAACAACGTAGTCGCGTGGTTGACGACGAGGAACTATGGTTTCAGCGACGCTGCTGACATCTTCGTCTTCATCTCCGGATATACCGCCGCATTCGTCTATTCGCGGAGGATGGAAAGGCAAGGCGTACTGGCGGGAGCGGCGCTTCTGCTGAGGCGCGTCTGGCAGCTCTACGTCGCCCACATCCTGCTGTTCGTGTTCTACGCGGCGGCCATCGGCTTCATCGCGCAGCGCGGCCATTCCCATCTGCTCGACGAGTTCAACGTCAAATGGCTGATCGAGCAGCCGGTGGCCACGCTCACCCAGGGGCTCGCGCTCAAGTTCAAGCCGCTGAACCTCGACGTGCTGCCGCTCTACATCGTGCTGATGGCAGGCTTCCCGCCGGTCCTGGCCGTCATGAGACGCCGTCCGGACGCGGCGCTCGCGGCCTCGGCGGCGGTCTATCTCGCGAGTCGCTGGTTCGGTCTGAACCTGCCGGCATGGCCGACGGGCGACTGGTACTTCAACCCGTTCGCCTGGCAGTTCCTTTTCACGATCGGAGCCTGGACGGCGTTGGGCGGAGGAGCGCGCGTGAAATCGTTCGTCATGTCTAATCTGGTGGTCGCGATCAGCCTGACATACCTTACATTCGCCATGGCGCTTACGCTCGCGGTCCGCTTCGACGCCACGTCGATGCTTCCCTCCGGCCTCGTCGGTCTATTCGATCCCAACGACAAGACGAACCTGGCGCCCTACCGGGTGCTCCACCTGCTCGCGCTCATGATCGTCCTGGTCCGCATCGTTCCCAAGGATTGGGACGTGCTGCGCTCCGACGCCCTCAGACCGCTCGTCGTCTGCGGACAGCGTTCACTGGAAGTGTTCTGCGTGGGCATCTTCCTTTCCTTCGTCGGGCATTTCATCCTCGAGATGTATTCCAACGCCGTGGTGACGCAGATCGCCGTAAGCATCGTCGGGATTTCGCTGATGACCGCCGTCGCCTTCTACAGGACCTGGTCGCGCGCGCTGGACGCTCCGGCTCCTTCCGGAAGGCCCGCTCCGGCGGTTGATCGCGCAACACGGGGAGAAGTTTCATGAAATCGGGATGGATCGCTGGATCCGCCGCCATTCTGACCGCGACGGGCGCCGCGGTATTCTACCTTGCGTCGGGAGCCTACGATTTCGGGGCAGACAGCCCTCATTGGAAGGTCACGCGCGCCGCCATCGAAGCCTTCCGCGACCATTCGATCGACGTGCGAGCGCGGGAGATCGTCGTGCCGGACTTACAGGACGATCAGATGGTGTCGAAAGGTGCCGGGCAGTACGCCGCCATGTGCGTGAACTGCCATCTCGCACCCGGCATGAAAGATTCGGAGATACGGCCCGGCCTCTATCCGCAGCCACCGAACCTGTCCGAACTGCGCGTCGATCCGAAACGGGCCTTCTGGGTCGTGAAACACGGGCTGAAGATGAGCGGCATGCCGGCATGGGGACTCGGGCATGACGACGAAGCACTCTGGAGCATAGTCGCGTTCGTGACCAAACTTCCGGGACTATCGGAGGACCACTACAAGCAGATGGTGGCGGACGCTCCTCCAGACGAGGAGATGGGCGGCATGAAGATGGAGGGCGGCAAGGTCGCCGGCTCCGGCGCCGGCAAAGACGCGGCTGACGGGAAGCAATCCGGCAGGAGCTCGGCCGACCCCAAGGGCGGACAACGGCATTGACGGGCCGGTGCGATCGCGGACGGGTAGCTTCGGCGGATCCGGAATAGTGCAAGAGGATAGCAGAGCATGACGATTTCGGGCGGGGCCTCCGGGCGGTTGAGATATTCGATTGAGGCGTGGCGAGCAGATCCCGGCGCCACGTACCGTTCGTGGTTTCTGTGGGAGGAGCGGCTGAAGAACTTCCGCTCCATCCGCCGGGGCATCGAGCAGGTGGTCCGGCAGATCGAGGACGGATCGTTCGGCAACGTTTACAAGGGCTCCTCTCTCGAGGTGGCGGTGAAGTCCGTCGCCGAGCAGCGCCAGATATTCAAGGGCGCCGACCATGCATTTCTATGGAAGCCGAAGCTCCGAATTCCAGACATTTATGAAGACGCAGGCAATCAGCTTTCGTTTGGACGCTTCCTGGATACGTGCGCTTGCTGCTCGACCGAACAGCAACTGCTGGACGCCGTGCATGCTTTGGACCGCCGTAGGATTAAGGGCCTCGGGCCCGCGGCGGCGAATCTGCTGTATTTCCTTCACCCCACGATCGCCGTCCCGTTCAACACGGCGATCGTGAAAGGGTACAACGCGGTGACGGGCTCCAAAGTGAAGCTGGGCAGCTGGCCGGACTACCTGGCGATGCGGGCAGGCGTGCTGCGGCTCAACGCTCAGCATCGCGACCTCCTTTCTAACGACCTAGGCGCGATCGCGGGCTTCATGTTCGACGTGGGGGCGGGGCGCTATCCAGCGCCGCCGCTCGACGAAGCCGAGGGGATCGCAGTCTGGGAGAGCGATCTGGCGGCCGTCCGGGAGAAGGCTGCAGCACAGGCCCCGGGACCCGAAGCGGAAACTGATCGGACCCACACCGAGATGCAGGGACTGCTGCGCGACATCGGCCTCGGCCTCGGATACGACGTCTGGATCGCGGCTAACGACCGCAACCGCGCCTACGGCGGCGGCAGACTGTCGGATGGATGCACCGGCGACCTGCGCCCCTTCGACGGTTCGGCGGGCATCGATGCCGTCAGGCTCATCGATGTGCTCTGGTTGGGCAAGCGGGACGGAGCCATCCATGCCGCCTTCGAGGTCGAGCATTCGACATCGATCTACTCGGGCATCGTGCGGATGCTCGACCTCGCCCTCGGTCCCTGCGGCAACCTCCTGAAGGGAATCTTTCTCGTCGCGCCGGATGCCCGCGAGAGCGAGGTCCGCGCGCAGATGGCCCGACCGGCCTTCGCCGCCGTCGTTGGCCTCGACGTCCGCTACCTCGCCTACGGCGAGCTGGAGCGGCACCGTGAATCGATCATCCGCTTCGGGGAGGGCCTGAAGGCGATCAGGTCGATTTCCAAGAGCTTGCCATGAAGCCGTTGCCACATGCCAACTGGAACGGCGGGCCGGCCGACCCCGGACCGATGCAAACGAGAGGATTATCCAATGCATAGAATCGCTTTTCTGACGCGTCGCAGCGTGCTGGCTTTTTTCGCCGCCGGCTTGGTCCCGGCGCGCGCGGAGGTGCCGGTCGTGCTGGTCCACAAGGACCCCGACTGTGGCTGCTGCGGGGGATGGGTCAAGCACGTACGCGCCGCTGGCTTCGCGGTGACCGTCGAGGAGACGGTGGACCTCAATGCGATCCGGAAGCGCCTGCGCGTGCCGCCTGCGCTCGCTGCCTGTCACACCGCGGAAATCTCCGGATACGCGATCGAGGGCCATGTGCCCGCCGAGGCGATCAAATGGCTTCTGGAGACGCGACCGGTGGCGCTCGGATTGGCGGTGCCCGGCATGCCCGCTGGTTCTCCAGGCATGGAGGGCGGAACGCCCCGGCCGTACGACGTGGTGCTTTTCACCGCGGGCGGTCAGCGGCCTTTCATGCGCTTCGTCGGATCGAAAAGCGTCGTTTGACGTCTTCGACTAAAGGACGCAGCGACGGCCTTTTTTGTGCAGCGCGGTGGACTCCGGCAACGAGGCGTCGCCGCCACCAGATATGCCGTCGTCAGGTGGCAGGTAGAGACCTGTTCCCGCAGGTGAAGGATGCCTTAAACCCGTTGTGACAAATTGCGCGCCCGGGAGATCATCATGTCCAATGCGCGCGGCAACCCCACTCGACGGCTATCCGTAGCGACGGGCTTTTTTGTCGCGATGGTCTGCATCTCGATCGTCGGATTGAGCGCTTGGCGGGAATTGGGTTCGCGGGCAGCCGACCTGAAGAACGCCGAGGTCGAAACCAGCAATCTGGCGCGTTCGCTGACTCAATACGCCGACGATACGTTCGAATTGGCCGACAATTTTCTGATGTCGACGGTAAGCCGCCTGGAGATGGACGGCGGGTCGTTCGCCGCGATTGCACGGCTTAGGAAGGTGCTGGAATCGCGCCGACCCGGGTTGGGGCGGATACGGGGTTTGTTCGTGTACGACAGCACCGGCCGCTGGCTTGCCACTACGGAGGAAGTCGATATCGGGGGGCTCAATAATGGCGACCGCGACTACTTCAGATTCCACCGCGAATCGAGCGACCGCGGAACACATCTTGGCGATCCGGTGAAGAGCAGATCCGGGGGCCAATGGATCGTCACCGCGTCCCGGCGTTTCGACAATGCCGATGGATCCTTCGCCGGGGTCGTCCTCGCGACCGTAGACGTCGCGCACTTCTCCCAATTCTTCGGAAAGTTCGACATCGGACCGAACGGCTCGGTCTCGATGCTGAGCAGGTCCGGCGTCATGCTGGCCCGGATGCCGGAAGACGAGTCCTACATCGGCCGCGACATGTCCGGGACGGCATTGATAAAGGATCTTCCCGCCCGTCCGCGGGAGAGTGTCTATTACTTCCGGTCCCCGTTGGACGGACGCGAGCGCCTGAGTTCGTACATGGTGAGCACCCGCTATCCGCTGGTACTCCTCGCGACCAAGGCGAAGGACGACGTCCTCGCCGGTTGGCGGCAGGAAGCGACGAGCCGGATGATCTTCGTTACTGGTCTCGCATCGGTCATCGGGACTATCGGCCTTTTCCTTGTGCGGCAATTGGCTCAACGCCAGCGCATGGTAGCCGCGCTTCGCGCCCAAGAGGCGGATTTCCGGCTCTTAGCGGAAGAATCGAGCGACATGGTGATGCGGGTGGGGTTGGACGAGCGGATCGTATACGTCTCTCCGTCATGCTCGCGTGTGCTCGGTTGGGATGCCACGTCGCTGCGAGGCACGTCGGCATTGGGTGGTGTGAATGCCGCGGATCTTGGCCAGGTCGAACGGGCCGTCGCCGACCTGAAGCGGGGTGCCATCGAAGAGACCAAGATCGTCTACCGCACGCAGCATCGCGAAAAAAAGGAAATCTGGCTGGAAACGGCGCTGCGGGCGACACGTAGCCCCGAAACCGGCGAGATCGACGGGGTGGTCGCGATCTCGCGCGACATGACGGAACATAAAGTCCTTGAACAGAAGCTTGCCGCCCTGGCTACGACCGATAGCCTGACAGGCCTCGCCAATCGGCGGCAATTCGACGAACGGCTTCAGGAGGAGTGGGCGCGCGCGACGAGGGACGGCACGCCTTTGTCGTTGCTCATGATCGATCTGGACCACTTCAAGCGCTTTAACGATCACTACGGACATCAATCCGGCGATGGGGCACTGCGTGCGCTGGCCGCCATTCTTGTTTCAGAAGCCCTCCGGCCTGCCGATCTCCCGGCAAGATACGGCGGAGAAGAGTTCGTGATGCTCCTGCCCAAGACGGATTTGCAGGGCTGCCAACGCGTCGGTGACCGCGTCCGCAGCGGCTTGCATGAACTTTCGCTACCCCATGCACAGAACACGCCGCCCAGAATAATGACCGCCAGCGTGGGCGCCGCGACGGCTTGGCCAGGCGCCGCTGGAACGGACTCGGCCAAGTTCGTTGAAGCCGCCGACCAAGCTATGTATGCGGCCAAAGAAGCGGGCCGGGACCGGCTCGTCCTGGCCGGCCAAGTGATAAGGTGGCCAAGAGACGGCGCTCACTCGGTACCCTCGGCACGTTAAAGGGATCATGACGTCGAAATCGGAACGCTTGGGGACAGAGAGCGCGAGAATCTGAGGTTGCGATCCCGTCGGACAAACGGAGCGGATGGGTCGTGGCTCTACCGCACTTCTCTGCCCCGTAAATCGTGGCTGACGCCTGTTGATTCGACAGGTTTGTTTCCGCTGCATGTGGATCTGCTATTTGGATCGCTTCACAAGTTTCCGCGTTTGTGCTACGATACGATATGAAGTTGCGTCGCACTATCGATCTATTGCTCGCGGTCCTAGTAATCGTTGGGCTGGCGTTCGCGCCGCTGGTTACGCCGGCGACGGCTCAGCGGGTGGCTGCGGCGGAGATGGTCGACATGTCGGCAATGATGGGTGACATGTCCTGCTGTGCTGGAGGGCATGAGACCGAGGGCTGCAAGGACTGCCCGCTCATCGCCATGTGCATGTTGACAGTCGCACTGGCGGAGCCGGCTTCTTCCTGCGCCGTTCGGACTTCTTTCCAAGCTCATTCGCTTTCATTCGTGCTCTACGACTTGGCTGCCGAAGGCGTGCTCGGTGTGCCTCCTTACCATCCTCCTCGGATCGAGATCTGAGCGGCGTAAACACGCCGTCTGCCACTGCGACGGCCTAAGCCGCGCGGATAAATGCATGCCGCCTTTGCGGTAGATCAAGATATCAAGGATCTTAAAAATGTACAGCTACTACTCCACGCGCGCCCTCTGGGCCGCGGCGGTTGGCATTGCCGTAGCATCTGCCATCTCCACTGCTCGCGCCGATATCAGGGATTACGAATTCCAACTTGTCGACAAGGCAGTAAAAACGGGCGAAGCGATCATTTCGGTACGCCTCATTCACAAGCCCGACGGCAAACCGGTGTCGGACGCCATAATCTTCGCGAAGCGGCTCGACATGGCCCCAGATGGCATGGAGACGATGAAAGCCACTATCGATGCGATGCCTAGCTCGGTGCCGGGAGTTTACAAGTTCAAGGCCGCAGTGACGGCGGAAGGCGGCTGGCAGTTGTCACTCGGTGCCAAGGTCCAAGGCGAGACCGGAACGATCGAAAGCAAGCTTGTACTCAAGGCTACGCCATGACAGGCCCAATCTTGATGCGGTTTGTCGTCATCGGAGCGGCCACGGCTTTGCTGTGGTCATCACCTGCGATGGCTGCCGATCGGAATGATCTTGGTGCAACGGTGGAGAGCGTCGTCGCATTCGCACGTCGCCTCAATCCGACCGTCGCCGCCGCGTCGCTTGATTTCGACGCAGCGACACACAAGATCGGAACGGCTGGTGTCATGGCCGACCCGACGCTCATCCTGGAGGCTTGGGAGGTCAATAGGCAGGGCGTCGGACAGCGTCGCATCGGGTTTGATCAGGAGATCAAACTCTGGGGCAAATACGGTCTGGAGCGCGACATCGCGCGTTCGGAGGCCGACGCGGCGAAATTCCAAGGGCGCGCAACCGTCACAGAACTCGTCGCACAGGTCGTAGCCGCTCACGGTGAATACAACGCCGCTTATGAGGCGATCGGAATTGCCACTGACATCAAGCGCCGGTACGACGACATATCAGGGCTATTGCGTTCCCGGTACGGGACGACATCGGTCGATCAGCAGGACGTCATCAAGGCTCAGATCGAGGCGGCGACAGCCGAGGGAGATCTCGTTCGTCGGCAAGGCGAACTGAAGTCGGCGGCGGCGCGTCTCAACTCCTTGATTGGCCGTCCTTCGATGGCCACCTTGGCGGCGCCGACAGGCTTCCGGGCCTTGAAGGCGATCAGCCTTTCGCAAGCCCAGACACTTGGGCGATCGGCGAACCCGATGCTGGCGCTCGCCGGCGCGCAGAGCATTTCGGCGGCCCAAACCAAATCGCTGACCGACCTGAACTACTACCCCGACGTCAATGTCGGCGCGAAGTACGTGCAGCGGCCAGGGATGGAAGACACCGGCGAATTCTCGCTCGGGCTCAAGTTGCCCTTGCGCTACGACGTCAAGGATGCCGAACAGCGCGCCGCAGGAACGCGCCTCGGCGCCGCACAGGCCAGGAATGAGGCGCTGCGGCTCCGGATCGACGGTCAGATCGCGGATGCCTGGTTCAGCGTCGATGCGCTGCGCAAGGTCATCCAGATCTATGCATCGCGCCAACTGCCGCCTTCGCGTTCGTCGGTCGACAACGCCAGGAACGGCTTCCAAGCTGGTTCATCCGATCTCTCGGCGGTCTTCGAGTCGGAGCGAAGGTACCGGGCCGTCCAGCTCGATCTGCTCAAGCTGAAGGTCGAACTGCAATCGAAGCATGCCGAACTCGAACGCTTGGCAGGAGGTTCGCTATGAGACGTTCATCTAGCATATTTCTGATCGTGGCGGCGGCATTGGTCGCTGGAGGTACGGGGCTTGCCATCGGGCGCGCGAACCATCCTTTACCCGCATGGCTGTCCGCCGTACTGCCCGTAACGGCCGATCCGGGGCTTGCCCACTCGGCGCCGACAGGACCGATCATCTACTACCGCGATCCGAACGGTGCGCCCAAATATTCGGCGGTGCCTGCAAAGAGCGTTTCAGGCAAGGAATATCTGGCCGTCAGAAGCAGCGAGGAGGTCAGCTTCGAACGGGCGCCGCCAACGACCACGGCGGAGAAAGTCGGCCAGACGGGCCGCATCCGTTTTTACCGTAATCCAATGGGCCTTCCGGATACCTCGCCGATACCGAAAAAGGACTCAATGGGGATGAGCTACCTGCCGGTCTACGAAGGTGAGCAGGACGACGAATCGTCGATCAAGGTCAGCGAGGGAAAGCTGCAGAAAGCGGGCGTCCGGACCGAAGCGGCCGAGCTGCGCACCCTCAACACGATGGTCAGGGCTCCCGGAACGGTGCAGCAGGACGAGCGCCGCATATCGGTCGTTTCGCTCCGTTTTGAAGGCTTCATTGACACTGTCGGAGACGTCACTACCGGCTCGCACGTAAGCAAGGGGCAGCCCCTGATGCGCGTCTACGGGCCCAATCTTTCCAGCGCCGCCGCCGAATATCTGTCGGCGCTGAACGCGAGGAGCGACGTGGGAATCGGGGGCCAGGCGTTGAAGGGCGCGCGCCGTCGTCTTGAAAACCTAGGTGCTCCCGATAGCTTTATAGCAGACATCGAGCGTGCCCGGGAGGTGCCGGTCTACTTGAACTGGCCTGCGCCCCAGGACGGCGAGATCGTGGAGCGGACGGCCGTCAATGGCATGCGGGCCGCCCCGGGCGATATTCTGTTCCGGATCGTCGACCGGGGTGTGGTCTGGGTAATGGTGGATGTTGCGGAACGTGATCTCGCGCTCATAAAGGCCGGACAGAAGGTTGCCGTACGGCCCCGTGCGTATCCAGACCGCCCGTTCACTGGAAAGATCACGGTGATCTACCCAAACCTCAGAGCTGAGACGCGCACCGCGCGCGTCAGGATCGAACTGCCAAATCCAGACGACGTGCTGCGGCCGGACATGTACGCGGACGTCGAGATAGCCACGGGGACCGAGGCTCCCGTGGTGACGGTTTCGAGCAGCGCCGTCATCGACAGCGGAGAGCGCCAGCTAGTGTTTCTCGACAAGGGCGACGGCCGGTTTGAACCGCGGGCCGTAAAGCTCGGACGTCGTGGAGACGGCCGGGTTGAGATCAAGGAGGGACTTGCCGAGAACGACGAGGTTGTTGTCTCCGCGAATTTTCTTATCGACGCCGAGAGCAACCTTAAGGCTGCGCTCAAGGGCTTGGATACAGGGGAGAAATCGCAATGATCGCGCGCCTCATCAACTGGTCGGCCCGGAATCTGATGCTCGTCCTGATAGGAACGGTCTTCGTCGCCGCGGGTGGCCTTTACGCCGTAAAGCACGCTGCGCTTGACGCCATCCCCGACCTATCTGACACCCAGGTGATCGTCTACACTGAGTACAAAGGCCAAGCGCCCCAGGTCATCGAGGACCAGGTGACCTACCCGCTGACGACGGCGATGCTGACGGTGCCGAAATCGAAGGTCGTTCGTGGATTTTCGGTGTTTGGCGCGTCGTTCGTCTACATCATCTTTGAAGATGGAACGGACATCTACTGGGCGCGCTCGCGCGTCCTGGAATTTCTCAATGCCGCGGCTCGCAAGCTTCCAAGCGGCGTGACGCCGACATTGGGCCCCGATGCCACCGGCGTCGGCTGGGTCTATCAATACGCGCTTCAGTCCAAGGACAAGTCGCTGGCAGACCTGCGGTCCATACAGGACTGGACCATCCGCTACGGCATCTCCAAAGCCGAGGGCGTCGCCGAAGTCGCCAGCATCGGCGGCTTTGTGAAGCAGTACAACATCGTAGTGGATCCGAACCGACTGAGGTCGCTTGAGATTCCGCTTGCGAAGGTGCGCGACGCGGTACGAAGCAGCAACATGGATGTCGGCGGACGCACCGTCGAGCTCTCTGAATTCGAATTCATCATCCGGGGCAGAGGCTACGTGAAGAGCCTGTCGGATCTTTCGAATATCGTGCTCAAGGTAGACAAGGGCACCCCCGTGCTGTTGAAGGACGTCGCTCGGGTCGAGCTTGGTCCAGACGAGCGCCGGGGCATCACCGAACTTAACGGGGAAGGTGAGGTCGCCAGCGGAATTGCGCTGCAGCGGTTCGGGCAGAACGCGCTCGACGTCATCGACAACGTGAAGTCGCGGTTGTTGGAAATGGCATCGGCGTTGCCGAAGGACGTAGAGATCATACCGGTCTATGACCGTTCCAACCTCATCCATAGCGCAATCGAGACTTTGAAGCGGACGCTGGCCGAGGAGAGCATCGTCGTCGCTCTGGTTTGCATCGCGTTTCTGCTTCACGTGCGTAGCGCCCTCGTCGCCATCGTCATGTTGCCGGTCGGGATACTGATGGCGTTCGGAGCCATGAAGATGCTCGGAATTGGCTCCAACATCATGAGCCTGGGCGGCATCGCGATCGCGATCGGCGCCATGATCGACGGCGCGATTGTCATGATCGAGAACGCCCACAAGCACCTCGAACGGGCTCCGCCTGACAAGCCGCGCCTGGAGGTCTTGATCGAAGCGGCGAGCGAGGTTGGCCCAGCGTTGTTCTTCAGCCTGCTGATCATCACGGTATCCTTCCTGCCGATCTTCACCATGGAGTCGCAAGAAGGCCGACTGTTCAGCCCGCTGGCTTTCACCAAGACATTCTCGATGGCCGCGGCGGCGATCCTGTCCATCACGTTGGTACCGGCGCTCATGGTGCTATTCATTCGCGGAAAGATCATCCCGGAGCACAAAAATCCCGTGAACCGATTTTTGATCTGGGTCTATCGCCCGTTGATCCGTGGTGTGCTGAAGGCCAAGACCGTCACGATCTTTCTCGCCCTTGCTGCTTTGGCAGTGAGTCTCTGGCCGGCCCGACAGCTCGGGACCGAATTCATGCCGAGCCTGAACGAAGGCACGCTGATGTACATGCCGACGACTCTGCCGGGCCTGTCGGTGACCAAGGCGGCTGAGATTCTGCAGACCCAGAACCGGATCATTAAGACGTTCCCTGAAGTGGCTTCCGTGTACGGCAAGGCCGGACGCGCTGAGACTGCGACCGATCCTGCACCGACCGAGATGTTCGAGACGATCGTCAATCTGAAGCCCAAGGAGCAATGGCGAGCAGGAATGACCGTTGACGGACTGATCGCCGATCTGGACAAGGCCTTGCAGTTCCCCGGGGTCTCCAACGCCTGGACCATGCCTATCAAAGCCCGCACCGACATGCTCGCAACCGGCATTCGAACGCCGATCGGTATCAAGGTGCTAGGAACTGATCTGGTCGAAATGGAAAAGCTGGCCCGTCAGATCGAGACGGTCGTGAAGGCCGTTCCGGGCACGTCGAGCGCTTATGCGGAGCGGGTCATCGGGGGCTATTACCTCGACGTCGTTCCCGACCGTGAAGCGCTTGCCCGCTACGGTCTGATGATCAGTGACGTGCAGGACACGGTGTCGTCGGCACTGGGTGGCGAAACGATCACCACGACAGTTGAAGGCCGTGAACGCTACGGCGTCAATCTGCGATACCCGCGCGATCTACGGAGCGATCCGCAGTCGATCGCGCGCGATGTGCTGGTGGCGATGCCGGGCGGGGGGACCGTTCCTTTGGGCGAAGTCGCCGCCATCAAGCTGACGCGGGGACCTACGTCGATCCGCACGGAGAATGGCCAGCTCGCAGTGTATATCTTCGTCGACATCCGGGACCGCGATATCGGCGGCTACGTAGCCGACGCAAAGGCGGCCGTTGCGGCCAGCATCCAGTTTCCGCCCGGGAATTACGTCGTTTGGAGTGGCCAATTCGAATATCTCGAACGTGCGACCGCGCGTCTGAAGATCGTCGTGCCAGTCACGCTGCTGATCATCTTCCTGCTTCTGTATCTGAACTTCCGACGGCTGACAGAGACGCTGATCGTGATGATGTCGCTGCCGTTCGCGCTGGTCGGGGGCCTATGGCTGATGTGGTGGCTGGGCTTCAACTTTTCCGTCGCCGTGGCCGTCGGCTTCATCGCACTGGCCGGCGTGGCGGCGGAGACGGGCGTCATCATGCTGATCTATCTCGATCACGCGATGAAAGAGATCCAGGCCGCCCGGGCAGCGGAAGGCAGGCCCTTCACGCGTTCCGACCTGAACGCGGCGATCATGCTGGGCGCGGTCGAGCGCGTTCGCCCAAAGATGATGACAGTCGTGGCCATCATGGGTGGCTTGATCCCGATATTGTGGAGCACCGGCACTGGCTCGGAAGTCATGCAGCGCATCGCAGTGCCGATGATCGGTGGGATGATCTCGTCGACCATTCTCACGCTTGTCGTGATTCCCGCCGTCTACGCCTTGATCAAGGGAGCCGGGCTTCCCGAAGGGCCGGGTGCGGAGGTACCAGACGAAATGCGCGGGGGTGCCGCAGGGACGAACGATGTCTACAGTCCACAAGCCGCGGAATGAGAAGTGCGTGAGGTCCTCGGTCCGCGGTGTTGCGCCGAGGCAGCAAAAGGGGCATCCGCCATTGCTGGTCGCTCGGGCGCGGTAAATTCGATAGATGAAGGCGATACGTGATACGGATCAACAGTGCTTGCGCCGGCACGGAGTGTCAGGCTCGGGCTGCGCAGTTCCGCCGAGGTCGCCGGAAATTACTTGGGCGATACGTCTCGATGGTTGTCCGCTTGATAGGCGCGTTCGATGGGCCGTCGCAAACGGCTTTCGCCGCGGATCGGGGCCTTCTCTTTAGAAGGCCGCCGGCCGCGGTCATATTGCCAGTGCAATCAGATTATCGCGGGCCGATGTGATGGGGCTCACGTGGACCGCCGTTATAATGGTGGCTGCCGCTGGGTCCAGATTTCCCGGTCTTTGGACCTGTATCTTTCTTACCCATATGATGGGACTCAGTCTTGGGACCGCCGCTATAGTGGTGGCCGTTTTTTTCCGTGTCTGGCTTCTTCGTCTGTGCCACTGCTGGCAGGGCGACGAATGAGAAAGCGGCAACTGCGATCAATAGTTTTCGCGCGATCATGAGTTTTTTCTCCGGTGAAGATTGTACGAACTAAGCAGATCGACTAGGGCACGACTTGACTTGGATCAAAATTAGTGTGGCGGAGCGTTGCTCAGCAGAAGTGACCAGAACCGGCTGTCCCCTCAAAACAAAATCGGCGTACCGCCCGTAGACTCGCGGCTCCCATCAAGTTTGGAGGGTCAGACGGCTGAATCCGCGCCCCGGCGATGTCCTCAATGTCAAATTCTGGTGTTCACTCACGATGTGGCAACCGTGTGGACGGCGATCCAAGCTAGTGCGGCGTCGCTTTGGATCTGCTGTTCACCAATGTCGTGATGGTCAAACGCCGCTATAGTCCTACGGTTTCGCTGAGGCCGCGAACGATAGCGCGGTAAATGCCGGCGTCGATCCGCTGCGGGTCGAATTTGACAACGGCAATGGCGGTAAGCTGGCGATTGAGTTGGCGAACCTTGATCGTATTGAAACTCTACAGCGACCGCCCAAGGGCGCTTTTTAACGTGAGACTCGGGGCTCGACAGATGGCGTTTGCCGGATACGGTATTTTCCAGCCGTCTGCTTCGCTGCTCGCACCTTCCAACGCGCGGCGAATGCTGCGACGGCTCCCTGCTGGCCGTTGAGGCAGTCGTTTGAGATGAGACCGGTCGTAAGACCAGCAGATAGGTTGATCTTAAATCGACCGAGTTACCTCCGTTTTCAAGAACGCCGATGTATCGTGCCGGTGAAATTGGGGGTACTTCATGGTCGGACATCTCGATGAACGACGCTGCGTCGAACTGAACGGCCGCAAGGCCAGCGTGAGCTTGGAGAGCGACTTCTGGGAATGCCTGGAGCAGATTGCGCTCCGAAGCGGCACTACGCTCGCCCGTTTAGTAGAAGACATCGGAGGCGATGCAGTCAAAGACGATCTGGCCGCGCTGCTTCGGGTGTTTGTCCTGACGTATTATCAGGAGCGTGGCAACTTGCTGCTGCCTGGTGCGGGAAAATCAGATATCATCGAGGGCGTATTTCCGCCCAATCTGCCTGACAGACGAAGCTATCATTAGGTCGCAACCAACAGGGGAATGCGATGAAGTCGGGTATTCTCAAACGATCGATCGTAATCGCAGGTCACAAGACGAGCATCAGCCTCGAAGAGCCATTCTGGATTTGTATCAAGGAAATAGCCGCTGGTCGGTTGATCTCAATCTCCGAACTTGTCGCCGAGATAGATAAGAAGCGGGATCACGGCAACTTGTCATCTGCGATCCGCCAGTTCACTCTGACGCATTACCAGCAGCAGTTGGTCATACCGGCCAATGCGGAGTGACGTCTAAAGTCAACCGAATAGGTGATCCGGCACCGGCTCGCACAGAGTAACCGAAAGTATCCTCGAACATACTTGCCGCGCGTATATCGTCGTTCATCTAAGTCCTTCCGGCCGGGCGCCGGAAGTCGAGCCGTCAGCGGGCAATTCCGCTCTGCATGTCGTCACTATGAAGTAATTCGGATGCACGTACCGCACCGTGACATTGGAAAGAACGACCACATGACCGATCCAGTCCTTGCGAACTGGCGTGTATCGATAGACAAATCGGTCCCTCGCGCACGCGACCTGTATGCCGTCGGCCAAATGTTGCAGGCCGGAGCGTGAAGAATCTTTTGCTTTCCTGGGTCTTTTGGGCGCTTCTTTCTGCGGGCTTCGCGGCGCTCACCGCTATATTCGCAAAGATCGGCATCGAGCACGTCAATTCCGATTTCGCGACGTTCGTCAGGACGATTGTCATTCTTCTGTCGGCCGGCCTGATCGTCTATGTCACGGGCAACTGGCAGCAGCCGTCCAGCATCCGCGGAAAAACGTGGCTCTTCCTGCTGCTTTCCGGGCTCGCCACCGGAGCGTCGTGGCTGTGCTACTTTCGCGCGCTCAAGTTGGGGGACGCAGCACGGGTCGCCCCGATCGACAAGCTCAGCGTGGTCTTCGTTTCGGTTTTTGCCGTGTTCTTCCTCGGAGAACGGCTTGCGCCGGCGAATTGGGTCGGCGTCATCCTCATCGCCCTCGGCGCCGTGCTTGTCGCCTACCGAGCCTGAGGCGCCTGCAAACGGACGAACCGGATGCGGAATGACGACATGTTTTCGCGCGCTTGATGGAAAGATGACATGGCGTTAGATCTCGCGAGGATCGGGGGGCCGGTTCGGCCCGTTGGACGCTGATCTCGCTGGCCGATCCTGTTTTGAGCGGACTTTTCGATTGTCTGTTGCTAAACCGACCATCGGCGGGTTCCCCGCCCCAGCGGGTGAGGAAATCGTGGACAAGGATCTGTCGGCGCCTGAACAAGAGCTCAAGGATCGCGAAAGCGAGCTCCGGGAAGTGCAGCGGATCGCGATGGTCGGCGGTGTGGTTGTCGATCTGCGTGATGGATTTAGAAACCGCCGGTCTCCGGAATATCTCGCCATCCACGGATTGCCGCCGGAGGCTGCCAACGAGACCCACGAAGACTGGGTCGCGAGATTGCACCCGGAAGATCGCGAGCGAGCGGAGAGGCAATTCCTCGACCTCATTAAAAGCGGTGCCGACCGCTATTCGTCGGAATATCGCATCGTTCGTCCGAGCGATGGCGAGGTTCGATGGATCGTCGCCGCTGCGCGGATCGAACGGGACGCCGACGGTAGGCCGCTGCGGCTGATCGGCGCTCACATCGACATAACGGAGCGCGCCCTAGCCAGAGAGGCGCTGCGGGAGAGCGAGGAGCGTTTCCGCCTGATCGCTGACAGCGCACCAGTTCCCATGTGGGTCACCCGCCTCGACCGCACCCGCTCTTTCGCGAACAGAGCCTATCTGGAGTTTCTTGGCCTTGGCTACGACGACGCCTTGGCCTTCGACTGGCGGACCATCCTGCACCCTGACGACACGGCGCGCGTCGTCCGGGAGAGCATCGCCGGCGAAGCATCGCTGAAGCCGTTCATCCTCGAGAGCCGCTATCGGCGTGCAGACGGCATCTGGCGTTGGGTCCGGTCCGAGTCGCAGCCCCGCTGGGATCCGGCGGGCAAGCACATCGGCTTCATCGGGGTCGCCCATGACATCACGATCGCCAAAGAAGCGGAGATCGGACTGCGCGAGCTGAACGAGACACTTGAGCGCCGGATCGAGGAGCGCACCGCGCAACTGCAAACCAACGAGGCCCATCTGCGCGCGATCCTGGAGACGACGAACCAGTATCAGGTCTTGATAGATCTCGACGGCAGGCTCGTATTCGCCAACGCGGTCGCACTCTCCGGCGCCGGCACCGAGGCGAAGCATGTGCTGGGTCGGCCATTTTGGGAGACGGCGTGGTTCGCCGCAACGCCTGGGATGCGCGAAACGATCGCCGGTGCCTTCGATCTTGCCCGCCTGGCGCAGACTTGGCGCAACGAGGTCCAGCTGCGCCTACCCTCCGGCGACCGTTTCTTCGATCTGGCGATGCGTCCGGTGTCGGGCAACGCCCGGACCGTCACCGCCATTCTAGCCGAAGCGGTTGACGTCACGGATCGCCGACAGAACGAGGATGCGCTGCGCCAGGCGCAGAAGATGGAGGCCGTCGGTCAGTTGACCGGAGGCGTGGCGCACGACTTCAACAATCTCCTGACCATCATCCGTTCAGCCACGGACTTCCTTCGCCGGCGTGAACTGCCCGAGGAACGGCGCGGGCGGTACATCGACGCGATTTCCGATACGGTCGACCGGGCCGCGAAGCTGACCGGGCAGTTGCTGGCTTTCGCGCGTCGGCAGCCGCTGGCCCCGCGTGTCTTCGACGTGGGCACGCAGGTGGCCAGCGTCGCGAACCTGATCCGTCCTCTCGTCGGCGGCCGGATCCAGATCGAACTCGATGTCGGGGCCGACCAGCTCTTCGCTCTGGCCGACGTGACTCAATTCGAGACGGCACTGGTCAACCTGGCCGTCAACGCGCGCGACGCCATGAACGGAGAAGGCCGGCTCACGATCGGCGTGCAAGCGGTCGACACGATCCCCGCGATGCGCTCCCATCCTCCCCGGCATGGCCGCTTCGTCTCGGTGGCGGTCGCCGATTCGGGCACCGGCATCGCCGCTGATAAAATCGAAACGATCTTCGAGCCTTTCTTCACTACCAAGGAGGTCGGCAAGGGGACTGGTCTCGGCCTCAGTCAGGTGTTCGGCTTTGCAAAGCAGTCGGGCGGCGAAGTGGGGGTGAGCAGCCTTCTGGGAAGGGGCGCGACCTTTACGCTCTACCTACCGCAGGCGGAAGTAGGCCCCGACGTGGAGACGATCGTAGCGCCTGCGGCAGCAGCCATCAGCGGGCGGGGACATCGGGTCCTCGTTGTCGAAGACAACAAGGACGTCGGCGAATTCTCGACGGAACTGCTGCATGACCTCGGCTACTCGACCGAATGGGTCACGTCCGCGTCTGCTGCGCTGGATGCCCTCGCGCGGGACGAGTTAGCGTTCGATCTGGTCTTCTCGGACGTCATCATGCCCGGCATGAACGGCGTCGAACTGGCGACGATCATCCGGGACCGATATCCCGGATTGCCCGTCGTCCTGACCAGCGGGTATAGCCATGTTCTCGCCGAGAACGTCCACAAGGGCTTCGAGCTCGTCCAGAAGCCGTACTCGGTTGAGTTGTTGTCGCGCACACTTCGCAAGGCGATTTCAGACCACCGCTTCGCAGGGCCCTGATCAAACCAAAGCCTTTCTCATGCGCCTCGACAGAAAGGGCATCGGGCTAGACACCGCACCAGTTCGGGACGCATCTCGGCAATCAACCGGCCGCTTCGCCGGCGATCCGCCGTATCGAGTCGCAGGCTGCCAAAGAGGACTTGACCACATAGGCCGAACCTTCATCGTCGCCGACGAAGCATGACCTCCCGGCTCCAGCCTTTTGCCCAGACCATATCCAATCGACGGACTGCTCCGGGCTCTTTATCGAGACTGGACGGCGACAGTCTCAATAAAATGTTGCTCAGATTTCCGTCTTGGTTTTGGTTATCCCGGTTCCTTCGAAATTTTATCGGAAAGCGTCGCGCGGCTGATCAGATTAACCAACACCGAGATCGAAGCCGGATCTTGTAACGGCCGCCGTATAGCGCAGCCGTATGCGCCACAGATCCGGCCCTTGTTCGAGATAGGTCCAATCGCACTGCGACCCGAACGACACGTCGAGGAGAAAGCGCAGCCGCCGCGGGTCATGGTCGACGACGATCTGCAGGCCGTGACCGGGGCTCAGATGTCTGAACAGTTCTTCGATGATGCCGTGTCGTAGACGCGGTTCGATTTCGGCGACCTGGATCACGCGTTCGTTGTAGTCGGTATAGGTCATGCGGTGACCGGTTGCCGTAAAGTACGCTTGTCGAAGCCGATTAACGTCGGCCCGTATGACAGCGCAAACCCGAGGAATGCCGCGGCCCAACCGAACGCCGCAACATGCAGCAGCGGCAGACTGTGGGCGGGCGCCAGAATCGCGCAGATCCGAGCCATCACAGAGATGATGATGGCGGCATAGATGGCCTGCGTCGCGCATGATGCCGTCAGCACCTGGTTCGTGTGCCCAAGCGACGCCCGGCTCATCACGGCCAGAGTCATGATGCCCGCGGCCCCCGCCATCCAGGCGTGGACACCGGCAGCGGTAGGCACAATCCCGAATGCGCTGCAGGCGTTCAGCAGAAAGCCGACCGGGACGAAGGCGTAGCCGACGTGGAGGATTAGCAGCAGCCGCTCGCGTCCTGTACGATATCCGGCCCAGCGTGCAAGCCGGACCAGGTGCAGCGCGCCGGCGCCGGCGAGTGCGTAGCCGGTCCACATGGCCACGGGCGACACGATCCAGCAGCCGAGAGCGATGCCGCCGACTGCGACGCTCAGCGTGTCGAAGCGGGCGAAAGGGACGGGCAGGCGGCCGGGGGTTTGCTTGACTAGCCAGTTGCGCGTGAAGCTTGGGATGATGCGGCCGCCGATCAGGGATATCAGCAGCACCACGACGCCGATGCCGATCCGGATGCTGGTGTCGGCGGCACCCCGGAAATGGGCTTCCAGATGGAACGTCACGTTGCCGGCCAGCAGAGCGAGGATGAGAACTACCACGCTAAGGTTGTTCCACTTTCGGCCGGCGATGATCTCGCGCGCGGCGGCGCCCGCGATTAGCAGCAGGAAGCTGCAGTCGACCAGCATCGCCACAAGCCAGCCTGTCCCAGCCGAGAAGGTCACGCAAATGCGGCCCGCGGTCCAGAGAGCGACGAGGCACATCAGCGGACGCCCGCGCAGCGGCAGCCGCCCCGTCCAGTTCGGGATGGCAGTGAACAAGAACCCGGTGATGACGGCCGGCAGAAATCCGAACAGCATCTCATGGACGTGCCAGTCCCGAGGGATGAACGCGGATACCAGGCTCAATTCACCCATGAACACCGGCAGCCATATCAGGATGGCGAGGCCGGCGTAGATCGATCCCAGCAGGAAGAACGGACGGAAGCCGCACGAAAAAAACGCCGGCCCTTCGTAGGTGCGTGCATTCATGACGGCTTCCTCGCGTTCGGCTGCTACTTCGCGGCAGTCTGGGCTGCCAGTTTGTCGAACAGGCCGGCCATCGCCTGCTTGGCCTTGCCCGACTGGGGGGTCGCTTTGGCTTCATCGATGTTCGTCGGCGTGCCAACCACGATCATCGCCACCATGCCCATGCCGTAGTGCGGCAGGCATTTCACGCCGTAGACGCCCGGCTTGTCGAAGGTGACAGTAACATTTTCGCCGCTCTTACCGGCGATCGGCGTTGCGTCAGCCGGGAGCATGCCCTTTATCGTTTCGACGTTGTGGCCCTTGTCGGTCGCGATGAACTTCACCGTGTCGCCAGGGGCGACCTTCACCAGAGCCGGTTCGAACACCATTACGCCTTCGGTACCCCGGTTGAGCATCTTGACCTCGACCTCGGCTGCAAAGGCGCTCCCGGCCATGGTCATCAGGGCGGCGGCGGTCGACAGCATCATCAACTTACGCATTGTCTTTCTCCACATATCCGGCGCTTCGGCCGGTCCGACCGCGGTTTAGGGACGTGACGGGGAACACTCGTTGCGCCAGCGCAAGTTCAGGCTTGATCGATGCAGCCATGCACGGTCTAGTTCTGGAACCGAGGTTATTCCTGATGGCGAAGATCGACAGTTCCCTGATCGCCGACCTGCCTCTGTTCGCGGGCCTGTCGACGGCCGATCTCGATGCGATCTTGAGCGAGGCCCGTTCGGTCCGGGTCGCCAAGAACACGGCGGTGTTCGAGCAGGGCGAGGAGGCTCACTCGTTCTTCGTACTGCTGTACGGCCACGTCCGCGCCAGCAAGACGACACCGGCGGGCGAACAGATCGTGGTGCGCTACGTAGCGACCGGCGAAACCTTCGGCGTCGCCAAGGCCATCGGCCTGCAGCACTATCCGGCGACGGCGGTCGCCGTCGACGACAGCATCATTCTTGCCTGGCCGTCAGGAATCTGGCCCCGGCTCGTCGAGAGGTTCCCGGCGCTCGCCGCCAACACGCTGCAGACGGTCGGCGCTAGGCTTCAGGAAACCCATACCCGCGTCGTCGAGATGTCGACCGAACAGGTCGAGAAGCGCATCGCCCACGCGCTCTTACGGCTGGTCAACCAGTCCGGACGCAAGGTCGACCATGGCGTCGAGATCGACTTCCCGATCAGCCGGCAGGACATCGCGCAGATGACCGGCACCACCTTGCATACGGTGAGCCGGACGCTCAGCGCCTGGGAATCCAGAGGGCTGGTCGAAAGCAGCCGACAGAAGATCATCGTCCGCGAGCCGCACAAGCTGTTCATGCTGGCTGAGGAAAAGCTGGAAGGCTCCTCGATCAAGCCGTGATCGCATCGGCCGCGCTCCGCAGCGCTGTCAGAAACGCGTCGCGATCGGAACCATGCTCGCGGCACGCGTCGTCTACCGAATGAAATGCGGCAATCGGGCAACCGACGCATCCCATCCTGAAATCCAGGAAGACGCGAATGGTAGCCGGTCCGGCTCGCATGATCTCGCCGACGGTATCGTCAAAGCCGATAGGCATGCATCTCTCCATTCCGGATGACATTCATGCGCCTCGAGGCGGCGGCGCTCTTTGTTCGGGAGCAAGCAGTTCGGCGATAATCCGGCGTCTTCGCAGTTGCTCTGCGGTAGAAGCGCATTACTGATTCGCGCTGGATGCGCGACTAGACAAGCAGGTGCGATACCGGTGTGCCGCCTTATTCGGCTAAGGTCGCAGAGATTGTTCGCATATAGGCGAGCCTGGTGATCGCCCGAGCAGCGAGCTTCTGTGTGAGCTCAAGCTGGTCTTGGTCGCCGGCATGATCGGCCTCGTCGAGATAGATCGACGACAGCTGTTCCGCACGGCGAATGGCACGACGCCTCGCATCAATCGTACCTGATGCCTGCGCGCTGCCGGGCGTGGGCGCGTCAACGTCATTTCCTGTCGCGGCCAGCAGGTGGCGGCGAACGACCAGCGGAAGGGCCCGAGCCCATTCGATGATGTCTTTCTGAAGTAGGCTTTCGAGCAGCGCTGCCAGCGGTATGTCGCTGTTGCCGTCCGCCAATTGCTCTCCGTGAACATGACGTTCGCTGCGCCAGGCGAGACGGCGCTCGCGACGCAATTCGTTGGCACCATTCAATGCTTCGCGCGCCATATCCTCGGCGGCGGCGCGCACAGCGCTACGTTCGGCGTGTGCTGCGATGTAGGTCCAGAACACAAAGCCGCGCTCACGGTGGCGAACGGCAAGCGCCCATACCAAGTAGGGAGTCATGAGAGATGAGCATGCTAGTTCAAGCAATTCTTCGGCGGGAATAAGATCGGTCGGTGCCCAGTTCAGTTGCGTTACGTCCGGTAGCTTGCTTAGTTCGGCAACGCAGGATAGGCTAATCTCATGCGCACACTGAAGCGCATCACGTTCCAGCGCTTCGAAGATGAACCGCACGGGTTCCAGTGTATCGGTGCTTTCGATCACTGCGAATTTTCCGTACCGGCGCGCTGCCGTTACTGCTTGCTCGAATGCAATAGCATAAAGTTCAGCCATGGTTCCGACCGCGGCTTTCGGCTCGTTGGTCAGCAACGACTTACTGCGCATCTCTGGAACCCCTAGCTGCAAGTTTGCGTCGATCGACCGGATCTTTGTTCTAGCGCAACGTTGCTTCGGTTTCGATCCCTATAAGAGCGCCTTAGACGCACATATCGCGATCCAGAACAACGAAGTTCTGTTGAAACTGGAAGCGCCCGCATTGCGACGATTTTTTACCATTCCTGCACTATTGGGATTCGTGCTGGCCGTTTTGGTCGGGGCGTTTCCGTTTGAGGCACATGCCGCTGGTCGCTTGAACGATTTCGTGAGCAAGGCAGTGCCGAACGACCTGGTTCCCGGGGCCAACCGTTTCGGTCCGCCGCAGGGCGACCAGCCGATCATGCCGGCCTACAAGGATGAGCAACTCCTCGGCTTCATCTATCTGAATTCCGATTTCGCGAACGCGACCGGCTATTCGGGCAAGCCGATCCAGCTGCTGGTCGGGATCGATCCTAAAGGCGTCATTACCGGGCTCAAGCTGGTCGATCACAAGGAGCCCATCGTTCTGCTGGGAATTCCCGAGAAGCGGATCATGGAGGCGGTCAACAAGTTGATCGGTGCCGATATCGCCGGCGTGGTGCGCGGGGCGGCGCAGGCACCTCAGGTCGATATCGTCAGCGGTGCGACGGTCACCGTGCTGGTGATGGGCGACAGCATCGTTCGCTCGGCCACCAAACTGATCAAGAGCGGACGGCTTGGTACGCCCGGTGGCGCGCCGGTCGCGGCGGCACCCCAGGTGGCGAAGTCGATCGACGCGACAAAAAGCGAGATACGTGGTTGGGAAAGTCTGGTCGGCGATGGCTCCGTCCGCCGCTTGGTCATGTCGGTCGCCGATGTCAACGCGGCTTTCGAGAAGTCGGGCAATGCCGCCGCGTCCGCGCGTCCGGAGGAGGGCGATTCCGCGGATGCCTTCGTCGATCTTTATGTCGCTGATGTTGCCGTGCCGACAATCGGTCGGAGCCTGCTGGGCAACGACGGCTTCGCGCGCCTGTCCGCACGGCTGAAACCGGGCCAGCAAGCCCTGGTCGTCGCCGGATCTGGGCGGTACTCATTCAAGGGCGCCGCCTATGTGCGCGGCGGAATCTTCGACCGGATCGAACTGATCCAGGACACCAACAGCATCCGGTTTCGCGACCGTGATCACACGCGGCTGGGAAGTCTAGAAGCCGACGGCGCGCCGGCGTTTCCCGAGATCGCCCTGTTCGTCGTGCCGCCGGAGTTTGCATTCGATCCGACCGAGCCGTGGGCGCTTCAATTGCTGGTCCAGCGCGTCATCAGCACCCGGGAGAAGGCCTGGCTGACGTTCGATCTCGGCTACGTGCTCCCCGATATCTACCTCAAGCAGGAGCCGGTCGTGCCGGTCGCCCCGCCCGCGCCATCTGCGAGTTCCGCTCCACCGTCTGTCGCAGCGGCAGGCGATGCGCGCGCGCCTGCGACGACCGAGGACGAGCCGCTGTGGATGAAGATCTGGCGCGGCAACACGGTCAAGATCGCAACGACGATCTTCGCGCTTGGCGCATTGACGGTGATCTTCTTCTTCCAGAATGCGCTGGTCGCGCGGCCTCGACTGTTCGCGTGGGTGCGCCGAAGCTATCTCGTCTTCATCCTGGTCTGGATGGGCTGGTACGCCAATGCGCAGTTGTCGGTCGTCAATGTCCTGACTTTCGCCAATTCGCTGCTGACCGGATTCAGCTGGGAATACTTCCTGTCAGCGCCGCTGATCTTCCTCTTGTGGGGCGCGATCGCGGCGGGATTGCTGTTCTGGGGGCGGGGACCGTTCTGCGGCTGGCTCTGCCCGTTCGGGGCGTTGCAGGAACTGCTCAATGTCGTCGCCCAGGCAATCAAGATTCCGCAATACCGCGTGCCGTGGGGCCTGCATGAACGGCTGTGGCCGATCAAGTACATCATCTTCCTCGGGCTGTTCGGCATGTCGCTGTACTCGACCGCCTTCGCCGAGCAACTCGCCGAGGTCGAGCCGTTCAAGACCGCCATCGTGTTGAAATTCGCGCGCGAATGGCCCTACGTCATCTATGCGCTGACGGTGCTGTCCGCCGGGCTGTTCGTCGAGCGCTTCTTCTGCCGCTACATGTGTCCGCTCGGCGCCGCGCTCGCCATTCCGGGCCGCATCCGAATGTTCGAATGGCTGCGCCGCTATCCGGAATGCGGCACGCCTTGCCAGCGCTGTGCCAAGGAGTGCCCGGTACAGGCGATCCATCCCGAGGGGCATATCAACGTCAACGAGTGCATCTACTGCATGCATTGCCAGGAACTGTATTTCGACGATCACCGCTGCCCGCACGTGATCCAGGTGCGGCTGAAGCGCGAGAAGCGTGAAGCCCTGTCGTCGCCGTCTATGCGATCGGGCAAGGGGCCCGCCACTGTCATCACCGCCGGAGGACGTCCGATAGGATCGTCCGCCGCCGCTGCCGCGCATCACCCACCGAAAGCCCAGGAGGCTTACCATGAGCATAAATAGCAGCAACAGCGGGAGCGGCGTCAGCCGCCGTACCCTGCTCGGAACGACGGCCGTCGCCGCGGGCGTCGGCTTGGTGAGCGGTGTTGGCCTATCGGCTTCGACAGCCGATGCGCAGACCAAAGCCGCCGCCCCGAAGGCGCCTGCGGCGCGTCCTGCTATCCAGAGGGCGGAAGTGCTTCCGGGCGAGCTCGACGAATACTACACGTTCTTCTCGAGCGGTCAGTCCGGCGAGTTGCGTATCGTCGGTCTGCCGTCGATGCGCGAACTGATGCGTGTTCCGGTGTTCAACCGCTGCAGCGCCACCGGCTGGGGCCAGACCAACGAAAGCCTGAAGGTGCTCACCGAAGGTCTGCAGCCCGAGACCCGCGAGTTCCTGAAGACCCGCGGCGGAACCTACATGAGCGGCGACCTGCATCATCCGCATCTGTCCTTCACCGACGGCACCTATGACGGCCGATACGTGTTCATGAACGACAAGGCCAACACCCGCGTCGCGCGCGTGCGGCTCGACGTCATGAAGTGCGACAAAATCATCGAACTGCCGAACCAGCACACCGTGCACGGCCTGCGCGTGCAGAAATTCCCGCGCACCGGCTATGTCTTCGCCAACGGCGAGGACGGCGTGCCGCTGCCCAACGACGGCAAGATCCTCGACGACAAGAAGCAGTATCGTTCGATCTTCAGTGCGATCGACGGCGATTCCATGAAGGTTGCGTGGCAAGTGATCGTTGACGGCAACCTCGACAACGTGGATGCGGACTACCAGGGCAAATATGCCTTCGCCACCTGTTACAATTCCGAAGAGGGCGTCACCCTCGCCGAAATGACCGCCAACGAGCAGGACTGGGTGGTCATCTTCAACATCAAGCGCATCGAGGAAGCCGTCAAGAACGGTGACTTCAAGGAGATGAAGGGCGTACCGGTCGTCGACGGCCGTAAGGGCTCGAAGTACACCCGCTACGTTCCGGTCTCCAACAGCCCGCACGGCATGAATACCGCGCCCGACGGCATCCATATCGTCGCGGCCGGCAAGCTGTCGCCGACGGTGACGGTGATGGACGTGCGATTGTTCGACCAGCTGTTCGACGACAAGATAAAGCCGCGCGACGTCGTGGTGGCCGAACCCGAACTCGGTCTCGGACCCTTGCACACCGCCTATGACGGCAAGGGCAACGCCTACACGACGCTGTTCCTCGACAGCCAGATCGTGAAGTGGAACATCGATCTCGCCAAGCGTGCCTTCAAGGGCGAGAAGATCGATCCGATCCTGCAGAAGCTCGACGTCCACTATCAGCCCGGGCACAATCATACTTCCATGGGCCAGACAAAGGAGGCGGACGGTAAATGGCTGATCTCGCTGAACAAGTTCTCCAAGGACCGGTTCCTCAACGTCGGCCCGCTGAAGCCCGAGAACGATCAGTTGATCGACATCTCCGGCGACAAGATGGTGCTGATCCACGACGGCCCGAGCTTCGCCGAGCCGCATGACGCGACCATCGTTCATCGCTCCAAGATCAACCCGATCTCGATCTGGGACCGTGCCGATCCGATGTTTGCCGATGCGGTCAAGCAGGCCAAGGCTGACGGCATCAAGCTCGAAGACGATTCCAAGGTCATCCGTGACGGCAACAAGGTGCGCGTCTACATGACGTCGACCGCGCCGGCCTTCGGCCTGGAGCAGTTCCAGGTCAAGCAGGGGGATCAGGTCACCGTCTACGTCACCAACATCGACTCGGTGGAAGATCTGACCCACGGCTTCTCGATCGTGAACTACGGCATCAACATGGAGGTCGCTCCGATGGCCACGGCCTCGGTAACGTTCTCGGCGGATCGTGCCGGCGTCTACTGGTACTACTGTTCGTGGTTCTGCCATGCCATGCACATGGAGATGAAAGGCCGCATGTTGGTCGAGCCGAAGACAGTCTGAGGCAGGATCGACACGTGAACTTCTTCTTGCGCCTTGTTCCGGCGGCGATCCTCGCCGCCGGAGTGTCGATCTCCGCCAGCGCGGAGACGCTGAAGGCTGTTCCAGAGCAGCCGCTTCAGGCCGTGCTGGACTCGGCGCAGGACGGCGACGTCGTCGAACTCGGCGTCGGGGGATACAAGGGTGCGATCCGGATCGATCGCCGGTTGGTGCTGGCGGGACGGCCGGGGGTCGTGCTCACCGGCACGGGGTCCGGCAACGTCATCACCGTTACCGCACCGGATGTCACCATCCGTGGCGTGACCATCCGGGGATCGGGCCGAAGCCTGCAAACCATGGATTCCGGCGTGTTTCTCGAAAAGACCGCAGAGCGGGCGCTGGTCGAGGACAATCGCCTCGAGGGCAACCTGTTCGGCGTCTACGTGCACGGCGCGAAGGGCTCCCAAGTCCTGCGCAACACCATCGACGGCCTGCGTGAAGGTAGGACCAGCGAGGCCGGCAACGGTGTTTCGCTGTGGAACGCGCCCGATGTCACCATTGGGGGAAACACAATCCGCTATGGCCGCGACGGGATCATTACGATTTCGAGCCGCAAGGACCGATTCATCAACAACCGCTTCGAGTACGTGCGATTTGCGGTGCACTACATGTACACCAGCGACAGCGAAGTCAGCGGCAACGTATCGATCGGCAATCACGTCGGCTACGCCATCATGTTTTCGAACCGGCTGGTTATCCGCGACAACGTCTCCGATCGCGATCGCGACCATGGCATGCTGTTGAACAGCGCCAACTATGCGGATATCGACGGCAACCGGGTGACAGGGGGGCGGATCGACAACATCGAGGTTACGCGCGACAACAGCGCGGACGCCGAGCCCGGCATGCCGCCAGTCGAAAAACCATCGGAAGGCCGGCGCAGCGGGCCGGAGAAATGCGTCTTCATCTACAACGCCAACAAGAACAAGTTTCGCAACAACTGGTTCGAGCGCTGCGAGATCGGCGTGCATTTCACGGCCGGCTCGGAGGGCAATGAGATCACCGGCAATGCGTTCATCGGCAACCGCAACCAGGTGAAATATGTCGGCACCCGCGACCTCGACTGGTCGAAGGGCGGCCGCGGCAATTATTGGAGCGACAACCCGGCGTTCGACCTCAATGGGGACGGCATTGCCGACACCGCCTATCGGCCAAACGACGTCGTCGACCGGGTATTGTGGACCGCGCCGCAGGCCAAGGTGCTGATCAACAGTCCAGCGGTCCAGGTATTGCGCTGGGCGCAGGCGCAGTTTCCGGCGCTATATCCCGGTGGTGTGATCGATAGCCGCCCGCTGATTGCTCCGCCTCCGAAGCCGACTTCCAGCCGGAGCTTGAAATGAACGCGACCGTTTCCGTCGATGGCGTGACGAAAAGCTATGGCGCGGTGAAGGCCTTGCGCGACGTTTCGTTCACGCTTAGCCCCGGGCGGCTTTGCGCGCTGGTCGGCCACAATGGCGCCGGCAAGACGACGCTGATCAAGCTACTGCTCGGCCTAATCCATCCCGATCACGGCGATATCCGAGTGCTCGGCCAGGACCCCGCCGCGGGTGAATTTTCTGCCCGCTGGCAGCTTGGCTATCTGCCAGAGAACGTCGCGTTCAACGCTGCGCTGACCGGGCGCGAAACGCTGGCGTTTTATGCGCGGCTGAAGCGGATCGAGCCCTCGGCCGGATGGCCGCTGCTGGAGCGCGTGGGCCTCGGCCACGCGGCCGACCGCCGCGTCGGCACCTATTCCAAGGGCATGCGGCAACGTCTGGGCCTCGCGCAGGCGCTGCTCGGCCGGCCACGCGTGTTGTTGTTGGACGAGCCGACCACCGGGCTTGATCCGGCCTTGCGACTGACGTTCTATGAAATTCTGCAGGAGTTGCGCGACGACGGCGCAATGGTGCTGATCTCGTCGCATGCGCTGAACGAGCTGGAAGACCGCGCCGAACATGTCCTCATCATGAACCGCGGCGTTCTGGTAGCACAGGGAACGCTGGCCGAGCTGCGCTCGATCTCGCAACTGCCGATCCGCCTGACGCTCGATCTCGCGCCGGCTGCTCGCAGCATTATGCCGTCCTGGATCCCCGCCGACTCTACGGCGATCGAGCGCGGCTGCGTGCTCCTGGCCCGCGACGTAGTCCAGAAGATGGCGCTGCTGCGTGCCGCGGCGAGCGACCAAACGGTCACCAACATCGACATCGCTTCGCCGACGCTCGACGATCTCTATGCGCACTTCCTCCGGTCGCAGGAGAAGACCGCATGAGAACGATTTTCATCATTGCGGCCAAGGAAATCCAGGAGGGCCTGCGAAACCGCTGGGTTCTCGCGACCACCTTGCTGCTCGGCTCGCTGTCGCTGTCGCTCACCTTTCTCGGCAGTGCGCCGACCGGCAATGTCGGCACCGGTGCCCTCGACGTTGTTGTGGTCAGCCTTTCCAGCCTCACCATCTTCCTGCTGCCGCTTATCGCGCTGCTGATCTCGCATGATGCCGTCGTCGGCGAGATGGAGCGCGGCACCATGATCCTGCTGCTCAGCTATCCGGTCGGCCGTTACCAGGTCATCCTTGGGAAATTCTGCGGCCATGTGCTCATCCTCGCTTTCGCAACCGTGATCGGCTACGGCGCTGCCGCCGTAGCGCTTGCCATCAGCGGCGCTTCGGTGCTGGCGGCGAGCTGGTACGCCTTTGCCGCCATGCTGGGGACCTCGATCATGCTCGGCGCGGTGTTCGTGGCGATCGGCTATCTGATCAGCAGCTTGGTGCGCGACCGCGGCACCGCGGCGGGGCTGTCGGTCGGGGTCTGGCTCCTGATGGTGCTGGTGTTCGACATGGCGCTGCTTGGCATTCTCGTCGTCGACCAGGGGCGGATCGTCTCGGCGCCGGTGCTGGAGTGGCTGCTGTTCCTCAATCCTACGGATCTCTATCGCTTGAGTAACCTCACCGGCTTCAACGTCAGCCAGTTCTCCGGCATGGCGGGGCTGGCCGGCACGGCGACGACGGGGCTGGCCGCGCTGCTCGCGGGGCTCGCGATGTGGATCGTGGCGCCGCTAGGGCTCGCCACGTTGTTCTTTGCACGGAGGGAACTATGATCTCGCGGATCGCATGCGCCTTCATTGCCGCCGTGGTACTTGCCGGGTGCAATCAGGATGCCGGCACGGCCACCGCGCCGCCGCCTGTCGCGCTGAACGCGGAGGCGATGGGTGTGTTCTGCGGCATGAACCTGCTCGAACACCCCGGCCCGAAGGGTCAGATCATCACGGGCAGCCGGATCGATCCGTTCTGGTTCAGCTCGGTCCGCGATACAGTGGCGTTCACTCTGATGCCCGACCAGCCACGCGACATTCGTGCGATCTACGTCTCCGACATGGCGATGGCACAAAGCTGGGAAGACCCCGGCGCCACCAACTGGATCGATGCGCGCAAGGCGTTCTACGTGATCGAAAGCCGCCGGCAGGGCGGCATGGGCGCGACGGAGGCTATGCCGTTCGGCAATCGTGCGGCCGCCGATGGCTTCGTCGCCGCAAACGGCGGGCGCATCGTGACGATGGCGGAGATCCCGTCAAATTATGTGCTCGGTAGCGAAAACGTCGGCGATCAAAGCGAACGTGATCATTCCGACACCAAGTCAAATTGAGGAGCGATCCATGTCGAATCGGATTATCTCGCGCCGGCGCATGATTGCCATCACGGCTATGGCGGCCGGCTCCGCCGTGCTGACGGGACGTCCGGCGCAGGCTTATGAACCGACCCGCTGGCACGGTTCGGCGCTTGGCGCGCAGGTGTCTATCGAAATTTATCATCCGGACCGCGTCGAAGCCGAGCGGCTGGTGCAGCAATGCATCCTGACCGTACGGCGGCTGGATGCCCAGTTCAGCCTGTACCGCGCCGACTCGGCGATCTGCACCCTCAATCGCACCGGCGTGCTGGTGTCGCCGGATGCCGACATGGTCGCGCTTCTCAAGGCGTCGCTGTCCTTCGCCGAAATGACCGACGGCGCCTTCGATCCGACAGTGCAGCCGTTATGGCGGCTTTACGCCGATCATTTTGCCGGCGACCAGCCCGATCCAGACGGCCCATCCGCGGAAAAGCTTGCCGAAGCGCTGGCAAAGGTCGGGCACCGCGGCCTGCTGGTCAGACCTGACCGCATTGCGTTGGTCAAGCGCGGCGCGACTGTGACCCTGAACGGCATTGCCCAAGGTTACGCCACCGACCGTGTCGTCAACAGACTGCGCGAGGCCGGGCTATCGACGACACTTGTAGATATGGGAGAGATCCGCGCGATCGGCGGTCGACCCGGCGCGACCCCCTGGCGCATAGGCCTATCCGATCCGGATCGGCCCGGCCTGCTCACCGAGACCATCGATCTGGTCGATCGCGCCGTCGCCACCACTGCCGGGGCCGGATTTCATTTCGACGGGTCCGGAAGGTTCACGCATCTGTTCGATCCTGCGACGGGTCGCAGTCCGGCGCTCTATCGGACCGTCAGCGTGATCGCACCGACGGCGACGGAGGCCGACGCGCTGTCGACTGCGTTCAGCACCATGCCGCTCGCTCGCATTCGCCACGTAATATCCATTCGCGCGGCCGTGCAGGTCAGGCTTGTCGATGCAAGCGGAACCGCCATCGTCGACGGCGCTTGATTCGGGGAGGCCCCCCATACGGGTCACATCATTTGTTGCAACAGGCAAGGCGTTCGACCCGCATGGGTGAACCCAGCCAGGAGAATAAAATGCGCAAGTTCATTTTCATCGCCATGCTGGCGATCGCCGGTTCAAGCCAAGTTCAGGCCCAGGACGCCGCTGCTGGCGAAAAGGTGTTTGGCGTCTGCAAGATGTGCCATCAGATCGGCGAGACCGCGAAGAACGCCGTCGGTCCGCAGTTGAACGGCCTCATCGACCGCAAGTCAGGCACTGTCGCGGGCTATTCCTATTCGGCCGCCAACAAGGATTCCGGAATCACCTGGGACGAGGCCACCTTCCGCGAATACATTCAGAACCCGAAGGCGAAGGTCCCGGGTACCAAGATGATCTATGCGGGTCTGAAAGACGAAAAGAAAATCAACGATCTGATCGCGTTCCTGAAGCAGTTTGACGCTGAGGGGAAGAAAAAATAAAACAGCCGCGTAGACGAAGCTGCAGATGGAACTATTCATCAACGTCAACCTTCGTTGGGCAACGGTTCGCCGGTAAATTTTCTAGCTTTCAAACTTCATCATAGTTCTGTCTTCTATCGGGCACAGCATATACAGTACGACTGTTGCAGTTATTGGCATCCGGCAGTTTAGGATCTGGTCGTCCCCGAAAGAGGGTATATCCGTGCCGATAAATCTTTTGGAACGCGGATCGATGAAGCAACGGGCCTGGAGCTTGCTCGCCTGCTCTTCTCCAAGGCCTTTCGTCGCCAACCTCGGCGGTTTGGCCGGTAAAAAGCCGCGGCATCTAGGACTTCGTCATGCTGGCCACTGCTACATGCAATGATCCTGATTGTTTGTCTGCTGGGGGATGGCCCGGTCCTCGCCGCTGAGATGCCGCCGGACACGATGGCCGCGCGGATGCAGGCTTGCGCTTCCTGTCACGGGGCCATGGGCGAGGGTACCAAAGATGATTACTTTCCCCGTCTAGCGGGCAAACCAGCGGGCTATCTTTATAATCAGTTGATCGCGTTCCGCGAGGGCCGGCGCCGCTATCCGCCGATGAACTTCCTGCTCGAATTTCAGAACGATGCCTACCTGCACAAGATGGCGGAGTATTTCGCCGAACAGCGGCCGCCATTGCCGGCGCCGGCGATCCCCACCGTCAGCAATGATCTGCTCGCGAGGGGCGAGCAGCTGGCGACGAAGGGCGACCCGCAACGCAACATCCCGGCCTGCGCAGGCTGTCACGGTCCGTCCTTCACCGGCATGGAGCCGGCGATTCCCGGTCTGCTGGGCCTTCGTCCCTCCTACATCAGTGCGCAGCTTGGCGCGTGGCGCTACGGCACCCGCACCGCAGCACTGCCGGATTGCATGCAGCTTGTGGCGGGGTACTTGACCGAGGACGACGTCAAGGCGCTGGCGGCGTGGCTATCGTCGCGCAAGGCTCCCCCCGACACCTCGCCGCTGCCGCGCGGCAGTCTGCCGATGCCGCTGGCGTGCGGCAGCGAACCGAATTGAGGGCGTCTCGATGATCACCCGCATTTCCGGAATGATCCTAAGCGCCGCGCTGATCAGCGGTCTGTCAGTCGCGGTCGCGGCGGCGCAACAGCCGGTGACACCGCCGTCGGCCGCGCCCGCCCCGCAGCCGGCCAAGGTGCCGACCGATTCAATCATCGCACGCGGTGAATACCTGGCGCGCGCCGGCGATTGCATCGCCTGCCACACGGCGCCGGAGGGCCAGACCTTCGCCGGAAGCCGCGCCATGAAGACGCCGTTCGGCACCATCTTCACATCAAACATCACGCCCGATCCGACGACCGGAATCGGCAAGTGGACCGCCGACCAGTTCTACACGATGATGCACACCGGGCGTTCGATCGACGGTAGCCTGCTGTATCCGGCAATGCCGTTCGCTTCCTATACCAAGGTGACACGCGACGACAGCGACGCGATCTTCGCGTTCCTGATGTCTGTGCCCGCAGTGAAGCAGGCCAATCGTCCTCACGATCTGCGATTTCCCTACAACAACCGTTCGCTGATCATCGGCTGGCGCACGCTGTATTTCAACGAAGGCGAATACAAGCCGGATGCGACCAAGTCAGCGGAATGGAACCGGGGCGCCTATCTGGTCGAAGGACTCGGCCATTGCGGCATGTGCCACACCGCCATCAATGCGCTGGGCGGCAGTTCGGAATCGCAGGCCTTCGAGGGCGGGCTGATCCCGATGCAGAACTGGTACGCGCCATCGCTGACGTCGAACAAGGAAGCCGGCCTTGGCGACTGGAGCATCAAAGATATCACGGAGCTGTTGCGAGACGGCATTTCGCATCGCGGCGCGGTCTACGGTCCGATGGCCGACGTCGTCTATAACAGCCTGCAGTATCTGAGCGATGACGACGTTCGCGCGATGGCGATCTATCTCAAGGGCCTGGCGCAAGGCAGTTCGCCCGACCGGCCCTCGCCGCCATTGCCGACTGCCGAGACCAGCCTGCTCGTCAGCCTGGGCAAGCCGATCTACGACAAGCAGTGCGCCAGCTGCCACGGCACCGAAGGCGCCGGCATGCCGCCGCATTATCCGCTACTCGCCGGCAACCAGTCGATTCAGATGTCGTCGGCGGTGAACGCGATCCGAATGGTGCTCAATGGCGGCTTCCCGCCCGGCACCAAGGGCAATCCAACGCCCTACGGCATGCCGCCCTTCGCCCATGTGTTGTCCGACGACGAGATCGCGGCGGTCGTGACCTATATCCGCACCTCCTGGGGCAACCGCGGCGCCCCGGTGTCGGCACGCCAAGCCAACGAACTTCGTTCCGCGACGCTGAACTGAGACATCCCATGATCAATTCACCGCTGCCATCCTCCGACAGATCTGAGGAAGACGAATCCGTGCATGTCATCGTCCGTGCCGGCCCGCGAGGCGCCATCGCCGTGGCCGGTGTCGCTACGGCGATCGTCGTCGGATTGTGGTTTGCGTTCTATCTGCTGGTGTATCTGCCCCGCGGATATGTCCCATGAAAATCTGCGTGAAAACCCGCATGGCCCGATCATGACCGAGAACAGCGAAGCCTCCCACGACGTCGCCGCGCGCATCGAGCGGCGTTGGGCGATGGTGTCGATGGCCATCGTGGTGCTGCTGGTCGGCATCGCGGCGGCGACCGGCATCCAGCACGCCTCGATGCCGCAGGGCCGCGTCGAGACCGCCGACCCGAAGACGCTGCACCTGACCGGCGAATTCATCGAGAGCAACCTCGGCACCGCGGTCGAGGCCGACGGTTCAGTCATGGTGCGCGCGATCGGCCAGCAATATTCGTTCACGCCGCAATGCGTTTTGGTGCCCGCGAATACACCTATCTCGTTCCGCATCACCAGCGCCGACGTCGTGCACGGCCTTCTGATAGAGGGCACCAATATCAATGCGATGTTGGTGCCGGGCTATATTTCCGAATTCACGGCCAGCTTCAGGGAGCCGAAGGAGCATGTCATGCCATGCCAGGAATTTTGCGGCATCGGACATCAGGGCATGTGGGGCAGGGTCAAGGTAATCGACAAGGCGGCGTTCATGAACATGAAATCGGCTCGCGGGAGACTGACCTGTGTTGATTGACCGACGACTTATACTCGCGCATTTCTGGCTCGCCTTCGCGGTGTTCGGCCTGGCGATCCTGCTCGGTGCCTGGCAGATGTTCGTGCGCAGCCCGCTCAATATCTGGCACTTCAATCCGGAACTGTACTATCGCGCCGTCACTGCGCACGGTTCCGTGATGGGCTATGTATTTCCGACGCTGATCGCGATGGGATTCGGCTACTTCATCACGGAGACTGCGCTGGAGCGGCCGATGATCGGTCGGCGTTGGGCCTGGGCGTCGTTCCTGCTGGTGGCGATTGGCGCGGTGGTGGCGATGGTGCCGGTGTCGATGGGCCTGGCGTCCGTGCTGTACACGTTCTACCCGCCGATGATAGGCAATCCGTTCTATTATATCGGGATCGTGCTGTTGGTGGTCGGCTCATGGATCTGGGTCGCGCTGACCTCGATCAACCTGTACGCCTGGAAGCGCGCCAACCCCGGCAAGCCGATTCCGCTGCCGATGTTCGCCAACACGGCCGGGGCCTATCTGTGGGGCTGGACAGCGGTCGGCGCCGCGCTGGAAATCCTGCTGCAGATACTGCCAGCGGCGCTCGGACTTACCTCCACGATCGACGCCGGCCTGTCCCGGGTTTTGTTCTCCTGGACGCTGCATGCCATCGTGTACTTCTGGCTGATGCCGACCTACATCGCCTACTATACGATCTTTCCGCGGGCGATCGGCGGGCGGATCTACAGCGATCCGATGGCGCGGATCTCCTTCATCCTGTTCCTCGTCGTCTCGATGCCGATCGGCGTCCACCATCTGTTTACCGATCCGCAGGTCGGCGCCGGCTTCAAGTTCATGCAGTCAGTGTTCACCGGCTTGGTGGCCCTGCCGACCTTGCTAACGGTGTTCACGATCTGCGCTTCCGCCGAAATCGCCAGCCGGATGCGCGGCGGCCGCGGCGCGTTCGGCTGGGTTTCGGCGCTGCCGTGGAGCAATCCGATCATGCTGGCGACGGCGCTGTCGCTGGTGATGCTGGGTTTCGGCGGTGCCGGCGGCCTCATCAACATGAGCTATCAGCTCGACAGTTCGATCCATAACACGCAGTGGGTCACCGGTCATTTTCACCTGATCTTCGGTGGCGCCATCGTCATCATGTACATGGCCATCGCCTATGACATCTGGCCGCAGCTCACCGGCCGTTCGCTGCGGAGCCACGGGATCATGCGGACACAATTGTGGCTGTGGTTCATCGGCATGATCGTGACTACTTTCCCATGGCACTATGTCGGCATTCTCGGCATGCCGCGCCGCATGGCGTTTTACGACTACGCCAATCCGGCGGTGTCGCCGCAGGCCTTCTCGGTAACGATGTCGGTGGTCGGCGGGCTGATTCTGGTGGTCTCCACCGTGCTCTTCTTTGTCGTTCTGGTTCGCGGCCAGATGGCGCCGAAGCTTACGCTGGAACCTTATCGATTTGCGGTCGCAGTTCACCAGCCGGCGCGGCTGCCGATCGCCTTGAACAGTTTCGGGCTCTGGATTGCGCTGATGGTCGGGCTCACGCTGGTGAATTACGGTTATCCCATCGCCCAATTGGCGGTGCTGAAGCAGACCTCGGTGCCGGTCGTCTATGTGGGAGGCGGGAAATGAGCGACCAGCAGCTGTATTCCTGGCGAAATTCCTGGTTCGCCGCCAGTGTCGGTTTCGTCGTATCGGTCGCCGTCGGCGCGGCCTTGCTCGGTCTTGTCGGCTTGCCGCTGCTGCAGCACGACCTGAAGCTCAGCGGCATCTGGGATGCGATCTGCAGCGCCGCCGGCGTGCCGCGCGCCGCACCGGCCAAAGATACGGTGCAACCCGACTTCACGACGTCGAAAGTGGTGATGACCTCGGAGATGCTGACCGGGCAGGATGCGATTTCCATCGGCCGAGGCGCCACGCTGGCGCAGCGCTGTGCCATCTGTCACGGGCCGCAGGGCGTCAGCGATGCCAATTCGCCGAACCTTGCCGGGCAATTCGCCGCGGTGACCTTCAAGGAACTGAACGACTTCAAGACGGGCGCCCGCGTCAACGCCACGATGACCCCGTTCGCGATCAACATGTCGCAGCAGGACATGCTCGACGTCGCAGCCTATTATGCCTTCCTGCCGCGCGTGCCGCTGAGCCGCCCCGGACCGCCGGTTCCGGCGCCCGTGATTGTCTCTAACGGCGCGCCGATACGTGGCATCGCGCCGTGCGGCGCATGCCACGGCGAGATCGATAGCAAGGCCGGTGCGCCCTGGCTCGGCGGCCAGTCGGCAGTCTACATCAAGGCGCAGCTGCAAGCTTTTTCCAGCGGGGCCCGGCGCAACGACATTAGCGGGCAGATGCGCAACGTCGCCCGGCAGATGACGTCTCGGGAGATCGATCTGGCAGCGGATTATTACGCTACCCGTCCTTAACGCGACGAACGCATGCTGCCAACTGACATCGCCGGTTAGTGTTTCGGCCCGGTCCCCCACGCAATGTGTCAGTCTGCGCCACCGCATGCCATCGTCAGGCCGTAAGTGCAGCCACGTGGTAGCCGGACGCCGGCCCGCGTCAGCACAGCGCCGGCAGCGCAGTCGGCTGGCCAGGTGCACCAGGTTGTCGGAGGACAACGCAGCAAGTCAGATCCACTGGCGGATGATGGTAATATAACTGGAGGTCGCGTGCTCGCGCTGCAAGACGCTAAGGGCGCGCTTGAGCCCTGCGAAAGAACCGCGGTGCTTTGATCTGGTGTTTCGGGCGTAGGCATGCCAGCAACAGCGGTGTGGTTTGGGCAACGCGATCCGAGCGGTGCAGCCGTCCCTCGAAGTCGTCCAGACTAGCCGCTCTGCCACTAGCGCCTCATTCCCTGCTGCATTTTGCAGAAGACGCCTGCTATACGATTTGCCGTAACGTCGCAGAGTTCGAGGTGCCCATCGATGCATTCGCCGTCCCCCGGGAGACCAGCGGCATTTCTGAACCGGTCCGGCGGTGTCTCGGAGATGATCGCCGCTTTCGACTGGGCGAAGACGTCCATCGGGCCCATCGAGGAGTGGCCGGCGCATATAATCGTCATGACGAGCCTGGCTCTGAATTCCGAGTTGCCCATGGTCATGCTCTGGGGCGAGAGCGGCGTGATGATCTACAACGATGCCTACGCCGTCTTTGCGGGGCGCCGACATCCGCAGCAGCTGGGCTCCGACGTTCTCGACGGCTGGCCCGAAATGGCGCCCTTCAACCGCAACGTCCTCGACGTAGTGCTGGGAGAGGGACAGACCCTTGCATACCACGATCAGCATCTCGTTCTCCATCGGAAAGGGCAGGTCGAGGACGTTTTCGCGGACCTCGACTACAGCCCGGTCGTGGATGCGCAGGGGAAGCTCGCCGGAGTGTTCGCGATCGTCCGCGAGACGACGGAGCGTGTGCGGACGGAGCAACGCTTGCGTATCGCCCAGGAGGCGGGGCATGTCGGAACCTTTGAATGGTACCCCGAAACGGGCAGACTCGACGTTTCGGACGAATACCGCCGCATCTGGGGGTTGGGGATGGATGCGATCGTCACCGCCGATCTGCTGGTCGGTTTGCTTCATCCCGACGATCGGTGCATCGCGGGACCGTCCAAGATGGCGCGCGAGAATCCACTCGAATATGCCGAATATCGGCGCGTCGATCCCGTCACTGGTGAGATCCGTTGGATCGCCCGGCGGGGGGAGGCGGTCTCCACCGCAGGCGTCGCCGCCCGGCGCTTCGTCGGCATCGCTTACGACATCACGGACATCAAGGAAGCCCGCCGCCTCAACGAAGCGAGCGAAGTCAGGTGGCGCGGCCTTTTTGAAAGCATGAACGAAGGCTTCTTCGTCGGCGAGGCGGTCCGTCAGGGGACAGGCCGCGTGACGGACTTCAGGTTTCTTGAGATGAACCCTGCGTTCGAGGTGCAGACCGGCATCCCCATCCAAGCGGCGGCGGGACGCACGATGCGCGAGGTTGTGCCGGGCATCCAAGACGAGCTCATCGAGACCTATGCGAAAGTGGTCTATTCAGGAGAGCCCGCCCAGTTCGAAGCGTACGTGCCAGTGCTGGGCAGGTGGTTCGAAGTGCGCGCGCGCAAGATCGAGGGCGATCGTTTCGCGGCGCTTTTCCTCGACGTCACCGAGCGGAAGCGGGTGGAACAGGACCTTGCGGCTAGTGCTACCCGTTTCCGCTCGCTTGCACAGACGATGCCGAACCACGTATGGACCTCGAAGTCCGACGGTCATCTCGATTGGTTCAACGACCGCGTCTATGCGTATGCGGGGGCGCCGCCGGGTTCGTTGGACGGGGACGGGTGGTCGGCAATGGTGCATCCGGACGATATCGAAACCGCGGCGGCGGCTTGGGCCGCGGCGCTGACCGCCAGCGAAGCCTACGAAGCCGAATTCCGATTGCGCAGACACGACGGCGCCTACCGCTGGCACATCGCTCGCGCGGTGCCGATGAGGGACGCCTCCGGAGCGGTCGAATCCTGGGTCGGCACCAACACGGACATCGAGGGCCAAAAGGCCGCGGAAGCGCGTTTGGCTGAGCTCGCGGAGACGCTGGAGCTTCGCGTTGAAGAGCGCACGGCCGAACTGGCGAGGACGCACGACGCGCTCCGGCAGAGCCAGAAGATGGAAGCCATAGGAAACCTCACCGGGGGCGTCGCCCACGACTTCAACAATCTGCTGCAGGTCGTCTCCGGCAACCTGCAGCTGTTGACGAAGGACATCGCCGGAAACGACCGCGCGGAGCGTCGCGTCGCGAACGCTTTGGCGGGCGTCAGCCGTGGGGCCAAGCTCGCCAGCCAACTGCTCGCGTTTGGACGCCGCTCCGCCCTGCAGCCCAAAGTCGTGAACATCGGCCGCCTGATCTCCGGTATGGACGACATGCTGCGACGAGCTCTCGGGGAGGCGATCGAGATCGAGACCGTCGTCGCGGGCGGCCTATGGAACACGCTCATCGATCCCGCCCAGATCGAAAACGCGCTTCTAAACCTCGCGATCAATGCGCGCGACGCGATGGCTGGCACAGGCAAGCTAACCATCGAGGCCGGCAATGCTTTCTTGGATGATGCCTATGTCCGAGGTCAGGACGTCGCCGCCGGTCAATACGTGATGCTGGCCGTCACGGACACCGGGGCCGGCATGACGCCCGACGTGTTGGCGAAGGTCTTCGAGCCGTTCTTTTCGACGAAGCCGGAAGGGAAGGGCACGGGGCTCGGACTGTCGATGGTCTACGGCTTCGTGAAGCAGTCCGGTGGTCATATCCGGATCTACAGCGAGCCGGGCAGCGGTACGACGGTGAAGCTCTATCTGCCGCGGGCACTCGAAAACGAAGACTTAGTAGTTTCCCCCGATACGATGGCAGCGGACGGCGGCAGCGAGACGATTCTTGTCGCCGAAGACGACGCCGAGGTCCGCGCGACCGTCGTCGAGACGCTCAGAGAGCTCGGCTACCGCGTTCTGACGGCGCATGACGCGGCGAGTGCCCTGACTGTCATCGAAAGCGGCATTGCGATCGACGTCCTCTTCACCGACGTTGTGATGCCGGGCACGCTGAAGAGCCCCGAACTCGCGCGAAAGGCTAAAGAACGGCTTCCAAACATCGTGGTCCTGTTCACGTCCGGCTATACGGAAAACGCCATTGTGCACGGCGGGCGCCTGGACGCAGGCATCGATCTGCTTTCGAAGCCGTATTCCCGAGAAGCTTTGGCGCTCAAGCTGCGGGAGATGCTCGCCAGATAATTCGACGATTCCGATGGTCCCCTCCGCCCGCGCCCCCGCATTCTGACAAGATGCCTTCGGCACCTTTCTTTGCATTAGAAGCCGTGCCTATTCCCCAAAAGCCGCGTAGCGGATGCCGTACGGTTACGCGGCGCCAAGCAATCGACGCGGTCGGCGAAAATGTCTTGACCATAACCATAGCGCAGCTGCTGCGTTATCCCTGCCAGCTGGCGCCCTATCTAAGCATCTCGATGATGTTGTATGTGCACTGCGCTGGAGGCGCGCGGTGTGAAGGGTGCCCAATCCCGAAACCCATGAGACGACGCATGTCGATTTGATCCCCGCAGATCGCCGCCCACTCGCTTGAGGCGCCGGGTTTGCAGGTAACAGCGGCCTCTGCCGGGTCGATGCCGCCATCATGGCTTCGCGAATTGATCCGGTGATTGATATGATCGGCGTTTCTGCCACCGGGGCGCCTTTTCAAATTCGCCTTCGCCCCCCCCCCAAGGATGAAGTCAAAATGACCGCCTTGGTCCTGCACACCGAGCTTGCAGGCGGGCGCCGGCTGTCTGTAGCAATCATTCCTAGAGCACGATTACACCGAACTACGCCATCAAGACAGTGCTGCTGTAGGCCGCGACGGCCGGATCGTAATGATCGATCCGACGCCGCGACCGGAGGAGAGCGCCGTTGCGCACCGGGAGGCGTGAGGTCGTTATCTGTGATCTGGTGTGACGATCGACATCTTCGGCTGATCCGTTGCCGTTGCCTGACCAAGAGTAACGCATAAATGAGTTGCCAAAGCGGTGCCCACTAGGCGAGACACTCGGTACGCGCGTGATGGACAGAAATGCTTGGCGAGTTGCCGCCGGCCGATCGATGAGCAGGCTTCGTGCGCTTGTCGCATTGCTGTGCGTGCTGTGCATCGTGATCTCGGCAGTGTTTGTGATCCGTCCGGTACCGGCCGTCGCTAAAGCGATGCAGGGAAACGAGGCGATGATTTTGGCGTCGCATGGTTCCGGAACCAAGAAGCCATGTGAAGGCGCCGGTTTGTCCCGCGTCGGCACCAGCTGTAACACTGTGGTATTTGTCGGCGCATCCGCGGCCGCATCCGGCGTAATCAAGCGCTGCGCCAGCGCCGCAGGCATCTGCCCGCTGTATGGTGTTGCCTTGGCCGTGCAATGGCTGGCGGGCTCTCCTTTCCGGCCTCCCAGGGATCTGGCGTAGTAGCGCCGCGTCAGCGGCCGATAGACTAGCTGCGTCGGAAATCCCTGGAGACTATCATGATATCGCCATTAGCCGCGCGTCGCGCGGCCCGTCCGCTGCTGCGCGGGCTCTCTCTCGCAGCGCTCGCCGTGTTGCTGGGAGCGTGCAACCAGACCTTCGCTCCGCCCGAAGCCAATTTGGCCGCCGCGCCGCCGCCGCAATACGCCGCCATGTCGAACGAAAAGTTCGATGTGCCGGCGGTCGAGGCCGATACTGTCTCGTCCAGATACCTCAAGCAGCGCGTGAGTTACGCGACCGACCAGCAACCGGGGACCGTTGTGATCGACCCCGGCGCCAAGTTTCTCTATCTGGTGATGGAGGGCGGATACGCGATGCGCTACGGCATCGGCGTTGGCCGCGAAGGCTTTGGCTGGAGCGGCACCGCGGAAATCCGCCGCAAGGCGTCGTGGCCGACCTGGACGCCGCCGGCACCGATGATCAAGCGGCAGCCCGAGCTCGAACCCTATCGCCGCGGCATGAAGCCCGGGATCGACAACCCGCTCGGCGCCCGCGCGCTGTATCTGTACCAAGACGGCAAGGATACTCTGTACCGGATCCACGGCACCAACGATCCCGGCAGCATCGGCAGCAACGTCTCCAGTGGCTGCGTGCGGCTGATCAACCAGGACGTCATCGACCTGTTCAATCGGCTGCCGGTCGGCACCAAGGTGGTGGTTCTGCCTGACCGCAAGCCGGGGGCGCCCACGGTGCGCCTCGATCCGGCAGCGCTCCCCGACACGCCTGCGCAGGAGCGCCAATCATGACCGCCCGCTCCCATTGCTGGTCGATGCTCGCTTTGATCGCGCTGCTTGCCGGTTTCGCCGCTGCGCCGGCCGCCGCGGCGCCCGCGAAGCCCGATATCACCGCTAACCTCATTGTCGGCAACACCGACGTCGCGGACGCGCATTCGATCTGGCTCGGCGTTCGCGTCGTGCTCGGTCCGGGCTGGAAGACTTATTGGAAATCCCCCGGCGATGCCGGGCTGCCGCCGGAGTTCGACTGGACGGCGTCGTCCAACATCAAGGCCACGGAGGTGAACTGGCCGCTGCCGCATCGCACTTCCATCCTCGGCCTCGACACCATCGGCTATTCCGGCGAGGTGGTGTTTCCGGTGAAGATCGTGCGGCGGGATCCGGCGCAAGACACCGCCATCGATCTCAAGCTCGCGGTCTATGCCTGCAGCAACATCTGCGTGCGGGAGGAATACGCCCTCAAGGCCACGTTCGGCCCGGACCTGGCGCTGCGCGCCGGCCAGCAGCAGATCGCGGCGTGGCTGGCAAAGGTGCCGTCGCCGCAATCGGCGGCGCTCACCGTCCACTCTATCGTCCGGCTCGGCACCGATCCGGAGAAGCTGCAGATCAAGGCTTCGGCGGTGGCGACGTTCGCGAGCCCGGACGTGCTGATCGACAGCGATCCGCCGATCGTCGCGGCCAAGCCCGAACGGGTGATAAACGGCGACGGCGTGGCAACCCTCACCGTGGTGCTGCCGGACAGCACCGCGGCCGGCCTCGCGGATCGCACGCTGGATGCGGTCGTGATCAACGGCGATCAGGCGGTCACCGTCCGCTCGCCAGGGCGGTCCGCGCTGGTCGCGCAGCCGGAGGCGTCGACAACGGTGTCGTGGTTCGCGTTGTTGGCCATCATCGCCACTGCGCTGCTGGGCGGACTGACGCTCAATCTGATGCCCTGCGTGTTTCCGGTGCTGTCGCTGAAACTAATGGGATTCGTGCAGGAGGACAGCAGCGACCGCCGCGGGGTGCGCGCCGGTTTTGCGGCCTGCGCGGCCGGCATAATCGTCTCGTTTCTGGTTTTGGCGGTGGCGCTGGTGCTGATGAAATGGGCCGGGGTCAGTCTCGGTTGGGGCATTCAGTTCCAGCAGCCGCTGTTTCTCGCGGCGATGGCGATCGTGCTGGCGCTATTCGCCGCCAGCCTGTTCGACCTGCTGTCGTTCAACCTGCCGTTCGGGCTGAACAACCGGCTGGCGGCGAAGGCCGGCGGCAATTCGCTCACCTCGCACTTTACCGCGGGTTTTGTCGCCACGCTGCTGGCAACGCCGTGCTCGGCGCCGTTCGTCGGCACCGCGGTGGGCTTTGCTCTGGCCCGCGGCGCGCCGGAAATCGTCGCAATCTTCACAGCCCTCGGCGTCGGCATGGCGTCGCCCTATCTGCTGGTCGCGGTTTTTCCGTCGATGGCACGGTTCATTCCGCGTCCGGGCCGCTGGCTGCTGCTGGTGAAGCGGGTGCTGGCGGTCGGCCTGCTCGGGACTGCGGCCTGGCTGGTCACGGTGCTCGGCAGCGTCGGCGGCGTCAGGCCGGCGATCGCCGTCGGCGGGGCGATCGTCATTGGCCTCACCGGACTGCGCCTGGCGCGCGCGGCACGGCCGGCTCTGGCGGCCGGTATCGCCATCGTCGCTGTAACGCTGCTGGCGTGGCTCGGTCCGCTGGCATTGTCGTCTCAAACCGGTGGCCACGCTATTGCCTGGCAAGAGTTTTCCAAACTCAACGTCGACGAACTGGTCCGCTCCGGCCGCACCGTGTTCGTCGATATCACCGCCGACTGGTGCGTGACCTGCAAGGTCAACAAGCTGCTGGTGATAGACACCGCCGAGATCGCGCAGCGGCTCGGCTCCGACGTGACGCCGGTACAGGGCAACTGGACCCGGCCCGACGAAGGCATCGCGCGCTTCATGCGCACGCATGGCCGCTTCGGCATCCCGTTCAACATCGTGTTCGGGCCGAACGCTCCGGACGGCATCGCGCTGCCCGAATTGCTGTCGACATCTGCCCTCATCGCCGCCTTCGACCAGGCCGCAAAAGCTCCCCTTGCATCATCCAATCCAACGGAGACCACGAAATGAAAACGCGCAGAAATTTCCTGGCGACAGCCATCATCGGCCTGGGCGGCCTCTACCTGACGGGCGTCGAAGCGGCGGCGCAAGCTGCGGCCGACGCGGCACTGTCCCGCGATGCCGTATTGCGCGACAAGGAAAACCCGGTGCTGGGCAATCCCAACGGCGATCTCACCGTCGCCAGCTACTTCGACTACCAGTGCCCATACTGCAAGAAGGCGGAAAAGGACCTGCGGAATGTCGCCCGTGAGGACGGCAAACTGCGCATCGTGCTGAAGGACTGGCCGATCCTTGGTGGCGCCTCCGGCTATGCGGCGAAGCTGTCGCTGGCGACCAAGTACCAGGGCAAGCACGCCGAGGCCCATGCGGCACTGATGCTCACCTCCGGACGGCTGAGCGAGGCTTCGGTCCGCGACGTCCTGGAGAAAGCCGGCGTCGACGTCGCCCGCGCCACCCAGGATCTCGCCACCCATCAGGCTGCGATCGACGCGGTGCTGGCGCGTAACAACGCGCAGGCCGAAGCGTTTGGCTTCCAGGGGACGCCAGCCTTCATCATCGGCACCTTCCGGGTGCCCGGCGTGCTCGACGCCGCCGGCTTCAAGCAGGCCATCGCCGACGCACGCAAAGCGGCCCCGAAATAGCTGAACTGGCAGAATCGCCGTCTGGTGCTGACGCCGCCGTAACATCGAAACCGCGTTGGCCGTCTGGATTTCGACCATGAGGTCGCAACGGGCAGCATCTGCGGCGGCGTTTATCTGCGATAAGGGAAGCAGCCAAGCAGGTCCGTCTGCAGTTTAACGACGGACCGTATTGGCAGCCGTTTCTGATGGCGGCATCGGCGGCACCCAGTGGAACCGAATCAGGGCACTGTAGCCGTCTTTCGACAACCTGGCGCCGAACAAGCGAAACCTCGATCGAACATCAGTGTTGAAGCATCCGCCAGGCCCGGCAGTGCTCGACGAGGTTCACTATGCGCCAACTAAATGATGCTTCCCGCGAAGAGTCGGTGATGCTGCCGCTGGCGTTTCTCGCCTTCGCGGCGGTCGTCGCTTTCTCGCTGCCTGAAGGCGGTTATAAGGCTCCGGATGACGCTCGCACCTCCTCAAAATCGACCGGCGGCGGTGGTGAACCCGGGCATGGTCGCCAAGCGGACTCTCCAACGGAAATTCCCGCCCGCGGTTGGAAGGACGTGCTGCTGCGCACAGGAGAGCAGATCGGCCAGGACCGGCTTCTGGCGGTCGCTGCCGGCGTCGTCTTCTACGGGCTGCTGGCACTGTTTCCGGCGATCACTGCCTTAGTGTCGTCATACGCGCTCTTCGCCGATCCCCAGACGATCAACGAGCACCTCTCGTTCATATCCAATGTATTGCCGTCCGGGACCTTCTCGATCGTGCAGGACCAGGTTGGCCGGGTCCTGGCCAAAGGCGAAACCAAGCTCGGATTCGCGTTCGGCGTCAGTCTTCTGCTCGCGGTCTGGAGCGCCAATGGCGGAATGAAGGCGATCATCGACGCCCTCAACGTCGTTTACGACGAGGAGGAGAAGCGCGGTTTTTTCAAGTTAAACGCGGTGTCGCTTGCGTTCACACTGGGCGGACTCTGTGCGATCTTGGCATCTATCGGCTTGGTCATCGCTGCGCCGATTGCGCTGTCGACCATCGGCATGGGGCCGGTGGCTGACGCCGCGCTGCAGTATGGCCGCTGGCCCGCTCTCGCGCTCATGGTCATGTTGGGTCTGGCGGTCCTTTACCGCTTCGCTCCGAGCCGTAAGACTCCGAAGTGGGCGTGGATTTCCGTCGGCAGCGCGCTTGCTACCTTTACCTGGATCGCTGGGTCCGTGGCGCTGTCGTATTATCTGGAGAACTACGCCGGTTACGATGCGACGTACGGATCGCTAGGTGCGGCGATCGGCCTGATGATGTGGATGTGGATGTCGACCATCGTCGTGCTGTTCGGTGCCGAGCTTAATTCCGAGCTGGAGCACCAGACGGCCAAGGACAGTACCGACGGATCAGGAAAGCCGATGGGCGCGCGAGGCGCTCAGGTCGCCGATACGGTCGGTGCCATCCGCTAGGATCGTAATCGAGCTTCTTATTGCGACGGGTTCCGTCTAACGGCGGTAACAGTCAAATCTGGGGAAAGGTGGAACCGCCGCCACCCCGCCATGTTGGCCGTCATCATGAGCGACCCTTGCCAACCATCGCCGCCGCGCCGCGCAAATCGATCTGACCGAAACGTTATCGGTGCGACTTTGCGTCCTGCAGCGAAGGGGGAAGCGCGATGCCTGTTCCTGGAGGTCGACTGGTCCATGGCTGGGCTGAGCGATCCTACGGGGCGCGATTTACTTGATGCCAATCAGCCCATGTTCATCATGTGGGGGCCGCGGCGCTTTGGGTTGCCTAGTCAATTAAGATCGTGGTCTTCACGAACTCGCAACAGTCGTACCGCTGGGAGCAGTTTCTACCCCGGAAATCCCGTATCGCACCCTGAAGGCGCTCCCTGTAGACGACGCGCTCTCCGAATCCTTCGAACTCGTTCATCCGCGGCTTCTTCCAGCGATCACCGCCGGTCGCCACGCGATGTGCATCGCTCCAGCAGCGGGCGGTCTTTTTGCGCAGTTAGAATTGTGGCGGAACCCGCTTTGCTTGGCGATGCGCGCATGCGAGGCGTCGAGATCGCAGCGCAATATTATAACTTTCAAAAGGCTTGGAACGACACGCAGCCGGAAAAGTTTAAAATGCCCCGTCACTTACTTGTGAGAAATTCGATGAAACGTTTCCAGACCCTCTACGTAGCCCTGGCCCTCGCCTCCGCGGGAACGGCTTACGCCCAAGCCCCCGCTGCGAAAGAAGGTCCCGGCAATAATGCCGTAAACAGCGATCAGAAGAATTCCAACGCGCCCGTCGCCGGCCGCAACTCTTTTACTGAAGGCCAAGCTCAGAGCGCCATCGAAAAGGCCGGATACACGAACGTCACAGGACTTAAGAAGGATGACGACGGTGTCTGGCGCGGCAAGGCAAGCAAAAATGGCTCTTCAAGCGCTGTCAGCGTTGATTTTCAAGGTAACGTAAACGCCGCCAAGTAACCGAAAGGCCTCAAAATGACCGCGACAATCTCACGACTCTACGACAACTACTCCGACGCTCAGGCGGCAGTCCAAGGGCTCGAGGCGGCAGGCGTACCGCACTCCGACATCAGCATCGTCGCCAACAATTCGGACGGCTGGTTCGACGGAAAGAAAGATAGGGATGGCGATGGCATAGATGATCGCGCGGAATCCGCCGGAAAAGGGGCGGGTATCGGCGCCGGCCTCGGCGGCGCAGCCGGTCTCCTCGCCGGCCTTGGACTGCTTGCCATTCCGGGCCTCGGACCAGTCGTTGCAGCGGGTTGGCTCGCGGCGACTGCAGTCGGTGCAGCCGCGGGTGCGGCAACAGGTGGCGTCGTCGGCGCTCTGACCGAAGCAGGCGTATCGAAGGAGGAGGCTCCGCTCTATGCGGAGGGTGTACGCCGCGGCGGCACGCTCGTTTCGGCCAAGGTGCCTGACGCCGACCGTGGCCGCTTCGACGCCGTACTGGACCGGGCTTCTGTGAATCTCCGGGACCGCAGCGCGGCCTGGCAAAAGAGCGGTTGGACGGGTTACGATCCCGCAAGCAAGCCGTACGCGGCCGACGAGGTGCGCAAGGAGCGTACTCTCTACTGACCGAAATCGGCGGTCCGCTTCCGCGGGCCGCCATCTCGTTCGAAGCAGACGATGGCGGTGAGCAGGCTCCCTGTGGACACTTCGGACCGAAAGCTAGATCCGTAGTGTGCCGGAGGCGACGCGCCACTACTTCGAAAATCCGCCTTTTGAAGAGCAGCTAGGAGGCAGCGATATGTTCCTGGAGGAGGCCTCGACCGAGGGCGATAAACTGCTCGATTGACCTGGACCTATTCCCTCGCCCGCATGGAGCGATCAATGACCCAAAACACCGAAAACGAACCTTCCACCGCCGAAAAGGGTATGGAAGCCGCCAAAGAAGCCGTCTTTGCCGCGTCTGAACACGTCGAAAATGTTGGCCAGCATCTGAAGGATAAGATCGAGGCGGTCAAGCATCCCGAGATCTACGTGCAGATGTTAAAGGACGTCACCAAGGCCGCGCCTCTGGGAATGCTTGCCGTCGCGTTCATCGGCGGGATGATCTTCGCCCGGCGCCGTGACTGAACTCGCATCGTTTGTGTAACCTGACGTAGGCATCAGCGCTTACCTGTTTAGCCCCTCCGATGTCCGTCCCAGCGATATGGTCGGGAATTCGATTAGCAGCTCCGAAATGGCCCGGGGAAAGAACGCGGCGTTGTCGGATCTCCTCGGCGAGGAGCCAAGACAACTGCTGGAAGCTGTCATTTAGGCGCGTTCTATGCGCGTTGCCTAGCCGGGGTTCGGCGTTCAACCACCGGCCGAGCCCGCCGTGTCTGCACCGCTATCCGTCCCTGAAAGGTGCCACATGACAGATACCCCATCACATATGTTCTCCATGTCGAAGAAGCGCGGGCTGAGGGCAGCGGCCCCGAGGACGGGCGGAGATTGAGTGTTGGTTGGAGAAGGTCATGACATCTCCCATTCAGTCCAAGGATTTGAACGTTGACTCCGGTGGCGTCACCTGCGGAGCGGCATCGAAACCCGGACGTGAGCGCATTTTACGTCAGGTCGCCAGGTCGAGCTGCGGCTCTTCGCCCTGATCTCTTTGAAGTGCGGACAGCGACACACCCCAGTGGCCGCACGGCCTTGGGCAGCGGCATTGCCGCATCGAGCAATCCGCCAGCGAGGCGCTCGAGGCCGTCGTGGCTGCCGACAGCCATCGCGATGGACCGGCTCCGAGAATGGCCGCCGTTGCCGGTGCCCTCGCAGTGGCGGCAGACCTTGTCGACGACGGCTGCAGCTCGCTGACCATGGCGTCGAATTTCCGTCAGATCCTGGAGAACGTGTTCTCGGCGGCGATGGACTTTCGGATTCGGTCGACCCGGACTGGGCGCTCGTCGATGCCGCTGGAGATCCAGTAATAGTAGGCGCCGGCCTTGCCGAAATGCGCCTCCGAGGCCCTGCGCTGGCCTATCGGATCGGCTCATCGCGATTAAATAGTCATGGAGGTCATGGTCGATCGACATTTCAAGCGACCGGCGTCCCTGTTATTTTTGGTAATGAAGCCACTTTGAGATGTGAAGACATACTCACAACTGAGGGTCGAAGCAGCCCTACCAAGAAGAAGTCAGGCAACCAAGGCAAGGCGGGGTCCGGGTGTGCCCCGGACCCCTAACAACACCGGAACCGCATCCGTAGGACCGCTCGGTAATGCTGGCTGGATGATAGTTCTGGCGAGACGTAATCGTCGGCCCGCTGCCGGACTGCCAAGAACAAGAAATGTTCTGACCCTTAAGAAAATCCCCGTCGGTCAGGACGGGTTTGATCCGGCGATTTGTGCTATCTTTTTTGGCTGCAGGCTTTCTGGAAAAAGCCGCAAAGCAGCTTGGAAACGGTTCTCAATTCGCACTAAAGGTGGTGAAGTCCGCAGCGGACCGAGTGCGCTCTCTTTCTTAGTCACAGGCCTGGTTGTTGGGGAATTTAGCTCGGCGCGAAAGTCGTTGGGAGACGGCTCAATCTTCTTCCGGATGTCGCGAACGCTGATTTCGGCCGCTTTCCACGCAATGCCCTTCGGGCGATATGCCCGTTCTCGCTGACCGGCATCTAGCAGCAACGGCGGCAGCCCGTAGGCCGCACAATGCGTGAGGCCACCAATGGGTTCCTGTTGTGGACCCTTTTGTCCTATCGTAGGCTGAGTATCCAAAGAGGGGAAAGTCCGTGATAGATGACAGCAGGCGACCAATTTGTGAGCGCTGCAAAGGGGGGATGGAATTCCAGCGTACTGATCCAAGTATAAAAGGGCACGAAAATCGGGTTTTTGAATGCAGTCGCTGCTACACGATGAAAACGCTATCAGTTTTGCTTCATTGCTCTGACGCAACGTCTTTGCGATGATCGAAAAGCGCGAGTTGCCTGCCGCACTGCCTGACTTTCGCGAGCTCGACGCACAAGCGTTAGAAGCTTTGGAGGCCGCTCGCTGTCTGCCTCACGGCTGTGCCCGTTCCCACGCATTGAAAGAAGCAGGGAAGCTCCGAATTTTAGCGGAGAAGACGCGGTCGGCCACCAAACTCGCCGACGTTTAGATGTCTGCTTTTTGGCATCCATTCTTGCGGATCATCCACTCGATGATCTGGCCGCGACAGACACGGTTGTTGCGACGCATATGCGGGCCGATCCGGGCGCGAATCGCCAAGCGCTATGTACCGCCAGCGGGATGAACTGGAAGTTTCGGTGACGTCTAGGTAAGCCTCGTCCAGCGAGAGCGGCTCGATGACCGGCGCAGCTGCGATCTCGATTCATGCGGTTGGCGCATGTCCCATTCGCCTCATCGAAGATAAGTCGATCTTGACCTTCATGCTCGCCCGTTGGACGAAGTCCATCGACGCGACCGTCTGGCCAATGCGTCCGCCAGTCGCCTCTCAAAAGCCGCTTTGCGGAGATGAATTGGTTCCTTGAAGAGGTTGTTCCGGGTGATCAACGACCGGGTCTCGTCTGATGCCAGTTCGTCGATGTTGCAGTCTTCAAACACGCAGTTCGTAATGGCAAGGCTTCGCGTCGTCGACTAGGATCATGGCTTTTACAAACTCACAGCAATCGTATCGCTGGAAGACGGGCCGCCCGCGGAAATCAAAGCGAGAGCCCTGAAACCGTTCCTTATAGATCACGCGCTCTTCGGCGCTTTCGAATTTGTACATGCCCTGCTTGTAACATCGAGGGCCGGGGACCGTCACGCTACTTGTACCGCACGCGGGCGCAAGCCTTTTCGGAACGAAGTCAGACAAAATCGGCGGGGTTAATGAGATGGGACGCTTAAACCACGCGGCGGCGACCTCGTCAGTTGCGCGAACCGCTGGCATGCGCTCCATGGGCAGTCCAGAAGTCCGTCGAGTTGGTGGCTTCGTCATCGATCTGAAAGTCGAGGTGAAGCTCTCGGACTCGTCTTTAGCGTCCCGAATTACCGACACGATACGGGCCGGACGGCCGACGGGGACAAGGTGCTCGCGCGAGCCCGGCTTGCTCGCACTGCAGCGAAACCAGAATAGGCGGCGGCTTCCACCGTCGCCTCGCGGGAATGTGCAGATCTCAACACGAATTGGGATTGCGCTGGCAATGACACATGGGTCCGAGCCATAATGCGTCATGAGATGTATCGCCCAGTTGTTGAAGATCGGGACCCTCGGAGGCGCGCTTTGCCTCTCGACGGCGGCGGCGTTCGCGCAGCTTTCTGATGATGAGGACAAACCCGTTGATGAGGATACAGGAGAAAGCACCGTAAGAGAGCGCACGCTTGGCATTCTCCCCAATCCGCTTGAGCGCTGGGGAGTAAAGTTCGCTGCAACGTACATCGGCGAGGCGCTTGCCAACTCGGCCGGGGGCTTGCAGGCCGGAGCAACGCTCCTAAACCGGCTGAACCTCGCCGTCGACGTCGACTTTGAGAAGGCCGCCGGCGCGAAAGGCCTAACCTTTCATGGCAATGTCTTCGCAATTTATGGGGATCAATTCACCGACCGCCATCTCCAGAGCTTCATGGGGGCGAGCGGGATCGAAGGATTGACGACTGTCCGGCTGTTCGAGGCCTGGTTTGAGCAGAAGTTGGTCAATGATAGACTGTCGATCCGTGCCGGGCAGCTTTCGGCGGATGCTGAATTCATCACGACTAAATTCAGCGACGTGTTTACAAACGCAACCTTCACTTGGCCTGCAGCTACCGCGGTCAATCTGCCGAGCGGTGGCCCGGCAACACCGCTTGCCGCGCTCGGTGCCCGGTTCCGAGCAAAGTTGAGCGACAGCATCACCGGGATGGTCGCTGTTTATGATGGTGACCCCGCTGGGCCTGGCGAGGGAGACCCTCAAGAGCGCAACCGTTATGGTCTGAATTTCCGCTTGCGCGATCCGCCTCTCGTAATCGGGCAGGTCGAGTTTGATTGGTCTGATGCATTCGTTAGGAAAACGCCCGGCGCCTTCAAGCTCGGCGGCTTTCGTCATTTCGGTGACTTTGACAGCCAGCGCTATGCTTCCGATCGGCGTTCGCTTGCTGACCCCACGTCTTCCGGAATGCCAGCGACGCTACGCGGCGATAGCGGGATATTCGCCGTGATCGAGCAGACGATTGCCACGAAGCTCGACGCTCAGGATCGCGGCATTGGCGTGTTCACGCGCGCGGTGGTGAGCCCTCCGGATAGGAACCTAATTGATGTCTATGCCGATGCGGGCTTTCAAGCGACCGGATGGTTCGACGCTAGACCGAACGACAAATTTGGTGCCGCTATCGCCTATGCCCACGTTTCGCGGGCTGCTCAAGCGCTTGATCGAGATTACCAATTCTTTCTTGATCCGACCATTGCGCGTCGCTCATCGGAGGCGCTAGTGACCGTGGCCTACGCCTACGAAGTCCGACAAGGATGGTTGTTCCAACCCAATGCCCAGTTTATCGTCCGGCCAGGTGGGGGTGCTGTTGACCCGCTGAAGAGCGACACGCCTGGGCGCCGCATTGGTAACGCCCTCATTCTCGGGCTACGAACGGTAGTCAAATTTTGAAACCGCGGTTAAGAATCGTATGTTGCCGGGCATATGCCGAGCGTGCAGCCCGCGCATTGACGGCGAGCAATCGTGCGACGCATAAATGACCAAAGAAGAGTAATGTCGATGGAAATCGAGCTGAGCTCTACCCACCTTCTTATATGCTGGCTCGTCTAATAACCAACCGACGCTCGGAGATCAACGACTTCGATAAAATCGGTCTGTGCTCATGTTCGCGACGGGTTATTCAGCGATCGTGCTCGCATTTTAAAAAAAGAGAAGCGCGCATCGAAATCGTACGCCCAAGAAATCTCGATAGCCAACGTATTTTTGAATTCACGTCGCTTGGGTGATGGATATGCTCCCGAAAAATTTTAAAAATATAAACTGACTCATTTTCTCAGGCGAGCGATAGAAGCTTCGGCTCGATCTCCAGATTGAAAGCTGTCAGATGAAATCAACGAATCCGACGACGTATCTGACGACAGATGAATTGAAAGAATTGGCAGCGATAAAGCAGCGAGACGCTCAGTCTGGATCATCGGGGGGACGGCGTCGTGCCCTGATGGAAGAAGCAACGGTGCTCGAAAAGCTCGCGAAGGATCGCAGCAGCCGCGGTTGATGGTATCTGTCTGTGAGGTGACCTTGACGCCAATTTCTCCGGCGTGGTTGCCTTTTCGACATCGATGTATTCGGGGCTTGCGCTTCACTACGCGCAACGAGCCCGCGCTGGCGCAAGCGTCTGGCCGCAATGACGAGGCCGGCCGGTCTGGATCCCGAGCGCGGGGAATCGGGCGGCGGTCGCCGGCCCGATGCCGTGGAGTTTTTCGACCGGCGAGGTCTCGACGAAGGCCGGTCCCGTTTCTGGAGAGATGCGTACTGGCCGTTCGGCTTGCGATGGTCTGACGCCAGCTTCGCCAGGAATTTGTTGTAGGAGATGCCGGCGGAGGCGTTCAGGCTGGTCTCAACCTCGATACGTGCGCGGATCGTCAATGCGATGTCGCGCGCCAGCGGGATGCCCAGGATATTCTCGGTGACGTCCAGTTAGGCCTCGTCCAGCGACAGCGGCTCGATGACCGGGGTGTGTTCGGCGAAGATCTCGCGCTTCTGCTGGCTGATCGACTTGTAGACCTCGAAACGGGGCTTCACGAAGACCAGTTCGGGACACTGACGCCTGGCGTTGACCGACGGCATTGCGGAGCGGACGCCGAACTTGCGCGCTTCATAGCTCGCGGCAGCCACGACTCCGCGTTTTTCAGACCCGCCTACTGCGACTGGCCGACCCCGGAACTCCGGATTGTCCCGCTGCTCGACCGATGCGTAGAAGGGGTCCATGTCGACGTACAGGATGTTGCGCTGCCGCTGCGGGGGCGCAGCGTCAGCGATCTTGTCTGCATCGTGGTCAGCCACGGTGTTAGATCCCGCCGCCCGCACTGAATATGATCCCGTCCCCGCGCCTACCAAGCCCGCCGTCGCGCCCAGACCGCGCGCTGAGAGGCGAGGCGACCAAAAACCATGCGTGCCTACGATAACGGACACCCCCACTGAGGCGCGCCCGGGGCATAGATCGGCCTGCTTCCGGGGTCGGTGGTGATCAGCCCGATGTCTGGAATGGGAATCATGTGTCGGCCCCGTCGCTGTCCTTCTTGACCTCGCGCGCCACGATCCGCAGCGCGCCGTCCGCAGCTTCCACCGCAGCGCCTTGGCCTCGTCCCACGGCGCGCCCATCCAGACGTCCACCTCCTCGGGCGTAGTCAGGATCACCGGCGTCGCCTCGGGGTGCACGGCTTCGACCTCGGCGTTCGGTTTCGTCGTCAGGAAGCCGTAGATGTCGGCGCTGACCAGCCCTAGCGGATCTTCCGGACGCGCGTGTAGGCTCTCCATATGCCGGCAAAGAAGACCAACGGCCGGCCTTCGTCCAGAGCGAACCAGATGGCGCCGCCGGCGTCCTTGTTGAACTCGCTGAACGACGACATCGGCACGATGCAGCGGTGCTCGACGCCTAGCCACGGTTTCCAGTGCGGGCTGGCCAGGTCGCGGATGTTAGTCGTGCCCTTGTCCGGCTCCATCCGCAGCAGCTCCTTGAAGTCGATCTGCTTGCCCTTGGCCTCTAGCTTCGCCGCCCGCTTTTTGGTGGCCTCGAAGAGTGCCTGGGACGACGACGGCATTCCCCACCGGACCATCGTCAGCTCGCGGCCACCGTCGGCATTCGGACGATCAGCGCCGGGTAGTCGGGGAAGTTGCCGGGCATCGGCGGCAGGTTGCCTACGCTGTCGCGCGCGACGCGGAACAGGGCACGGATGGCGGCCTGGCCGGTGGTCATGGAGTAGAGGTTGCTCATGCCGCCATCGTGCCGGGGGCCGCGCTGCGCGGTCTAGAGCGGCGCGCAGATTGAGGTGGCCCGGATTGTTCGATCTGGTTTAAGGGTAGCTGGGAAAAGGAATCAATGGCCGGCTATAGCAAACTCGATGTCGCTCTCTTCTTTTTGGGCCTACTTGTGGCCGGCGTGCTCACGGCCTGGCTTACCGTTGTCGGGATGCAGAGCTACCTTGAGAGCACCCACGCCAATGATCCATTGGCGAGGGCCAGCGGCCCGAAGAGCGGCAAGGCGATAGGATCCGATAGATGATGAGGTTCGTTCCCAAGGACAGGCTGCAGCTGGAAGCCGCTCTCGATTTGCTGCCTGACGATATGCTGGTGGAAGTCCATCCCAGCGTAGGGATTTCGGCGGAAACCGTCGCAGCTTTGCGGCTGATCGATCCTATCCCGGCGAATATCGTAGTCGGGATTCCGAAGCAGCGCGCGCCGGAGAGCGTTGTCAAAGTGGACAAAATCGCGGGACTGTAGGTTCCGCGAGCTTGATACTATCGCGCGGTCTTACCGGTCACGGCTGCCCCGCTTCGATCTTCTTGCGGGCCTCCAGGACGGTCGGAAACGAAACGCCGAGCTTTTTAGCTCTCGATCGCACGCTGTCCGTCCCGCGTTTCAGCACGACCGCCGCCTTGAATGCCGACGATCCGTCAGCGACCATTGCCAGCAGCTTTTCGTCCTGCTCGGCGGTCCAGGGCGTCGAAATCGGGCGACGGGTCAACAGCGCACCGGCCTGGTGCCGCTTAACACAAATTCCATCTTCTCCGTGCGCGGGTCGCGACTCATGACCTGGGACGTACTCGCAGGCGTCGCACCTGAACATCTTCAGGTCCCGGCCCGCGGCTGCCTTCCGCGTCCGGACGAGGGCCATTGCGCCGGCGCACCGCGCGCATGCGATGTGCTGGTCGTTCGCGGCGGCTGGCACCATCAGGTTCATTTTCGCGAACCTACAGATACGTGGGGATTATGCCAGTCTTTCTGCGACAGCCTGCCACAGGCTTTTCGGTTATAGTTGTCGAATCCGCACTTTCGCATGCCGGGATCGGCTCAAGGCAGCACTGCGCGATCTAAAGAGCGTGCCGGTGATAAGATATCGCGTCCAGGTTCTGGCGCACCAGCTCGGCCCGCTGGTCACGCTCCTCGTTCCGGAACTCGGTGTCGCGTTTTTCGTACCTGCAAGCTCGACCTTTGCCAGCGTCATGAAGCGGTCCGCGGCGACATCTCGAGCTGAACGTGTTCAGTCTTGGCGCAACTCCCAGGTCTCGGCGTCTGAAAAACAGCCGCTTTGGCCGGCGGCGTGAGCCGCGACGGCTGCGTTAGCTAAGGCGGATCTAACCCAGGCCAATGCAGCGGCCTCACCTTGGGCGATCGCGCGCTGTTTAGCGGCGCACAGCATCGGACTGTCGGCCGTGTCGAAAGGCCAAGCATATCTTCTTCTGCTGCGGCTCTGTCAAAAACTACGCCGCCACCTGTAGGAGGCAGCCCGGGCGTTTGACTGAAACGGAGGACGGCCTGTAGCCAGAGCAAGCGCTGCCGCGGCGTTAGCGGCTTACCGGGCCGCAAGCGAGGCAGACGGAAGCCTTATGGGCCCGACAATAACCGGTAATGGGATGCCTTCAGCCCTTTAAAGGCTCGAGAGTTGAGTTGCATACGATGCAACTCGTCTCGGCAGCGGCTAGGCCGGAGCGCTACAAAGCGCCACAGCGGCACATGACGTGAACTGGCATATCCAGACTACGCCGCACATACGGACGCGTTCCTCATCTTAGCCGAGAGCTTTGAAAAAATGGGCTGCTTTTGGCAGCCCCTTTCCGTTGATTACCAGTGGCCCGCCCCGCCTCCATCCCAGCCGCCATGACGTGGACCGTAGCCGTGACGGGGGTCGTAACCGTACTCAACCCGATATCCTGGCGCTTGGAAGCAGCGGCCGAACCCATCACAAACCAGCGGACTTGTTCGATAGCCGGCAGCGCGGCCCGGCCGAACCGGCGGCCAAGGCGAGCGCCGGCGGTCCCGATCGCGGTGGCGCTCGCGCCGCCCGCCGAGCAGATCCCCCATGGACTTCTAGGATTCGATTTTTGCTAACGAGTCCTTGAAAAAATCGATTGCAGACGAGTCCTCGGAAAATTTTCAAGGATTCGATTTCGAAGGATTCGAAATGCAAGGATTCGGTTATTTTCGAATCCTTGAATCGCCGTAAGCTAGGTTTAAAGGACTCGTTAAAGCTCGAGCCGAGCCGAACCGAACCGAACCGAACCGAACCGAGGGCGTAGCGTTGGTTGCGGCGGCAGGCGGCAGGCGGCAGGCGGCAGGCGGCAGGCGGCGGGCGGCGTCCGGCGTAAACGGATCGGTGGCAGCGGCGGGCTTGGGGGGGGGGGCGCCGCGAGCTTGATCTGCCCGGCAGGCAAGGAACATCTCGCGATATCGGTCGACGTCGCTAAATCGGGACGCAGATTTCAACGAGCTTAGGCTTTCGGTCTTGGGAGCCGGTTCGGCTCCGAAATGCTTTAGAAATGGATTTGGGACCGGTTGAGCGTTAGGAGAACGTTTCCGCCTTTCCTGAGGGATTGTCTGTGCATTAGGGAACTGGTAACTTGAACGTAAAGAGAACGCGTTTAGCCGCCAACTTCGTCTAAATGAGTTGGATCTTTAGGTGTTGATGCATATTCTTCTTTTGTAACGTTTGGGCGATAGAGATGAGCGTTCGAGTCAACCAGGAATACGTGAACGATACCGCGAAGCTGATGATTCATAGGCTGATCGCGCGGGCGATCGGTCGCGACCCGTCGTTGGTCCAGAAGGCGCAAACTTCGCTGGACCGTAGCTCGCAGCGTTATCAAGGATATTCGTTCGTCCGAGAATGGTCCGACCTGCTCGGTCTTCCCCCGTCGAATGTACGTCGTCTTTTGACTAGCCGCGACGAGGAAATGACGCGTCTACGTCTGTCGTCACCTTTCGTTCTGGCCGAAGGTATCGACTTCGGTGACGAAGCGTTGAGGCGCCGTATTTGGAAGGCGGCGAAACGGGTTGCCCAAAGGTCCGCGAGGCGCGAACCCACAGATCTTCAGCGTATGTCTGCGTGACGGAGCGATCGTTTGTCCGCACCTTCGAGGACCTTGTCGAAACGGTTAGGGCGATAGCCCGGCTGTTCAAGACCGACAAGGTCTTTATTATTGGCAGCCAAAGCATTCTTCTATCGTGGCCTGATGCGCCGGTCGTCCTGCGAACCTCGGGCGAAATCGACGCCTATCCGGAAAACGCGAAGATTTGGGAAGTTATGCAGAAGAAACTGGATCCCGACGACGAGCCGGAGGCGTCCGAAGAGATCAATGCGCTCTTCGGAGAAGGCTCGGAATTTCACCGGGCGCACGGTTTCTACATCGATGGTGTCGACGAGAACACGGCCCGCTTACCAAGTGACTGGAACACTAGGGCGATCTACAAGACCATCGAAGTTGATGGTCGACAGGTTCTAGCCGTCGCACCGTGCCCGGATGACGTCATCGTTTCGAAGCTCGCCCGCTTGTCGGAAAAGGACAAGCAGTTCGTCGAAGCCTATCACGCGGCGCGTCCGCTCAGTCCCAATCTAATTATCGAGCGTATCAGGGCAACGAACCTCGAGCCCGCGTTGCAGGAGCGAGCCATAGGGTTTGTCGGTCACCTCGAACAGAGGCACTGCATTCTCCCGTAATACGATTTCCGTGAAACGTAGTGCATCCCCTCTGCCAGTCGCGTGGCCAAGGGGAGGGTCGATGGCCGGCATTTGATCTAGATGCGGGCACGCCATTCCTGAGCTCACGGCGACACTATGGGCAACGCTGGGCGCGGTTTGCGGCGCAGCGCCTTCCGCTCTTTTTCGCAAGCGGCGAGGATGGCCTTGGTCCAGAGTGCCATGCCCTCGGCCTTGAGCGCGATGCGTTGCGAGGAGTTGTAGTGAATCTCCGTCACGGGAGCCATCCGCTCCTTCTCCGGCATCACATCACGCGGCAGCTTGTGGCCGAGGATCGCCGAAGCGGCGCCTCCGAGGCGCCTGTCGTCGAGGAACGATCCGAGCGTTCGACGCACATCGTGCAGCGTCCACGGCCGGATGCCGTAGTGATCGAACAGATCGATGCGCGTCTTGGCCTTCGAGGCCGCCTTCGGTCCGGGCTTTCCGGGACGGTCTGGCTTGTTCTTGCCCCGGTGATCGAAGACCCGCCCCTGAAGGCGGTACATCAGCAGATTCAGCGCGGCCTGGCTGATCCGCTCCTCGGAGTTTCGGCCCGAGAACATCCATTCCGAGCTTCCCCCGGAGTCCTTGTAGTATCTGTCGAGGATCTTCAGGACGTCGGGAGGCACGGGAAGCGCGTGCGGCCTGCCGCCGTCTTTGCCGCCCTTCATCTCGTCGCGATTCCAGTTGGCGATCTTCCAGCCGGGCAGCTTGGCTTTCCGATCGGGGGCGAACATCCGATCCGGCCGGAGTACCAGCAGCGATCCGGTACGTTGCGCGGTCAGCACCGCGGCCCAAAGAGCTCCGACGGTCCCGGAATAGGTCGCGTGCTCTTTGTCGGAGAGATTGCGGAACATGTCGGCGATCACCATCGTGCGCGCGAGCTCGGCGATGGTCGGTTCGTGGTGCCGAACCTTGGACTTGTATTTGACCGACCAGCGGGTCCACCACGGATACTGCGTATTGCTCAGCCCAACCTTGCCCGCGTGATAGTTCCAGGCCCAGGTCAGCATCTCACGGCCCTGCCTAACGGCACGGTGCACTGCGGACTTGCCGTAGGCGGTCAGCATGCGGTCGCGGACGACCTCCAGGTCGTTGGCCGTGAGCTCACCCACCAGCCGGTCGTTGATGATCGCGAATTCCGGCAGATGAAGGTACTTCTGGTACTGCGCCCTGTAAGTCGCCTTCAATTCCGGCAGCTTGTCCTCCAGGAATTTCTCAGTCAGCCGCCTCCATGTCCATGTCGGATGCAGATCGCCGACAAGCCTTTGACGGCCCATCTCCGACGTGTCGTCCGCCAATTCGTCGGCTGTCTTCCAGTCCCATCCATCATGATAGGCCGCCTGACTGCGAAAGCCGTCTTCTTCCATCGCGTGCGAACGCAAGGCGAGAAGCGTCTCGACGAAAACCTTCAAGTCGCGTCCCCGCTTGGCGGCATCGCGCGACTGATGAGTGATGTAGCGCGCCGTTGTGAGCGGAACGTCCTTGCAGGGGCCGATCTTGATGGTGCGGTCGCGCCGGCGGATCAGCCAGGAAGCCTCCGACTTTGTGATGCGCAACGTCAGACCCACGCACTCGGTGTCCTTCCACTCGATGATCCTCGCCCCGGACGTCGGCGTCCGCGACACCTTGATCGCGTATTGGACGTCCAGCAGTGTGATACGTTTGCTCTCGCGCTCATAGGGCGTCTTTTGGGACATAAAATGCCTACAACATCTCTACAACGACAGCTAAAAACACTTAGCTTTTCCGGATCCAGCGCGGAAAGGCATATTATCGCGTAAACATTGCGAAATCAATAACTTATGAAGGTCTTCAAGTAGGTTCAGAGTAGTCGCTTTTGCCTTCCCAAGCTGCATACGAGGGTTCGATTCCCTTCGCCCGCTCCAGCCCTTCCGCCGCTCCCCGTCAAGATCGTGTCGCGACGCTATTCCGTGATCGCCTCTGCGGCGCTGCCGGCAACCGTCGCGCGAGCGGAGCGGTCGCTCCCTCTCCCGCCTGCGGGAGAGGGTTGGGGTGAGGGCGACGCGGGCAGTGAGCTCAATGCTCGCGGGACGGAGTGCCCTCACCCGGATCGCTGCGCGATCCGACCTCTCCCGCCTGCGGGAGAGGTGACGCGGTGCGCGTTGCCGGGCGAAGCGCACATACAAAAACGCCGGCTCGCCGCCTGCATACGTCGACGCTGCGCGGTGGCGCGCGTGACGCTGCACGCGGCGAAGTTGTTAGTTGCGAGCGCGGGCGATGCTTGTTTGATCCAGATCAAATCGCGACTCATCGAACCGTGCACGGCGCGTCGGTGCTGATCGCAGTTTGGAACTATTCAGAACGCGCACCCGCGAAATCTACCGCAACTTCATCGTGAATCAGTGCAAGGAGTCGTTCGCAGGAGCGCGAACCCGGCACAGCCGGCGCGTTGCGCGGCATACGGCGATCGGCCGGATTCACACAGGAGGAAAGAGCGATGGCGAGTCGAACGAGTGAGCGTCAATCGGAGCGGAGTGATCAGTTGGGCGCGGCGGGTCTCGCCGACGGCCGTCCCGACCGGGCGACGCGGGTGTGGGCGCGCAATCGCCTGCGCGAGCTGGCGGAGGCCGGCAAGCTCGGGCTCAGCGCCGGCTCGGCGCCGTCGCGCGCCAGCGAAAAGGCGGCCGCGACGCGTTGAGCAACGCGGCGCACCGCCGACGGTGCGCATGCTTGTGCACGTCGCCTTGACCGGCGTGAACCCAATGACCTTCAAACACAGACTGGCTGGGGCGCGGTCATGGTCGTGACGGCTCGGCCGCCCGCGAAGATGCTGCTGCCGAGCCACAGCCCTGCGTTCGGCGCAATGCAGCCCGCGTTTCAAAATCCCGAGAGTTGATCGGCATCAACGCCGCCATGGCGGGTCGGCGTGATGCTGATGCCACTGCATCGGATGCAGGGGGATACGACCATGACCATGATGAGCTTCGACATTCTGCTGCTCGCCGCCGCAGCGCTGTCCACTGTTGTGATCCTGTTCAGCGTGGTGATCGTGGGCGGTCATCAGAGCGAGCATCAGCACGTCAAGGCCGGCGCGCCGCATCATCCGCACCACACCGCCTGATCCGGTCCGTCGCGGCTCTCCGCCGCGATCGCTCCGCTCCGCGATGCCTGCCGGCGGGATAACGTCCGAGATGTCCGCCTGAGGATGGGCCGTCATCGCGGCGCGCCGGGGCGACGGCGTGCCGCGCGATTACTTGCGGGCCGCTTCGTTGAGATCGCGCTTTAGCGTTTCCAGCAGCGATGCCAGCACGTCGCCGGTCGAGGGCTCCTGAGTCGTCGGAGTCAGCGCCGCGGCCGCGGGCGCGATGTTGTGGCGCTGCAGCGCGGCGGGATTGATCGCAAGCGGCGGCTTGGGCGGCAGGCCGGGAGGCATCGGCCTGGCCGCGGCCGGGACGATGGGCGACGACGTCGCGGGCGGCTGCGCTGTTGAAACGCTTGCGAGTTGCGGTGCCTTGATGGCGCCGCTGCCGTTGACGAAGCCGTTGCTGTGGCCATTGCCATTGCGCGGTTCTGGTGCCGGCGGCCGGACCTGCTCGGGCCGTGAGACCGACGTCACACTCGGCGCCGGCAGCGCCGGCAGCGCGGCGCGTGGGCGGCGCGGCAATTCCGGCGGCAGGATCGGGCGGATCGGCTCGGGCGGCTCATCCCCCGCAGGCCCCGACGACACGAACGAGCCGTACAGCACGTCCTCGTGCCGGCCCATCAGCCACAGCGCCATCCAGTACACGGCGGCGAGGGCGATCACGCACAGGATGCTGATTTCAAGCATCGGCGCGCTCCGCTGCGCCGGCGCCGCGGCGATGCGCCGGCCGAATCCGGTCGCCGGCTGCTAACAGCCGCCGCGCCCGACCAGCCTTTGGAGCAGGAGTTATTCGCATCTCAGCCCTCGGAACCGATTGATTCCGGAACCGGAACGGGCGCGCAAGCGGATTCTGCCGTCCAACCTGCTGACAGCGCAAAACAAAAGCGCCGGGCAGAGCCCGGCGCTGATGATCAGTTCATGTTTCCGATAGTTCGTTCAGCTGCGGAGCAGCACCGGCAGGCCGAGCATCGAGGAGAACGGCGCCGGATCGTTGATCAGCTTGGCCGAGCCGTTCTGATTAGCAGCGAGCTGCGAGAACGGCTTCTGGCTGGACGTCAGCGACGACCACGGCTTCTGGCTCGACGCCAGCGACGACATCGGGGCCTGCGAGCGCGACAGCAGCGGGCCGAACATCGACGACAGGAAGAAGTTCGGGCTGGTCAGTTCCGGGAAGATTCCGCCGAACGTGGTGCGCGAGTCGGTCAGACGCGGCGCGCCGGTCAGATTGGCCGACGACGTCCGGGAATATCCGGACACGGCAGCCTTGCTCGGACCGTGGCGATTGAGAATGGCTTCCGCCTGACCGCCTTTGCCGAACGGCGGGTCGACGCTTACCACGCTACCGTCCTTGCTGGTGACGAGTTCGGCGTTGTCGAACGAGGCTGCCTTGAGTTCGGCGACGGCCGCCTGGGCCTTCTTGGCGTCGTCGTACAGTTTAACAATTTGCGTCATGCTTTACCTTCCTCGATCATAATGGGCGTGCAGCGGAATCTCAGTATTCACCGACAATTCCACGGCCCCGGCCAGGTTCCCAATCTCGCACATTTTCGCGTTGCGGCAAGCTGATTCAGGCATTGACTTACCGGTGACAACGCGTCGCATCAGACTAAGTAAGCGGCCGGTGAATGATCGCCAACCAAAGCGCAATCTTTTGAGCCCGATCAGCACGCGCCCGGCGCGATCGGTAGAGTGATACAGGGCAGGGGCGGTCGCGGACGGCGGATGCGTAGGAATTGAACGGAGAGGTAACCGGTGAGGCGGCGACGAGGAGACATTGATCGATGAATCACCCCCGGTACGGCGCGCTCCCTCGCCCCGCTCTTGCGGGGAGAGGGGTGGGGTGAGGGGCCGCGGCGAGTCGCTGACTCTCGGCTCCGCTGACACGCCCCCTCACCCGACCGGCTGCGCTGCGCTTCGCCGGTCGACCTCTCCCCGCACGCGGGGAGAGGTGAGGCCGCGACTCGACGAGAGACGCAGGGACAGCCGCCGCCGCCGCGCCGATGCCTTCACGGCGCTGACGCATGCCTGTGCGATCTGGAGGAGACAGTCGCCGCAGGAACAAGCTGCCGGCTTCGGGCGTCTGTCAACGCGAGGCTCGAGAAGGACAACCGATGGACAAGGTGGTGAGCCCGTCATGGTGGGCGGCCGGCGTGCTGTACCAGATCTATCCGCGCTCGTTTCAGGATTCGGGGGCCGACGGCATCGGCGATCTGCGCGGCATCATCGACCGGCTCGACTATCTGTCCGACCTCGGCGTCGACGCGATCTGGCTGTCGCCGATCTTTCCGTCGCCGATGGCGGATTTCGGCTACGACGTCGCCGACTATGTCGGGATCGATCCGATCTTCGGCAGCATGGACGATTTCGACGCGCTGGTGCTGACCGCGCATGCCCGCGGCCTCAAGCTGATTCTCGATCTGGTGCCGAACCATTCGTCGGACCAGCATCCGTGGTTCGTCGAGAGCCGGTCGTCGCGCGACAATCCGAAACGTGATTGGTACATCTGGCGAGATCCGGCGCCGGGCGGCGGCCCTCCGACCAACTGGCTGTCGGAATTCGGCGGCAGCGGCTGGGAATTCGACGCCGCCACCGGCCAGTATTACTATCACGCCTTCCTAAGGCAGCAGCCGGACCTCAACTGGCGCAATCCGCAGGTGCGCGCGGCGATCTACGACGCGATGCGGTTCTGGCTACGCAAGGGCGTCGACGGCTTCCGCGTCGACGTGATCTGGCACCTGATCAAGGACGATCAGTATCGCGACAACCCGCCCAATCCGGATTTCAAGCCCGGCCTGCCGCCGCATGCGGCGCTGCAGCCGGTGTATTCCGCCGACCGGCCTGAGACGCTGGAGATCGTCGGCGAGATGCGCGCGGTGCTCGACGAGTTCGACCAGCGGCTACTGATCGGCGAGATCTATCTGCCGATCGAGCGGCTGGTCGCCTATTACGGCCCTGAGCTGAGCGGCGCGCAATTGCCGTTCAACTTCGCGCTGCTGTCGGTGCCGTGGAACGCCCGCGACATCGCCGCGCTGATCGCGCGCTACGAGGCGGCGTTGCCCGCGGGCGCGTGGCCGAACTGGGTGCTCGGCAATCACGACCGGCCGCGGGTGGCGAGCCGGGTCGGCGCCGCGCAGGCCCGCGTTGCCGCGATGCTGCTGCTGACGCTGCGCGGCACGCCGACGCTGTATTACGGCGACGAGCTCGGCATGGAGCAGGTCGAGATCGCGCCGGAGGACGTGCAGGACCCGTTCGAAAAGAACGTGCCGGGCATCGGGGTCGGCCGCGACGGCTGCCGCACGCCGATGCCATGGGACGCCTCGCCCAACGCCGGCTTCTCGGAGGCCAAACCGTGGCTGCCGCTGGCGCCGGGCGCCGCGCAGGACAACGTCGCCAATCTGCGCGCCGACGCGCAGTCGATCCTCAATCTGTATCGCGCGCTGCTGCGGCTGCGCCGCCGGATGCCGCCGTTGTCGCTCGGCGAGTATCAGCCGCTCGCCGCCGACGGCAGCCTGCTGCTGTATCGCCGGCATCATCAGGGACGCTCGGTACTGATCGCGCTCAATCTCGGCGCCGAGCCGGTGTCGGCGGCGTCGGATGCGTTCGGGCTCGACGGCGAAGTGCTGCTGTCCACGGCGATGGACCGCGCCGGCGAACGCGTCGGCGCCACCCTCGACCTGCGCGGCCACGAAGGCGTCATCATCGGCCCGGCCCCGGAGCCGGTGGTGTAACTTCGCTCAGGAAACGGCCGATCTTTCGCCCCGCCCCACCCCGGTCATTCCGGGGCGCGAGCGCAGCTCGCGAACCCGGAATCCCGACATGGTCTGCACCTTCCGACGTGTCCACAACGTCGAGCTTCCGGGTTCGCGCGCAAGAGCGCGCGCCCCGGAATGACGGTGAGTGGGGCTGAAGGAAGAGGGGCTGAAGGAAGAGCGCCGGCGCAACTCCATCGACGAACCGCGTCAGCTGCTCAGCCGCGCCTTCGCCACCGCCTTCTTGAACAGCGCATCCATCGCGTCCGAGATGCCCTGGGTCGGGCTGACCTCGAAGTAGAAGCCCGGCGAGGCGCAGCTCTGCATGTTGGCGGCGATCTGGCTGTTGGTCGAGGGCCCGTACGGGCCCTGATTGAACGGCGCGATGTTGTCGTTGTACCACTGGTTGGTCGGCAGCGCCAAATAGGTGGTGTACAGCACCGCGATCTGGATGCCGCGGTTCTTCATCGCGGTGCATTGCGCGACCGTCAGCGGCTCCTGGCAGCGGCCGTTGCCGAGCGGGGTGCGGGTGCAGGTCGACGGATAATACGCGTCGGCGACGCCGTCGGAGACGAAGAACAGCCATTTCTGCGGCTGCGACGCGGTGCCGTTGCCCGACGACGGAATCGTCGAATTGATCGACGCCAGCGTGCCGTCGAAATCGGTGCACTGGTCGTTGTTGTAGTTCTGCTTCGGGATCGTCATCAGGTCGATCGCACTGGCCGAGGTCTGCACGCTCGACATGCTCGACGACAGGCCGGCGATCGTCGTCAGTCCGAGCGACGCGCAGGAACTGCCGAACGTGTACACCGCCATCCGGAACTGGTTCGTCACCGCGCTCATCTGCGTCGCCGTGGTGGTGAGCTGCTGCACCGCCTGCCGGACCACGTCGATCCGCATCGTGACGCCGAGGCTCTTGGCGAGGTTGTAGTAATTGTTGGAGTCCGACAGGTCGTGACAGGCGAAGGCGCACTGGTCCGAGGTGTTGGCCACCATGGTGGCGATGTCCGAGTTGGTCGCGGCCACGCCCATCGAGGGCGAGTTGTCGAGCAGCAGATAGAAATCCTGATAGACCGGCAGCGACACCGTCGAGGTCGAGCGGTTGCCGACCGTCAGGGTGGGGTAGCCGATCAGATTGAGGAAATTGGTGGTCACCGTCGAGTTGAAGTTCGAGGTCGCGCTGCGCTTGCCGCCGGTCTCGGTGACGCTGAGATTGATCGTCGCGCTCAGGCCGTAGGCGCCGACGGTGGCGTTGAAGAACTGCACCGCGTCGGCCTGGGCCTGGCTCGTCGAGCGGTTGATTTCCGAATTGCTGACCGCGAGCAGCACCGCCGAGTCCTGCGCCGCCTCCAGCTTGGTGCGGATCCGGTTGGCCATCGCGTAGTCGATCGCAGCGCCGATCAGGCCGAGGATCGGTAGCAGCGCGATCGCGAAGATCACCGCGATGTTGCCCGAGCGGTCGCGCCCGAAACGGCGCAGCAGGCCCCGGGCGCGAGTGGTGTGAAGCAGCTTCTGCATGTCGAGCCCCGCGTGATCGCGTCTTCGTCGCGATCAAATGATACGGGCCGGAAATCTGACAGCCGGGAACTAAGACAGGGTAAAACGCATCGCCGAAACAGGCGGTGATCGATCAAATACGCCGGAGTGTCCGTCGGATCGTCGCTCGATGGGCGCTGCAAAGCCGCAGAAACAGATCCACACTGTGCATTTTTGATCACTCCGGGACAGCCGCTGGAGCTCTGCGCAAGCGTCGATATGAATAATTCTTGATGAACTCGGCGCCGGCCGGTCGCATGCGATTGGATGATGGCCGTTCGCGGCGCGCCTGCGCCGTTGATACACGGCTTGCCCTCCCGGGCCGACGAAGGACCGGGCCGAGAGGGCAAGCCAACCTCTCGATCCGGCCTTTGCAGAGGGCCGGTCCGCCGCGACTATCTCAGCGCGACGCCGTAATAGTCGTCGACCTTGCGGGCGCCGCGCCAGTCGTACTCTGAATCCGCGTCGTATTTCGGCGCGCGTTCGAGCTGGTCGGTGGTGATCATCGTCTGATAGCCGCCGAGCTCGACATTGTATTTCAGCGACGGCCAGGGCAGCGGATAGTGATCGTCGCCGATGCCGAGGAAGCCGCCGAAGCTCAGCACCGCGTACGACACCTTGCCGCTGACTTTCTCGATCATCACCCGTTCGATGCTGCCGATCTTCTCGCCGTCGGCGCCGTACACCGCGGTTCCCTGCACCTTGTCGCTGCCGATCAGGCTGACGGTTTCGTTCGTTTCCGGGGTCATCTGTTTCGTCTCCCTGTGAGCAGGGACAACGGCCGATCGCAGTGCCCGTTCCGTGATCGGACGCTGCAGAAATCGTCGCAGCGGGGGCTTTTCAATCGCGAGAATCATTCCTATCCTTTCATCACCTGAAACAACGAAAGGAGGTGATCCAGTGTCTCACTCGAAACGCTGTCACCTCGTTGGGGCCGCCCGCTGATCTGACCTTTCGAGGTCCGCTCGGCCAGGGCGCCCCGGCGCCTGGGAACCAGCGAGTTTACGAGGGGCGCGTCGGCGGCAACGTCGGCGCGCCTTGTCGTTTGCGGACGATGTCGGCGGTTCGCGCGCGATGAGCTACGCGCGTCGGGTCACGGCGCCCTGCGGGTCGCGCCCAGCGAGGCGGCGGCGAAGCACCAGTGCCATTTGCGATCCTGCGACTCCTGACGCTCGCCGACATACATGTTGCCGCCGAAGAGATCGTGCAGCCGTTCGATCCGCGCTTCGAGCGGCACTACGAACGGACAGATCATCACGCCGATGCTGGCGCGCAGCTTGCCCGTGCGCGCCAGAAAATCGATCCGGTCGAGTTCGGGGCCGCCCGGCGGCAAATGGGTCGCGGCGTCGAAGATCGTGAGCTGGACCAGCAGCGACGGCCGGCCATCCGGATACACCGCGACGTCCGCGCGGCATCCGCCGAAGAACTCCAGGATGTCGTTGTCGAGCGGCTGTCCCAGCTCGCGCGCGACCGCGGCGAGCAGCCGATCGACGCGCACCGGCAATCCGAGGCGGCGATGCAGGTGCTCGGCGACGAAGGCGCGCAGCACGCTGTTCGGAATTTCGTTGTCGCGCGCAATGCCGGCCATCGCCCTGTAGCGCAGCACGGCCTCGGTGCCGGCGTCGGCCACGGCTTTCTCGAACTCCAAGCGCAGCTCTCCTGGTCCGCGGCCGCCGCGATGTCGCGTGCGATCCCAGTATGTTGGAGGCCCGGCATCAGGTCCAGCGCGTTCCCGCCGCGTTGCGACGAGGTGCCCGGCGTCGTCCTACGCCTCCGCCTTCCCGGCGATCACGCCGTCGCGCTTCTTCACCGCGTGGTAGTAGGCCCACCACAGATGCGCGGCGGCGCCGCGCAGCGGGCGCCAGGGTTCGGCGAGCGGGGCCATCTGCTTGGCGGTCGGGCGCGCGTCGAGGCCGAGGCCGATCCGCATCGCCTCCTGCACGGCGAGATCGCCGGCCGGCCAGGCGTCGCCATGGCCGAGGCAGAACAACAGATAGATGTCGGCGGTCCACGGCCCGATGCCGTGCAGCGCGGTCAGCGTGGCGTGGGCCGTGTCGGCATCCTCGTTGGCGAGCACGTCGAGATTGAGCCGCTCGGCGTGCAGCTCCTTGGCGAGCGCCTTCAGCGTCTTGATCTTGGCGGCCGACAGGCCCAGCCGGCCGAGCCGGTCGGTGCGGGCGCGCTTGATCGCGGCGTGGTCGAACGGCTCGAACGCCGCGCCGACCCGGCCCCAGATCGCCGCCGCGCTCGCCACCGACAATTGCTGGCCGCAGACGATCGCCGCCAGCCCCTTGAAGCCCGGATCGCGCCGCCGCAGCGCCGGCATCCCGGCCGTTTTCAGCACCGGGCGCAGCCGCTTGTCCTGCTTGACCAGCGTCGTGATCGCCGCCTCGAGATCGGCCTGGGTGTCGAGATGGATGGTCATCGGGCCTGCGCTTGTCCGCGGCGTCATGCGCGGGCTTGACCCGCGCCTCCATCCGCTATCGTAAGAAGAGTATGTCATCCGATGGATTGCCGGATCAAGTCCGGCAATGACGCCGGGGTTTCGATGCCGCCACCCGTTTTCCGATTCGCCCCGAGCCCGAACGGCACTCTGCATCTCGGCCACGCTTATTCGGCGCTGCTGAATGCCGATCTGGCGCGCGCGTGCGGCGGTCGTCTGCTGCTGCGGATCGAGGACATCGACGCCACCCGCTGCCGGCCCGAGTATGAAGCGGCCATCTACGAAGATCTGTCCTGGCTCGGCATCGCCTTCGAGCCCGAGGTGCGGCGGCAGTCCGATCACCTCGCGCTGTATCGCGACGCGGTCGAGCGCCTCGCGGCGCGCGGGCTGGTGTATCCGGCGTTCGAAAGCCGCGCCGAGATCGCCCGGCTGGTGGCGGCGAAGGAAGCCGTCGCGCCGTGGCCGCGCGATCCCGACGGCGCGCCGCTGTATCCCGGCATCGGCAAGCAGCTCGCGCCGGAGCAGCGCGCACGACTGATCGAGTCCGGCGCGCCCTATGCGCTGCGGCTCGACATGGCGGCCGCCTGCGCAATCGCGGGTGATTTGTCCTGGCACGAAGTCGGCCACGGCCCCGACGGCGAGACCGGCTTGGTCGCGGCGCGGCCCGACGCCTGGGGCGACGTCGTGATCGCCCGCAAGGAGACCCCGACCAGCTATCACCTCTCGGTGGTGATCGACGACGCGCTGCAGGGAATCACCGAGGTGGTCCGCGGCGCCGACCTGTTCTGGTCGACCAGCGTCCACCGGCTGCTGCAGACGCTGCTCGGGCTGCCCGCGCCGGTGTACCGGCACCATCCGCTGCTGCGCGATGCCGAGGGACGCAAGCTGTCGAAGTCGACCGGCGCGACCGGGCTGCGCGAGTTGCGGGCGGCGGGGGTGACGCCGGAGCAGATTCGCAGCATGGTCGGGCTGGCGCCGCCTGCCTGAAGTTTGCCCGAACTTTGCCCCAGGCCGAGGCCGCCGCAATTCGGTTTTCCGATGACTCCGTTAAGGCCGCCATGGCATGGTGCCGGCCATCGGGGTCGGGGGAACCATGGCAGTGAAGTCGCGCGCCCTGCGCAGCGGGCGGACGCCGGTCGGGCGGACGCCGCGGAAGCGCGCCCGCAGGAAGGCCGACAGCCCCGGCATGGTCGAAACGGCGCTGGCGGCGTTCGCGCACGAAGTCCGCACCCCGCTCACCGGCATCCTCGCGGTCAGCGATCTGCTGGCGACCTCCGATCTCGGCGAGCGCGAGCGCCGCTGGGTCGACACCATCAAGGCCGGCGCCGAGCATCTCTCTGGTTTGGCGACGCTTTTCGTCGACGCCGCGCGGCTCGGCGCGACCGATCTCGGGGTCCGCAGCGACTTCTTCGACCTGCGCGCGCTGGCGCGCAACGCCGGCGACTCGCTGTCCGGCCGCGCCGCCGCCAAGGGGCTGCGCGCCACGGTGACGATTTCGCAGCGGCTGCCGGCCTTCGTCGTCGGCGACGTGGTGCGGCTGCGTGCGGCGCTGGAAAATCTGATCGACAACGCGGTGAAGTTCACCGAGCGCGGCGACGTCGCGCTCAAGGTCAGCTCCGCCGCGGCCGGCAAGGATCAGGCCGACGTCAGTTTCGCGGTGAGCGACAGCGGCATCGGCCTCACGCTCGCGGAAATCAAGCGGCTGTTTAGGCCGTTCTCGCAGGCCAATGTCAGCATCGCGTCGCGGTTCGGCGGCGCCGGCCTCGGCCTGTCCTCGGTACGCCAGATCGCGCGGGCGATGCAGGGCGATGTCGCGGTGACGCCGCGGCCGAAGGGCGGCACCGTGTTCACCCTAACGATCCGGCTGACCCGCGCCCGGCCGCCGCAGCCGTCGACGCCGGGGCCGCACGCCGCGGTCGCCGCCCGGCCACTGCGGCTGCTCAGCGTCGAAGACAATCCGTTCGGCCGCGTCGTGCTCAACGCCATCCTCACCGAACTCGGCCACCACACCGAATTCATCGGCAGCGGCGAACTGGCGCCGGAGCGGCTGGCGCAAGGCGGCTTCGACGCGGTGCTGATGGACATGGTGCTGCCCGGGATCAGCGGGCTGGAGGCGATCCGCCGGATCCGCGCGCTCGCCGCGCCGCTGAAATCCGTGCCGATCATCGGCGTCTCCGGCCGCGATCAGGACGAGGCGGCGGCGCGCGCCGCCGGCGCCGACGCCTTCCTGCTCAAACCGGTTTCTCCTCGCGCGCTCGCAACTGCGCTGCTTGAAGCGTCACGCCGTCCGGCAGCCGCGACTTGATGATCGCGGCGTTGAGTTCGCCGCCATAGACGAAGATCGCGGCGATGAAATACAGAAACACCAGCGCGATGATCACCGAGGCGAGGCCGGCATACATCGTCACGTAGTTGTTGGCGAAGCGCGCCAGATACAGGCCGAAGCCCATCCCCGAGGCCAGCGACGCCACGATGGTGAAGACGATGCCCGGCACGATCTGCCGGATCGTCCGGTGCCCGGCCGGCAGCCGCGCGTGCAGGATGAACAGCGCGAGGATCAGCGCGCCGATCGCGATGCCGTAGCGCGCGATCGTCAGCAGCGTCTGGTTGTCCTCGACCAGCAGCGGCACGTAGTGCCGCGCGGTGGCGAGGATCAGCGGACCGAGCACGATCAGGAACGCCATCGCCAGCGCGGTGAAGGCCGCCACCAGCGTGTAGCCGATCGATTCCAGCCGCAGCATGTACCACGGCCGGACCTCGATCACCGCATAGGCGCGGTTCAGCGCCACCCGCAGGCTCTCGACGCCGTTGGAGGCGAAATACAGCGCCAGCAGCAGGCCGATCGTCAGCGCGCCGCCGCGAGTCGTGGTCAGCACGTCGTGAATTTCGCCCGACAGCGTGCTGGCGACCTGCGCCGGCCAGACGTCGAGCATCAGCGTGGCGGCCTGGTCGGCGAGGTCCTTGGAGCCGAAAAAGCCGGCCAGCGAGGTCAGTACGATCAGGAAGGGAAACAGCGCCATCAGCGAGGACAGCGCGATGTGGCTCGCGATCGCCCACCCGTCATCGGCCAGAAACGTGTAGAGCGCGTCCATCGCGACCGCGTAGACGTAGCGGATCTGACTCACTGGTCACCTGACTGAGCGTTGCGGGGGCGGAGCCTAGCATCGCTACCAACCCGCTCAAACCGGCTTCGTTGCGGGGCCGCTGATCTGCTGCCGGGATAGCGCGGCCGGGGCGGCGGTGTTATGAGACCAGGATGGCAACCTTCCTCAGCACGCTTGTCCTCCCCATCGCCCTTTGTGCCGTCGCGCTGGTTCTGCTGCTCGGCCTGATCAATATGATGCGGGGCGGATCGCCCAACCGGTCGCAGAAGCTGATGCGGTGGCGGGTGCTGTTGCAGTTCGTCGCGATCATCGTGACCATGCTTGCGGTCTGGGCGCTGGGCCGCTAGCCACGAGCCTGCTGATTTTCGTCCTGCCCGTCCCGGTTGCCGAGGTTCCCGCGCCATGGTCGTTCTCAATCGAATCTACACCCGGACCGGTGATGACGGCTCCACGGCGCTGGGCAGCGGCGAGCGCCGGCCGAAATACGATCTGCGGATCAGCGCCTACGGCACGGTCGACGAGACCAACGCCGCGCTCGGCGTGGCGCGGCTGCATCTGGCGCAGCACCCCGAGCTCGACGCGATGCTGGGCCGGATCCAGAACGATCTGTTCGACCTCGGCGCCGATCTCGCGGTGCCGGAGCGCGAAGGCAAGGCCGAGCGGCTGCGGGTGCTGTCGACCCAGGTCGAGCGGCTGGAGCGGGAGATCGATCAGCTCAACGACCGTCTCGCGCCATTGACGTCATTCGTGCTGCCCGGCGGCCAGCCCGGCGCCGCTTACCTGCATCTGGCCCGGACAATATGCCGCCGCGCAGAACGCGTGATCGCGGAACTCGCCGCCAAGCCGGACGAGAAGATCACCGCGGCGGCGGTGCAATACGTCAACCGGCTGTCGGACTTCCTGTTCGTCGCCAGCAGCGCGGTGAACCAAAACGGCGCCGGCGACGTTCTCTGGGTTCCCGGCCAGAACCGCTAGACCGGGCAGTTTTTTGGGTTTTCGCGCGTTGACCGCCGATAGCGGGGGCTTTAGGTTCCGCCGCCACGACAAGATAAACCCCAGCGCAACACGAAAGAGGATCGATGAAGGTTCTGGTGCCGGTCAAGCGGGTGGTCGACTACAACGTCAAGATCAGGGTCAAGAGTGACGGATCGGGCGTCGAACTCGCCAACGTCAAGATGTCGATGAATCCGTTCGACGAGATCGCGGTCGAGGAAGCCCTGCGCCTGAAGGAGGCCGGCAAGGCGACCGAGGTCGTGGTGGTGTCGATCGGACCGGCGCAGGCTTCCGAAACGCTGCGCACCGGGCTCGCGATGGGCGCCGACCGCGGCATCCTGGTGAAGGCCGACGGCGTCGTCGAGCCGCTCGCGGTGGCCAAGATCCTCAAGGCGATCGCCGACGAGGAACAGCCCGGACTGATCATCCTCGGCAAGCAGGCGATCGACGACGACTCGAACCAAACCGGCCAGATGCTGGCCGCGCTGCTCGGCTGGTCGCAGGCGACCTTCGCGTCCAAGCTCGAGGTCGAAGGCTCCGACTTCAAGGTGTCACGCGAAGTCGACGGCGGCTCGCAGACCGTGAAGCTGAAGGGCCCGGCGATCGTCACCACCGATCTGCGGCTCAACGAGCCGCGTTACGCCAGCCTTCCGAACATCATGAAGGCCAAGAAGAAGCCGATCGCCGAGAAGACCGCGGCCGACTACGGCGTGGACCTCGCGCCGCGCCTGGAAATCCTCAAGACCGTCGAGCCGAGCGGCCGCAAGGCCGGCGTCAAGGTCAAGGACGTCGCCGAACTGGTCTCGAAACTCAAGAACGAAGCGGGTGTTATCTGATGGCCACGCTGCTGATTGCCGAACACGACCACGCCCAGCTCAAGGACGCCACCAACAAGGCGCTGACCGCGGCCGCCGCCCTCGGCGCCGAGGTTCACGTCCTGGTCGCCGGTGGCGGTGAGGGCACCAAGGCCGCGGCCGAAGCGGCTGCGAAGCTGCAGGGCGTCGCCAAGGTGCTGCTGGCCGAAGCGCCGCTGTACGAGCACGATCTCGCCGAGCCGCTGGCCGCGCTGGTGGTGTCGCTGGCGCCGAACTACGACGCGATCGTCGCGCCCGCGACCTCGCGCTTCAAGAACGTGATGCCGCGCGTCGCCGCGCTGCTCGACGTGATGCAGGTGTCGGAGATCATCAAGGTGGTCGCGCCCGATACATATGAGCGTCCGATCTACGCCGGCAACGCGATCCAGACCGTGAAGTCGAAGGACGCCAAGAAGGTGATCACCGTCCGCACCTCGACGTTCCAGGCGACCGGCGAGGGCGGCAGCGCCGCGATCGAGAGCGTCGCGGCGGCGGCCGATCCCGGCCTGTCCACCTTCGTCGGCGAGGAAGTCGCCAAGAGCGATCGTCCGGAACTGGCCTCGGCCAAGATCATCGTCTCCGGCGGCCGCGCGATGCAGAGCCGCGAGAACTTCACCAAATACATCGAGCCGCTCGCAGACAAGCTCGGCGCTGGCGTCGGCGCCTCGCGCGCCGCGGTCGATGCCGGCTACGCCCCGAACGACTGGCAGGTCGGCCAGACCGGCAAGGTGGTGGCGCCGGAGCTGTACATCGCGGTCGGCATTTCCGGCGCGATCCAGCATCTCGCCGGCATGAAGGACTCCAAGGTGATCGTCGCGATCAACAAGGACGAAGACGCGCCGATCTTCCAGGTCGCCGATTACGGCCTAGTCGCCGACCTCTATCAGGCGGTGCCGGAACTGACCGAAGAACTCGGCAAGCTCGGCAAGTAACCGCCGGCTTGCGGGCGGATCCGGCTGCGGCCGGATCCGTTGCCGAAGCTTTCATTTTTGCCGTGATACGGTGTTCCGCGCTGTCGCAACGGACTTCGGCGCAAAAATATGCAAGACTGGACCGGCCGGCGCGTCGCGCGGCCGGGCTCCCAACGAGATGACGAGTGATGGCGGCAGCAATCAAGAAGGTCGGCGTAATCGGCTCGGGGCAGATGGGCAACGGCATCGCGCATGTCGCGGCGCTCGGTGGCTTCGAGGTGGTGCTGAACGACGTCTCCGCCGACCGGCTGAAGTCGGCGATGGCCACCATCAACGGCAATCTGTCGCGTCAGATCGCCAAGAAGCTGATCACCGAGGACGCCCGCAAGAAGGCTCTCGCCAACATCACCGCCACCGAGAAGCTCGACGGCCTCGCCGATTGCGATCTGGTGATCGAGACCGCGGTCGAGAAGGAAGAGGTCAAGCGCAAGATCTTCCACGATCTCTGCGCCACGCTGAAGCCGGAGGCGATCGTCGCTTCCAACACCTCGTCGATTTCGATCACGCGGCTCGCCGCCTCGACCGACCGTCCCGAGCGCTTCATCGGCATTCATTTCATGAATCCGGTGCCGGTGATGGAGCTGGTCGAGCTGATCCGCGGCATCGCCACCGACGACGCCACGTTCGAGACCTCCAAGGCGTTCGTCACCAAGCTCGGCAAGCAGATCGCGGTGTCGGAGGATTTCCCGGCCTTCATCGTCAACCGCATCCTGTTGCCGATGATCAACGAGGCGATCTACACGCTGTATGAAGGCGTCGGCAATGTCGAGGCGATCGACATGGCGATGAAGCTCGGCGCGCACCATCCGATGGGCCCGCTGGAGCTGGCGGATTTCATCGGCCTCGACACCTGTCTGTCGATCATGCAGGTGCTGCACGAAGGCCTCGCCGACTCCAAGTATCGGCCGTGCCCGCTGCTGGTGAAATACGTCGAAGCCGGATGGCTCGGCCGCAAGACCCAGCGCGGATTCTACGACTACCGCGGCGAGAAGCCGGTCCCGACGCGCTGAGCACGGGAGTCGCGCGGCATAGCTCGACGTCATGAGTTGCCCACGTGATGGCCGGGACAAGCCCGGGCATGACGAACGATCAGGCGTCATCGCTCATTCGATCCCCGGCACGGTCCTGATCTGCTCGACCAGAAAATCGATCAGCAGCCGCACCCGCGCGATGCCGGCGCGGTCGGGCACGATCAGCAGATACAGCGGTACGGACGGGAGTCGGTAGTCCGGCAGGATCGCTTCGAGCCGGCCCGAGGCCAGCAGATCGTCGACCAGCCAGCGATGCGACGCCGCGACGCCGCGCCCGGCGATCACGGCTTCGCGCACCGCCAGACCGTGATCGACCCGGAGCCGGCCGCCGAACGGCACACGATGGATCTGCCGATCCGGCCCTTCGAAGGTCAGCATGTCGCTGCCGACCACGTTCATCATGCGGACGCCCTGATGGCGGGCGAGATCCTGTGGGGTGTTGGGTGCGCCGTGAACGGCCAGATAGTCGGGCGAGGCGACCATCAGGCGCTGGCTGTGGCCGAGCGTGCGCAGTTTCAGCGAACTCTCGGTCAGCGGCGCCAGCCGAACCGCCAGGTCGACGCCTTCGCCGACCAGATCGACCTGCTGGTCGGTGAGTCCGAGATCGATGCCGATCTCGGGATAGCGATCCTGAAACGCGAACATCAGCCGGCTGGCATGCATCACGCCGAACGATGCCGTGCAGGTCATCCGGACCGTGCCGGCCGGCGCTCCGGACGAGCCGAGCGCTTCGTCGCTGGCCTGTTCGACCAGCCGCAGGATCTGAATCGCACGGGCGTAATAGCGGCTGCCTTCTTCGGTGAGCGTCACCCGGCGGGTGGTGCGGCTCAGCAACGGCGCGCCGATCGCCGCCTCGAGTTCCTGCACCTGCCGGGTCACGGTGGACTGGCCGACGTTCAGCTCGCGCGCGACGGCCGACAGGCTGCCGCGTTCGGCGACGCGAACGAAAGTGCGGATGCGATCGATCGTGACAGCTGATTTATCCATTTTCCGGCATAATCATATCGATATTCGATGTCTACCGGAAGAGTTGACGCAGGCTTACTCGAAGGCGGTCAGCCGCTTTGAGGAAACCCGCGATGAAAGTCCTTCTCGTCTTCGCCCATCCCGACCCCCGTTCGCTCAATGGCGCGCTACGCGACGTCGCGGTCGCGGAGCTGCAGCGCCTGGGTCACGAGGTGCAGGTGTCCGACCTCTATGCCCAGGGCTGGAAGCCCGCCATCGACCGTGCCGATTTCCCGGCGCTCGCGCCCGACGAGCGCTTGCTGGCGAGCGCGGCCTCGAAGACCGCTTTCGAGGCCGGCGAGTTGACGCCGGATGTCCGCGCCGAGATCGACAAGCTGCTTTGGGCGGACGTCCTGATTCTGCAATTCCCGCTGTGGTGGTTCAGCATGCCGGCGATCCTGAAGGGCTGGGTCGAGCGGGTCTACGCCTGCGGTTTCGCCTATGGGATCGGCGAGCACAGCGACAAGCGATGGGGTACGCGCTACGGCGAAGGCAATCTCGCCGGCAAGCGCGCGATGCTGATGGTGACGACCGGCGGCTGGGAGACGCATTACGGCGCCCGCGGCGTCAACGGGCCGATCGACGACCTGCTGTTTCCGATCCACCACGGCATTCTGTTCTACCCGGGCTACGACGTGCTGCCGCCTTTCGTCCTGTACCACGCGGGCCGGCTCGACCAGGCCGGGTTCGAGACCGCCGCCGAGCATCTGCGGGAGCGGATGCGCACGCTCGCGACCACGTCGCCGATTCCCTATCGGCGTCAGAACGGCGGCGACTACCTGATCCCGAGCATGGAGCTGCGCCCCGGTCTCGGCGCTCCCGGCAGCAACGGCTTTGCGCTGCATTTACGGGACGACACCGAGGTCCCGCTGTGACGGCGATCCGCGAGGCCATTCGCCGGCCGCACGGAGACGGAAGATTGTTAACGCTTTCTGTTTAGGCTGTGGCGATGGACATGAGCATGGTCAGTGCGGCGCTCGCGATGCAGGCGAGCAGCACGCAGATGCAGATCGCGACGACGATTCAGGCGTCGAACGCCCGCATGGAGCGCGACACGGTGCAGACCCTGCTCGGCATCGGGCAGGGCGGTTCGCCGTCGCTCGCCAATGTCGGCGCCGGCGTCGGCGGCAACCTCAACGTCACCGCCTGATCGGCCGTCCGGCGTCTCCGCCTACACCAGCTTCTTGAAGCCGCCGTAGAACATCCGTTTGGTGTCGAACGGCATCGTCTTCGGATCCATGCCGCCCAAACGGGGGTCCTGCATCGCTTTGGCCATGACCTTGTCGCGCTGCTTGCGCGATTTGTAGACGATGTAGGAAAACACCACGACCTCGTCCGGCTTCAGCTTCACGCTGCGCGGAAACGAGGTGACCTTGCCGGGCTCGACATCGTCGGCGATCCACTCGCGATAATCGAGTGCGCCGTGCTCGCGAAACACTTTGTCGGCCTTGCGCGCCAGCTTGATGTAGTCCGCCAGCTTGGCTCTGGGCACCGGCAAGACGAAGCCGTCGACATACGACATCTGGTTTCCTCCCGATCGATTTGCGCCGCGTCCGCGGCTTTCAGCAAGACGATCGATCGTAAGGAAATCCGACAGCCTGTTGCCGGGGCCGATTGTCGCGGCGGTTACTTCGGCAGCGCGCCCTTCACCAGCGCCAGCGCGTCGGCGCTGTCCCATTCGGCGGGGCCGGCGATGGTGGCGATTTCGCAGCCTTCGCCGTCCACCAGCACCGAGGTCGGCATCCCCAACGCGCGGCCAATGCTCTTCAGATCTTGGAACACCCGCGCCGAGGCGTCGCTGAAGAAGCTCAGCTTGTTCAGCTTCTCGTCGTCGAGAAACTTCTTCGGCTTGGCCGGATCGCGGGTGTCGATATTGATCGCCACCACCTCGAATTGCGGGCTGCCGAGCTTGGCCTGCAGATTGTCGAGCGCCGGCATCTCCTTGCGGCACGGCACGCACCAGGTCGCCCACAGGTTCACCAGCACGGTGCGGCCGCGGAAGTCGGACAGCTTCTTCGGTTGGCCGCCGGCGTCGTCGAAGGTGAGGTCGGGCAGTTTCAGCGGCTTGGACGCCATCGTCACCGCGGCCACTTCGCCGCGCGCCAGCGGCTTGAGCTGCTGCGCCAGCGCCACCGCCGGCCGGCAGGTCGGATCGCCTGCATTGCGCTGCAGGCCGCCGATCCCGTATACCCCGGCTGCTCCGGCGACCACGAGCACGGCGATCGCGGCCAGGATGATGGTGCGGCGGCCGGCACGGCGCGGCGGGGTGGAAGAGGGCTGGGTTTCAGTCATCGGCACTCGGCAGGTACGCGCCGCGCGGGCTCGCAGGCGGTCACTTGTGGTTCGGAAGGGACAGAGGCGAGCATGATCGTGGGCGGCGGACAATGAGCAACAAGATGTGGGGCGGCCGGTTCACGGATCGTCCCGACGCGATCATGGAAGAGATCAACGTCTCGATCGACGTCGACCGGCATCTTTACGCCCAGGACATTGCGGCGTCCAAGGCCCATGCCGCCATGCTCGCCGCGCAGGGCATCATCACCGCGAACGATGCGAAAAATATCGGCAAGGGTCTAGACACGATTCTGTCAGAGATCGGCGCCGGCAAATTCACGTTCAAGCGTGCGCTCGAGGACATTCATATGAATGTCGAGAGCCGGCTGGCCGAGCTGATCGGCCCGGCGGCGGGGCGGCTGCACACCGCGCGCTCGCGCAACGACCAGGTCGCGACCGATTTCCGGCTCTACGTCCGCGACGTGCTCGACGAGACCGACGCCGCGCTGGCTGCCTTCCAGCAGGCGCTCGCGGAGCGGGCGCTGGAGCAGGCCGACACCGTGATGCCGGGCTTCACCCATCTGCAGACCGCGCAGCCGGTGACCTTCGGCCACCATCTGATGGCCTATGTGGAAATGGCGGCGCGCGATCGCGGCCGTTTCCAGGACGCCCGCAAGCGGCTCAACGAAAGCCCGCTCGGCGCCGCGGCGCTGGCCGGCACCTCGTTCCCGATCGACCGCGCCGCCACCGCGAAGAAGCTCGGTTTCGACCGGCCGATGGCGAATTCGCTCGACGCGGTGTCCGACCGCGATTTCGTGCTGGAAACGCTGGCGGCGGCGTCGATCTGCGCCGTGCATCTGTCGCGCTTCGCCGAGGAGATCGTGATCTGGACCTCGCCGCTGGTCGGCCTGATCCGGCTGTCCGACAAGTTCACCACCGGCTCCTCGATCATGCCGCAGAAGCGCAATCCGGACGCCGCCGAACTGGTCCGCGCCAAGACCGGGCGGGTGATCGGCGCGCTCAACGGCCTCTTGATCGTCATGAAGGGCCTGCCGCTCGCCTATCAAAAGGACATGCAGGAGGACAAACAGGGCGCGATGGAAGGCTTCGCGGCGCTGTCGCTGGCGATCCGGGCGATGACCGGGATGGTCCGCGACCTCGTGCCCGAACCCGACAGGATGCGGGCCGCCGCCGGCGAAGGCTACGCCACCGCCACCGATCTGGCCGACTGGCTGGTGCGGACGCTGAAGATGCCGTTCCGCGATGCCCACCACGTCACCGGCCGGATCGTCGGCCTGGCCGCCAAGGCCGGCGTCGCGCTGCACGAACTGCCGCTGAAGGAGATGCAGGCGGTCGAGCCGCGGATCAGCAAGGAGGCGCTCGCCGTCCTCAGCGTCGAATCCTCGGTGAAGAGCCGCACCAGCTATGGCGGCACCGCGCCGAAGAACGTTCGGGCCCAGGCCAAGGCGTGGCTCAAGCGACTGGAAAAAGAGCGAAAATTGGGCTGACCCGGCGGGCCGCCGGAAAAAACTGTGGCCCCCCGGGTCTCGCCAGACCGCGGCAATCTCTGTAGGATGCGGCCGCAATTGGGGATTTCGACGTGAACCGTACTGCCGGCCCATCGCGATGGGCGCTTGTTGTGATCGCCGTGGCGACGCTGGCCCTCGCGGGTTGCGGCCGTAAGGGCGGGCTGGACCTGCCGTCCGGCGCCGCCGATACGCCGACGGCTGGAGCTGGGGCTTCGTCCGCGCCGAGTGCTTCGTCTGCGCCGGCCGCCAAGGGCGACGTGTTCGACTCGTCCTACGGCACCAACGCGCCGCCCGTCGCCGGCAAGGGCCAGAAGAAGCGCATCATCCTAGACTCGCTGCTGGACTGACCGGCGATGCGGCATTTCGACTATCAGGACGGCGTGCTGCACGCCGAAGGCGTCAGCCTTGCGTCGATCGCGCGCGAGGTCGGCACGCCATTCTATTGCTACTCCACCGCGACGCTGGAGCGGCACTACCGGGTTTTCAGCGAAGCCTTCAGCGGCACCGACGCGCTGGTCTGCTACGCCATGAAGGCCAATTCCAACCAGTCGGTGCTGCGCACGCTGGCCAAGCTCGGCGCCGGCGCCGACGTGGTGTCGGGCGGCGAATTGCAGCGCGCGCTGGCGGCCGGCATTCCGCCCAGCAAGATCGTGTTCTCCGGCGTCGGCAAGACCGAAGCTGAACTCCGCGCCGCGCTCGCGCACGACATCAAGTGCCTCAACATCGAATCCGAGCCCGAACTGGAACTGTTGTCGCGGCTCGCGGTCGAGACCGGGCGCACCGCGCGGATCTCGATCCGGGTCAATCCGGACGTCGATTCCGGCACCCACGCCAAGATCTCGACCGGCAAGTCGGAAAACAAGTTCGGCATCCCGCTGGCGCACTCCCGCGATGTCTACGCCCGCGCCGCCAGACTGCCCGGCATTCAGATCAGCGGCGTCGACGTCCATATCGGCAGCCAGATCATCGATCTGGCGCCGATGGAAGCGGCATTCCGCATCGTCGCTGAATTCGTGCATCAGCTTCGCAGCGATGGTCACACGATCAGCCATGTGGATTTCGGCGGCGGTCTCGGCATCCCGTATTACGAGGATCGCGACGCGCCGCCGGAGCCGTTCGCTTATGCGGAGATGGTCAAGCGCGTCACCCATAATCTCGGCTGCGCGCTGCTGTTCGAGCCGGGCCGGATGATCGTCGGCAATGCCGGCATCCTGGTCGCGCAGGTGATCTATGTGAAGCACGGCGACGGCAAAACCTTCGTGATCATCGACGCAGCAATGAACGATCTGATCCGGCCGACGTTGTACGAGGCGTATCATGAGATCCTGCCGGTGGCGGAGCCCGCGCCCGGCGCCAAGCTGATCACCGCCGACGTCGTCGGTCCGGTGTGCGAGACCGGTGATTATTTGGCGCTCGACCGTAAGCTGCCGGAGCTGAAGGCCGGCGACCTGATCGCGATCATGACGGCCGGCGCTTACGGCGCAGTCCAGGCGTGTACTTACAATACCCGCGCGCTGGTCCCCGAAGTGCTGGTCAAGGACGATCAGTACGCGGTGGTGCGCCCGCGCATCGAGGTCGAGCAACTGATCGCGCTGGATCAGCCGGCGCCGTGGCTGTAGGCCCAGCCGGCAGCGGCAATTCAACTCTCTGAGAAAAGTGGGACCGCCAGAACGCGGCGGACAAAAGCTGGCGGTCCCGATCACGCGTTTGCAATCCCGACCAGGAAACGTGCGGCGTCCGGTCGGGTACGCGCGACGGATGCAACCTATCGGCGATCCGCCGCGCGGCAATGCAAACCATCGCTTAACCTAACCGATCAACCTTAACGCGGCGCCGGACGATGCCGATCAACGCCGCGACCACCGCCGGCTGAAGTTGCTGCAGCCTCACATTCGCCATTCCGCGTCGCTCAATACCGTCGACGCATCGCGGGCCAGGCTCGCGCCCGCCGTCACGTCAGTCAGGACAATCAGGACACATGACTCAGGTCGCTCACGACATCGTCGTCGACAAATACCCCGTGGCGCTGCGCGTGCTGCACTGGCTGCGGGCGCTGCTGATCCTCGGGCTGATCGCGGTGGGCTTCACGATGACGTCGCTCGACGACGAGACCGCGGCGAAGTTCACTCAGCTCTATCCGCTGCACAAATCCTTCGGCCTGCTGGTGTTCCTGGTCGTGCTGGTGCAGCTCGGCATTCGCGCGACGTCGCGCCTGCCGGGCCCCGCCGACCTGCCGGCGCACGAGCGCGTGCTCTCCCATGTCGTGCACGTCGCGATCTATGCGTTGCTGCTGATCGTGCCGCTGATGGGCTACGCGATGTCCAGCAGCTTCACCCAGAGCGACGGGGTGACGTTCTTCGGGCTGCACGTTCCCGAACTGCTGCCGAAGAACGATGCGGCGTTCCGGGTCTTCCAGTTCCTGCACAAGGTGCTGGCCTACACGCTGCTGGCGCTGGTCGGGCTGCACGTCCTCGGCGCGCTGAAGCATCGCTTCTTCGACAGCAACCCGAAGGCCGACGTGCTGCCTCGGATGCTGTAGCCCGCGTCGCCCGGACGGCGTCTCGCCCTTCTGAGCGCGGCGATCTGGCGGAGATTTGACGGGCCGGCCCTGCCGCCGTCACGTATTCGTGTCGTGCAACCCGGGCCCGGGGCGCGGTGGTCCGAGGTGCCTCATTGCCGCCGTTGTGCTACGCTGCTGTGTCGGCAACCCGGAGAGATTGTTGAGCGGACGCAGTCCCGACCCGTCACAGACCCCGCGAGATCCAGACGCGAGCGCGCGGCTGCGACTGGCCACGGCTCTGCAACGGGCGACGATCGCGATCGCCTGGGAGCGGAGCTGGCCGCTGCTGGTCCGGCTGCTGAGCGTCATCGGGCTGTTTCTGGCGGCGTCCTGGGCCGGGCTGTGGCTGGCGCTGCCGTTCACCGGCCGGATCGTCGGCCTCGCGCTGTTCGCGGCGCTGGCGCTCGCCGCGCTTTATCCCGCGCTCAAGTTCCGCTGGCCGAGCCGCGACGAGGCGCTCGCCCGGCTCGATCGCAACACCGGCCTGAAGCATCGCCCGGCGACGGCGCTGACCGACACGCTGGCCTCCAGCGATCCGGTCGCGCAGGCGCTGTGGCGGGCGCAGCGCGAACGCATGCTGGCCGCGCTTCAGGGCATCCGCGCCGGGCTGCCGGCGCCGCGGCTGCCGAAGCACGACCCGTGGGGCCTGCGCGCACTAGTCGCGGTGCTGCTGGTCGCGACCTTCATCGCCGCGGGCGAGGAGCGCCGCGCGCGGGTCGCGGCGGCGTTCGACTGGAACGGCGCGCTGGCGGCCCCGAACGTCCGGGTCGACGCCTGGGTGACGCCGCCGGTCTACACCAACAAGCCGCCGATCATCCTGTCGGCGGCGAACAAGGATCTCGCCGCGCACAGCGAAGCGGCGCTGCCGGTGCCGGCCGGCTCCACCCTGCTGGTGCGCTCCAGCGGCGGCGATCTCGACGTCGCGGTCAGCGGCGGCATCGTCGAGGCCAAGCCGGAGGCCGCCGCGCCGAGCGGCACCAGCGAGCGGCACTTCAAGATCACGGGCGACGGCACCGCGCAGGTCCGCGCGCCGTCCGGCCAGCCGCAATGGGCCTTCAAGGTCACCACCGACCACGCGCCCTCGATCGCGCTCGCCAAGGAGCCGGAGCGCCAGGCGCGCGGTTCGCTGCAGCTGTCCTACAAGCTGGAGGACGATTACGGCGTCACCGAAGCGCACGCGCTGTTCGCGCCGTCGCCGGCCGCCGGCGCGCAGAAGGCCGACACGCCGCGGCCGCTGTTCGAGCCGCCGCAATTCGCGCTGACGCTGCCGAATGCGCGGACCCGCGCCGGCGTCGGCCAGACCGTCAAGGATCTCAGCGAGGATCCCTATGCCGGCGCCGATGTCACGCTGACGCTGACCGCCAAGGACGAGGCCGGCAACGAGGGCCGCAGCGAGCCGTTCACGATGCGGTTGCCGGAGCGGCTGTTCACCAAGCCGCTCGCCCGCGCGCTGATCGAGCAGCGGCGTATTCTCGCGCTCGACGCGGGCAAGAATGCCGACGTCTACACCGCGCTCGACGCGTTGCTGATCGCGCCGGAAGCCTTCACGCCGGATGCCGGCCAGTATCTCGGCCTCTACACCGTGGCCGATCAGCTCGAGCGCGCCCGCACCGACGACGCGCTGCGCGAAGTCGTCGCCAGCCTGTGGTCGCTCGCGCTGGCGATCGAGGACGGCGACACGTCGGATGTCGAGAAGGCGCTGCGCGCCGCGCAGGACGCGCTGAAGCAGGCGCTGGAACGCGGCGCCTCCGACGAGGAGATCAAGAAGCTCACCGAGAATTTGCGCGCCGCGCTCGACAACTACATGCGCCAGCTCGCCGAGCAGATGAAGAACAATCCGCAGCAGCTCGCCCGCCCGCTCGATCCGAACACCAAGGTGATGCGGCAGCAGGATCTCAACGCCATGATCGAGCGCATGGAGCGGCTGTCGCGCTCCGGCGACAAGGACGCCGCCAAGCAACTGCTCGAACAGCTCGCCCAGATGCTCGAGAACCTGCAGATGGCGCAGCCCGGCCAGGGCGGCGACGACGACATGCAGCAGGCGATGAACGAGCTCGGCGACATGATCCGCAAGCAGCAGCAGTTGCGGGACAAGACCTTCAAGCAGGGCCAGGACCAGCGCCGCGACCGGATGCGCGGCCAGAAGGGTGAGCAGAGCCTCGGCGATCTGCAGCAGGATCAGCAGAACCTCCAGGAGCGGCTGCGCAAGCTGCAGCAGGAGCTCGCCAAGCGCGGCATGGGTCAGCAACCCGGCCAGCAGCAGGGCCAGCGCGGCCAGAAGGGCCAGCAGGGCCAACAAGGGCAGGGTCAGCAAGGCGAGCAGGGCGAGGGCGAAGGCGGTCTCGACCAGGCCGAGTCGGCGATGGGCGACGCCGAGGGCCGGCTCGGCGAAGGCAATGCCGACGGCGCCGTCGATTCCCAGGGCCGCGCGCTCGACGCGCTGCGCAAGGGGGCGCAGAAGCTGGCCGAGGCGATGCAGCAGGGCGACGGTCCGGGCCAGGGGGAAGGCCCCGGCAATCGTCCCGGCCGCCAGCAGAGCAGCGGCAACAACACCGACCCGCTCGGCCGCCCGCTGCGCGGCCGCGAATTCGGCGACGATCTGACGGTGAAGATCCCCGGCGAGATCGACGTCCAGCGCGTCCGCCGTATCCTCGAAGAACTGCGCCGCCGCCTTGGCGACACCGCGCGCCCGCAGCTCGAACTCGACTACATCGAGCGGCTGCTGAAGGACTACTGAACTAACAGCGCGCCCCAGGCACAGCGCCACCTCTCCCGCCTGCGGGAGAGGTCGACGCGCGTAGCGCGGCGGGTGAGGGCACTCCTCTCCGCGAGTCGCCGAGTCCCTGCCCGCGTCCCCCTCACCCCAGCCCTCTCCCGCAAGCGGGAGAGGGAGTAGGCTGCGGCGCGGGGCCGGGCGCCGGGCGGATCAGCCTGTCTTCTTCGCCGCCAGCGCGGCGGCCACGGCGTTGCGGATGTCGCTGACCGAGAACGGCTTGGTGATGACGTCGTGGACGATGGCGTCGAGCCCGGAGGCGCGTTCGCGCTGGTCGGCGAAGCCGGTCATCAGCAGGATGGTGAGGTCGGGAAAGTCGCGCGCCGCCGCCAGCGCGAGCGCAATGCCGTCCATGATCGGCATCTTGATGTCGGTCAGCAGCAGGTCGAACCGGCCGGCATTCTCGATCAGGATCTCCAGCGCGTCGCTGCCGTCCTCGGCGGTGACGACGTCGTGGCCGTCCATGCCGATGGCGCGCGCCACCAACAGGCGCATCGATTCTTCGTCGTCGGCGATCAGGATGCGCGCCATCACGCGCCTCCGGTCGCGATGTCGCGCCGGTTGAAGAAGCGCACGTCGATGGTGCGGGCTTCGGCCGGCGGCGAGGCCAGCCGCGACCGGAACCAGGCCTGCTCGCCCGGCCGCAACACGGTCTGCTCCAGCACCGCGTTCCAGGCGTAGATCTCGGTGCCGTGGTCGTCGCGCACCACGAAGCGCAGCCGCGGCAGATCCGACGGCTTGCGGCCGAACCCCATGATGACGCCTTCGATCACCAGCACCGGCTTGGATTCCACCGTCTCGCGGCTGATCTTGACGTCCTTGATCGCCAGCGAGCGCAGATTCACCTCGAAGCCGACCAGCCGGTAGAACCTCGCGGTCTGCGGCAGCAGCCGCACCACGTCGACGCGCCAGATCAGCAGCGCCAGCGCCAGCGCGCCGAACGCGGCGCAGGCGGTCGAGGCGGTGAACACCGATTTGAGGGTGCCGACCGGGTCCTGCCGGAGCGGCTCGATCAGCGCCTTCAGGCCTTTCGGCCGGCGGCCTCCGAACGAGCGCTTGCTCGCCTTGCGCCCCTTGCGCGGCGCCGGTTCGGCCTCCACGTCCGGCGCAAAGGTATTTTGATCCTCGGCGGTCGGGATCTCCGCCGCGATCGGCGGACTGTCGACGACCGGCGTCTCCTGCTCGTCCTCGGTGAGGCCCCAGCCGGCATCGGCCGCCAGATCGTCGGCGGCCGGCTTGTCCTCGACCGTCATCGCCGCGACACGGGCCTCGGTCTGGATCACGTCCTCGGGACGCGCCAGCCAGACTTCCTTGCACCGGGAACAACGCACGGTCCGGCCGGTGTCGCCCAGTTTCGCCGGATCGATCGCATAGGATGTCGTACAATGGGGGCAGACGATATGCATGACGAATCGCTGGCTATGTTCCTTGCCCGATCCTATCCGGCGTCCGTTAACGAATCGGAAACCATAACCGCCCCACAACCGGCCCACGGGCATTTGGCGTGGCGTGCCCTGTCCCGCTGCGCCGATCGCGATCGGAGCTGAATTTGGTCCGCTTCGAAAATGTCGGCCTGCGCTACGGGCTCGGTCCGGAGATCCTGCGCGATCTCAATTTCGCGATCCCGGCGCATTCCTTCCAGTTTCTGACCGGTCCCTCGGGCGCCGGCAAGACCTCGCTGTTGCGGCTGCTGTTCCTGTCGCTGCGGCCGACCCGCGGGCTGGTCAATCTGTTCGGTAACGACGTCTCGCTGCTGACCAAGGACGAAGTTTCGGCGCTGCGGCAGCGGATCGGCATCGTGCTGCAGGATTTCCGCCTGCTCGACCACATGACCACCTACGAGAACGTCGCGCTGCCGTTCCGCGTCACCGGACGCGACGAATCCAGCTACCGCAAGGAGGTCATCGACCTCTTGAAATGGGTTGGGCTCGGCGAGCGGATGGACGCGCTGCCGCCGGTCTTGTCCGGCGGCGAGAAGCAGCGCGCCGCGATCGCCCGCGCGGTGATCGGCCGGCCGCAATTGCTGCTCGCCGACGAGCCGACCGGCAACGTCGATCCGACGCTCGGCCGCCGGCTGCTGCGGCTGTTCATCGAGCTCAACAAATCCGGCACCGCGGTGGTGATCGCGACCCACGACATCAATCTGATGGACCAGTACGAGGCGCGCCGCCTGGTGCTGCATCAGGGACGGCTGCACATCTATGAATAGGCCGCCGCGATACAGCGATCCGCGCGACGCGATGGTCGATTTGGGAGACGAACGCCCGCAGGTGCCGGCACGCGCGCGCAACCAGTCCCCGATCGTCCCGCGCGCCTCGATCGCCGGCCGTGCTCTGGTCGCGGTGGTGGCGATCATGACCTTTCTGGCCTCGATGACCACCGGCGTCGTGCTGCTGGTCAACGCGTCGGCGGCGGAATGGCAGTCGGACGTCTCCAGCGAGATCACCGTCCAGGTCCGCTCGGTGCAGGGCCGCAGCCTCGATCGCGACGTCGCCACCGTCGCCGAGGTGGTGCGCAACCAGCCCGGCATCGTCGAGGTGCGGCCGTTCACCAAGGAGGAGTCCGCCAAGCTGCTGGAGCCGTGGCTCGGCACCGGGCTGGCGCTCGACGATCTACCGGTGCCGCGGGTGATCGTGGCGCGGATCGTGCCCGGCACCACGCTCGATCTCGCCGGCCTGCGCCAGCGAATCGGCGAGGCGGCGCCGGCCGCGACCGTCGACGATCACCGCGCCTGGATCGAACGGATGCGCTCGATGACCGGCGCCACGGTGTTCGCCGGCATCGGCGTGCTGGCGCTGGTGATCGTCGCCACCATCATCTCGGTCTCGTTCGCCACCCGCGGCGCGATGGCGGCCAACCGGCCGATCGTCGAGGTGCTGCATTTCGTCGGCGCCAGCGACCGCTTCATCGCCGACCGCTTCTTCCGCCACTTCCTGATGCTCGGCCTGCAGGGCGGGCTGATCGGCGGCGGCGCGGCGGTGTTCGTGTTCGGCTTCTCCGAGTCGGTGGCGACCTGGTTTTCCGGCACCCCGGTCGGCGACCAGTTCGCGGCGCTGCTCGGAACCTTCTCGCTGCGTCCGACCGGCTATCTGGCGCTCGCCGGGCAGGCGGTGCTGATCGCGGCGATCACCGCGCTGGCGTCGCGCCGCACCCTGTTCAGCACGCTGAATTCGATCGAGTGACGGCCTCGGCGGGCGGCCCGCCGCGGCCCAATTTGGACGCCCGGCGGACTCCCTTTCGCCGGAAAAGCCACTAGAGTCCGGTCGTCTTCCGGTCAGCGAGGTCCGCCGAAAGAAGCCGCACCGGGGGCCCGCAATCGAGGTATACCGGCATCCGATGGATCCGCGTTCTGCACAGCTTCCCCCCGATCAGCGCCAGGCCAGGCCGGTGCGCCGGTTCGGGTTTGTCCGCGCCGCGTTCACGGCTGCGCTCGGACTCGGCGTGCTGGGCCTCGGTGGCTTCGTCGCGTTCCTGTCGCAACTGCGGGTCGAGGAATCCAAGCCGTCCCGCGTTGCCGATGGCATCGTGGTACTGACCGGCGGCTCGTCGCGGGTGTCGGACGCCGTCGAACTGCTCGCCTCCGGCTACGGCAAGCGGCTGTTGATCTCCGGCGTGCACCGGACCAACGGCGCCAGCGACATCTCGCGCTCGGTGCCGGACAGCAAGGACTGGCTCGGCTGCTGCGTCGATCTCGACCGTTCCGCCGTCAACACCCGCAGCAATGCCGCCGAAACGCGGCGCTGGGCGCACGAGCGCGGCTTCCGGTCGCTGATCGTCGTCACCTCGAATTACCACATGCCGCGCGCGATCGTCGAAATGTCGCATGCGATGCCGGACATCGAGCTGATCCCGTTCTCGGTGATCGGCGACAAGTGGCGCGACGAGGCGTGGTGGAGCAGTGGCGCGACGCTGCGGCTGCTGCTATCCGAATACGCCAAATACGTCGCCGTCGAAGCGCGGGTGCGGCTGGCGCGGCTGGGCATCGACCTGGCTCCTGAAGCCGGCGAGCAGACGCTCCAGCCGATGGCCCACAAACCGGCGACGGCGCTCGCCAACTGACCGGATCGTTTCGATGACGAGCATTTTCGTCCGTTCGTTGATTTTCAACGTGCTGTTCTACCTGCTGCTGGTGTTCTGGATCCTGGTCGCGGTGCCGACCTTCCTGCTGCCGCGGCAGGCGCTGATCAAGGTCGCCAAGCTGTGGGGCCAGAGCAGCATCTGGCTGATGCGGTTCGTCTGCGGCACCAGGGTCGAATTCCGCGGCGTCGAGAAGATCCCGCAAGGCCCGCTGATCGTCGCGCCCAAGCATCAGTCGATGTGGGAGACCTTCGCGCTGCTGCAGTTCTTCGATGCGCCGCTGTACATCCTGAAGCGCGAGCTGACCTGGATCCCGTTCTTCGGCTGGTTTCTGATCAAGGCCGACATGATCGCGATCAACCGCAAGAAAGGCGGCCGCATCCTGATGGAGATGGCGCGCCGCGCCAGCGAGGAGGTCAACCGCGGCCGGCAGCTGATCATCTTCCCGGAAGGCACCCGCACCGCGGTCGGTGCGCCGCCGCACTACAAGGCCGGCATCGCCCAGATCTATTCCGACTGCAACGTGCCCTGCCTGCCGGTGGCGCTGAATTCCGGCCTGTTCTGGCCGCGCCGGCAGTTCATGCGCTATCCCGGCACGATCGTGGTCGAGTTCCTCGATCCTTTGCCGGCCGGACTATCGCGCCGCGATTTCTTCGACACCGTCAGCGACCAGATCGAAACCGCCAGCCGCCGCCTGATCGAAGCCGGCCGCCGCGAGCAGGAAGCGCTGTTCGGCGGGGTGCCGAGCGCGGCGCCCGTCGATGCGCCCGCAGTATCGGACCGCACCGCCAGCAATCAGTAATCCACCGCACCCCAACCGCAGCGCGCTCCCTCTCCCGCCTGCGGGAGAGGGCTGGGGTGAGGGCGCCCCAGGCACCGACTCAGCGACTCGCGGAGCGGAGTGCCCTCACCCGGATCGCGACGCGATCCGACCCTCGGGTCAAGCCCGAGGGCAGGCTCTCTCCCGCAAGCGGGAGAGGTTATGCCGTGCCCGCCGCGGATCGCAGCGCGCTCCCTCTCCCGCTTGCGGGAGAGGGCTGGGGTGAGGGCCGCCTCAGGCAATGACTCAGCGATGCGGCGGCGTATCGTCGCGCAGGGCCTGGGCGAGGCGGTGCAGTTGCAGGTCGCGGCAGCCCTGGGCTTCGAGCGAATGCACGGTCGACAACACGTAGTCGCGGTTCGGGCCGGAGCGGCCGTGGCCCTGCCGGACCAGCCGGAGCTGTTCGGCGGGCGTCAGCCTCCCGGCATATTGCGCGTGGCCGCGATCGACCACATAGGCCAGCGCGCTGACCCGCCGCCGTGCGTCGTCGTCGAGCCAGACCGAGCGCTTGACCTCGCGATACACGCTGGTGACCTGCTCGCGTTCGCGCAGATAAGCCACCGTCTGCATCCGGTCCGAATCGGCGACGCGGAAGGCGATGCCGCGGCAGGCGCCGCCGCGGTCGAGCCCGAGCACCAGTCCCGGCTGTTCCGGCGTGCCGCGATGGACGAAGGAATACACGCACAGCGCCCGATGCTCGCCGATCAGCCGCGCCGGCACCTGCTCGGTGAAGGCGAAGCCGGGGCTCCACATCAGCGAGCCATAGCCGAACACCCACAAATCGCCTTCGGAAAGCTCGGAATCGGACAGGGTCTTGGCGGACATGACGGACGGCAATCGCTCAAATGACAAATTCCGTCTCTACCCCATCGGGCCTGCGGTTGTCAGCGATTTCGCGGCTGATCCGCTGCGCGGTTCCGGCATGGCGCCGCCGCCGGGTTTCCCCGATTTGCCTTTTCAGGCGCACACTCTAAGTAGGCTCGATGACAGATCTTCCGCTGACCACCCGCCGCCGGCTGTGGCCGCTGTTCCTGATGCCGACGCTGCTGCTGATCGCGGCGATCGGCTGGAGCCTGTTCTGGTTCATCTCGGCGTCGCAGGTCGACCGCATCGTCGACAATTGGCGCGCCCGCGAGGCCGCCGCGGGCCGGGTCTATGACTGCGGCGATCGCTCCGTCGCCGGCTTTCCGTTCCGCCTCGAAGTGCGCTGCACTGACGCCAGCGTCGCGCTGACCTCGCAGACTGCCGAGCAGGTCGCGAGCCGGACGCCGGTGACAGTGAAGCTCGGCGAAATCCTGGTGGTGTCGCAGATCTACGATCCGCGCCTGCTGATCGCCGAGTTCAAGGGCCCGGCGAGTTTCGCCGACCGCGGCCAGCCGACCTCGATGGTGCTGAACTGGGCGGCGGCGCGCAGCAGCGTCGCCGGCCTGCCCGGGCCGCTGCAGCGCATCGCGCTGACGTTCGACGCCCCGGCGCTCGACCGCGTCGACGGCGGCGCGCAGGTGCCGCTGGCCCGCGCCCGCCATGTCGAGATGCACGCCCGCCAGGTCGAGGGACCGGCCGGCGCCGCGCCGCGGATCGAGACCGATTTCCAGTTCGAAGGCGCCAGCGTGCAGGACGTGCATCCGCTGCTCGCCGAATTGTTCGACGCGAATTTGCGCGTGGTGCTGAGCGGGCTGAAGGATTTCCGCCCCAAGCCGTGGCCGGAGCGGTTTCGCGAATTGCAGGCTGCCGGCGGCCGGATCGAGATCACCCAGGCGCGGATCCAGCAGGGCGAGATGATCGCCACCGCGATCGGCGCGCTCGGCCTGACGCCGACCGGCAATGTCGACGGCGAATTGCAGATGGTGGTGGCGGGGCTCGACAAGGTCGTGCCGAAGCTCGGCATCGACAAGGTGCTGGAACAGGGCGTGTCGCAATCGACGCTCGATCGCCTCGCGCCCGGCATGCGGGCGAACGACGTCAACAACGTGCTCGGCGCGCTCGACCGCGCCATCCCGGGCCTCGGCCGCGTCGTCCGCCAGAACGCCAATGTCGGCGTAGCCGCCGGCATCAACGCGCTCGGCCAGGAAGCCACCCTCGAAGGCCGCCCCGCCCGCGCGGTCCCGCTCCGCTTCGTCGACGGCGCCGTGATGCTCGGCCCGATCAAAGTCGCCCAGATGAAGCCGCTGTTCTGAGCACGCTGCAGTAAGCGTCGTTGAAGCAAGCGTCGTTGAAGTAAGCGCCGCCCCGACCGCAAGCGCGCTCCCTCTCCCGCTTGCGGGAGAGGGCTGGGGTGAGGGCGCCCCAGCCGCTGACTCAGCTACTCGTCGAGAGGAGTGCCCTCACCCGGATCGCTGCGCGATCCGACCTCTCCCGCCAGCGGGAGGGGTTATAGACGCGCAAGCGGGAGCGCTCTGCTGACACCTAACTATGCAGCCCCGGCGCCTCGTGCCCGGTCCTCGCCACGTACTCCGTGTAGCCGCCGCCGTATTTGTGGATGCCGTCGGGGGTCAGCTCCAGCACGCGGTTCGACAGCGCGCCGAGGAAATGCCGGTCGTGGGACACGAACAGCATCGTGCCCTCGAAATCCGACAGCGCCTTGATCAGCATTTCCTTGGTGGCGATGTCGAGATGGTTGGTCGGCTCGTCGAGCACCAGGAAGTTCGGCGGGTCGTACAGCATCTTGGCCATCACCAGCCGCGCCTTCTCGCCGCCCGATAGCACCCGGCACTTCTTCTCGACGTCGTCGCCGGAGAAGCCGAAGCAGCCGGCCAGCGCGCGGAGCGAGCCTTGCCCGGCCTGCGGAAACCATTCTTCCAGCGAGGCGAACACGGTGAGGTCGCCGTCGATCAGATCCATCGCGTGCTGCGCGAAGTATCCCATCTTGACGCTGCCGCCGAGCGCGACGCTGCCGTCGTCGGGCGGCGTCGAGCCGGTCACCAGCTTCAGCAGCGTCGACTTGCCGGCGCCGTTGATGCCCATCACGCACCAGCGCTCGCGGCGCTGGATCTGGAAATCGAGCCCGTCATAGATCACGCGGCTGCCGTAGCGCTTGGAGACGCGCTTGAGGCTGACGACGTCCTCGCCCGAGCGCGGCGCCGGCAGGAAGTCGAACGCGATAGTCTGGCGGCGGCGCGGCGGATCGACCTTCTCGATCTTGTCGAGTTTCTTGACGCGGCTCTGCACCTGCGCGGCGTGCGAGGCGCGCGCCTTGAAACGCTCGATGAAGGCGACTTCCTTGGCGAGCATCGCCTGCTGGCGCTCGAACTGCGCCTGCTGCTGCTTGTCGGCGAGCGCGCGCTGTTGTTCGTAGAATTCGTAATTGCCGGAGTAGCTGGTCAGCGTGCCGGCATCGATTTCGATGATCTTGTTGACGATGCGGTTCATGAACTCGCGGTCGTGCGAGGTCATCAGCAGCGCACCCTCGAAGCCGCGCAGGAACTGCTCGAGCCAGATCAGGCTTTCGATGTCGAGATGGTTGGACGGTTCGTCGAGCAGCATCACGTCCGGCCGCATCAACAGGATGCGGGCGAGCGCAACGCGCATCTTCCAGCCGCCGGACAGCTTGCCGACGTCGCCGTCCATCATCTCCTGGGTGAACGACAGCCCGGCCAGCACCTCGCGGGCGCGGCCTTCCAGCGCGTAGCCGTCCAGCTCCTCGAAGCGGTGCTGCACCTCGCCGTAGCGCTCGAGGATCTGCTCCATCTCGTCGGCCTTGTCGGGATCGGCCAGCGCGTCTTCGAGCTGCTTCAGCTCCGCCGCGACCTCGCTGACCGGGCCGGCGCCTTCCATCGTCTCGGCGACCGCGCTGCGCCCGGCCATCTCGCCGACGTCCTGGCTGAAATAGCCGATGGTCAGGCCGCGATCGACCGACACCTGGCCCTCGTCGGGCGTCTCGGTGCCCTTGATCATCCGGAACAGGGTGGTCTTGCCCGAACCGTTGGGCCCGACCAGCCCGATCTTCTCGCCGCGCAGCAGCGTCGCGGACGCCTCGATGTAGAGGATCTGGTGGCCGTTCTGCTTGGAGATGTTGTCGAGACGGATCATGGGCTCACAGGGCGTTAAAATGCTGCGGCGCGTTTAGCCGATTGGGGGCCCCGGCGGAAGGGGCGGGCCGCGCTGCCGCGGGGTCGTCATTCTGGGGCGCGCAGCAAAGCTGCGCGAACCCGGAATCTCGAAGCGTTCTGCGATGCTGCCGTTTCCACAACTGCGAGATTCCGGGTTCGCTCGCAAGGGCGAGCGCCCCGGAATGACGACCGCGGGGAGGGCGTTCATCCCTCCGGCAGCACCGCGTTGCTCGGCGTCACCCGGTCGGTGATCTGTAGGCCGAACAGGCTGCCGATCAGTTCCACGGCCACCCGCGCGGTGCGGCCGCGTTCGTCGAGGAAGGGGTTGAGTTCGACCACGTCGAGCGAGCGCACCAGGCCGGAATCGTGCAGCAGCTCCATGACGAGGTGCGCCTCGCGATAGGTCGTGCCGCCGGGCACCGTAGTGCCGACGCCGGGCGCCACCGACGGGTCGAGCACGTCGACGTCGAACGACAGATGCAGCACGCCGCCGGCCGCGCGGACGCGGTCGATGACGCGGCGGATCAGCACGCCGACGCCGAATTCGTCGATCGCCCGCATGTCGACCACCGGAATGGCGCGGGCGCGTACCAGCTCTTTTTCCAGCGGATCAATCGAGCGGATGCCGAACAGATCGAGCTGCGCCGGCGGGATCGACACCCGCGGCTCGGCGCCGAGCAGATGATCGAGCCCCGGCTCGCCGCACAGGAACGCCGCCGACATGCCGTGCATGTTGGCGGAGATCGTCGTCGCCGGCGTGTTGTAGTCGGCATGGGCGTCGAACCACAGCACGAACAGCGGCTTGCCTTGCTGCTGCCAGTAGCGCGCGACGCCGTTGACCGAGCCCATCGACAGGCTGTGATCGCCGCCCATGAACAGCGGCACGGCGCCGGAGTGCGCCAGCTCGTAGGCGCGTGCCGAGATCGCCCCGACCCAGCTCCGCACCTCGTCGTAGAAATTGGCGTTGGCCGGCGCCGGATCGTTGCCGCGGTCGAGCGCGGGCCGCGTCATGTCGCCATGATCCTCGACCGCGATGCCGAGCTGCTCGAGCACGCGGCCGATCCCGGCGGTGCGCAGCGCCGCCGGGCCCATCAGCGTGCCGCGCAGCCCGGCGCCGATCTCGATCGGCATGCCGAGCAGCGCGACGCGGCGGGCGGGGTCGGGAACGATGGAGCTGGACGGCGTCATGGCGGCGCCTTTCGAGCTGGAGCAACGGGGCTTGTCGACGCCAGCACGTAGCAGCGACGCGTGACGATTCGACGTCGCTGCGACGTGGGTCGATCAGGCCTTGAAATAGGTGATCTGATGCGTCGTCGCCAGCAGCGTCCCGTTCGGCGACCACAGTTCCCCGGTCTGATCGCTGAAGCTCTTGTGAAACACGTTGGCATCGGCGACGCCGAGCACCGCGGTGATCGGCGTGGCAGCGAGATCGGCGGCATCGACGTGAAAATAGGTCGTCATCGACACCGTGCCGATCGGCAGCAGCTCGCCGCGGACGTGGAAAATCCGCGCGAAGAACGCGTCGGCGATCGCCGACAGCGAGATCAGGTCGAGCGAGCGCGGCACGGCGTGGCCGATCCACGCCTTGGTGTGCGCGCTGGCCGGTTCCGCCTGCGCGCCGCTGCCGAAGCTCGGCTCGTTCTCGACGAAACGGAATTCGAACTGCCGGATCCACGACGCCGCCACGCCGGCGCGCGCATAGACCGGCGCCTGCTCGTAGGCGGTGGTCTTCGGCATCTCCGCCGGCCGATGCGTCCAGGTCTCGCGGCGCTGTGCGAACACCGCGGTGGCGAACGCGGCGACGCCCGCCTCGGGCTGCGTCAGTTCGATCGACCAGTGCTGGGTCGAACGCGTCGCCTTCACCAGCCGCGGCGTGAGATCGAACGGACCGGCTGCGATCGGCGCGCAGAAATTCACCGTGAAGGCCAGCGGATCGCCGGCGCGTTCCGGCTGCGCGATCAGCGCCCGCAGCAGCGTCGCCGCGGTGGCGCCGCCGAACTGGCCGACGAAGGCGTGGTAATCGTCGCTGGTCGCGCCCTGCCAGCGGCCGTCGCCGAACTCCACGCGTGTGGCGGCATCGAACGGATGGATGCTGTCCTCGACCCTGGCGTCCATGATCGCTCCCGTGTTGTTCTTGCTCTTTGCGCCGCACAATTTGCCCCGCGCCGCCGCGGGACGCAATGGCTGTCGAGCGTCATGTGAAGCGGGCAGACAACTATGGCCCCATGCACGTCATTCTGGGGCGCGCGTGAAACGCGCGAACCCGGAATCTCGATGTTGCTTGAAAGGATTGCCCTGAATCTCGGGGTTCCGGGTTCGCGAGCTATGCTCGCGCCCCGGAACGACGGAGCTTGGGGCTATGTGAGGCTGCGCGCCGCAAGTCTGTCGCGCGCGCCTCTACCCCTTCGCCTGCCGTGCCGGCGACGGCTGCGTGGCCGGCCGGGTCGGGACGTCCCAGATGTCCTCGGCATATTCGCGGATGGTGCGGTCCGACGAGAACCAGGCCATCCGGGCGACGTTGAGGATGCCGGCGCGGGTCCAGGCGGAGCCGGCGCGCCCGCGCGCGTCGACGCCGCGCTGGGCCTCGTAGTAGCTGTCGAAATCGGCGCTGACCATGTAGTGGTCGAGGTGCCGCAGCGCGTGCGCCACCGAGGCGAAGCGGGCCGGATCGTCCGGCGAGAACGCGCCGGAATCGATCGCCCGGATGGCGCGGTCGAGCGCCGGCGAGCGCCGGATCACATCGGTGGCGTCGAGGCCTTGCGAGCGGCGCGCCACCACTTCGAGCGCTTCCATGCCGAAGATCGCGATGTTCTCCGCGCCGACGTGATCTCGGATTTCGATATTGGCGCCGTCGAGCGTGCCGATCGTCAGCGCGCCGTTGAGCGCCAGCTTCATGTTGCCGGTGCCGGACGCTTCCATGCCGGCGGTGGAGATCTGCTCGGACAGATCGGCCGCCGGAATGATCACTTCGGCCAGGCTGACATTGTAGTCGGCGAGGAACACCACCTTCAGCTTACCGCCGATCGAGGCGTCGTTGTTGACCACCTCGGCGACGTCGTTGATCAGCTTGATGATCAGCTTGGCGTAGCGATAGCTCGCCGCCGCCTTGCCGGCGAAGATTTTCACACGCGGCACCCAGTCCGCGTCCGGATTGTCCTTGATGGCATGGTACAGCGCCACGGTCTCGAGCACGTTGAGCAGCTGGCGCTTGTATTCGTGAATGCGCTTGATCTGCACGTCGAACAGCGCGCCGGGATCGATCCGGACGCCGTTGCGCTCGCTGATCAGCCGCGCCAGCGCGATCTTGTTGCGGTGCTTGACGGTGCGGAACTGCTGCTGGAACGCGGCGTCGCCGGCGAAGGCTTCGAGCCGTTCCAGCCGCGTCGGATCGTCCAGCACCTCGTCGCCGCAGGCGGAGCGGACCAGATCGGTCAGGCCCGGGTTGGCCAGCATCAGCCAGCGCCGGAAGGTGATGCCGTTGGTCTTGTTGGTGATGCGGTCCGGGTAGAGATGATTGAGATCGTGAAACACGGTCTCCTTCATCAGGTCGGAATGCATCGCCGACACGCCGTTGATGCGGTGCGAGCCGATGAAGGCGAGGTGGCCCATCCGCACCCGGCGGCCGGCCTTCTCGTCGATCAGCGACACCGAGGCGCGGAATTCGATGTCGCCGGGGCAGCGCTGTTCGGCCAGCGCCAGATGCGCCTCGTTGATCCGGTAGATGATGTCGAGATGGCGCGGCAGCGTGCGCTGGAACAGATCCAGCGGCCAGGTCTCCAGCGCCTCGGGCAGCAGCGTGTGGTTGGTGTAGCTCAGCGTCGCCCGGGTGATCTCCCAGGCGTCGTCCCAGCGCAGATGGTGGACGTCGACCAGGAGCCGCATCAGCTCGGTGACGGCGAGGCTGGGATGGGTGTCGTTGAGCTGGATCGCCGCCTTCTTGGCGAGGTTGCGGATCTGGCCGTCGGAATCCAGATGGCGCTTGATCAGGTCCTGCAGCGAGGCTGAGACGAAGAAATATTCCTGCCGCAGCCGCAATTCGCGGCCGGCAGCACTTTCATCGTTGGGATACAGGAACTTGCAGATCGCCTCGGCGCGCGCCTCGTGCGCGGTGGCGCCGAGATAGTCGCCGGTGTTGAACACGTCGATCAGCATCGGATCGGGCGCGCGCGCCGACCACAGCCGCAGCGCGTTGACGTGGTCGCCGCGCCAGCCGACGATCGGCGTGTCGTAGGCCATCGCCTGCACGGTCTCGACCGGCGTCCACTCCGCGCGTGTCAGGCCCTTGGCGTCGGTCACCTGCTCGACATGGCCGCCGAATTTCACCTGATAGACAACTTCGGGCCGCTGCAGCTCCCAGGGGTTGCCGAACGACAGCCACTCGTCGGGAAATTCCTGCTGCCAGCCGTGATTGATGATCTGCCGGAACAGACCGTAATCGTAGCGGATGCCGTAGCCGAACGCCGGGATCTCCAGCGTCGCCATGCTTTCCATGAAGCAGGCGGCGAGCCGGCCGAGGCCGCCATTGCCGAGCGCTGCGTCGGGCTCGCATTTGCGCAGATCGTTGAGGCCGACGCCGAGGTCGCCCAGCGCCGCGGCGTATTGCGCCAGCAGGCCCATATTGTTCAGCGCGTCGGTGAACAGCCGGCCGATCAGGAACTCGAGCGAGAGGTAATACACCCGCTTGCGGCCGGCGTCGTAGCTCTCCTTCTCGGAGACCAGCCAGCGGTGCACGATGCGGTCGCGCAGCGCCAGCGCCGAGGCCTTGTACCAGTCGTGCTTGGTCGCCTGCGTCGCCTCCTTGCCGATCGCAAGCGTCAGCTTGGCCAGAATGGCGCTCTTGATCTCGGTGAGCGCCAGTTCGTCGATCGGCGGCTGCTGAAACTTCTCTGGCACGGGCTGCACGGACAAATGACGATCCCACAATGGCTTGATGAGTTCCGACCATACAAACATTAGCGCCGGATCGAAACCCATGACGAGGGCATCGTTGCGGCGCGCTGCCTCGGTTTTGTGCAAAACTCGCGATTTGGCGCGATGCTGGTGACGATATCGGCCGACGTCGCGCAGCTGCAGGATGGTCGCATGCGCGGATGATCCGACGATGATGGTCGGTCGATCGATCGCTGCGCGCTTGCATCGCCCGTCGCTCCGCGGCGCTCATTGGTTGCGGCTTACGTCGGTACCCGTGGCAGCAGGGAACTGGATGGGATCGACGCGGCTTGTGCGCTGCTCAGGCGCCGGATCGCGTCCCAGAACAAATTAAGAACAATTTTACAAGCCATTGATATATCATTGTGATTCGCTGTGCTGCGCCCACAATATCTATGGCCTGTTTCTGTTGCGAGGACTACATGTCCACTATCGCCTTTGATCAGATGGCTTTGACCCGAATCGCCGATTTTGCGCGGTCGCTGTCGCGGCTGCATCAGCTCGCGCGGCGGCAGTGGATCGACGACGACCAGCTCGACCGCGAGTTCAATGCGGTGTGCCTGTCGATCTGGGGCTATTCGCCCGACGATCTGTGCGACGAGATGTTCGCCGCGGACGATCTCGTCTGGCTCGACACGCTGGATGAAGCCAGCGCGCGGATCTTCGCCGCCGAGCACGGCTACGATCTCGTCGACGACAGCGGCATGCTGACCGACTGGTGGGGCTATTGCTGGATGATCCTGGCCGAGAAGCGCGGCCTGCTGACGCCGGAAAACCGCGCCGCCGCCCGCGCCCGGATCGAAGAAGTCTACCGCGCCGCGCCGAACGTGATCGGAGTGATCGTCGGGCGATAGGCGCCCGCCTGCACCACGCGAGTCATTCCGGGGCGCGAGCGCAGCTCGCGAACCCGGAATCCCGCGCTGTTCTGCGAACGATCCGCCGAGTGCCCCGAACGTCGAGATTCCGGGTTCGCGCTGCGCGCGCCCCGGAATGACTCGGTGAGAGAGTTGCGCCTTAGTCGACCGCCGCGCGCCGGCCGTGCGGCGCGGGCTTGGCGACGGCGATCGGCAGCGAGACGTCGCGGGCGGCCGGCGGCGCCTGCTCGGTGAGCTGGTCGTTGACCGGCGCCACCTTCATTTCGCCGAGCCGCGCGCGCAATTGCGCGGTGAGCCCGGGATAGTCGGCGACCGGGGTGAAGTCGGGGGTCTGCTCGGCGCCGAGCCGGACGCCGTTGTAGGCGGCGAGCCCGGTGGCGGTCGCGACGATGTCGCCGGGGCGCAGCGAGGTGTCCTGCGACAGGTCGATCGGCGCCAGCCCGGCGGGATCGCGGCCGTTGCAGGTGCAGTCCGCCTTCAGCGCCTTGCGATAGGCGTAGGCGTTGTCGCTGTCGGCATAGCGCTGTCCGTTCGATGCCGTCGCGTAGTCGATATTGCTGCCGTAATAGACCTTGGCGTTGCCGGCCGGGCAGAACATCGTGCACATCTGTGCCGCCGTCATGCCGCCGCGCGCCTGCAGGGCGAAATACTTGCCGTCGCACGGCCGCACGCAGAACGCCGGACCGCCGCCCGAGGCGGCCTGACGCGGGGCGGGGGGCGGTGCCGCCTGCTGCTGGTTGAGGCCGAACGGATCGGCGAAAAAGCTCGCCTGCGCCGGCGCGCCGCGCTGTTGCGGCCGCTGCGGGGCGCCGCCGCCGAACAGCATTTCGAGGATGTTCTGCGCCGACGCGATGTCCGGGATCAGCGCTGCCGGGCTGGCGACAGCCAGCGCGACGGCAACCATGGCGGTGCGCCGAAGGCGCAGCATGTCAGCAACTGGACGCAACGCTCACTCCACCCGACGCGATCGTGCTGCGGCGAGGCCGCGACACCGATCACTTTAATGCGGGATGGTAAACGCGTGGTTTCCGTCGCGAGCGATTAGCGGTTGAGGAACTCGCTGGCCTTGTACAGCGAGCGGAACGGCAGCCCGGCTTCAGCGAAGGCTTCGGTGGCGCCTTCCTCGCGGTCGACCATGGTCAGCACCAGGATGATCTCGGCGCCGGATTCGCGCACCGCCTCGACCGCCTTGATGGCCGAGCCGCCCGTGGTGGTGACGTCCTCGACGATGACGCAGCGCTTGCCGGCCAGGCTCTCGCCCTTGGCGAGCCCCTCGACCGCCAGCCGCGCGCCGTGCTCCTTCGGCTTCTTGCGGACGAAGAACGCCGCGATCGGGTGGTTCTTCAGCCACGACAATTGCGCGATCGCGCCGGCCAGCGGCACCGCGCCCATCTCCAGCCCGCCGATATAGTCGACCTTCTCGTCGCGCAGCGCCTCGTAGGTCAATTCCGCCAGCAGCGCCGCGCCCTCGGGGTCGAGCATCGTCGGCTTGAGATTGAAATAGAAGTCGCTCTTGCGCCCCGACGCCAGCGTGATCTCGCCGCGCCCGAACGAGCGGGCGCGAATGATGTCGGCAAGGCGGGCGCGGGACGCGGATTTGGACACGGGCGATCTCTGGGCTGTTGGAAGCTGGCGCAATCTAGCTGCGCCGGCGCGCCGATGCCAGCGGCACGGGGAAGGTATCAACGGCGCAAACACCCACAGTGCGTCGTGTCGGCCGCAGCAGCGCCCCAGGCCCAGCGCGCTCCCTCTCCCGCTTGCGGGAGAGGGTTGGGGTGAGGGCGCCCCGGGCACTGAGTCCGCGCTTCGCGGAGAGGAGTGCCCTCACCCGGATCGCTGCGCGATCCGACCTCTCCCGCAGGCGGGAGAGGTCGCGCTGTGCTTGGGGTGAGGCCGTGCTCTCAACCAACGGACACGCTCAATGCGCCTCGTCCCAATTGTCCGCCGCGCGGGCATCGACCTGCAGCGGCACGTTGAGGATCACCGCCGGGAACGGTGCGTCCTGCATCACGTGCTGGACCACCGGCAGGGTCGCGGCGACTTCGTCCTCCGGCACCTCGAAGATCAGTTCGTCGTGGACCTGCAGCAGCATCTGCGCCGACAGCTTCTTCTCGGCGAGCGCGTCCTCCATCCGCACCATGGCGCGGCGGATGATGTCGGCGGCGGAGCCCTGCAGCCTCGCATTGATCGCGGCGCGTTCGTTGAAGGCGCGGATCGACGGGTTCGAGGCCTTGATGTCGGGGTAGTGGCATTTGCGCCCGAACAGCGTCTCGACATAGCCGTGGGTCCGGCAGAAATCGCGGGTCTCGTCCATATAGGCGCGGATGCCGGGGAAGCGTTCGAAGTAGCGCTTGATATAGGCGCCGGCCTCCTCGCGCGGGATGCCGAGCTGGTTGGCGAGGCCGAACGCCGAGATGCCGTAGATGATGCCGAAATTGATCGCCTTGGCGCGGCGGCGGATGTCCGCTGGCATGCCCTCGACCGGCACGCCGAACATTTCCGATGCGGTCATCGCGTGAATGTCGATGCCGTCCTGGAACGCCTTGCGCAGCGCCGGCACGTCGGCGACTTCGGACAGCAGCCGCAGCTCGATCTGCGAGTAGTCCGCCGACACCAGCTTGTGCCCGGGCGTCGCCACGAAGGCGCGGCGGATTTTCCGCCCGTCCTCGGTGCGCACCGGGATGTTCTGCAGATTCGGTTCGTTCGACGACAGCCGCCCGGTGGTGGTGGCCGCCAGCGCGTAGGTGGTGTGGACGCGGTGGGTCTGCGGATGCACATATTCGGGCAGCGCGTCCGTGTAGGTCGAGCGCAGCTTCGAGACCTGCCGCCAGTCGAGAATCTTGCGCGGGAATTCGTGGCCCTGTTCGGCGAGTTCGTCCAGCACCTGCGCCGAGGTCGACCACGCGCCGGTCTTGGTTTTGCTACCGCCCGGCAGGCCCATCTTGCCGAACAGGATGTCGCCGAGCTGCTTCGGGCTGCCGATGTTGATGTCCTCGCCGGCGAGTTCGCGGATTTCGGCCTCGATCCGCGCCGCGGTCTGGGCGAAGTCCGCCGACAGCCGCGACAGCACATTGCGATCGATCGAGATGCCGCGCCGCTCCATCCGCGCCAGCACGCCGACCAGCGGCCGTTCCAGCGTCTCGTACACCGCATTCATCCGTTCGGCGATCAGCCGCGGCTTCAGCACCCGCCACAGCCGAAGCGCGACGTCGGCGCGTTCGGCGCCATATTCGGTGGCGCGGTCGATTGGCACTTGATCGAAGCCGATCTTGGCCTTGCCGCTGCCGGTCAGCGCGCCGAGCGTGTGCAGCGTGTGGCCGAGATTGCTTTCGCTCAGCGCGTCGAGGCCGTGGCTGCCGCGGCCGGCGTCGAGCGCGTAGGACATCAGCTGCAAATCGTCAATATTGCGCAACGTGATGCCGTGCTGCGCCAGCAGTACCGCGGTGAATTTGATGTTGAAGCCGATCTTGGCGAGGCCGGCGGAGTCCAGCAGCGGCTGCAGCGCATCCAGCGCGTCGCGCGCGCCGAGCTGGTCGGGCGCGAGCCCGGCGGCGAACAGGCCCGAGCCGTCCCCGGTCTGGCGATGGCCGAGCGGGATGTAGCAGGCGTCGTTCGGCCCCAGCGACAAGGCGATACCGCACAGCTCCGCCTGCATCGGATCGATCGAACTCGCGACCGCGTCGATCGCGAAGGCGCCGGCGTCGTGAATGCGCCCGATCCAGCCCTGCAACTCGTCGCGCGTGCGCACCGTCTTGTAGCTGGCGCGATCGACCGGAATTGTGCGCGCGGCTTCGGCGCGGGCCGTCGCGAGCGCCTGTGGCGTGAGTTCGCCCGCGGCGACTCCACGCTTGTTGCCGTCACCCCCGGGCTTGACCCGGGGGTCCATCGTCTTCGACGACGGATCTTGCGAGGCGGGATGGATGGCCGGGTCAAGCCCGGCCATGACGGTCTGAGAGCCAGGCTGACTTTGTGCGCCACTCTTCAGCGCCGTTTCCGCCTCGACGTCGGACGGATCGATCTGCGCATAGTCGGCGACGCGCCGCGTCAGCGTGGTGAATTCCATCGCTTTGAGAAACGAGATCAGTTTTCGTGCGTCGGGCTCGTGCACCGCGAGTTCGTCGAGCGGCACGTCGAGCGCGACGCGATCGTCGAGCAGCACCAGTTGCCGCGAGATCCGCGCCTTCTCGGCATTTTCGATCAGCGCCTCGCGCCGCTTCGGCTGCTTGATCTCGGCGGCGCGCGCCAGCAGCGTGTCGAGATCGCCGTATTCATTGATCAGCTGCGCCGCGGTCTTGATGCCGATGCCCGGCACGCCGGGCACATTGTCGACGCTGTCGCCGGCCAGCGCCTGCACCTCGACCACCTTCTCCGGCGGCACGCCGAATTTCTCGATCACCTCCGGCACGCCGATGCGGCGGTCCTTCATGGTGTCGTACATCGTGACGCAATCGGTCACGAGCTGCATCAGGTCCTTGTCGGACGACACAATTGTTGCCGTGGCGCCGCGCTCGCAGGCCTCGCGCACATAGGTGGCGATCAGATCGTCGGCCTCGAAGCCGGATTGCTCCAGGCAGGGCAGATCGAACGCCCGCACCGCTTCGCGGATCAGCGCGAATTGCGGGATCAAATCGTCCGGCGCCGGCGGCCGGTGCGCCTTGTAGTCGGGGTAGAGCTGGTTGCGGAAGGTGTGCTCGGACTTGTCGAAGATAATGGCGAGATGCGTCGGCCGGTTGTCCGGCGGCATGTCGCGAAGCAGCTTCCACAGCATGTTGCAGAAGCCGAGCACGGCGTTGACCTGCAGCCCGTCGGACTTGCGGCTGAGCGGCGGCAGCGCGTGATAGGCGCGGAAGATGTAGGACGATCCGTCGACCAGGAAGATGTGATCGCCCTTGCCCGGCGGCTTGACGGCGGCCGGGGCAGGGGATGAGACGGCGACGGGCGCGGCGGCGGCTTTCGAAGGGGATTTCGGCATGGCCGCAACTTAAGGCGTTTTGCGGCTTTTGACACCCTGCCGGATGCGGCCGGCGGTGAATTTTGCGGTGCGCCGGAAATCCGGTTGCGCGGGCGGCTGTTCCATGCGCCGGTGGCTGTTCCGCTGCGGCCGAAAGGAATCCCGATGCCCACGCCCCTGGACGAGCTGATGGAGCGCCTGCGCGCGGTCGAGGCCGAGATCGAGGTCGAACTGGCGAAGCGGCGCGAAGCGCTGCGCTGGCATCTCGACAACCAGCGGATCGTGTTCGAGCAGGGCGTCGAGCGGCTGCACAGCGCGATCAAGACCAGGCTGTCGCACTACATCCGCGACGCCAATCCGTGGATCGTCATCACCGCACCGGTGATCTACGCGCTGATCGTGCCGTTCGTGATCCTCGATGTGTCGGTGATGGCGTATCAGGCGATCTGCTTTCCGATCTACAAGATCCCGAAAGTGCGCCGTCGCGACTATCTGGTGTTCGACCGCCACCACCTCGCTTATCTGAACCTGCTGGAAAAGATCAACTGCGCCTACTGCTCCTACGGCAACGGCGTGATCGCCTTCGCGCGCGAGGTCGCGGCGCGGACCGAAGTGTACTGGTGCCCGATCAAGCACGCCCGCCGCGTGCTCGGCCCGCATCCGCACTATCAGGGCTTCGCCGATTTCGGCGACGCCGAAGCCTACCGCGCCAAGATCGCGGAAATGCAGGGCGGGGTGAAGATCGACGGGGCGGGCTAGAACAATTCAGCTTCCGATCGAATCGGAGCTGAAGATCCGTAACGCCTGCCACACGCACAACCTCATGGTGAGGAGGCGCGTAGCGCCGTCTCGAACCATGAGCCGGAAGCACTGCGTGGCCCCATCCTTCGAGACGCCCGGCTTCGCCGGGCTCCTCAGGATGAGGACTCAGTGCTTTCGGCAAGGTCCGATCGCTTCAATCAAGCGATCAACCACTCTAGACCCACGCCGTGCCGAGACGGCCCTCCGCCGTCGAGCGTCTCCGGCCGGAGACCGGGCGCCGCTGAGCGTTGGTCGGATCGGACAACCAGATTGACCTCGGCTGCCATGTGCCGGCGGCGGCCCGCGACCTATCCTCCGATCGAGGCAATGTGTTCGGAGATCACCGTGGATTTTGAGCTTTCCAAAGAGCAGCAGGACATCAAGGGTCGGGCGGCCGCCTTCGTCGAGGAGGTCTGTCGACCGCTCGAAGACCAATGGGGAACGGACGACTACGCCGTCCCGCACGACGTCTTCATGGGCGTCGTGCGCAAGTTTCGCGAATACGGCTTCCGCGGCCTGGCCGTTCCGAAGGATGCCGGCGGCCAGGGACTCGGCACCGTGGCGAAATGCCTGGTCTACGAGGAGATCGTCAAGTCGCCGGTGATGCACGGGCTGCTGGCGACCTGGTCGGGGTTTCTCGATCCGCACCCGGCGCTCTACGTCGCCCCGGAATGGCAGAAGGAGGCGTATCTCTATCCGATCCTGAAGGAAGACAAATTCTATCACATCAACATTTCCGAGCCCGATGCCGGTTCGGACGCGGCCGGGATCGAAACCACGGCCGTGCGCGACGGCGACAACTATCGCATCAACGGCATCAAGCGCTGGGCGCCGCCGCCGAACCATCCGGGCATCACGCCGAAATATCTGCTGTGCTACGCCGTCACCGACCCCGGCAAGGGCTACGAGGGCATCAGCCTGTTCCTGGTCGACTATCCCAATCCGGGCGTTTCGGTGCTGCGGGAATACAAGACGATGGCTCCCGGCACCTATCTGGGGCGCAGCTGCGACTATCAGTACCAGGACTGCGTGGTTCCGGCCAAGAACATGCTCGGTGCCGAGGGCATGGGCTTTCGCTACATGATGGATCAGCACAACCGCAACCGCACAGTCATCGGCGCCCGGTTGACCGGCACCGCGCGGTGGGCGCAGGACCAGGCGACGATGCGGGCCCGCAAGCGCCAGACCTTCGGCAAGCCGCTGTCGGAACGGCAGGCCATTCAGTGGATGCTCGCCGAGTCGGAGATGGACCTCGAGCAGTCGCGGCTGATGGTCTACAAGACCGCCTGGATGCTCGATCGCGGACTCGATGCACGCAAGGAGGCGGCGATGGTCAAATGCTTTGCGCCGCTCGCGGCATGCCGGGTGATCGATCGCGCCATTCAGATCCACGGCGGGATCGGCGTGCTGCAGGAAAGCCGCTTCGGCCAGCTGTATTTCCAGAGCCGGATCGCGCAGGTCGCCGAAGGCACCACCGAGGTGATGAAGATGACGATCGCGCGGGAAGTGCTGCGCGCCAGCGCGGCCCGCTGATCCGGCGGCACCGCGATCAAGACAAAAACGCCCGGCCTCGGCCGGGCGTTTCGTTTAGGGCGCTTCGTTTGCGGCGTTTACTTGTTCGCGTCGATGACGTTGCCGATCGGCTTCCATCGGGTACCGTCGAACTGCATCAGCTGCTCCTGGCTCATCGGCGTGAAGTGCGTGGCGCTGGTGTTGAGCAGGATGCCCGGGAGCATCATCGGCAGCTGCAGGTCCTTGATGCTGGTCGCCTGCTTCATCAGGTTCTCACGGGTCAGGTCGTCGCCGCAATTCTTCAGCACGTGTTCGAAGGTCTGCGCGGTCGCGTAGCCGAACACGTAGTAGGTCTCCGAGGGATTGGCGTCCGGCATGTATTGCTTCATGAACGCCAGATACTGCTTCATGCCGGGATCGTCGGCCCAGGCCGGATCGTTCGGGTCCTTGCGGAACGCGACCGTGATCACGCCCTTGGAGTTTTCGAGTCCCGCCGGCACCAGCGTGCTCGAAATCGAGCCGGCGGCGTCGCTGAGCAGGTGCAGGGCGTCCCATTTCGTCTCGGCCATCTTCTTTATGGCCTGCGCCGAGAATTTCGGCGTCGAGATGTCGAGGAACACGTCGGCGCCGGTGGCCTTCAGGATCAGGATCTGCGAATCCACCGTCGGCTCGGTGATCTCGTAGCTGAGTTCCTTGACGATCATCGTATCGGCCTTGCCGCCGAGCCCGTCGCGGAAGCCCTTGGCGTAATCACGTCCGAAATCGTCGTTCTGATAGAGGACCGCGACCTTCGCCTGCGGGCGATGTTCGAGAAGATACTTCGCGTAGATCACGCCCTTGGCGTGGTTGTTCGGCTGCCAGCCCATCGACCATGGATAGGTCTTCGGCTCCGACACCCGGTTGGCGCCGGTGCCGAGAAACAGGCCGGGCACTTTCTTGACGTTGAGATATTTCTGAATCGCGAAGTTGGTGGGCGAGCCGAAGGTGCCGACGATCGCCAGCACCTCGTCGCTTTCGACCAGACGGCGCGTCTGTTCGACCGCCTTGGTCGGGCTGTAGGCGTCGTCGAGCGAAATCAGGTTGATCTTGCGGCCGTTGACGCCGCCTTCCGCGTTCAGCTTCTCGAAATAGGCCGTCATCGCCCGGCCGATCGCGGCGAAGCTCGACGCCGGGCCACTGTACGGCATGGTCTGGCCGATCTTCACCTCGGTGTCGGTGACACCCGGGCCGTAGGTCTTGCCGTCGGCCTGAACGGTGGGTGACGCGAGAATACACGCGGCGGCGCAAGCCGCTGCAATGAGCTTGTTCATGCTCTTGTCCTGTCGAGAGTTTCGGGGCGGGGTGGATCAGGCCGGCTGGAGATAGCGCTGCTTCAAGACGTGCTTGAACAGCTTGCCGTTCTCCTGACGCGGCAACTCGGCTTCGAAGTCGATCGATCGCGGGCATTTCACGTGCGACAGCTGCTCGCGACAAAACCTCATCAGGTCCTCGGCCAATGCCGGCGTCGCAGCGGGCGGGTCCTTGAGCTGGACCACCGCCTTGACCTCTTCGCCGTATTCCGGGCTCGGAACGCCGAACACCGCGACATCGGCGACCAGCGGGTGCAGCGCGAGGCAGTGCTCGATCTCCGCGGGATAGATGTTGACGCCGCCGGAGATGATCATGTGCGACCGGCGGTCGGTGAGGTACAGGAAGCCGTCCTCGTCGACGAAGCCGACGTCGCCGATCGTCGACCAGCCGAGCGCGTTGCGCGACCGCGCGGTCTTTTCGGGATCGTTGTGATAGACGAACTGCGGGCCGTCGAAATACACGTCGCCGATCTGGCCGGCGCCGAGCTCGTTCTGCGCCTCGTCGAGAATGTGGATCGTCCCGACGCAGGCGCGCCCGACCGAGCCGCGATGCGTCAGCCAGTCGGCGGTCGAAATGCAGGTGGCGCCGTTGCGCTCCGAGCCCGCGTAGTACTCCCAGACGATCGGCCCCCACCACGCGATCATCTGCTCCTTCAGCTCGGGCGGGCAGGGCGCGGCGGCGTGAATGGCGCAGCGATGCGACGACAGGTCGTAGCGCGCTTTGGTTTCGCCCGGCAGCGCCAGCAGGCGGAAGAACATCGTCGGAACCCACTGGCTGTGGGTGATCCGATAGCGTTCGATCGCCGCGAGCGCCGGTTCGGCCGCGAATTTCGTCATCACCACCGCGGTGCCGCCGCTTTCCAGGGTCCGCATCGTGAAGCGCAGCGGTGCGCCGTGATACAGCGGAGCCGGCGACAGATAGATCGTGGCGTCGTCGAAGCCGAAGTTTTCGCGGACCCAGTCGCCCGACGCCTGGGCCTGGCGCAGATTCGAGAACAGCGGCTGTTTGATTCCCTTCGGCTTGCCGGTCGTGCCCGACGAGTAGAAGAAGTCCTTGCCGACCGGACCGTCGGCGATTTCGATCATGCGATCGAACCGCGCCAGCTCCGCGGCGTAGTCGAGCCCGCGACCGCCGTCGCCGCCGATCGTGACGATGGTGCAGCCGTGCGGGTTGTCGGCGCCGAGCGCCTCGGCCGTTTCGGCGAACCGCGCGCCGACGAACAGCAGCTTGGCGCCGCTGTCGCGCACGATGTAGGCCGCCTCGCCGGGCGTCAGATGGGTGCTCACCGGCGTATAGTAGATGCCGTGACGCCGCGCGCCCCAGAGCAGTTCGAAATAGCGCAGATCGTTGTCGAGCAGGACGGCGATGCCGTCGCCGGCGGAAAGCCCCATCCACATCAACAATTGCGTGACGGCATTGGCGCGGCGGTCGAGCTCCCGGTAGCTGATCGCATCGTCGGTGAACGCGATCATCGCGGCGGTCTTGTCGGGACGTTGCTCGGCCCAATGGCGCAAAATCGGCATTTCTTCCCCGTGGGCCGCTGGCATGGGCCTATTGCCGGGGAGTATCGATTCGATCGCGGCCGGATTGAATGACCGCGTGCGCCATTTCGGTTGGCGGAATCCTACCGCTGATCCGCGACCGCTGCGCTACGCTCGCGGAATTCGCCCGGCGTCACACCGGTCCAGCGCCGGAACGCGCGATGAAAAGTGCTGAGCTCCGAGAACCCGAGCGACAGCGCCACTTCCTCCAGCGGCAAGCGCGACTTCTTCAGCATGTGGGTCGCGATGTCGCGCCTGACCTGGTCCTTGATCTCCTGGAAGCCGGATTGCTCCTGGTCGAGCAGGCGCCGGCGCAACGTTTGCGGCGACATCGCCAGCATTCCGGCGACGTCCTCCAGCGACAACGGCCGCTTCAGATTGCGGCGGAGAATGCCGCGCACTCGTTCGGCGACGCTAGCGTCGTCGCGGTAGCGCACCAGCAGCGCGCTCGGCATCGAGGCGAGGAACCGCCGCAGCCGCTGTTCGTCGGGCATGATCGGCAGATCGAGCAACTCCGAATCGAACCGGATTTCGGTGCGCGGCTGATCGAACAGGATCGGCGCGCGATACAGCGGTTCGAGCTCCGAGCTGAACGGCTCCTCGGGAAACACGTAGTGCACGGTGATCAGCGGCAGCCGGCGCCCGACCAGCCAGCACATCAGGCCGTAGGTGAACAGCAGGATGGCGCCGTTGACCATCCGCCGGCGCTTCGGCTGCTCGATCGCGTCCACCACGTAGACCGATGCGTCGTGATCGCCCTCGGCGAGGCGGACGACGAAATCGTCGACCGTGAGGTGATAGAACTGACAGCCGATCCGGATCGCCTCGCGCAGATTGGCGCAGTGGATCAGCAGGCGGCACATCATGCGGAAGGTGCCCGGCTTGATCGGGCGGCTGCCGAGCAGCCACAATTCGTCGCGCGTCACCCGCGTCAGCGTCGAGATCATCCGGGCGAATTGATCCTGCGGCAACCGCGCTCCGGGTTGGTCGAGCTGCTCGGGATCGATACCGGCCCGCTCCAGCAGCCGGTCGACGTCGAAGCCCGCTTCGCGCACGCCGCTGAGGATCAAGCCGACATATCCGGAGTCGATCGCGGATCGCGGCGATGCGACGCCGCTGGTTCGGCCCTGAGTTTTCTTCATGGCCGGCATGTTAACGGTCCCGCCCGGCCGCCGCCAGCGCAGTGATGATGCCGGCGGCCAATCCGGAAGGCGGATCCGGTCATTGCACTGTCGGCGCCGTGTCCTTCCATGGGGACGGATCGATCATGGAGACCAGTGCGATGCGCGCGTTGATGAGCTGCGAGCCGGGAGGGTCTGCGAGCCTGCGGTTGCTCGACAGGCCGGACCCGGTCGCGGGCCCCGGGCAGGTGGTGATCGCGGTGCGGGCCTGCGGCGTCAACTATCCCGATCTGTTGACGATCCAGGACCTCTATCAGGTGAAGACGCCGCGGCCGTTCGCGCCGGGCGCGGAAATCGCCGGCGAGGTGACGGCGCTCGGTCCGGACGTCGCCGCGTTTCGCATCGGCGATCGCGTCGCGGCGCGGATCGGCACCGGTGGCATGGCCGAAGCGGTTGCGGTGAATGTCGACCGCTGCGCGCCGATTCCCGACGGCATGTCGTTCGTCGACGCCGCGGTGATGCAGTTCACCTTCGAGACCGCGCTCTACGCGCTGCGCAACCGTGCGCGGGTGCAGCCCGGCGAGACCGTGCTGATCCTCGGCGCCGGCGGCGGCGTCGGCATCGCCGCCGTGCAGGTGGCGCGCAACCTCGGCGCCCGCGTGGTCGCGGCCGCCTCGTCGGACGCCAAGCTGGCGTTCGCGCGCGACCATGGCGCCGCCGCCGGCGTGCTGTATCCGGCCGAGGCGCCGCAGGATCGAAAGGCGGTCGGCCAGCGCCTAAAAGCCGCGGTGGGCGACGGCGCCGACGTGGTGATCGACCCGGTCGGCGGTTGGCTCACCGACTCCGCGATCCGCTGCGTCGCCGACGGCGGGCGATATGTCGTGCTCGGCTTCACCGCGGGGATTCCGTCGCTGCCGCTCAATTTGCCCTTGCTGAAGAATTGCGACGTGCTTGGCGTCAACTGGCGGACGTTCACGCTGACGCAGCCGGATGCGCTGCGCGCCAACAAGCGCGAATTGCAGCGATGGTACAGCAACGGCCTGCTGTCCGCCGGCATCACCGCGGAGTTCGCGCTGCCGGATGGCGGCGAAGCCATTCAACGCCTGGCTGATCGTCAGGCGGTGGGAAAGGTCGTCGTGGTGATTTGAGATGATCGCCGTCGAACCGCGACGGCTTCACGGCGGCGGAGTTTTCGAGACAACATCACGATGCGTGCGCTCGCAAACGCAATGGCCGGAGCGGCTGGGACCAGCCACTCCGGCTCGGCGCGCGCCTTACGCGAACCCGTGCTTCTTCTTGCTCTCCAGTTCCTGCGCCTTGAAGGCGCTGAAGCGCGGCAGGAACTTGTCCCAGTCGATGATGTGGGCGTCGATTTCCGGGCCGTCGATGCAGGCGTGCTTGCGCACCATCTTGCCGTCGATCGTCACCGGCACCATGCAGGCGCCGCACATCCCGGTCGCGTCCACCATGATCGAGTTGAGGCTCGCCACGGTCTTCACGCCATAGGGCTTGGTGAGGTCGCTCACCGCCCGCATCATCAGCGGCGGGCCGATCGCGATCACTTCGGCGATGCTGCGGCCGATGCCCTGCTGATTGGCCTTCATCATCTCTTCCAGCGGCCCGGTGACGAAGCCCTTGACGCCGTAGCTGCCGTCATTGGTGGTGTAGATCAGCGACAGCTGGTCGCCGAATTCCTGCTTGAGCTTGCCGACGCGCTCGTCGTCGCCGGTCCAGAACAGGAACTCCTTGGCGCGGAAGCCGGAGATCAGCGTGACGTGATTGCCGAGCCGCAGGTGCTCGCGCATGATCGGATACACTGGCGGCAGGCCGACGCCGCCGGCGCAGAACACCACGGTCTGGTTGCCCTCGTAGCGATGCAGCTCGCTGGCGCGGCCGAGCGGGCCGGCGATGCCGCTGAACGCGTCGCCGATCGCCATCCGGTTGATCTCCAGCGACGAGGTGCCCATGCCCTGCACGACGAGATCGATGGTGCCTTGCTCGACGTCCCAATCGGCCAGCGTCAGCGGGATCAGTTCGCCCTTCTCCCACGGCAGCACGCGGACGAACTGGCCGGCCTGGGCCGAGCGCGCCACCATCGGGGCCCGCACGGTGAACTCGACGATGCCGCCGGCCAGCGGCACCTTGTTGACGATGGTCTGTTCGATCTGGCCGAGTTCGGTGTAGCGCGCCGCGCGGGCGACGCGGGTCTTGATCTCGGCCGGCGTGAACGGAATCTCGCCGACGATCTCGCGCGCCGCTGCCTGGCCGTCGCCGGCCGCACGAATGGCCGTCGAGCCGCCGCGCGCGGCGTCGCCGCCGGTGTAGACGTCCTTGATCGAGGTGCGCTGCGAGCCTTCCTCGACCTCGATCGTGCCCCATTTGTTGGTCTTCAGGCCGGGTTCGGCGTCCTTCATGATCGGGTTGGCGGTGTTGCCCAGCGCCATGATCACGAGATCCACCGGCACCCGCTCGATCTGCCCGGTCGGCTTCGGGCTGCGGCGGCCGGACTTGTCCGGTTCGCCGAGCTCGTTGACGTCCAAGAGCGCGTGGGTGACGAAGTGGGTGTGATCGTCGCCGATGAATTCGCGCGGCGCACGCAGCACCGCGAGATTGATGCCTTCTTCGAGCGCGTGGTGCAGCTCCTCGACGCGGGCCGGCATCTCGCTCTTGGTGCGGCGATACACGATGGTGACGTTGCCGCCGAGCCGCTTAGCGGTGCGGGCCGCGTCCATCGCGGTGTTGCCGCCGCCGATCACGAACACGTTCTTGCCCTTCACCTCGGGCAGCGGCGTTTCGTAACGATCATCCAGGCCGCGCATCAGGTTGACGCGGGTCAGGAATTCATTGGCGGACATCACGCCGAGCAGATGCTCGCCCGGCACGTTCATGAAGGTCGGCAGACCGGCGCCGGTGCCGACAAAAATCTTCCAGAAGCCCTCGGCCTTGAGGTCTTCGAGCGTCGCGGTCTTGCCGACCACGAAGTTCTTCACGAAGCGACCGCCGAGCAGGATGATCTTCTCGACCACGTCGTCGATCAGCTGGTTCGGCAGCCGGAATTCCGGGATACCGTAGCGCAGCACGCCGCCGAGGTCGTGGAACGCTTCGAAGATCGTCACCGGGAAGCCTTCGACCGCCAGCAAGTAAGCATTGATGAGTCCGGACGGGCCGGAGCCGACCACCGCGATCGGTGGCTTCGCCGCCACCGCCCACGGGCTGATGCGACCGGCGAAGCGGTCGTTGGCGTTCGGATTCACCAGCTTCTCGTGCTCGGGCAGGTACCATTCGAGCTGGCCGATTTCGATCGGCCGCTTGGTGTGGGTGCAAACGCCCTGGCACTGCAGTTCCTGCGGACAGACGCGGCCGGTGACGTTCGGCAGCGGGTTGCAGCTCTCGATCAGCTCCAGCGCTTCGCGGTGCTTGCCGTTGCCGAGCAGGTCCAGCATCTCGGGGATGTGGATCTTCACCGGGCAGCCGCCCTTGGGGTCCTTCTTGCCCTGGATCAGTACGCCGAGCTCGCACGGCTTGTCGTCGCACTGCTTGTCGCGCATCACCTCGAGCCAGACGAACAGCTCGCACTCGCGCAGCGAGTAGCCGATCGACTGGTAGCCGAGATAGCCCTGGTTGACGAGTTCGAAGTCGACCGCGCGCTCTTCGGCGGGGCGGATGTAGGGCGGGATGAACGCCTCGCCCGGCCAGCCTTCCGACAGGTTTTCGAACATCGGGTAGCGATCGCGCAGGTGCAGGTCGATCGCCTTGATGAACTTGCGCTTGTACTTCAGCGGCAGCGCCCAGATGAAGCGCTGCAGGATCGTCGCCATGTCGTCGTCGCGCTTCAGCAGCTCCCACAGCATCACCGTGAACGCCGCGCCGAGCTCCGGCTGCTGGAACTCCCAGACGATCGCCTGGGTGCCGTCGGCGATGAACATGTTGCGCAGCGACGCCGGGTCGTTGAGCAGCCGCTTCTGCAGCAGCGCGATCTGCTTCTGGAACACGCCGACGGCTTCGCTGTGCTGCAGCTCTTCCAGCTCGTTGCGCGAGGTCTCGAGCGCGCTGCGCGCCTGTTCGTAGCGCAGCACCTCGTTGGGGATGGTGGTGGCGCCGCTCATCGGATGATCTCCGCGTCGCAGTTCGCCGCTGCGCGGCTGAGTTTGGCCGACAGTTCGGGCGTGACCTTGATCTTGTTGAACACGCCGGGGATCACATGGGCGACCTCCTTGGAGGCGCCGCCGACGACGATCTTGGTCAGTTCGAACACTTCAGGCACGTCCTGGTAGCAGCTCTTGCAGTTGGTGCATTTGTCGAGATCGGTTTCGGCGATGTCGATATGCGTGCCGCCATTGGCGCCGTTCGCCGCCTTGGCGCCGTTGGTCTGCGCCGCCCCGGCCGGGGCCAGCCCGGCCATCAGCCCGGCGAAACCGCCGCCGGCCGGCGCGTTCGAACTCGCCGCGAGCTCGCTCATGCCGCGCGCGATGGCGTCGAGCGAGGTCTCGCGCGACTTCACCGATTCCTCGTACTGGTGCTGCAGCGCGGCCAGCTCGGCGCTGTGCGCCTCGTCCAGCGCGCGGACGTCGAAGCCGCCGAGATATTGCAGCGTGCGCCAGTATTTGCGCCGCTCCTCGACCAGCGCGATCACCGTCTCGCCGACCGACAGCCGGACCAGTTTGTCGTCGCCGTCGGTGGCGTAGATGAACGGCGTCTTGCCGGCGCGGGCGTCGGCGTCTAGCGCGACGTATTCATCGACCGGAACGCCGTCGGCGTCCTTCTTCAGCGGCTTGAACTGCTTGCGGAAGCGGACTTCGCTGTGGGCGAAATCGGCCGGCGTCACTTTGGCCTTGAGTAATTGCGTCGCGCCGTTGTCGTCGATGTATTCGATCGACTGCGTCGCCCAGTCCTGGTCGGGCTCGGGGTTGCCGTCGAGCGAGAACCAGTTGTTGAGCTTGGTGCCCTTGCGCGGGTCGTGGACGAACACCGGATTCATCCGGCTCTCCACCGCCTTGCGGGCCTGACGATTGGCGACGGCGTCGCCGATGCCGTGCTCGGCCTGGCACGGCGTGTAGACGTCGAGCACCGCCGGCGACGAGGTGTGGTTGAGGAACTCCATCACGTTCTTGAGGAAGTGCCCCTGCAGCGCGGTCGCGGTCTGCACCACGAACACGTTGGGATGGAACGAGGCGATCAGGCCGAGCTCCTTGCGGGATTCCTGCTTGCCGTGATTGGCGACGCCGAACCGCGACAGGTCGGAGTCCTGGCCGGTGAGGCTCGCGGTCGAGGTCTGGCCGCCCGTGTTGGAGTACGCGCCGGTGTTCAGCACCACGACCTTGATCGGGGTCTTGGTCGACAGCAGCCGCGACAGCGCGCCGAAGCCGATGTCGTAGGTGGCGCCGTCGCCGCCCATGCTCAGCACCGTCGGCAGCAGGCTGCGCTCCTCCGGCGTGAACTGGCCCCAGCCGAAGTAGCGGAAGAAGCCGTCGTGCTTGGCCGGATCGTAGGCGTCGGCGAGTTCGAGCCTGGCGATCCGCAGCGCGCGGAAATCGTCCGAGGCCTGCGCGGTGAGGCCTTCGAAGATGCCCTTGGCCACCGCCGGCGTGTCCTGGAACAGGCTGTTCACCCACGGGTCGGTGTAGGGGTTGAACGGGAAGGTCGAGGCATAGACGCTCGAACAGCCGGTGGCGTTGGCGATCACCATGCCGGACGGGCCATTGCCGGTCGGGCCGCTCTCGTAGAGATACAGCCGCTTCTCCAGCGTTTTCAGCGTGGCGTCGATCCGCGCGGCGCGCGCGGCGTCGGCGGCGACCTCCGCCCGCTTGGCGGTCAGCTGCTCGATCAGGCACTCCAGTTCACGGGTGTGATCCTTGCGCCGCTTGTCGTGGATCGCGTGGTTGGTCGACGTCACCAGCCGGATCGCGGTGACTTCGCCGCAGCCGCGGCAGGCGCCGTGGCCGCCGGTGGTCGCGTAGTAATTGGCGCGGTCGAGCATCAGCCGCTTGGTCTCGCCGCCTTCGCGGGTCGCGCCCTCGGTGAACCGCGCCGGCGTGTTCGGCGTGCGGCTGAGGAATTCGAACCGCGCCTGCAGCTGTTCGAGCAAGGGCTCGTCCTGCTCGCGATCGACCAGCGCGCCGGGGCCGCAGACGTCGATACATTCGAGACAGCCCGAGCACTTCCACGGATCGACGCTCACCGAATACAGCCCGCCGCTGCCCGGCTGGCTCTTCTCCATCGCGTCGAAGAACGGCCGCGTCCGCGCGACCGGATACACCGACAGCGCCGCGGCGAGCTTGCCGAAATTGCGCTTCAGCGTCGCGTTGTCGACGCCGAGCGCCTCGGCGGCCTGCGCCACCACCTCGTGGAACGGCTTGTCGTCCTTGGCCGAGCGATACACGTCGCGGATCGCTTCGCTCAGGGTCGGCACCTGGCCGCGCAGCGCTTCCTGCTGCGCCGGCGCGATGTCGAGCTGCTTGATCGCGGTCAGCAGCAGTTCGTGAATGTCGTGCACCGCGTTGGGGATCGCCGCGTCGGGGCAGACCAGCGCGCATTCCATGCAGCCGGTGCACAGATCGGCCTTGAACTCCGGCACGTTGCGGCGGAACAGGCCCTTGTCCTTGGCGGCGGCGGAGCCCGCCGGCATGAACATGCCCATGCCCGGCAGCACCGGCGCATCCGCGATGGTGCCGTCGCGGAACGGAGCGGCGAGCACGTCGTCGTAGTATTCCGGATCGAGGAAGCCCGCCGCCGAGGCCGGCGCCGCGGCGCGGCACATCGAGGCCGAGATCGAGGCGTCGGCCTTCTTCTTCGGCGCGGCCTTGATGGCGTCTTCGCTGAATTCCGGCGCGTCGACATCGACCTTGTGGGTCGCTTCCAGACCTTCGCGGATCACCGCCATGTTGCCGTCGACGATATCGCCGCCCTTGGCGCCGAACTTCTTGCTGATCTGCTGACGGATCTTGGTCAGCATCGCGTCCTGCGAGGCGTCGGCCACCACGCGATCGACGTTACCGCACACCGCGCCGATGAAGGCGATGCCCATCATCCGGGTTTCGAGCTCGGCGGTCGGGGCATGGCGCTTGGCCACCGCGAAGGCGTCGATCACGTAGAACTTGATCTTCTTGTCGCGGATGGTCTGCCGCGCCTTCGCGGGCAGGTCACGCCACACTTCCAGCGCCGACAGGTTGGTCTGCAGGATAAAGGTGCCGCCCTGCACCAGGCCGCGCAGCGGATTGGTGTGCACGAAGACTTTGTGATCCGGCGAGATCACGATCTCGACGTCTTCGAGCTCGGCATTGGTGATCTTCACCGGCTCCGGGCTGAGCGTGATGTAGTAATTGGTCGGCGCGCCGCTCTTTTCCGAGCCGTATTTCGGCGCGGATTTCGAGTGCATGTCGAGCGCGCCGGCCAAAATATCCGTCAGCAGCTTGCCCGACGCGATGGTGCCGTAGCCGCCGATCGAGTGGAAGCGGATGCGGAACGCGGAGGGCGGCAGCAGGTTCGGGTTGGTCCCGGTCGGCAGCGCCATGAACTGGGTTTCCGGATAGGCGGCCCTGAGGCGATTCTGCAGCGCCTGCATCCGCGGTGACGCGTCCTTGGTGAAGAACTGCGTGCCGAGATACACGAACGGCGCCGAGTCGGGCTTCTCCATATTGGCGTAGCAGGCGATCATGTCGCGCGGCTGCAGGTCGTGGCCGCCGAGGCCGAAGATCGCGGTGGTGATCTTCGGCAGCTTGTCGAGCGCCGGGATGCCGGCATGGCGCACGCCGGCGTCGCCGTTCTCGCGCGCCTTGCACAGCGCCTGCGTCACCAGGCTGGTCAGCGCGGTGACGTCGGAGCGTTCCAGCACGGTGACGGCGGTCTTGCCCTTCAGCGCCTCGATCAGCTCGGCTTCCGGGAACGGCTGCAGCATCTTGATCGACACCACGCCGACCTTCTTGCCCTGCGAGCGCAGATAGGCCGCGACCGCTTCGGCGTCGTCGGTAACCGAGCCGAGCCCGATCACGACGTGCTCGGCGTCGTCGCACAGATAGGTCATCACCGGCTTGTATTCGCGACCGGTCAGCGCGGCGTATTCGGCCATCGCTTCCTTGACGAAGCGCGGCACCGCGTTGGCGAAATGGGTGCGGTGGTCGACCGCGCCGGCCTGGAAGTCGGGCTGGTTCTGCACGCCGCCGGTCAGGCCCGGATTGTCGATGTCGACCAGCGCCGGCACCAGCTGCCGCGTGCCCTTCTCGGGCGCGTTGATCCATTGCCGCTTCCACTGGCCGCGCAGCTCTTCGGGCACGAACGCCAGCGTCGGCTCGATCAGCTCGCCGTCATTGTCGGTCTCGATCGCATCCGCCTGCGCGTCGAGATGCGCCTTCAGCGCCGCCAGATCGGTCGGCAGGAAGTCGACGTCGTGCCGCGCCAGATATTGCTTGAGCTGGAACACGCGGCCCTTGGCGCCGAACAGCATCTCCTGCGCCACGGTCGGGCACTTGATGCGGCCGGACGGGTCGCCGAGGAATTCGCGCAGCAATTCCGGCTCCGGCATCAGCGCTTCAGAGAGCATGTGCGAGGTAGCGAAGCCGTCCATCGCGTTGGCGACCGGGATCAGCGACGTTGCGGCCACCTTGTAGGAGATCGCCGCGAGGTCGGCGGCTTCCTGCGGATTGGAGCCGAACAGGATGGTGTAGCCGGACGACAGCAGCGCATAGACGTCGTCATGGCCGGCCATCACGTTGAGCGAATGCTTCGACACCACGCGCGCGGCGACCTGCAGCACGAAGCCGCCGACCTTCTTGCCGACGGTGACGTAGTGCGACTCCAGGCCGTACAGGATGCCCTGGCTGGAGGAGGCGTTGGAGATGAACTTGCCGCCGGTCAGCGCCGCGCCCAATGCGCCCGATTGCGCCGAGTGCTCGCCTTCGGGCTCGAAGAAGAACGGATGCTTGCCCCAGACGTTGCAGCCGCCGGAGGAGCGGAACGCCTCATAGATTTCCGAGATCTCGGTCGAGGGCGTGATCGGGTAGCCGATGACGCCGCCGCAGACATGACCCATCACCTGCGCGACCGCGCCGTTGCCGTGGATGACTGAGGGGATGCCGGGATATTTTGCGTTCATGGGTCGTGTCCATCTCTAATGTCTGTTGGCGCAGCGATGCCGCCGCGCGGCCGCGTCTGAGAAAAGCGTTTCCGGGCCGCGGCGGCTGCGCTGGCAGCGGACGGCAAACCTTGTCTCGATCTTCAGAAGTGGCTTCCGGCGGGGACGAACCTCCGCGATGGTAAAGCCGTAGCCCTGTGTGCGGTGCACTAGCATGCGGGGGGAACGCTCGATTTGACGCGCATCAAAAGCGAAGAATGAGGTGTCGTTTGAGCAATAAAATTACAAAACGCTCAAATGCGAGGCATCCGCAGGTGGCAGGGTAGGGGATGGCCGTCGCAACGTCGGCCGAGCGCACCTAAAGGCCAAATTGCTCGCAAACTGCCCATACGTTATATATCTCTGTATACGACGATGGGCCGGTTTCGTTGAAGTGCGGCGGACTATCCTCCGTCCGCGGAGCGCCGGCGAGCCGGCGGAGAGACGATGACCTTCGACTCCCAATGCGATCTCGCGGCGCTGGTCTACGATCCGGGCGACGATCCCGACGAGTTGCTGCGCGGCTTCGCGGCCGATCTGAATGCGCGGGGCTATCGCGCTGTCGGGCTGGTGCAGTTCGCGCATCGTGATGCCGGCGCCCCGCAATTGTCGGCGACGCTGGTGCACACCGGCGAGCAACTGCCGCTGTATCAGGACCTCGGTTCGCAAGCGACCGGATGCCGGCTCGATCCCGGCCAGTTGCTGGCCGCCGGCGGCCGTGTCGGTTCGGCGATCGACGAGGGCGCCGACATCGTCATCATCAACCGCTTCGGCCAGCAGGAGAGCGAAGGCCGCGGGCTTCTGCATCTGATCGTGCGGGCGCTGAGCGCCGACATTCCGGTGGTGATCGCGGTGCCGAGCAAGCGGTTCGACGCCTGGATCCGCTTCGCCGACGGCATGAGCGTGCGGCTGCCCTGCGAGCGCCGCGCGCTGGAGGCGTGGTGGCGCAATCTCTCGCCGCGCGGCCGGGCCGCGCCGAGCGCCCACACCACGGTATGCGAAATCTACAAATAGCGCGACGACCGTCCGGCATCGCTCCGCCCAGCGCCGCAGAGCCTATGGCCGGGGTGGCCGGAATTTGTGCAACAAGTATCAGGGTGCTGTTAGCGGCAAGAATTCCGGTAACTAACTACTCTGTCATTGTCGTCGATCAAATTTGAGCCGCTTCCAACTTACTGATCTTAAAAAACAAGATCTTTGACCGCGGGCTTCCGTCAGTTGCAATTAGTTCCCGGAACTAATTGCGTTAGGTGACGGGGGTCGAATGGTGGTGCGGTTTGGTGTGGCGCGCGGACGTCATGCAAAATGTCATTTCGGTGGTGTGATTGGCGCGTTGGCGCTCGGCGTGGGTCTGACGGTCGGCGCGCAAGCCGGCGAGGCGCCGTCCTGGCTGCCCGCCGCGACCTCGTCGAGCGGTGCCGCAGTCCGCGCGGTCGCGCCGCGGCCCGCATGGCTCGAGGCGCAGGCGCAGCACGACGGCGTCGATACCGAGCACATCTTCGGCTTCAGCATGGGCTCGGACATCGGCAAGCCGGGCGAGATCGAACTCGAGATCGAGAATGTCGGCCGCTTCAACAAGCGGTTCGGCTCGTACACCGGCGTCGGCGTGCTGTCGCAGGTCAAGTTCGTGCTGACCGACAATTTCCGCGTCGCGCCCGGCGTCAGCTTCGCCTCGACCCGGGTTAGCGGCGTGCCGGACATGATCGACAACCGCCGCACCGCGCTCGCCGGCGCGTCGCTGGAATTCCGCTACAAGCTGCTCGACCGCGATGTGATGCCGTTCGGCCTGACGCTGCACGTGGCGCCGGGGTGGAACAGGTTCGACGAGGTCACCGGCTTCGACATTCAGACCTACGGCAGCGAATTCGCCGCGCTGATGGACAAGGAGCTGATCCGCAACACGCTGTTCGCCACCGTCAACGTCTGGTACTCGGGCGGCGCATCGCGCGACCTCACCAATCAATGGAGCCGCGATTCCGAGCTGTCGGTCAACGCCGCGCTGTCCGCCAAGGTCGGCGCCGATCTGATCGTCGGCGTCGAGGCGCGCTATCTGCGGGCCTATGACGGCCTCGGGCTCGACCGTTTCGTCGGCGACGCGGTGTATCTCGGCCCGACCTTCTCGATGCATTTGACCGACAAGGTCGGCCTGTCGGGCACCTGGAGCACGCAGGTCGCCGGCAAGGCGACCTGCGACCCGCGCCACCTCGACCTCGACGATTTCGAGCGCCACCAGGCGATGCTGCGGCTGAACTATCTGTTCTGAACGCTGGATCGACGATGGGTGCCGATAGGCGGTGGACTCACGAATTTCGTCATGGCCGGGCTTGTCCCGGCCAACACGTTCTTCTCGCCGCGCCTCGCCTGACCACGTGGATGCCCGGGACGAGCCCGGGCATGACGTGGCAAAGCAGGATGCCGGTTTCTCGGGCAGCCTTCGTGATTCTCAGTCGCCGATCGCGACCAGCACGTCGGAGGCCTTGATCACCGCGGTGGCGGCCTGACCCTTGGCCAGCTTCAGCTCGTCGACCGCCTCGTTGGTGATCGCGGCGGTGACGACCGCGCCGCCGCCGATGTCGATCCGGACATGCGACGTGGTGGCGCCCTTCTGGATGTCGATGATGGTGCCCTTGAGCTGGTTGCGGGCGCTGATCTTCATAGCCGAATCTCCTGGTTGCGGATGGTTCCGTTAGCGGTTACCGTTATATAGATCAGCTATACGACCAGCGGCGAGCCCGTCTTTATGTCAATCGAAGCCACGGTCACCCTGAAGACCAAGGACATTTCCGGCGTCGGCCGGGATCGCATCCGGCTGCTGCAGGCGGTGGCGCGCGAGGGCAGCATCACCGCCGGCGCCAAGGCGGCGGGCCTCAGCTACAAGGCGGCCTGGGACGCGCTCGACGCGATGACCAACATGTTCGGCCAGCCTCTGCTGGAGACCCGCACCGGCGGCAAGGCCGGCGGCGGCGCGGCGCTGACGCCGACCGGTCTGCGGGTGATCGAGGCGTTCGGCCGGCTCGAGGCGGAGATGGCGCGGGTGTTCCGCAATCTCGAACCCGATCTCGCTGGCACCGGCATCTCCCCGCTCAATCTCGTCTCCGGATTCTTCATGAAAACCAGCGCCCGCAACGCCCTTCGCGGCACCATCACCGGCATCACGTCGGACACGCTGAGCGCCGAGGTCGCCGTCGCGGTGTCGGCCGACACCACGATCTATGCGCTGCTGACCAGCGAGAGCGTGCGCAGCCTCGGCCTGGTGATCGGGCGCGAGGTGATCGTGCTGATCAAGGCGCCGTTCGTGCTGATTTCGCCCGGCGCCGAGGCGCCGCTGGTGTCGGCGCGCAATTGCGTGCGCGGCACGGTGCGCCGCGCCGACATCTCCGCCGTCAATGCCGAGATCGTGCTCGACATCGGCGACGACAAGACGCTGGCCGCCTCGATCACCGCGCGCAGCGCCGTCGACATGAAGCTGTCCCCCGGCGATCCGGCCTGCGCGCTGTTCGACGCCGCCCACGTCATCGTCGCGATCGATTGATCCCCATGCATCCGCGTCATTGCGAGGAGCGAAGCGACGAAGCAATCCAGGAGCACCGTGCAAGTGGCTGGATTGCTTCGTCGGCTGCGCCTCCTCGCAAAGACGGATGAGAGCTCATCGTCCACACTTAGGAGTCACGCTTTGAAACACGTCCTCAAACTCGCGCTGCTCGGCGCCGTCGCCGTCGGCATTTCCGCCACGCAGGCCTTTGCCGCGTCCACCAATGTCGCGGTCGCAGCGAATTTCACCGAGCCGGTCAAGGAGATCGCCGCGGCGTTCAAGGCCAAGACCGGCCACGAACTGGTGCTGTCGTTCGGCGCCAGCGGCCAGTTCTACACCCAGATCACCCAGGACGCGCCGTTCGAAGTGTTCCTGTCGGCCGACTCGGCGCGGCCGAAGAAACTCGCCGACGACGGCCTCGGCGTGAAGGACAGCGTGTTCACCTACGCGATCGGCAAGCTGGTGCTGTGGAGCAAGTCGCCGGGCGTGGTGAAGGGCGAGCAGACGCTGAAGGAGGCCAAGTTCGCCAAGCTGTCGATCTGCAATCCGACCGCCGCGCCCTACGGCGCCGCCGCGGTCGAGACCATGCAGGCGCTGAAGCTCGACGCCGAGCTGAAGCCGAAGCTGGTCGAGGGCGCCAACATCACCCAGGCCTATCAGTTCGTGCAGACCGGCAATGCCGAGGTCGGCTTCGTGGCGCTGTCGCAGGTCATCAACGACAAAGACGGCTCGCGCTGGATGGTGCCGCAGAGCCTGTACAAGCCGATCACCCAGGACGCCGTGCTGCTGAAGAAGGGCGAGGCCAACGTCGCCGCCAAGGCCTTCATCGACTTCCTCAAGGGCCCGGAATCCCGCGCCATCATCGAGAAGTACGGCTACGAAGTCGCGCCCGGCAAGGCGAGCTGAGCGACGTCTATGCGGGCGCATCTCTCCTTCATTGCGAAGCACTTCCGCCAAATGCACGGTGCGTCGCTCCCTCTCCCCGCGTGCGGGGAGAGGTTCGCGCCGTGCTTGGTGATGAGTTGAATACGCGCCGATGACCAATCTTCCCCCCGACATCTGGCAGCCGGTCTGGCTCACCGTCGAGCTGGCGGTGATCACGACGGTGATCCTGCTGATCGTCGGCACGCCGATCGCGTGGTGGCTGTCGCGGTCGAAGGCGGCGTGGAAAGAGGGCGTCGCCGCGGTGGTGGCGATGCCTTTGGTGCTGCCGCCGACGGTGCTCGGCTTCTACCTGCTGGTGCTGATGGGGCCGGATGGGCCGGGCGGCGCGCTGGCGTCGCTGTGGGGCGGGCGGACGCTGGCCTTCACCTTCGGCGGTCTGGTGTTCGGCTCGGTGATCTATTCGATGCCGTTCGTGGTGCAGCCGATCCGCAACGCGTTCGATGCGATCGGCGACCGTCCGCTGGAAGTCGCGGCGACGCTGCGCGCCTCGCCGCTGAAGGCGTTCTGGACCGTGGCGGTGCCGTTGGCACGGCCGGGCTTTTTGGCCGGCGCCGTGCTCGGCTTCGCCCACACCGTCGGCGAATTCGGCATCGTGCTGATGATCGGCGGCAACATTCCGGGCCGCACCAAGGTGCTGTCGGTGGCGATCTACGACTATGTCGAAACCTCGCAATGGCGCGAGGCCAACATCCTCGCCGGCGGCATGGCGGCGTTCGCCTTCGTGGTGATCCTCACCATGATGATGCTGGAAAAACGCACCGCACGGATTCGCCAATGAGGGCGATATCTCCGCGCAGCATTCGTGGCGAATTCCGCGGCCGGCTCGGCGGGTTCGCGCTCGATGCATCGTTCTGCGTGCCGGCGACCGGCATCACCGGCCTGTTCGGGCCGAGCGGCTGCGGCAAGTCCACGGTGCTGCGCTGTCTCGCCGGGCTGCAGCATCTGCCCGGCAGCCTGTGCGAGGTCGACGGCGACGTCTGGCAGGACGACGCCACGTTCCTGAAGCCGCATCAGCGGCCGATCGGCTACGTGTTTCAGGAAGCCAGCCTGTTTCAGCACCTGACGGTGAAGGCCAATCTGCTGTACGGCGCGCCGCGCGGCGATGCCGGCGCGGCCGCGGGCGCGATCGGCTTCGACGAAGTGATCGAGCTGCTCGGGCTGGTGCGGCTGCTCGACCGCGCGCCGCGCAATCTGTCGGGCGGCGAGCGCCAGCGCGTCGCGATCGGCCGCGCGCTGCTGTCGCAGCCCAAATTGTTGTTGATGGACGAGCCGCTGTCGGCGCTCGACCGGCTCACCAAGGACGAGATCCTGCCGTTCCTGGAGCGGCTGCACGCGCGGCTGTCGCTGCCGGTGATCTATGTCAGCCACGACATGACCGAGATCGAGCGCCTCGCCGATCATCTGATCCTGATGCGGGCGGGCGGGGTGATCGGCGTCGGCCCGCTGTCCGAGGTGCAGAGCAATCCGGCGCTGCCGCTGGCGACGGCGCGCGACGCCGCGGTGAATGTCGATGCCGTCGCCGAAAGCTACGATCCCGGCTACGGCCTGCTGACGCTGCGGATCGACGGCGGCCGGCTGCTGGTGCCGTCGCCGCCGATGCAGCCCGGCGAACGCCGGCGGATCAGGATCGGCGCCGGCGACGTCAGCCTCGCGCGCGCGGCGCCGCAGGCGACCTCGATCCTCAACGCGCTGTCCGCCCGGATCGTGACGACTTCGCCGGTCGGCCCGAACGAAATGCTGGTCGTGCTGGCGCTCGGTGCGGACGGCAACGGCGCCCGGCTGCTGGCGCGCGTCACGCGGCGATCGTGGGATCAGTTGCAACTCGCCGAAGGCCTCGACCTGTTCGCGCAGGTCAAGGGCGTGGCGCTGGCGCCCGAACGCGGCCTCGCCGGCGAGCTGACGAAGTAACAACTTCGCCGGCGTCGTTCGCCCGGCGCACGCCGCGCCTGCGGCACGAACTTCGCATTGTCTTCGATGTCACCGAGGCGACGTTGCTGTCAGCTACGCGATTACCAATCGTGTCTGATCGCCGACGTCGCATGTCTGGTTCGTGTTGGAGAGGATTCGACAATGTCGTTCGAAAGCAATCAATCGAGCGCGATCGCCGCGCTGCGCGGCGGTCCCGGCACGCCGGCCGCCGACGTGCTCACCGCCTTCGCGCTGCGCCGCAAGGCCGAGGGCGTCACCGTCGTCGGCGTCATCGTGCCGCCCGAGGACGCCGGTCACGGCTCGGGCCAAGGTTCGAGTCACGGAGGTCACGAAGGCTGCGAATGCCGCAGCGAACTGATCGACGTCGCCACCGGCGATCGCTACGCGATGCATCAGGATCTCGGGACCGGATCGCAGGCCTGCAATCTCAACTCGTCGTCGCTGGCGCTGGCGGCGGGCGCCGTCGAGCGGGCGATCGCGACCAGGCCGGACCTCGTCGTGCTCAGCCGGTTCGGCGGCCAGGAGGCGCAGCATGGCGGGCTGATGTCGGCGTTCCAGGCGGCGGTGGCCGCCGGCGTGCCGGTCGCCTGCGTGGTGACGCCGAAGGCCGAAGCCGTGTGGCAGGATTTCGCCCAAGGCCTGTCGGTGTCGCTGCCGCCCGATGCGGACGCGCTGGAGGCGTGGTGGCGCGGTCACGCCCGCGGTCGGAACGCCGCGTGATCCGACGGTTGCGAGCTGGTCTGCGCGCGATGCCAGAGTCCGAACGGAGAGGCGGCGGCGGTGTCGTGCATCACGCCGGTGAGGCGCGCGGCCGCAGCTTCGATATTGGCCCGGCCCATCCAGGCGCGCTGGCATTCGTAGGCGCGCGCCGCGACGCGCGGCGTGGCGCTGCCGAGGATCGCCTCGACCGCCGCGCCGGGGTCCGGCGCCTGGCCGTTGCCGGTCTGCGCGCCGAGCAGCAGGCCGGCGATGCCGGCGATCAGCCCGGCCGCGTAGTTCGCGCCGCGCCGCTCGCCGATGCCGCCCTCCCGTGCCGCGCCGATCAGATTGGCGCCCGGCACCGCGACGCCGATGTCGTGCAGGCTGGCGTCGCCGCCGCCGATCAGCCGGCCGTGCCTGTCGATCGCGCCGACCGGCAGAAGATTCGCCGCGCCGCATCTGCGCAGCAGGTTGCCGCAGCCGTCGCGCCCGGCGCCGGCGACGATCAGCACGTCGTGCTGGTTGCACCATGCCACGGCCGCGATCAGCTCGGCTGTCGGCTGCCGCCGTCCCTCGAACAATCCGCCGCTGATGTGAAGGATATGGGCGCCGTGATCCACCGCCTGGACCATCGCCTGCGCCAGATCGGCCTGCGAACAGCCGAGCCGGTCGTCGCTGAAGATCGGCGCCAACAGGCCGCGGCACAGCGGCGCGACGCCTTCGACCGAGCTGCAGGGCTGGCCGAAGATCAGGCTGGCGATGTGCGTGCCCTGGGCGGTCGCGTGTCCGTCGGTGCTCTTCGACGCAGCGGTCTCGAGTGGAGCGAGACGCGCGCCGCGAAAGCAGTCATGTGTGCGATCCACCGGTCCATCCAGTACCGCGATGGTGATCAGCGGATCGCCGCCACCGAACGCGAACAGAATTTCCCTCTGGAAATCCGCTCCTACTACCCCTACCATTTCACCCTGCCCGCACTGACGCCGCCGCTTTTCATCATGCGACCTAATCGCATGCAGGCTCCGGGCGTTCAGACCCGCAGCCGGCGGCCTCCTCAAACGCTCTTCGAGAAATTTCGTCCTACGGAAGAGCGCTTGCGTATTTTCCTTATCGCGCTCCTATTCGTCTTCTTATCGAGACATTTCCGGCGTGAAAATCACGTGATAGACGCGTGAAAAATGCTATTCTGAGTTGAATTCGGGTGATCGAAGATATGACGGCGACGTCGGCGCGTTTCTCGGTGAGTTTGTTGGGGCCTTTCGTGCTGACCACGCCTGATGGCGGTCGCATCGACATCTCCAGCAAAAAGGGAACTGCTGTCATCGCGATGCTGGCGATGTCGCGCGACGGCGAGCGCACCCGCGGCTGGCTGCAGGACCGGTTGTGGGGCAGCCGGGGCCATGCCGAAGCGGCCGGAAGCCTGCGCCGCGAATTGTCCAATCTGCGAAAGCTTCTGAATGTCGGCCGCGTCGAGCTGCTGGCCAGCGACCGCGATCGCGTCCGCCTGCGGCTCGACCGGCTCGTCGTCGACGCCCACGATCCGGCGGTCGATCCGAAGATCGCCGGCGAATTCCTCGAAGGCCTCGACATTCCGGGCGAAGCCGGCTTCCGCGAATGGCTGCGCGAGCAGCGCGCGGCGCTGACGCGCGCCCCGCGGGCGCCGTCGCTGGCCGCGCCGCCGCCCGGACTGCTGCCGAGCCACATCCTCGACACCAGCCAGCCGCCGGTGGGCTTCACCGGCAACCAGGCGATCGCGGTGTTGCCGTTCACCAACGTCACCGGCGACGAGACGCTGGACTATCTCGCCGAGGGCATCAGCGAGGAACTGATCGTCGGGCTGTCGCGGATCCGCTGGCTGCCGGTGATCGCGCGCAGTTCGAGCTTCTCGTTCGCCGACACCATCGACCGCAAGGTGATCGGCCAGCGGCTCGGCGCGCATTATCTGATCGAAGGCCATCTCTATCGCGCCTACGAATCGTTCGGCGTCTCCGCCAGCCTGTCGGAGGCGGCGACCGGCTACGCGATCTGGTCGCGGCGCTTCACGCTGCAATCGCCGGCGCTGCGCGACGAGCTCGAGCAGTTCGTCAACGAACTGGTGGCGCAGCTCGAGATCCGGATCGAACACGCCGAGCAGATCCGCATCCGCAACAAGCGTCAGGACACCCTCGGCGTCAGCGATCTGATCTGGCGCGGCCGCTGGCATCTCAACCGCCTGACCCGCGCCGATTCCGAGATGGCGCAGAAACTGTTCGCCGAGGCGCTGGCGCTCGATCCGAGTTCGCCGGAGGCGCTGATCCAGACCACTTCGGCGCTGGCCTGGTCGATCTGGGCCGGACGCCAGCCGCAGGAGCAGATCCTGCGGATGCGCAAGCTCGCGCAACAGGCCAGCCTCGCCGATCCCGACGACGGCCGCGGCTTCATGCTCGCCGGCATCGCCGAGATGTGGCTGCGCCATCCGCAGGAGGCCAAGAACCTGCTGCAGCACGCGATCGCGCTCAATCCGAGTCTGGCGTTGGCGCACGCCCAGCTCGGCGGCAGCTACAATCTCGCCGGCGAACCGGCCAAGGCGATCGATCACCTCAAGGCGTCGCTGCGGCTCAGCTCCAACGATCCGAACATCTTCTACGCGCTCGGCGAATTGGCGCTGGCCTACACCATGCTCGGCCGCTGGGACGAGGCCGCCGAATACGCCTCGCTGTCGCTGGCCCGACGCCCGGCCTATTGGTACGCGCACGTCATCCGCATCAATGCGCTGGCGCGCAGCGGCAATCTCGTCGCGGCGCAGGTCGCCGCCGATGAATTACTTGCTGTCAAGCCGAATTTTTCCAAGCATTACCTCGATTGGCTACCGTTCGTCGAAAGAACATGGATTGACCATTTCGTCGAAGGGCTGAAAATGGTGCCGGGCCGCGATGCGGACTGGCTGGAGCGCGACGGTCGGGACAACCCTGCGCAATTTCTGCCGAGCTGATCGGCAAACCGATTTTTTTTGGTGTTTGTTTGAGGTGACCGATGCTCACGCTCAAGTACTATGACGCGATCAAGAAAGCCCAGTCCGACACCGCCTCCGCTGCTCCCGCTCCGCTCACGCCGTTCGATCTCGACGATCTCGGCGCCGACACCACGCTGAAGCGCTGGACCACCTGGGGGTTCGGCTGGCTGCTGCGCGGCGCGCTGCATCTGTTTCGCGAGGTCTGGCCGAACCCGCAATTCGGCCGGCTGATCGTGGTGACCCGCGACAGCGACGTCCGCGACGTGCTGGCGCAGCCCGGTCTGTACGAAGTGCCGTACGGGCTGGAGATGACCGAACTCGCCGGCGGCACCAATTTCGTGCTCGGCCTCGAAGGCCCGGATCACGACCGGCAGAACGCGATCATCCGCAGCGTGCTGCGTCCGAGCGATCTCGGCCGCATCAGGCAATTGTCCGCGCACTACACCGGGATCCTGCTCGATGCCTCCGGCGGTCGCATCGATGTCATGAAGGATCTGATGACGCGGGTCGCCACCGAAACTTGCTGCGGCTATTTCGGTCTCGATCCGGACGATCCCGACGCCTTCGCCGAATGGGCGATGTCGATCTCGGCGCTGCTGTTCGCCGATCCGTTCGGCAACGCCGCCACCCGCAGGCTGGCGCTGAACGGCGCCGCGCAGGTCCGCGAGGTGATCGACCGCGCCATCGCCCGCGCCAGGGCGGCGCCGGAGACCGACACCGTGGTCGGCCGGCTGGTCGCGCAGCTCGGCGACGGCGTCGTCACCGAGGGCGAGATCCGCGCCATTCTGGTCGGCCTGGTCACCGGCTTCATCCCGACCAACACGCTGGCCGCCGGCAAGATGCTCGAAGAGCTGCTCGGCCGTCCGGGCGTGTGGAAGGACGCGATCGACTGCGCCGGCCGCGACGATGTCGCGGGCCTCGAGGCGATCCTGCTCGAAGCCGGCCGGCTCAATCCGGCGCTGGCGCCGGGGCAGTGGCGCTATGCGACCGCCGACGGCGTGATCGCCCACAACACGTCGCGGCAGCGGCGCGTCAAGGCCGGCTCGGTGCTGATGGTGGCGACGATGTCGGCGCTGCGCGACAAGCGCGCCTTCGTGTCGCCCGGCGCGTTCCGCGCCGACCGGCCGAACCAGTCCGGCCTGATGTTCGGCGACGGCGCCCATGCCTGCCTCGGCATGCACGTCGCGATCGCGCAGATCACCGAAGTGTTTCATGGGCTGCTGAAGCAGTCGGGTCTGCGCGCCGCTGCCGGCAGCACCGGCGCGATCGGCTGGGTCGGTCCGTTCCCGCGCCGGCTCGACATGGAATTCGAGCCGCGCGTCGCGCCGCAGACGCAGAACATGATCGTGATCTGCGCGCCGGTCCGCGGCGGCGCCGATCTCGACTCCCTGCGCGCGCAGATCGCCGCGCTCGGCAATCCGGCGAAGCCGGAGCTGGTCGCCGCCTTCGCAGCCACCGGCCTCATCCACTTCGCGTCGATGACGCTGATCGACGCCGGCACGGCGGACCAGCCGGCGCCGCATCTGCTGCTCGAACTCAACGCCGACGGCGCGGCCGACGCGGCGATCCGCGCGGTGGTGCGTGAGGCGGGCGCCTGGCTGGGGCCGATCTTCGCGCAGGCCGACGCCCCCGCCGGCACCGCGCTGATCGACATCCTCCGCGACAACACCCTCGACCTGCAGACCAGGCCGTGGGGCGCGATCGGGCTGAACTTCAACGGCACGCCGGAATTCGCCGTCGCTGACATCGTCCGCCAGCGCGAGCTGGCGCAGTTCGCCACCGACGCGCTCGAGGAGTATCTGAAGAACCACGCCTGCCTCGGCAGCCGCGCCATGGTGGCGCTCGGCTATGTCCGCAAGCTGATCAAGCAGGATCCCGAGCTGAAGCGGCTGATCGATCAGTCGCCGGAGTCGCCCCGCAAGGCACGGCTGCAAGATTTGTTCGCGCGCGGCGCCGCTTTCACCGCCTATCTGATCCGGCCGAGCCGGCGGCGGCTGCAGATCTCCGACTGGGTGCCGCGAACCGGCACCGAGTCGCTGCTGGCGATGGCCAATTCGACGACCTTCCGCTGGATCGGCGCGATCGTCGTCGGCCTGGTGCTGATCGCCAGCCAGGCGATCTATTTCGCGATCGAGCCGTATTCGGACGCGACCTATACCGGCCGCATCGCGCTGGCGGTGGTCGGCGGCCTGCTGCTGGTGGCGCTGAAGCTCGCCGTACTCGGCGGCCTGTTCCTGCTGGTGCTGCGCTGGTACGAAAACAGCGACGTGCCGGACGACAGCGATCCCGATCTCGCCAAGGTCCGCGCCATCGCCGCCAGCGAAAATCATCCCGGCTTCGTGCAGAACCACATCACCGCCGTCACCGCGCTGAAGCCCGGCTGGTTCCGCAAGCTGACGCTGGCGCTGTCGCTGTGGGGCATCAAGGAGCTGGTGACGAATTTCTATCGCCCCGGCTTCGTGCTCAACATGGGCACCATCCACAAGGCGAAATGGTTCAGGCCGCCGGGCACCGACAAGCTGATCTTCCTCGCCAACTACGACGGCAGCTGGGAGAGCTATCTCGAAGATTTCGTGATGAAGGCGCATGCCGGCCAGTCGGCGGCGTGGAGCAACGGCGTCGGCTTTCCGCGCACCCGCTTCCTGATCTACGACGGCGCGCAGGACGGCGATCGCTTCAAGCGCTGGGTGCGTCGTCAGCAGGTGCCGACGCAGTTCTGGTTCAACCGCTATCCGAAGCTGACCACCGACGAAATCCGCCGCAACGCCATGATCCACGACGGCCTGGTCCGCGCCTCGACCGACAGCGCGGCGCGCGCCTGGCTCGACTGCTTCGGCTCGATGACGCGGCCCGATGACGCGATCGAGACGCCGGAGGTGCAGTCGCTGGTGTTTCGCGCCATGGGCCAGCTCGACTACACCGCGACCGCGCTGCTGCGGCTGCCCGCCGACCAGGCCGGCAAGGCGTGGCTGAGCGCGATCATGCCGGAGGCGGGGCTGCTGCACGATCCGGCGGCGCCGCGTCCGTCGGTCAGTGCGATCACCTTCGGCGATCGTCCGTTCACCGGCGGCGACGCCGCGCACAACGTCGCGACCTTCGTGGCGTTCTCGGCGAGCGGGCTCGCCAAGCTCGGCCTGCCTGCGCGCAGCGCCAATGACGGGCTGACGACGTTTCCGACCGCGTTCAACATCGGCATGTCGCAGCGCGCCAACATCCTGCGCGACACCGGCTCGTCGCAGCCGGAGCGCTGGGACTGGGTCGACGCCGCGCTCGACGGCCATGGCGACGTGGCCGCGGCCGACGCTGCGCTGTTCGTCTACGGCAATTCGCCGGAGGTCTGCCGCGCCGCGCTCGATCAGCACGCCGCTTTGCTCGGCGGCCGCGACGCGCTGCTCTATGTCGTCGACACGCGGCCGGCCACGGTGGACGTCGAGGTGGAGGAGAACGGCGAGCGCAAGCGGAAGGTCGTCACCTCGCTCGACTACGAACATTTCGGCTTCGTCGACGGCATTTCGCAGCCGGTGATCCGCGGCACCCAGCGCTTCGCCAAGGGCGTGCCGGCGCGCGACATCGTCGAGCCCGGCGAGTTCATTCTCGGCTATCGCAACAACCAGGGCTACTTCCCGCCGAGCGCCACGGTGGCCAGCAGCTCCGACCCGGCCAATCATCTGCCGATCCTGCCCGACGCGCTGCCGAGCCGGTTTCCGAACTTCCGCTCCGACACGCCGGCGAAACCGGTGCGCGATTTCGGCCGCAACGGCACCTTCCTGGCGATCCGGCAATTCGTCCAGGACGTCGACGGCTTCAAGGCGTTCACCGAAGCCAAGGCGCAGGAGCTGTCGAAATATCGCGACCTCGCCGCGGTGATCGGCGAGCCGCCGACCGCCGACTGGGTGGCGGCGAAGATGATGGGACGATGGCGCAGCGGCGTGCCGCTGGTCGACAAACCGAATTCGACCAGCTTCAACAATCGGCGCGGCAAGTCGCGCAACGACGCCGATCGCGCCTACGACCGCGACAACGACTTCAGCTACGGCCAGGACGATCCGCAGGGGCTGCATTGTCCGTTCGGCGCGCATATCCGCCGCGCCAATCCGCGCGACAGCCTGCAGCCCGACGATCCGATGCAGCAGCAACTGACCGCGCGGCACCGGCTGCTGCGCCGCGGCCGTTCGTTCGAGACCGGGGGCGAGGGCGGCAAGCCGGAGAAGGGCCTGCTGTTCGTCGCGGTCTGCGCCGACGTCGAACGCCAGTTCGAACTGGTGCAGCAGAGTTGGGTGTCGTCGCCGTCGTTCCACGGCCTCAGCGGCGAGCCCGATCCGATCATCTCGTCGGCGCCCGACGATCCGGAGGAAGCACGCGTCTTCACCATCCCGACCGCCGCCGGCCCGCTGACGCTGCACGGCATCCACAGCTACGTCACGGTCAAAGGCGGCGGTTACTTCTTCATGCCGAGCAGGTCAGCTTTGCAGTATCTGATCGATCTAAGGTGAGCGCGCTGCCGAGCCGGGGCGTCTCGACCCATGATGTTGCACGGACTCAGCCCCTCATGGTGAAGAGCATCGCGCAGCGATGCGTCTCGAACCATAGAGACGGGCACAACCTTGGCCCTCATGGTGAGGAGCCCGGCGTCGCGCCGCGCGCCCACCTCGCGTTCGTCATTCCGGGGCGCGCAGCGAAGCTGCGCGAACCCGGAATCCATAAATACCGTAGCCGCGTTGAGGGCACGATGTCGCGGCCCTGTCGACAACGCGACGTTAGTGGCTATGGATTCCGGGTTCGCCGCTGCGCGGCGCCCCGGAATGACGGAGGCGAGAGGCTTTCCGGGTAATCGTCAGTTTCGTGTCCCGCACGCGGTGCAGCGCGCAGCGCTGCGCCGCAGATGCGGGACCCCGGTTTTCTGACTGCAAGGCGGTGACCATCGTGAGGGCGCGAACCGGGGTCCCGGATCTGCGCAGCGGCACTGCGTGCCGCAGCGCGTCCGGAACACGGGCCATGATTGACTCTTGACAATAATCCTATTATGATTATAGTCCGTACTGTCCTGTCCGTGAGGGGCGCTTCTCGAGGGCGCTTTTGAAGCGGGACAGATCGGCGGGTTGGGTAACCAGCCCGGAACGATGGTTCGACGAAGCCGGCATGGTGCTGGCGCAGTCGAACGGACGCGGCGTCCTGCGCGCTGTGCCTCGCAAGCACGCGTCCGGGAGGCTTCGGGTACCCGTCCGGGCCTACTACGAGGCTCTGCGACTTGTTAGTTCGCTGGACGGGGGCAGGCGAAGGCGGCGTAATCCGCCGGATCAGTGGGGTTTCATTACCCTTGCCTGTCCCCGGAAGCACGGGCCTGAAAGCCGAAAATCGCCGCGGTGGGCGCGCCGGAAGGCGTTGCGCGATGGTCCGCAAAGCCATCGCGACACTCACCACCTTTGCGCCGACCGGCGCGCCCCCACCCCTCGCTGTGAAGCGACGGGTGCAAAGCTCGGACGCTCCGGCGCCGCGAGAAGGAGTTCGCTTGGCTGTTTGACAGTGCAACACCGTGTCCCGCACGCGGCGCAGCGCGCAGCGGTGCGCCGCAGATGCGGGACCCCGGTCCTGTCTTCGCCAGGGCGGAACAGCCGATGATCGGTGGCGAGCAAAAAACCGGGGCCCCGGATCAGCAGCGCACCACGCCGCGAAGAGCGGCGCGCTGCGCAGCATCCGGGGCACGGAGTTCGCGACACGCCGCAGCGAAGAAGGCCTTTCGAAGAAGATGGATTGCCGGGTCAAGCCCGGCAATGACGATTCGTGACTGGGAGGCACGACGACGCAAATTGTGCGGCAGTGTAAGATGATGTCGCAGCGAAGCTGCGCCAGGCGCCGCTCCGCGCGGCTCAGATCGCCTGCGCGACCTGCTCCAGGCCCATGGCGCGGGCGAGTTTGCGGACTTCCTGCTTCTGGTCTTCGCGCAGCTGGAACAGCAGCGGCATCGCGGCGTATTTCAGCTGCTGCACTTCGGCGCTGTCGGGATCGATCGGCGGCGGGCCGCTGTCGGCGACGGCGCGGGTCGCGTGCAGCTTGCGGCCGATCGCGCGCAGCGCCTGCTCGACCGACGGCCAGTAATATTCCTGCGACGACGACAGGTTCAGCCGGCCCTTGATCTGACTGATCTGCGCGTCGCTGAGCAGCGCCGGCGGCTTCGGCTTGGCGACCGGCCTCGGCTTCTGCACCGGCGCGGTGGCGATCACCGGCGGCAATGCGGTCACCGCCGCGGCCTTGGCGGCCGGATCGGCCGGCGCATCGGTCACGATCGCGCCGGCGTCGGCGGAGGCGTAAGCCAGCTGCACCGGCTTCGGCAGCGCGCCGGTGGGCTCGGCGACGGCCTGCTCGGCGTCCTGCGCCGGCGGCGCGGCATCGTCGACGGCCTGCGGCTCGGCCGCCGCGGCAGTCCGCACCAGCTTGTCGGCCTTGCTGTCGCGGTTCGCGACAGGGCTCGCGATCGTCGCGCCGGCGAAACCGGGGCCTGCGGCGGGGACGCTCTCGCGCGCCAGTATCGTCGCGGCCGAGGCGCCGGCAATCAGCAGGCACACCAGGGCCAGAAGAGTCGCTGCTTTGGTCAAGCTGGTCTCCGTCGCGGTGACGAACGCCTGTCCGTCTCGCCTATAAATGCAGAAGAAATATGGCCCGGCACCGAATACCGGTGCCGGTGCGGGCCGCGGCCGGCCGCCGGCGAGTTCCGTGATGTGCGGGCGGTCAGGCCGCGACGTTGAGCTCGTAGGCTTCCTGGATGTCGGAGACGATCTCGGAGGCTTCCCACAGCGCATCCGGCGCGACCGCCTGAATGCTGATCGTCCAGTTGCCGCCCTTGCGGGTGCGCGGCGTCGAGACGATCTCGAACCGCACGTCGCGGCACAGCGGGTGCCGGTACAGCGCGCGCGCCACCCGAGTGCGGATCTCGTCGAGAGTCGCGGGAGTCTTTTCCGAGTACAACATGCCAGCGTCCACTTCGATGCCGAGGTGCCGGCGCGGCTGCATCGAAGCGTCGAGGCCCCCGCAGCGCGGCAGGCCTATTGTTGGTCCCGGGATGGTTAACGCGCGGTTTAAGCGGGCGTGGCCGGATCTCGTAGAACTACGGGCGCTGCTCGATCACCAGGTTCTGGATCGCCCGGCCGAAGTAACCCTGGACGTCGGCGAGCCGCGACGACGCGGTGCCGGCGCCGTCCGGCCCGAGCCACATCTCGGAGTTCAGCAGGATCCAGTCGCCGACCGGCTGCCGCGCCAGAAACACGTTGAGGTCGGCGTTGATGAAGGTCCAGTGCTTGAAGTCGAGCACCGACGAGGTCGCGTTGCTGAAGTCGGAGGCGATCACCGCGCGCATCAGCTGCGAGGTCGGCCGGCCCTCGATCAGCGGCCGGTCGGCGCGATACCAGGTCTTGCCGGGGCCGATCGAGCCGAACCCGCCCTGGACCTTGCGCAGCGACATCCCGCCGACGAACGGATTGCGGGTGAAGCCGACATCGAGCGGCGGGCAGTCGTCGGGCAGCGGCACATCGAGTTCGGGATGCTCGATGTGATCCGGCAGCTCCGGCGGCGCGTTGCGGACCTTGAGCACGCTGGCGCTCGCCACCACGACGCCGTTCGAGAACAGCCGCACCGCGCAGAGCTGGATCTTGCGGCCCTCGCGCAGCACCTCGGTGTCGAAGGTCAGCGGCGCGACCGGCACCGGCCGCAGCAGATCGACGGTGACCCGCACCACATGCATCGGCACCGGCGTCGGAATCTCCTCGGCCAGATGCGCCACCAGCGCCGACGGCGGCGAGCCGTGCTGCATGGTCGGATTCCACGGCCCGGCGGCGTGCCCGCTGGTCTCGATCGCATTGCCGTCGATGCGGAAGATCGCGTCCATCAGTTCATCGTCCGATCGTCACCGGCATTGGTCGACCCTCTCCCCTTGTGGGAGAGGGTGCCCGCGCAAAGCGCGGGCGGGTGAGGGGTCGCTTCGCGCGCGGCGCCCCCTCATCCGGCGCGGACGTTGTCCGCGCCACCTTCTCCCACAAGGGGAGAAGGGAAGAGCGTCGCGGCGCCGAGTGCGTCGCGCGACTACGCCAGCGGCGGGTCGATCGCGGCGTCGTATTCCTGCTTGAAGCGGGCGACCAGTTCGGCGACCGGCACGATGCCGGTGATGCTGCCGACGCCCTGGCCGGCGCCCCAGATTTCCTTCCAGGCCTTCGGCTTGGCGCGCTCGCCGGATTCGTCGGTGCCGAAGTTCATCTTCGACGGATCGGACTGTTCGAGATTGTCCGGGTCCATGCCGGCGGCGACGATCGACGGCTTCAGATAGTTGCCGTGCACGCCGGTGAACAGATTGGAGTACACGATGTCGTCGGCGCCGGAGGTGGTGATCATCTCCTTGTAGCGCGGCACCGCGTTGGCTTCGTGGGTCGCGATGAAGGCCGAGCCGATATAGGCGAAGTCGGCGCCGAGCACGCGGGCGGCGCGGATCGCGCGGCCGTTGCCGATCGCGCCCGACAGCGCGATCGGGCCGTCGAACCAGCTCCGGGTCTCGGTGACGAAGGCGAACGGCGATTGCGTGCCGGCATGGCCGCCGGCGCCGGCCGCGACCAGGATCAGGCCGTCGGCGCCCTTCTCGACCGCCTTGTGGGCGAAGCGCTGGTTGATGACGTCGTGGAAGACGATGCCGCCCCAATTATGCGCGGCCTGGTTCAGCTCCTCGCGGGCGCCGAGCGAGGTGATCAGCATCGGCACCTTGTGCTTCTCGCACAGCGCCAGATCGGCATCGAGGCGGTTGTTGGATTTGTGGACGATCTGGTTGACGGCGAACGGCGCCGACGGACGCTCCGGATGCGCCTTGTCGTGCGCGGCGAGCTCCTCCTTGATGCGATGCAGCCATTCGTCGAGCAGCGCCGCGGGACGCGCGTTCAGCGACGGAAACGAGCCGACCACGCCGGCCTTGCACTGCGCGATCACCAGATCGGGCGTCGAAATGATGAACAGCGGCGAGCCGATCACCGGGATCGACAGGCGGCCTTTGAACAATGCAGGCATGGGCATTCCGGATGTCTCCTCTTGTTGTGTTTGGCGGTGCAACCGCGGCGACACAAAAGCAAGTGAGTAACCGGCCCGCAAGGCGGTTTTTAAGCAAAAGTGCAGCGGTTCGACGCAAGCGCGGCAAGAATCCGCGGCGCTACTGGCACCAAGCCCGTGTCACGAAATTTTCGGTGCGGCAGTCGCCGGGCTCGCGGGTGCGGCCGGGGATCAGCACCTTGGCCGAGCACTTCTCGGTGGCGTCGATCGCGAGGCTGCGGCCGTCCTGATAGCCCTTGCTCCGGCACAGGATCGCGGCGCCGGCGGCGCAATCCGCCCCGCCATTGGCCGAGGCCGGGCAGACCTGACGGCCGTTGACCATCGCCGGGATCGACGGCGAGGCCGACGGCGCAGGCGGCGGGGAGGGGGGTGACGGCGCGGCGGCGGGACGCGGCGGCTGCGGCGAAGCCGGCGCCGGTTGCGGCGCTGCCGGTGGTTGCGCCGGTTGCGCGGCCGGTGCGGCGGTAGAAGGCTCTGCCGGCGTGTCGGTCTTGCTGTCGGGCTTGACGAAATCCGGCAGCAGCGCCGTCGGATCCTTCAGCAGCTTGCCGATCTCGTTGACGAGGCCGGGATTCTCCCGCGGCGGCGTCGGTTCGGGCTGCTGCGCCAGTGCCGATCCGGATACCAGCAGCACAGTGATGGCAGCCGCAATCGGGCCGGGGCAGCGGCGAAGGACAGTCGGTCGGAACAGAGCAGGCATCGCGCCAGCCTATGCGGTTGTGCTGACGCCGAGAAGACGCGCCCGCCGGCTAGACCAGCTTGAGCGCGATGACGAAGCCGAGCACCAGCGCGACCGCGCCGATCGTCACCCACATCGTCAGCCGCTTCTCGATCTGCTCGCGGATCACCACGCCGTAGCGATTCAGCACGATCGCCACGATGAAGAACCGGCCGCCGCGGGCGATGATCGAGAACAGAATGAACGACCAGATGTCGTAGCCGGCGAAGCCCGAGGTGATGGTCACGAGCTTGTAGGGGATCGGGGTGAGGCCCTTCAGCAAAATGATCCAGGCCCCCCACTGCGCGTAACCGGCGCGAAACGCCTCGACCTTGTCGCCATAGCCGTAGAGCTGGATCAGCCAGTGCCCGACCGAGTCGTACAGCAGAGCGCCGATCGCGTAGCCGACCACCCCGCCGAGCACCGAGGTCACGGTGCACAACGCGGCGTAGAACCACGCGCGCTCCGGCCGCGCCAGCGACATCGGGATCAGCATCACGTCCGGCGGGATCGGAAAGAACGAGCTCTCCGCGAAGGAGACCATCCCCAAAATCCAGAGGGCGTAGGGCTTGTGGGCGGCGTCGATGCACCAGTCGTAGATTCGTCTCAGCATGGGCGCGATCAACCACCCCGGAGCCGGTTTGTCCATGCCACAGTTGTGACGGGGTCGGGAGAAAACGCGGTCAGCGCCGCTTTCGCGTGGCGCGCGCGTCGATTGCGGCAATCGGTCGCCGGACCGGGCGCGGGGTCGCCGGTTCGGCCAGTTTGAGCGCCGATTTCGGGAGTTTTTCGGCGATCCCGAACAGGGTCTCGCGCCGGCTCATCTCGCGCCAGACGTCGTCCGGACGGACCCCGGCGGACGCCCACAGCACCGTCAGGTTGTAGATGAGATCGGCGCTTTCCCGGATCACCGCCTCGCGGTCGCCGTTGACCGCGTCGATCACCACCTCGATCGCCTCTTCGGCGAGCTTCTTGGCCATCTTGCCGGAGCCGCCCCGGAACAGCCGCGCGGTGCGCGAGGTCGCAGGATCGAGGTCCCGAGCCGCCAGCACCGCCTGATATAGCCGATCGACCGAATCAGTCATTGCAACAGCCTAGCGGAAATCAATGTCGGCGGTGTTAATTCAGGGAACCCGCCCAAAAGTCGAGCGGCCGCGCCAAATGGCGCGGCCGGAACGCAGTCGTGATTCGAACTGATCAATAGCCGTCGTAGTAGCCGCTTCCGTAGCCGTAGCCCGGCCCGCCGATGTAGCCCGGACCACCGTAATATCCCGGCGCGCCGTAATAGCCGTAGGGGCGCGGCCCGTAATAACTCTCGTAGTAGTCGCGGCGGGCCTGGCTCGCCGCGATGGCGCCGACCGTGCCGATGATGCCGGCGAAGGCCGCCGCCGCTGCGGCGTTGCCGCCACCGCCGCGCCGGACGTAGCGGCGCTTCTTGGCGGCGCTGATATCGGTCATGTCGTGCTGGGCGGTCACGCCGGCCGCCTTGGGCGCCGCAACGGCCGCTGTCGGCTCGAGTGCGGGCAGAGCCAGCGCGGCAATGGTTGCCACGAGAATGGCTCGGGCGCCGGTCGATCGTAGACTTTTACGCTTCAACATCTGGAAACCCTCCGCGGGACGCTGGCCGTCACGGCCTACCTGCGACAACTCGCATCGGGAACGTAAGGTTCCGTGGCGGAAACAACAAGGTTCCCGCCACGTGATCACGGTCACATCCGTCCGTCACCTCCGTTGCCGGCATGACGGATCGTTCGGAGGCTCTGCGCGTCAGCTCTGCGCGAGCTGACGGTCGAGATCGTGCAGCACCTGGTAGCAGGGCAGCACCTGGGCGACGCTGGCGTTCGGCTCGCGGCCCTCGCGGATCGCGGCGAAGAACTCGCGGTCCTGCAGCTCGATGCCGTTCATCGAGACGTCGACCTTGGAGACGTCGATCTTCTCTTCCTTGCCGTTCACCAGATCGTCGTAGCGGGCGATGTAGGTGCCGGTGTCGCCGATGTAGCGGAAGAAGGTGCCGAGCGGGCCGTCATTGTTGAACGACAGCGACAGCGTGCAGATCGCGCCGCTCTCGGTCTTGAGCTGGATCGACATGTCCATCGCGATGCCGAGATTCGGATTGATCGGGCCCTGCACCGCATTGGCCTTCACGATCTTCGACCTTGTCTGGTACGCGAACAGGTCGACGGTGTGGGCGGCGTGGTGCCACAGCAGATGATCGGTCCAGCTGCGCGGCTGGCCGAGCGCGTTCATGTTGGTGCGGCGGAAGAAATAGGTCTGCACATCCATCTGCTGGATGTTCAGCTCGCCAGCGACGATCTTCTTGTGGACGTATTGATGGCTCGGGTTGAAGCGGCGGGTGTGGCCGGCCATCGCCACCAGCCCGGTCTTCTTCTGCAGATCCACCACCGCCTGCGCGTCGGCCAGCGAATCCGCCAGCGGAATCTCGATCTGGACGTGCTTGCCGGCCTTCATGCAGGAGAGGCCCTGCTCGGCGTGCATCTGGGTCGGCGTGCACAGGATGACGGCGTCGACCTCCTTGATCGCCAGCGCGTCGGCGAGGTCGGTCGAGACGTGCTCGATGCCGTATTTGTCGGCGACCTCCTTGGTCGGCTCGAGCCGTCGCCCGATCAGCGAGATCACCTCGACGCCGTCGATGTTCTTGATGCCGTCGAGATGTTTGATGCCGAACGCACCCGCACCCGCGAGCGCGACCTTGATCGCTTTGACCATATCAGGCGTTCTCCAGAATCAGATGACCGACCGCGGTGTTGCTGGCCGGGACGTGATAGAAACGATGGGCGACCTTGGGCTTGGCGCCGCCGGCGACGTCGCTCATCGCGCCGCGCGCGATCAGCCACATCACCAGCTCGATGCCCTCGGAGCCCGCTTCGCGGACGTAGTCGATGTGCGGCTTCTTGGACAGCGCATCGGGATCGGCGATCAGTTGATCGAGGAAGGCGTTGTCCCATTCACGGTTGATCAGGCCGGCGCGCGGGCCCTGGAGCTGGTGGCTCATGCCGCCGGTGCCCCAGATCTGCACGGTGAGGTCTTCGTCGTAAGAGCGGATCGCCTTGCCGATCGCCTGGCCGAGCATGTAGCAGCGGCGGCCCGACGGCACCGGATATTGCACGACGTTGACGGCGAACGGGATCACCGGGCAGGGCCAGGCCTGCGGCTCGCCGCACATCAGGCTGAGCGGCACGGTGAGGCCGTGGTCGACGTCCATCTTGTTGACGATGGTCAGATCGAAATCGTCCTGGATCACCGACTGGGCGATATGGCCGGCGAGCCGCGGATGGCCGATCACCTTCGGCACCGGACGCGGGCCCCAGCCTTCGTCGGCCGGCGTGTACTCGGCCGCGGTGCCGATCGCGAAGGTCGGGATCAGATCGAGGCTGAAGGCGGTGGCGTGATCATTGAACACCAGGAAGATGACGTCGGGCTTCTCGGCCTTGAGCCACTCCTTGGAGAACTCGTAGCCCTTGAACACCGGCTTCCAATAGTCTTCGCCGGTCTTCTTCATGTCGATCGCGGCGCCGATCGCGGGGACGTGCGAGGTGTAGACGCTGGCGGTGATCCGGGCCATTACTTCTTCTCCCCGATGTAGCGGTTGCCTTCGGCGGAGCGGCCGCCGTTGATCATCATGTTGCGATATTCCTCTTCGGTCATGCCGGTCATCGAGCCCGCCATCTGCTGGAAGCTCTTGCCGTCGGTGGCGCCGATCTTGGCGAGGAAGTAGATGTTGCCGCCGAGCGAGATGCAGCGATTGAGGTCGCGGTCGAGCACCGCCTGCTTCTGTTCCTCGCTCATCGGCCACTCGTCGAGATAAGCGCGCTCGTCCGCCTTGAAGCGGGCGCGGTTCTCGGCCTTCATCAGCGACATGCAGAACTGATTGAGATGATAGCCCTGGCGCGACATGTCGGCGTCGAAGATCGTGGTGCCGGGCACGTCCTTATAGGGTTTGTCGAGGGGCATGGTCGGGTCTCCTCTGTGTTCCATGTTATTAGCTCGTCATGGCCGGGCTTGTCCCGGCCATCCACGTTCTTGTTGCGGAGCGTCCGCCTTCGTGGATGCCCGGGACAAGCCCGGGCATGACGGTGTTACTTCTCCTCCGGCCAATACAGCCGCATCGGGTTGTCGACCAGTAGTTTAGTTTGAAGTTCCGGTGTGGTCGCGATGTGCGGGATGAAGTCGACCAAGAGGCCGTCGTCCGGCATGTGGTCCTTCAGGTTCGGGTGCGGCCAGTCGGTGCCCCACAGCACGCGGTCCGGGAAGGTCTCGACGATGCGGCGGGCGAACGGGATGACGTCGCGATAGGCGTTTGGTTCGCCGCTCAGCGCCGGCGGGCCGGACACCGACAGCCGCTCCGGGCAGCTGACCTTCGACCAGACGTTGGAATGCTCGCGCATGAAACGGACGAACAGTTCGAATTCCGGGCCATCGACCGGCTTGCTGACGTCCGGCCGGCCCATATGGTCGACCACCACGGTGGTCGGCAGCGCGGTGAAGAAGTCCCACAGCTCGGGCAGGTCCACCGCCTCGAAATAGATCACCACGTGCCAGCCGAGCTTCTTGATGCGCCCGGCGATCTCGACCAGCTCGTCCTTCGGGGTGAAGTCGACCAGGCGCTTGACGAAGTTGAAACGCACGCCGCGGACGCCGGCGTCGTGCATCGATTTCAGTTCGTCGTCGGTGACGCTGCGGCGAACCGTCGCGACACCGCGCGCCTTGCCGCCCGAATGCACCAGCGCATCGACCATGGCGCGATTGTCGGCGCCGTGGCAGGTCGCCTGCACCACGACGTTGCGGGCGAAGCCGAGATGGTCGCGCAGCGCGTAGAGCTGCTGCTTCGACGCGTCGCACGGCGTGTATTTGCGCTCCGGCGCGAACGGAAACTCGTCGCCCGGCCCGAACACATGGCAATGCGCGTCGACGGCACCCGCCGGGACTTTGAATGTCGGCTTCGAGGGGCCTTGGTACCAGTCGAGCCAGCCCGGGGTCTTTTCGAATTTCATTCGGTTACTCGTCTCAAGTCCGCGCTGGTCTGCTAGCGCTCGTTAAAGCCATCGTATTTGTTTCGCCTCGGCCTCTCGCTCCCCTCCCCCTTGCGGGGAGGGGTCGGGGGTGGGGGTGCCACGAGCACTGCGACTCGTGGCACCCCCACCCCGGCCTCCGCTTCGCGCGGCCGACCCTCCCCGCAAGGGGGAGGGGAGTCGCGCGCGCGGCGGCGACCGCAGAGCGCCCATTAGTCGTGCCGCCCAGCCGTCAATAGCGTCGGCGTTACGTCGTCGTCTCGTCCTTCACCTTCGCCAGAATCCGATCAGCCTCGGTGCGCCAATCCGAATTCCGCGCAAAACCCTTGTCGCCGCGCTTGCCGAACAGTCCCTCATCCGCCAGATCCGCCACCCACGCCTGCCGCTCCGCGGTGCCTTGCGCCGACCACGGCGTCAGGCCGGCGTCGCGTACGGTCTCGGCGACTTCGCGGACTTCTTCGGCGCGGCGGCGGCCGTGTTCGATGACGCGCTGGAAGAAATACGCGCCCTGCTTCTCCCAATCGATCGACGGAAACGTCTCCTGCAGCGAAGCGATCACCGCGTCTTCGACGCCGTAGGCGCGCGCGGTGGTGAAGCTCTCGATCACCATCGCCTCGAGGCCCTTGATCATGATGCTGCGGCACATCTTGGTGGCCGAGGCGACGCCGAGCCGGTCGCTGGCCGGCTTGGCGGCGAAGCCGAGCGTACCCAACAGCGGCGCCAACTCTGCCGCATGCGCGCCGCCGAGCAGCAGCGGCACCTTGATCCGATAGGGCGGCACCGAGGTCATCACCGCGCCTTCGACATAGCGGCCCTGTTCGCCGTCGATCAGCGCAGCTGCGCGCTGCTTGGCGCCGGGCGAGGCGGAGTTGAAGTCGAGAAACCAAGTGCCCTGGTTGAGGGCGGCCGCACACGCCTCGGCGACTGCGACGGTCTGGCTCGCCGTCACCGCCGAGATCAAAAAGTCGCTGCGCGCCGCCAGATTGGCGTGCGACGAGGTCAGCGTCACACCGTGGCGGCTGGCGTGCTCGCGCAGCGGCCCGCCGCGATCGTCGGCGAGCTTGACGTCATAGGCCGCGACCTTGACGCCCTGGGCGCGCAGATCCTCGGCGAGAATCTTGCCGACCTCGCCATAGCCGACGATCCCGACCAGCCACTGTTTCGGATCGCTGCTCATCAGTCGATATACTTCAGCCCGGCCTTTTCCAAAGGCTCGCGCATCTTGTACATGTCGAGGCCGAGCACGCCCGACGCCAGCTTGGCGCGCTTCTCGGCCTCGTTGGCCTCGCGCGCCTCGGCGGCATCGGCCGCCATTTGCGCCACCGCGGCCGGCACGATCACCACGCCGTCGTCGTCGGCGATCACCACGTCGCCCGGTGTGACATGGGCGCCGGCGGCCACCACCGGGATGTTGACCGAGCCGAGCGTCGCCTTGACGGTGCCCTTGGCGTGGATCGCCTTGGACCACACCGGAAACGTCATCTGCGTGAGATCGCGGACGTCGCGGACGCCGGCGTCGATGATCAGGCCGAGCGCGCCACGGGCGCGGAAGCTGGTCGCCAAGAGATCGCCGAAGAAGCCGTCCGTCGAGTCCGCCGTGCAGGCCGCGACCACGACGTCGCCGGGCTGCAACTGCTCGGCGACGACATGCATCATCCAGTTGTCGCCGGGCTGCAGCAGCACGGTGGCGGCGGTGCCGCAGATATGCGCGCCCGGATAGATCGGCCGCATATAGGAATGCATCAGGCCGACACGGCCCATCGCCTCGTGCACGGTGGCGACGCCGAAGCGCGACAGCTTTTCGACCGCCGCCTTGTCGGCGCGGGTGATGTTGCGCTTGACGATGCCGAGATCGTTCATCCGCACGGTCATGATGACTTGCCCTTTACTTTCCCTTGGCCTTCAGCGCCGCATCGAGCCGCGGATAGACGCGGCGGGCGTTGCCTTCGTAGATCTGCTGCTTCTCGTCCGGCGTCAGGATGGTCGACGCCTCGATGTAGCGCTTGGTGTCGTCGTAATAGAACCCGGTCTGCGGATCGATGCCGCGCACCGCGCCGATCATCTCCGAGGCGAACAGCACATTGTCGACCGGAATCACGGTGTTGAGCAGGTCGATGCCCGGCTGGTGATACACGCAGGTGTCGAAGAAGATGTTGTTGAGCACATGGTCCTCGAGCAGCGGCTTCTTCATTTCCTGCGCCAGGCCACGGAAACGGCCCCAGTGATACGGCACCGCGCCGCCGCCATGCGGGATGACGAATTTCAGCTCCGGAAAGTCCTTGAACAGATCGCCGGCGACGCACTGCATGAAGGCGGTGGTGTCGGCGTTGAGATAATGCGCGCCGGTGGTGTGGAAGCAGGCGTTGCAGCTTGTCGAGACGTGGATCATCGCCGGGATCTGCAGCTCGACCATCTTCTCGTAGATCGGGTACCACTGCCGGTCGGTCAGCGGCGGCGAGGTCCAGTGTCCGCCCGACGGATCGGGATTGAGGTTGATGGCGACGAAGCCGTAGTCCTTGACGCACTTCTCCAGCTCGGGGATGCAGGTCTTGGGATCGACGCCCGGCGACTGCGGCAGCATCGCGGCGCCGATGAAATTGTCGGGGAACAGCTGCGCGACGCGGGCGCACAGCTCGTTGCAGATCGCCGCCCAGGTCGACGACACGTTGAAGTCGCCGATATGGTGCGCCATGAACGAAGCGCGCGGCGAGAACACGGTCAGGTCGCTGCCGCGCTCCTGCATCTTCTTGAGCTGATTGTCGATGATCGAGGCGCGCAGCTCGTCGTCGCTGATCTTCAGCTCGGACACCTTCGGCATCTGCGAAGGATCCTTGATGCCGGCGATCTGCCTGTTACGCCAATCCTCCAGCGCCTTCGGCGCGGTGGTGTAGTGGCCGTGAATGTCGATGATCATCGGGTGTCCTCGAAGTGTCTGCTTCCGTCATTGCCGGGCTTGACCCGGCAATCCATCCTGTTTGGATGATGGATACGCGGGTCAAGCCCGCGTATGACGCCTGTTGTGTGGCTGCCCGCTCGCCAACTAAGCGGGCATTGATGTTAGTTTTGTCTCTTCGATGCCTCAGCCGGCTCGTCGCAGCGCCGGGTCGCTCGCCTGCTTGCCGCTCCACACCGCCGCCGGAACCATCGCTTCGCCGCGCATGATCAGCCGCGCGGTGCGCAGCAGCGCGGCGCGGGTGACGTTCTGCGGGTTGGCCGGATCGACCTCGATTTCGACCGAGAATTCGCCGGTCGGATGTTCGACCGAGATCTGCTTGACGGTGCCGTCGGGCACCTGCGCGATGCCTTCGGTGACGCTGCCCTTCAGCACGCAGGCGGTGGCGACCGTCACCGCGGCGAGGACGCCGATGGCGTCGTGGCAGACATGCGGGATGAAGCTGCGGGTCGAGATGCTGCCGCCGGCGCGCGGCGCCGCAATCAGCGTCATCTTCGGATAGTTCTTCGCCGTGACGTCGCCGAGCTGCATGGCGTAGCCGCAGGCGATCCGCAACGTCTCCAGCCGCTTCTTCAGCTCAGTGTCGGCGTTGAGTTCGGCGACGCCCTCGTAGCCGGTGCGGCCGACGGCTTCGGCGCGAAACATCACCAGCGGCATGCCGTTGTCGATGCAGGTGACTTCGACGCCGTCGATGACGTCGCGGACATGGCCGGTCGGCAGCAGGCCGGGCGCCACCGAGCCGGCGGTGTCGAGGAAGTTGATCTTGATCGGCGCCGAGGTGCCGGGCGCGCCGTCGATCCGCGCGTCGCCGTCGTAGGAGACGTGGCCGCCCGGCGTCTGCACCGTGATGTCGCACTGCATGTCGGTGTTGAGCGTCAGCACCCGCAGCGTCGTGGTGTCGCCCTGCGGCTGAACCAGGCCGGTCTCCAGCGCGAACGGCACCACGGCGGCCAGCATGTTGCCGCAGTTCGGCGTGGTGTCGACCGTGTCCTTGTCGGGCTGCAACTGGGCGAACAGGAAGTCGAGATCGACGCCGGGCTTCGATCCCTTCGAGACGATGCCGACCTTGCTGGTCAGCGGATGCGCGCCGCCGAGGCCGTCGATCTGGCGGCGGTCGGGCGAGCCCATCACCGCGAGCAGCACCTTGTCGCGGCTGGCGATGTCGGCGGGCAGGTCGGCTGCATTGAAGAACGGGCCACGCGAGGTGCCGCCGCGCATGAACAGGCAGGGGATCGCGGTTTGCATCCGTTTCCTTCCCGGAATTTGTTGTGTCCATTGTGGCGGCGGCACGCAGGCGGCGCCACCGCTGCGCATCAATAACAGCTATCAGGTTAAGGCATGGCAACAGCGTGGCGTCATGCCGCTCCAGCACCGGCCGCTGCTGTGCCGCGGCCTCAGGTCGGCAGGCCGCGCGCCAGCTCGGTCAACAGCCGCATGGTATATTGCGCCAGCGGCGTCGGCCGTCTCGTTGCGGACACTGCGAGGCACAGCGCGCTGGTCACGGCCGGGTCGACCAGCTTGCGCAGGCTCAGTTCGGCGGCGCGCGGCGAGGCGGACACACCGCTCGCCGTCAGCACTGCATGGCCGTAGCCGGCACAGACCAGCTCGATGATCGACGGCACGCTGGAGACTTCCCAGGCGATGTCGAGCTTGACGCCGGCGAGCGCCGCCTGGGTCTCTAGCAGCCGGCGCATCGCATGCACTCGCTCGGGCACGATCAGCGGGTAGTTGGACAGCTGCTTGAACGGCAGCGGCGGTGCCGGCTCGCCGCGCTTGCCCTTCGGGGCGCGGCTGACCAGGCCGAGCGCCTCCTGCAGCAGCGGCGTGATCTCGATGCCGGATTGCGCTTCCGGATTGTACACCAGCCCGACATCGGCGCGGCCGGTGGTGACCCATTCGACGATGTGCGACGACAGCCCCTCGACGATCGCCAGCCGCGCCGCCGGCAGTTCGCGCTTGAAGCGGTCGATCAGCGGCAGCGTCAACTGGCGTCCGATCGAGGGCGGCAGCCCGATGGTGACGCGGCCGACCGGCGCGTCGCGGCTGGCGCCGAGGTCCTCGCGCGCATGCGCCACCATCTGCATGATGCCGACGCTGTGGTCGAACAGCCGGCGTCCCGCTTCGGTCAGCGCGACGCCGCGGCCGTTGCGCAGGAACAGTTGCTGGTTGAGTTCGGTCTCCAGGCCGCGGACCTGCCGGCTCAGCGCCGGCTGGGCGATGTCGAGCATCGTCGCCGCCTTGCTGAACGAGCCGAGCTCGGCCACGCGCATGAAATACTCGAGCTGCTTGAGATTCATCGCACGCCTTGCCCGGACGGGCAGCTATTGTTTCTCGATTCCAGCCGCCTCGATCACGGCCTTCCATTTCTCGACATCGGTGCGCAGCCGCGTGGCGAGCTGGTCCGGCGTGCCGCCGCGGGCGTCGACGCCGAGCTCGAGCAGTTGCTTCTTCAGCGCCGGATCGGCGAGCACCTCCTGCAGCGCGCGGTTCAGGGTGCTGATCACCGCCGGCGGCGTCGCGGCGGGCGCGAACAGCCCGTTCCAGGATTCGATGCCGATCTCCAGCCCGCTTTCGCGCAGCGTCGGGATGTCCGGCGTGATCTTCGAGCGCAGCGGCCCCGATGCCGCCAGCGCGCGGATCTTGCCGTCGGCGAGGTTGCCCTTCAGCGCCGAATAGCTGTCGATCGCCAGATCGAGATTGCCCTGCAGCAGCGAGACCAGTACCTCCGGGGTGCCGCGATGCGGGATCACCACGAAATCGATACCAGCCGCGGTCTTGAACATCCCGGCCGCCAGGTTCTGCGTGCTGCCGAGATTGATGCTGCCGACATTGAAGCGGCCGGGGCTCTGCTTGGCCGCCTTGATGAAGTCCTCGATCGTCTTGAACGGCGCATCGGCGCGGACCACGAACAGGAAATCGAAGAATCCGAGACTGCTGATCGGTGTGAAATCCGTGATCGGATCGAACGGCAGCTTCTTGAACAGCGATACGCTGATCGCGGTGCCGTTCGACAGCAGCGCCAGCGTGTAACCGTCCGGCTGCGCCGAGATCACCGTGCGCGCCGCATTGATGCCGCCGGCGCCGGGCTGGTTCTCGATGATGAAGCGGCTGCCGAGCTTGGCGCCGAGCTTGTCGGCGACCAGACGCGCGGTGACGTCGGCGACGCCGCCGGCGGCGAACGGCACCACGATGCGCACCGGACGGCTCGGGTAGAGCCCCTCGGCGGCGGCCCAGCCGACCGGCAGCAGCAGGGTCACGAACGCGATGGCGGCGGCCATCACGGCGAGGCGAGAGGGGAGGTGTCGGCGGATCGCTGTCATCCACCGACGATAGTCCAAAAGCGCCGGATTTCACAATCACAGCAAGCAATTGACCGACGTTGTGGCGGATCGCCGAATTCCGCGGGGCGGACCGCATCGGCCGCGGCTGTGCGCCGGATTGACGCTGCCGCCGCCGGGGTGCAGACCCTGATGCCACCGCATCCACCGATGCTCAGCTGTGGAGTATCCGATGTCGCAGCCGCCGCTGTTCCGCCCGCTCACCCTGCGGGGTATCACCGCCAAGAATCGTATCCTGATCTCGCCGATGTGCCAGTACTCGGCCGTCGACGGGATCGCCAACGACTGGCACCTCGTCCATCTCGGCAAATTCGCCCAGGGCGGCGCCGGCATCGTGATGGTGGAGGCCACAGCGGTGACCGCCAACGGCCGCATCACCCATGGCGATCTCGGGCTGTGGCACGACGGCCAGGTCAAGCCGCTGGAGCGGATTGCCGCGTTCCTGCGAGACAACGGCGCGGTGCCGGCGATTCAGCTGGCGCATGCCGGGCGCAAGGCCAGCATGCAGCGGCCGTGGCACGGCAACGCCGCGCTCACCGCCGAGGACCAGGCCCGCGGCGACCAGCCATGGCCGATCGTCGCGCCGAGCCCGGTGCCGATGGAAGAGGGCTGGCTGACGCCGCAGGAATTGTCCGAGGATCAGCTCGGCGAGTTGCTCGACGCCTGGCGCGCCGCGACGCTGCGCGCGGTCGATGCCGGTTTCGAGATGCTCGAAGTGCACTGCGCCCACGGCTATCTGCTGCATTCGTTCCTGTCGCCCTTGTCCAACATGCGGACAGATCAGTACGGCGGCAGCCGCGCCGGCCGGATGCGGTTTCCGCTGCAGGTGATCGAAACCGTGCGCGCCACCTGGCCCGACACGCTGCCGCTGGCGGTGCGGCTGTCGTCGGTCGACGGCGTCGACGGCGGCATCGAGCTCGCCGATTCCGTGGTGTTCGCGCGGGAGGCCAGGGCGCTGGGCGCCGACATCATCGACTGTTCGTCGGGCGGTCTGCTCGGCTCCGCCACCGCGGCGCGGATTCCGCGCGGCTACGGCTTCCAGGTGCCGTTCGCCGAGACCATCCGCAAGGAAGCCGACATCCCGACCATCGCGGTCGGGCTGATCCTGCATCCGGATCAGGCGGAGAAGATCGTCGAGCAGGGCCAGGCCGATCTGATCGCGATCGGCCGCGAGGCGCTGTTCGATCCGAACTGGACGCTGCACGCCCAACTCGAACTCACCGAGGACGACGGCGAGGCGTTCGCCGACTGGCCGAAGCAATACGGCTGGTGGCTGGAGCGCCGCGAGCCCGGCCTGCGCAAGCTCGAAGGCTGGACGCTGCCGCACCGGCGGACATAAGCCGCCGCGAAACTGTCGCGCGCGACGACATTGCACGTTCTCAATTCGTCATGCCCGGGCTTGTCCGGGGCATCCACGTCTTGCAGCAACCGCAATGCGTAGGATGGGTTTCGCTCTCGCGAAACCCATCGCTGTGCAGCGTTGCTTTGAGATGGGTTTCGCTACGCTCAACCCATCCTACGGTGACGACGGCCTGTCGCTTACCAGCCGCAGCCGCCGCAACGCGGGCGCACCGGGGCGTAGTAGACCTGCGCCGGGGCTACCATCTCGACGCGCTCGCGGGTGGCGTATTGCGGCGGGACGCGCTCGTATTCGACGCCTTCCGGCGCGACCATCACGGTCTTCGGCACCATCACGGTGCGATACTGCGCCGGGGTGCGATGGGCGACGACGCGGCCCGGCGCGACCATGACGGTCTCCTGCACGGTCTGGTACTGCGGCGGAACGACCTGCGGTTGATAGCAGGTGTGGCAGGGCGGCGGCGTGTAGCAGCCGTAGCAGCCCGCGGAGGCGGCGGTCGGCAGCGCAACGACGGCTGCGACGGCGGAAACGATCAGAGCGGCAGTGGTGCGGAACATGTGAAAATCCTGTGCGCCTACGAATGAAACTCCGCGGCCATCATTAGTTTCACATCCGCCTTCGTCAACGACAGAGCAGAATCAACCTTTACGGAGATCATTAACGGCGCTTTGCCATGCGCTGCGCAAACTGCGCAGCGCTGTCAGCAATGTGTCAGCCGGCGCGCACGGTGCGCAGGAAGCGGCTGACCTCGTCCTTCAGCCGGGTGCTGTCGTGCGACAACGAATGCGCCGCCGTCAGCACCTGCTGCGAGGCCGAGCCGGTCTCGCTGGCGCCGCGCTGCACCTCGATGATGTTGACCGAGACCTGCTGCGCACCCTCGGCGGCATGGTGCACGTTGCGGGAGATCTCCTGGGTGGCGGCGCCCTGTTCCTCGACTGCCGACGCGATCGTGGCGGCGATCTCCGACATCCGCGCGATCGTGGTGCCGATGCCGCGGATCGACGCCACCGACTGGCCGGTGGCGGACTGGATGCCGCCGACCTGCTGGCTGATCTGCTCGGTGGCCTTCGCGGTCTGCTCGGCCAGCAGCTTGACCTCGCTCGCCACCACCGCGAAGCCGCGGCCGGCGTCGCCTGCGCGCGCCGCCTCGATCGTGGCGTTGAGCGCCAGCAGATTGGTCTGCGAGGCGATGGTGTTGATCAGCTCGACGACGTCGCCGATCCGTGCGGCGGCTTCCGACAGATGGCTGACGCGCTCGTTGGTCTCCTGCGCCTGGGTCACCGCCTCGGCGGCGATCCGCGCCGATTCCTGCACCTGACGGCTGATCTCGTTGACCGACGACGCCATCTCTTCGCTGGCGGAAGCCACCGACTGCACATTGGTCGACGCTTCCTCGGACGCCGAGGCGACCAGCGTGGTGAACTGCTGCGCGTGCTGCGCGGTGCTCGTCAGCGTCGTCGCCGATGCTTCGAGCTCGGTCGAGGCCGACGACACCGTCTCGACGATCTCGCCGACCGCTTCCTCGAATTGATCGGCCAGCTTGTGCATGTCGCGCTTGCGCTGTTCGGCGGCGATGCGGTCCTGCTCCGCCTTGGCGTCGGCTTCGGCGCGGGCCTTCTCCTGCGCCATCACCTTGCAGGATTCGACCGCCTGCGCCATGTCGCCGATCTCGTCGTGGCGGTCGAGACCAGGCAGGACGACGTCGAAATTGCCGGCGCCGAGTTCCTTCAGCCCGCCGGTCAGGCCCTTCAGCGGACGCGACACCGAGCGGCCGATCAGCAGGCCGAGCACGCTGACGGCCAGGATGATCAGCACGATCGAAATCTGCATCCGTTGCATGGTGGCGTCGCGCGCGGCGACCGCCTCGGCCTTGGCGCGTTCGCTGGACTGCTGGATCGTCCGCCCGACCGACTCGATCACCGGCTCGACCGCGCGGAAGCTGGTGATTATCGCCTGTTCGTTCTGCGCCATGGTCGTCGCGCCGTCCACCCAGGCGAGGAAATCGCGCTGATAGGCGGCGAGCTTCTGGCCGAGGTCGGCCTTGGTCGCGGCGGGCAGGTCGGAAGCGGCCAGTTGCGCCGAGAATTCCGCAGCGCGCTTCTTGATGTCGTCGGCGTATTTGGGATTGCGGCGGAGCATGAAGTCCTTTTCATGCCGGCGCATCATCAGCATCGTCATCGTCAGCTTCGGCTCGTCGATCTTGCCGAGCGCCGACTCGATCTCGTGCACCGATTTGCGCAGGCTGCCTTCCAGGCCGATGTCCTCCTTCAGGCCGAGCTTGGTCTGCGCCGCGGCGAGGTCCAGGAAGCGGTGGTCGTAGTCCTGGTATCCCGCCTGGATGGTCTTCAGATTGCGGGAGAGTTCGGATTGTCCTGCCGTTTCGGTCTGGCGGATCATGTCCGCCAAGATGGTGCTGCTTGTCTTGGCGTAGTCCTTGTACAGGCCGACATACTTCTCGTCCTTGCGAATCATGAAGTTCTTCTCGGCGCGGCGCTGCTCCAGCATGGTGATCTGCAGCCGGTTATTGCTGTCGCCGAGCGTCCGTGCGCGCTCGTCTTCGGATCGCGCCGCTTCCTGCGAGGCGCTGCCGATCAGGTACAATCCCCCGAGGGCGAGGACGCCGGCGATGCCGACCGCGGCGATGGAGTTGATCTTGTGGCTGAGGCGAAGGCGGAGCGTCATGGAAGCATCCTGAGCTTGAAAGTTGGCATTCCATTTCAATAGGTATCGATCGCTCGCGCGCGGCAGCGTTCTTCCTTGGGCGCTGGGCGATCCAAAGGCGGATGGACGAGTTGCTGTTGAGTTTCTGGCGTCGACGCCTTTGATCCACCTGCGAGGCGATGGTGGCGACGATCAGTTCGTGAACAAGGCGTACGCGATCTTCGCTAAACTTGCCTTAAATTGCGCGCGATGCGTGCAGGACTCGTAGTACTCCGTATCAGATGCGTAGTAATCGCGAGCGCGTCTCAATGGCTTGGCGGGGGCGTTCGACTCATCCTAACTGCCAGTGTCACATCACCGCTTTCGCCGCCGCACGGCCAGCGCTCCGCCCCGAGAACAGGCATCCGCCGAGGAACGTCCCTTCGAGGGAGCGGTAGCCGTGCATGCCGCCGCCGCCGAATCCGGCGGCTTCGCCGACCGCGTACAGCCCGGGAATGATCGCGCCGCCTTGGCCGAACACGCGGGCGTCGAGATCGGTCTCGAAGCCGCCGAGCGTCTTGCGGGTGAGGATGTTGAGTCGCACCGCGATCAGCGGGCCGTAAGCCGGATCGAGGATCTTGTGCGGCTTGGCGGTGCGGATCAGCCGGTCGCCGATGTAGCGCCGCGCATTGTGGATGTTCATCACCTGCGCGTCCTTGACGAAGGCATTGTCGATCTCGCGATCGCGCGCCTCGATCTGCGTGCGCAGCTGGTCGAGCTGCAGCAGGTTGTCACCGGACAATGCGTTCATCGCGGCGACGAGGTCGGCGAGATTGTCGCGGACGATGAAGTCGGCCCCCTTGGCCTTGAACGCCTCGACCGGCGCCGGCGCGGCCTTGTTGGTGGCGCGGCGTGCGGTCATCAGCCAGCTCTTGCCGGTCAGGTCCGGGTTCTGCTCCGAACCCGACAGCGCGAATTCCTTCTTGATGATCGCCTGGGTGAGCACGAACCAGGAATAGTCGTAGCCGGTCGCCATGATGGCGTGGAGCTGGCCGAGCGTGTCGGAGCCGGGGAACAGCGGCGCCGGCAGCCGCTTGCCGGTGGCGTCGAACCACATCGAGGAGGGGCCGGGCAAAATCCGGATGCCGTGGCGCGGCCAGATCGGCGCGAAATTCTGTAGGCCCTCGACATAGTGCCACATCCGGTCGCGGTTGATCAGCCGCGCGCCGGCGGCTTCGGTGATGCCGAGCATGCGGCCGTCGACGTGTTCGGGCACGCCGGAGATCATCCGCCGCGGCGGCTTGCCCAGCCGCTGCGGCCAGTTCTGCCGCACCAGTTCGTGGTTGCCGCCGATCCCGCCGGAGGCGACGATCACCGCCTGCGCCCGCAGCGCGAAGTCGCCGACCACGTTGCGGGAACTACTGGCGCCGCGCTCCACCTGCGTCGGTTCGAGCACCGCGCCGCGGACGCCGTCGATGACGCCTGCCGTCTGCGTCAGGGCATCGACGCGATGGCGGAATTTGAAGCTGAGGCGGCCGGCGTCCAGCGCCGCGCGGGCGCGGCGAACGAACGGCTCGATCAGGCCGGGGCCGGTGCCCCAGGTGACGTGAAAGCGCGGCACCGAATTGCCGTGGCTCATCGCGTCGTAGCCGCCGCGCTCCGCCCAGCCGACCACCGGAAAGATCCGGTGGCCCATCGCGCGGAGCCAGCCGCGCTTCTCGCCGGCGGCGAAGGCGAGGTAAGCCTCGGCCCAGCGCTGCGGCCACAGATCCTCGTCGCGATCAAAGTCGGCGGCGCCGAGCCAGTCCTGCAGCGCGAGCTCGTAGCTGTCGCGAATCCCGAGCCGTCGCTGTTCCGGCGAATCGACGAGAAACAAGCCGCCGAACGACCAGAACGCCTGGCCGCCGCAATTCTGTTCGCCTTCCTGATCGACCACGATCACCGAGCGTCCGGCCTCGGCGATCTCGGTGGCGGCGACCAGACCGGCGAGGCCAGCGCCGACCACGATCACATCCGCTTCTGTCGTCATGAGCGTTCCTCGTTCTGGAACCGATTGAACCGTGCGCGACGAGTCGCGGTCAATCGGTTTCGGCCATCTAACTGTTTCAGTTTGGGACCACGCTGCGCGCCGAGTGCATCCCGCCTGCAACACTCGATTTGAATTTAATTCGAGCGAGCTCCGCGATCTGGACAAACCTCCGATCCGAAATCACGCTGACGATGTCTTGAATCAGGGGCAACTGCATCACGCGACAAAGATGCAGGCGGACTTGGAAGCGAGCGGACTGGGGCGGGCCATGAGATTGCTGACGGGGTTGCTTGCGGCTGTCGTTCTTTTGGCGGGCGTGGCGTCGAGCCACGCCGTGGTCCGGATCGCCGACGATCGTGGCGGACGGATCGGAACCTACGTCGACAAGTATCAGAGCCTGCGAACCTCCGGCGAAACCGTGGTGATCGACGGACTGTGCGCCTCGGCCTGCACCATCGTGCTCGGAGCGGTGCCGCACGATAAGATCTGCGTCACCTCGCGGGCCAATCTCGGCTTCCACGCCGCCTGGGATCTCGGCTCCAACGGCCGGGCGATCACCAATCCCGAAGCGACGCACATGCTGTACACGATGTATCCGGCCGAAATCCGGCGCTGGATCTCCAAGCGCGGCGGGTTGACGCGGCAGATGATCTTCCTGCGCGGCAAACAGCTGATGTCGATGTACCGCCCGTGCTACATGGACGCGCAAGCCTCCGCGGCGCGATAGGCCGCACTCCTGCTCCGCATCACGTGATCCGCCACCCGGCGAGCGCGCTTGCCGGGCGTGTCGTCGCGCTCTATGGGTTCGGCACGCGCGGCCACGCCGCGTGACCTTTGCCGGTGCGCGGACGTCTTGCTTCGTCGACCGGTGTTCGACGTGAGGACGCTGCCATGGCCGCCCAAGTCCGCTCCACCCGCCCGCTCGTCATCATCGCGGCGTTCGCCGGCAGCCTGATCGTCGGTCTGGTGGTGGTGCTGTGGCTGCTTGGCGGGCTGAACAGGGTCGCGGCGCCGGCCTCGATCGGCGGCCCGTTCCAGCTCACCGACCAGAACGGGCAGATCGTCACCGAGCAGAGCCTGAAAGGCAAGCCGACGCTGATCTTCTTCGGCTTCACCCGCTGCCCGGACGTCTGCCCGACCTCGCTGTTCGAGATCACCCAGGTGCTGCAGGCGCTGGGCCCGGACGCCGATCGCCTCAACGCTTATTTCGTCTCGGTCGACCCGGAGCGCGACACCCCGGAATCGATGAAGGAGTATCTGTCGAGCTTCGATCCGCATCTGAAGGGGCTGTCCGGCTCGCGCGAAGCCACCGACAAGATCGAGAAGGGCTACCGGGTCTACGCCAAGAAGGTCCCGACCTCGAGCGGCGACTACACCATGGATCACACCGCGCTGATCTATCTGATGGACAAGGACGGCCGGTTCGTGTCGCCGTTCAACATGAAGCGGAAGCCCGAAGAGGCCGCCGCGGATCTGAAGCGCTACCTCTGACGCCAGTTTGGCCGGCGGCGTCCGCCGACGCGGGCGCCCGCGCGGCGACGCCGTGCTCGGTTTTGTCCCAGCGGTAGGGCGCCCAAACGAATTGCGCCAGCGCGCGCCAGGCCGCGAGCGACAGGCACAGCCAGTACAGCGGCGTGAGCAGCAGCACCGGCGCGAACCGCAGCCGGCCCCGCCTGGCCAGCCCGGCGACGCCGACCACGATGGTGGAGACGAAGCCGGCCATCACGGCGCAGCAATGCAGCGCGGTCGGCGGCGCGGGCTGCAGCCATGCGGGCAGCGGCACCGACTCCGCGGCCAGCGCTAGACCTGCGACCGCCAGCAGCGCCAGATAGGCGAGCGCGCCCACCACATGACCGCCCACCAGCAGGCCCAGCGTCGCGACGCCGCGACCGCCGATCTGCCGCCACAGCCGCAGCGGGTGGCGAAGGTGCACCAGGCCGGTCTGGATGAATCCTTTCATCCATCTGGCGCGCTGCGGCAGCCAGTTGCCGAAGGTCACCGGCGCTTCTTCGAATGTGGTCGATGCGAACGCCGCGGCGCGATAGCCGAAGCGAGCCAGCCGGAAGCCGAGGTCGGCGTCCTCGGTGACGTTGTAGGGATCCCAGCCGCCGATGGCGCGGAGCACCGGAACGCGGAAATGGTTGGATGTGCCGCCGAGCGGCAGCGGTGCGCCCAGCGCCGTGAGGCCGTGCAGCAGAAGGTCGAATTGGCCAGCGTACTCCGCCAGAAACGTCATCGACAGCCAGCTATGGGTCCGGTTGTCGATGCTCAGGCTGGCCTGCACGCAGGCGGTGGTCGGGCCGTGCTGGTCGAAGGCGTCGAGCGCGGCGCGAAGCTGGCCCGGCTCGGGCCGGTCCTCGGCATCGTACACCGCAATGAAGTCGCCGCGCGCGAACGCCAGAGCCCAGTTCAGCGCTTTCGGCTTGGTCTGCGGCCCGATCGGCGGCGCGGTCAGGACGCGCAGATGTGGTCGCGGCCCGAGCCGCGCCAGCGCGGCATGGGTGTCGCGGTCGTTCGGCTCCAGCACCAGGATGATGTCGAGCTTCTCCGGCGGATAGTCGAACGCCTCGAGCGCCGCGACCAGCTGGCCGGCGCAGTTCGCTTCGCGATACAGGGCCGCGATCACCGTGTAGATCGGCAACGCATCGTCGGGCCGGCGCAGTCGGCGGCGCAGCGGACGCGACGGCCAGAAACATGCGACCAGGCGGAACGCCGCAAAGCCGATGAACCACAGCGCCAGCAGCGTAGCTGTCGTCTCCGGCGCCAGCAGCGGCACGGCCAACACCACGCCGAGGACGGCAAGACCGCGCATCAGGCGCTGCCGCCAGATCGGCCCCGAATCGCGCTGCGGCCCCGCCGACAAGACCGACCACCGCCGCTGCAGGTCGAAGGCGGCCTGCTGCCCGATTGCGTGCGCACCCTGATCGGCGAGATACTGTTGCATCACGGCGGCGGACGTCAGCCGAAGGCGAGGGTCACGCCACCGTCTCTGCCGCTCGCATAGCGCCCGCGCCGTCGTCTGCACCGTCGGCGCCACCACCCAGCGCAGGTCGTCGCCCCGGCGCAGCGGCAGCACGCCGGTGGATGCGGCGGCCACGAATTGTCGATCCGGCAGCGGGCAATCGGCGCGCGCCGCCCGGGTCAGGTTGATCAGTGGGATGTCGAGGTGAAGTGCGAGCCGGGCGAGATACGCGTCCTCGGCGATGGCGCCCCACTGGATGAGAACACGGTCGGCGCTGACCCCGAGATCGTCGGCGCGGCGCGCCGCGGCATTCAGCAGGTCGGGTGCGAGAATGCCGTGGAGGCAATCCAGTTCAGGCGCCGCCGCGGGCGGATCGCCCGGAGGGTCGTCATCCGCTTCGGGCTCTCTGTTGTGATACGCCGGCGTCCAGTAGCGCAGAAAGCGCGGCGGCTCGCGCCGGACGCCGGCCATTCGAGCAGTGGCACCGTCGTCCCCGACATGACCAGGCCCCCGCATGGCAACGCCCTTACGCAAACGGCACTCGCGTCTCGCGCCGGATGGTCTATAAGACCGCCGGTGCGGATCCCGATTATGCAACCATGGATTGAGTCATTGATCAACGGCCGATCGGCCGTGGTGCGGCCATTGCTGCTGGCGCTGATGCTGTTTGGTGTTCTGCTGCCGCTGAACGTCGCGCAGGCTGCTGAAACCGACGCGGAAGCCAAGGCGATCGCGGCCGCGACGGCGCATGCCGTGCCGGGATTCTGGGACCCGCGGCGGCGTCCGGAGCGTCCGGATCTGTCGCGCCTCACCGTGATCCGGTTCCTGACCGAGACCGATTATCCGCCGTTCAACTTCACCGGCGCCGACGGCAATCCGGCCGGCTTCAACGTCGATCTGGCGCGCGCGCTGTGCGAGGAGATCAAGGTCACCTGCACCGTGCAGATGCGGCGGTTCGAGACGCTGCTCGATGCGCTCGCCGGCAATCGCGGCGACGCCATCATCGCGTCGCTGGCGGTGACGCCGCAGACCCGCGGCAAGGTCGATTTCACCGATCCGTATTATCGCGCGCCCGGTCGCTTCGCCGCCCGCAAGGATGCGGTGATGCCGGAGATCCGGCCGGAATATCTCGAGGGCAAGAAGGTCGGCGCGATCACCGGCTCCGCGCACGAGGCCTATCTCAAGGCGATGTTCACCGACGCCGAGCTGCATTCCTACCCGAACGACGAGGCGTTGCGCGCGGCGCTGAAGCGCGGTGAGGTCGACTTCATCTTCGGCGATGCGGTCTCGCTGGCGTTCTGGATCAACGGCACCGATTCCGAGAATTGCTGTGCCTTCAGCGGCGGTCCGTTCACCGAAAGCCGCTATTTCGGCGAGGGCGTCGGCATCGCGGTCCGCAAGGGCAACGATCTGCTGCGCCAGTCGCTCAACTGGGCGCTGTTCCGCGTCTGGGAAAAGGGCCGCTACACCGATCTGTGGCTGCGGTACTTCTCCGTCAGCCCGTTCTGAAAGACCCGCCTTTGCGGCGGTTGGAGACTCTGATGACCACGACCGATCTTCCCAGCGCGGCCGACCTGCGCACGCTCGCCGAACAATCCAATGCCTGGCCGTTCGAGCAGGCGCGCGCGCTGGTCAACCGGCTGAAGAAGCAGCCGAAGGACGAGGTGTTGTTCGAGACCGGCTACGGCCCGTCCGGGCTGCCGCATATCGGCACCTTCGGCGAAGTGGCGCGCACCACCATGGTTCGCCATGCGTTTCGCGTGCTCACCGACGACAAGATCAAGACCAAGCTGCTGGCGTTCTCGGACGACATGGACGGCCTGCGCAAGGTGCCGGACAACGTGCCGAACAAGGAACTGCTGGCGCAGCATCTCGGCAAGTCGCTGACCAGCGTGCCCGATCCGTTCGGCACCCATGATTCGTTCGGAGCGCACAACAACGCCCGGCTGCGCGCGTTCCTCGACACTTTCGGGTTCGACTACGAATTCGCCTCGGCCACCGACTACTACAAGTCCGGCCGGTTCGACGCGACGCTGCTCAAGGTGCTGCAGCGGCTCGACAAGGTGATGGCGATCATGCTGCCGTCGCTGCGCGAGGAACGTGCGGCGAGCTACTCGCCGTTCTTGCCGATTTGCCCGCGCACCGGTGTGGTGCTGCAGGTGCCGATCGTCGATCACGACGTCGCGGCCGGCACGGTCTCCTACGACGATCCGGAGACCAAGGAGCGCGTCACGCTCCCGGTCACCGGCGGCCACTGCAAGCTGCAGTGGAAGCCGGACTGGGCAATGCGCTGGACCGCGCTCGGCGTCGACTACGAAATGGCCGGCAAGGATCTGATCGATTCGGTCAAGCTGTCCGGCAAGATCGCCCAGGCGATCGGCGGCACGCCGCCCGAGGGCTTCAACTACGAGCTGTTCCTCGACGACAAGGGCCAGAAGATATCCAAGTCGAAGGGCAACGGCCTGACCATCGACGAATGGCTGCGCTACGCCTCGCCGGAATCGCTGGCGCTGTTCATGTATCGCGAGCCGAAGGCGGCCAAGCGGCTGTATTTCGACGTGATCCCGCGCAACGTCGACGACTATCAGCAGTTCCTCGACGGATTTTCGCGGCAGGATCTGAAGCAGCAGCTCGCCAATCCGGTCTGGCATATCCACTCGGGCAATCCGCCCAAGTCGGACATGCCGGTGACGTTCCAGCTGCTGCTGACGCTAGTGTCGTCGTCCAATGCCGAGAACGCCGAGACGCTGTGGGGCTTCATCGGCCGCTATCGGCCGGGCGTGACGCCGCAGTCGCATCCCAAGCTCGACGCCATGGTCGGCTACGCGATCAACTACTATCGCGACTTCGTAGCGCCCACCAAGGTGTTCCGCGATCCGACCGATCAGGAGCGCGCCGCGCTGCAGGATCTGCGCGATGCGCTGTCGCAACTCGCCCCGGAGTCCACCGCGGAAGCCATTCAGGACGTGGTCTACGAGATCGGCCGCCGCGAGCCGTTCCTCGATCACAAGAAGGCGGCCAAGGACGGCAAGCCGGGCGTGTCGCTCGACTGGTTCAACATGCTGTACCAGGTGCTGCTCGGCCAGGAGAAGGGCCCGCGCTTCGGCTCGTTCGTTGCGGTCTACGGCCTGTCCAACGCCGTGGCGATGATCGACGGCGCACTGGCGCGCAGCGCTTAGTCTGGTTGCCATCCTGTTCGTGGCTTGAGTCCAACCAAGCAAGCCGGCGCCGTTGATTGATAGGTACGCATTGCGCGTTCTTCCGATGCGATTGCGCTATTCACGATACTGTTCGTGAATAGCGTGCTGATACCTATTATCATGCCGGGATCGCGCGATCAGTTAGTTGTCGCGATCAATTGCCGCAGTCGATCGCATCGCACTAATTGATTCAGCACAAAGTTTGCTGCGCTGCGTCCTTCGCACGCTGCCTGCAACGATATCCCTTGACGCGTTGTCGATCCGTGCGACCGGTTGCGGTCCAAGGGGGAAAGGCGGTGCCAATCTCACCCATTGCGGAGGAATATCATGACCAGTCTCGCTGAACTGCCTTACGACGCCAATCTGCCGGCGATCGTCTGGACGCTCTATCTCGTTGCTGCCGTGCTGTACTGCGTCCCGATGACGATCGGGTTCATCCGGAACGTGGAATACAAATGGCCGCTGTATTTCGGCAACCTGCTGCTGGGTTGGACTGGAATCGGCTGGGCCTATGCGATGTACTACGCGATCTTCGCCGATCGGGAGCACGCGCAGGCCCGGCCTCTGGCCCTCGCCGCATAGCGAGGCGGCCGGCGCGCAGCGTTCAGGTCGCTGCTGTGCCGGCCGATCGATGGCGAGGCGCGTTGCAATCGGAGCAAGCGCCGCCTTCGCCGCCGGCTACTTGGCGGTGGATTCCGCTGCCGCAACCACGGGCCGCACGGTGTCGCCCTCGCGCAGCAGCGCGCCGGCGCGGGCGACCACGGTGTCGCCTTCCTGCAGGCCCTCGCGGATCTCGACATTGCCACCGTTCATCAGCCCGACTTCGACGCGCTTGGTCTCGACGGTCTGGCGCCGCACCACCTGCACAACGGTGCCGGCCGAGCTGTAGAGCACGGCCGTCAGCGGCACCGAGATGCCGCAGCTCTCGCCGGTCTTGATCATCGCGCGGCCCGAGGCGTTGGACAGAAGCCGCTTGGCCGAACTGACGCCGACGAACACGTTGGCGAGCTGGCTGTTCGGCTCCACGGTCGCCGAGACGCGACGCACCCGGCCTTCGATATCGTCGGCCGTGCCGACGATCTTGACCGCGGCGGTCTGGTTGACGGCGAGCTGCGAAAGGTTGCGCGTCGGCACCTGGCCGACGAGATCGAACTCGCTGCGCGAAATGATGGTGAACAGCGCCTCGCCCTTGGCCGAGGCCGGCGAGCCGATCACCGCGGTGGAGCTGGAGACGAGCCCCGCGACCGGAGCGGTGATCGTCGATCCGCCTTCTGGCCCGGCGAGCTTCGCCAGCGTCTGCCCCTGCGCGACAATCTCACCGGCGTCGGCCATCACGTCGGTCACCCTGGCGCCAGGCCGGTCGGGACGGATCGAGATTTCGTCGCGCGGGATCAGAAAGCCGGAGACTTCGACGATTGCTGGAAAGCAGGACTTGGTCGCCTTCAGCACGGTGACCGCCTGTCCCTTGATCGCGTCGGCTTCGGGCTCGTCGGCCGCCGCTGCCGGCTGCGCCATCGCGCACAGCGCGGCGAGAGCCACAATACTGACGCTGCGCCGGAAGAGGCGGGGGGCGTGGCCGTTCGCGCTGTCCATGCTCATCGTCAACACCTTTGTACCCTGACGCATCCGATAGTTCCCGAGTTTAGTCGCGCGCCGCAATCGCGCCAAGGGCTGGCGCCCGTCGCGCTGTCGTGAATTCGGCGGAGCGCCGGTCACGAGGCGCGGCCCGCATTGGCGGTGGTCCGCGTGTCATTGGTATCCGCATCGGCGTCCGAGGTTTCACGCCAGTGCAGAATTTCCACGGCCGGTATCGGGCGGCTGAAGCCCTTCAGCGTCAGCGCCGCGATCGGCCGCGCCTCGGCCCAGTCTTCGACCATGCCGTAAGCGCGCTGGCTGACCACGATCTGTCCCGGCGCGGCCTCGGCGCACAGCCGCGAAGCGAGGTTGGTGACGCTGCCGATCGCGGCGTATTCGAGCCGGCGTTCGAACCCGACCTGGCCGATCGTGGCGTAGCCCAGCGCGATGCCGATGCCGAAGCCCAGGCTGTGGCCGCGGTGCCGCCATTTCTCGGACAGTTCGGTCAGCGCGTCGCGCATCTCCACCGCCATCTTCACCGCCCGCCTTGTGTGGTCCGGCAGCGGGATCGGCGCGTTGAACAGAATCATCACGCCGTCGCCGGCGAAGCGGTCGAGCGTGCCTTCGTAGCGGAAGATCAGTTCGCCCAGCGCTGCGTGATACTCGCGCAGCACGTTCATCGCCTCTTCGGGCTCCGAGGCTTCGGTGAAGGCGGTGAAGCCGCGCAGATCGCAGAACACCACGGTGACTTCGCGGCGATGGCTGTCGAGCAGCGCATCGTGGCCGTCGGACGAGGCGATCAGCTGCGCCACTTGCGGCGCGAGAAACCGCTCCAGCTTGCGGATGCGCTCGATTTCGCCGAGCTGCTTCTCGACGCGGTCCTCGAGCGAGCGGTTCCAGTCCTTGAGCTGATCGGTCTGCTCCTGCAGCTTGGCGGCCTGACGCTGCACGGTGGCGTGGGCGCTGGCGAGTTCGCGGCCCTTCTGATCGACCTCGTGGAACAGCCGTGCATTGCGCATCGCCAGTTCGGATTGATGCGCGAAGGTCCGCATCAGCCCGATCAGATTGTCGGCGAAGTCGCCGGCGCTCCGCCGCAGCACCACCAGCGAGCCGAGCGCGCCCTGCTGATCGAGCAGCGGCACCACCAGCACCGAGGCGAAACCGGCGGCGATCGCCAGCTCCTTCAGCGGATGGTCTGGCGCGGCGGCGAGGTCCGGGATCGCGATCGGCTGGCCGGAAGCCGCGGCGTCGCCGAGCACGCTGCCGTCGGCATCGATCGACGCATAGGCGGCGGCGCGGTCGGAGGTCGCGTCGATGCCCTTGGCCTCGGCGAGATCGAACCGTCGCCGCGCGGAATCGTAGCTGAAGATCAGCACCGCATCGGCGCGGGTGATTTCCAGCGCGCGCGCCGCCACCGTCGGCAGCACCGCGTCGAGATCGAGCGAGGACGCGACCGCGCGGCCGACCTCTTCGAGCACTTTCAGCTCGGCGATCGACTGTTCCAGATCGCGGGTGCGTTCCTCCACCTTGCTCTCGAGCCCCGCATAGGTCTCCTGCAACTGCCCCGCCATGCTGTTGAACTGATCGGACAGCTCCTCCAGCTCGTCGCCGGTGCGGACCTCGATCCGCTGGCCGAAATTGCCCTGGCCGAGCCGGCTTGCGCCGGCGCGCAGCGCGTCGATCGGCACCAGCATCCGCCGCGCCAGGATCATGCTGGCGATGATCGCGACGATCAGGCCGAGCGTGATCAGTCCGGCGATCCGCAGCAGCAGATCGCCCACCGAGGCGAAAGCCTGGCTGCGCGGCTGTTCGAACAGCACATACCAGCCGAGCCGCGGGATCGGCCGCGACGCCACCAGCACCGCGTGGCCGTCGCCGTCCTGCCCCGACGTCAGCGTCTGCGGCGGATCGCGCAGCAGCGCCGCCACCTGGCGCCGGCCGGAAAGGTCGTCGCCGAGCGTATCGGAGGCCCGCGAACTCGCCAGCAGTTTGCCGCCGGGGTCGATCACCGTGGCGGCGCCGGCCTTGCCGGCCTGGGCATCGCCGACGAGGCCGGAGAGAAACTGCAGATCGATCTCGGCCACGGTCAGCGCCGGGTCGCGCCCGGCATGCGCCGCCGCGATGGTGATGAACGGCCGCCGGTTGCGGAATGTCGTCTGGCCGAACACGACACCCTTGTCGGCGGCCTGGGCGAGCTGCGGATCGCGCCAGAATTCCCCCGCGCCGCCGCTCGTCGCCGAGGAGCGGGTCAGCCGCAGCGCCTCGCGGCCATTGCCGTCGATCAGCACGAGCTGGCTGATTGCCGGCACCTGCTGCATCAATTGCGTGTAGTCGGTGCGGCGCTGCTCGAGCGTCGGCACGCTGGCGCGGGTCACCCAGCTGATCTGGCGTTCGAGTTCGGTCATCGCCTGCTCGATCCGCCGCGCCGTGGTCTCGGCCTTGTCCGCCATCGCGCCGATCAGCGCCGTGCGGGTCTGGCGATAGCTGATCCAGATCTCCAGCGCGCCGTTGACCGCCAGCACGAACACCACCAGCCCGACCAGCGACGTGACGTATTTCGCGAACAGGCCGCGACGCCGCGCACGGGAGATGGTCTTGACGCCGGGCATACCGATCCTTTGCAGCCGCGCAGCGAGGCGCCGCGGGAGCTGGTGGTCACGAGCCGGCCCCCGTCCTGACCTGCGGAGACGATCTGCAGGGCGGGGACCGGCGTCGTTCTTACCACAGAATGCCGGGTCAGCCTCGCCGCGGAACGGGGAGGAGGCTGGAGAGGGAGAAGGGGGCGTCCGGTTCAGCGGCCGAACAGCTGCTTCATGATCGCGTTCATGGCCGCGTCGTTGTCGGTCCGCTCGGGCGCGGGGGCCGCGCCCGGTTGCGGCGCGGGCGGTTGTGCCGGCTGCGCGCCGCGCGACGCACCGGCGCCGCCGCTCTGAAGCCCCTGCTGGATCAGTCGGCCGATGCTCTCGCCGAGCGCGCCGCCGAGCGGGCTGTCTGCCCCCGGCGTGCCCGCCGCCCCACCCGCGCTCGCGCCGCCGCCGCCAAGCGCGCCGAACAGCCCCTTGCCCATCTCGCGCAGCCGCGCATAGGTCGCGTCCGGATTGTCGAGGATGCCGGCGGCGTCGGGGAAGATCCGCGGCGACGCCCACGGGCCTTCAATCATCACCGGAATGCCGAGGCCGACCGGCTCGCCACTCGCGGCGCCCTGTCCCGGCGCGCTCTGGCCCTGCGTGGTCAGCACCAGCTTCGGCTCGACCTTGAGCACCAGCGTCTTGGCGCCAAGATCGATGGTGCCGGCCCCGGTCATCCGCACCAGCGGACCGGCCAGCGCCAGATCGGCGGTCGCGGCCTTGCCCTGGTCGATCCGGAACGAGGCGCCGAGCTGGGTCAGGTCGGTGGCTTCGGTGGCGTTCTCCTGCCATCCGGACAGCGTCGTGGTGGTCAGATTGCGGATCATCCGCGCGACGTTGAGGCCGCGGATTTCGCCGTCGCGGACGCTGACGAAGGCGGTGCCGGAGAATCCGGACATGATCGCGCGCTGGCTGTCGCCGCTGGCGCGCAGCGCCAGCTTGGCCTGCATCTTGCCGTCGATCTTGTCGAATTCGGCGAGGCCCTTGAGCAGCGGCAGCGCCCGGACGCCGTCGAGGTCGCCGCGCAGGGTGAATGACGGCGTGCGCTGCGAGGCGTCGAGGCCGAGCTGGCCCTCCGCCTCGCCGCCATAGACACCGATCTGCGAGAATTGTGCGGTGACCACGCCATTCGCCAGCTTGGCGTCGATCGACGCCGGGGCGAAATGCGCCGCGCCGAGATTGAGTTCGGCCGCCGACAGCCGAAGATTGGCGTCGATGTAGTTGAGGCCGGACAAGTCGATCCGCGCGTCGCTCCACGGCGCGCCGGGTTCGGTCGGCTTGCGCGGATTGCCAAGGTCGAGTCGCTGGAAATCGAGGTCGAGCTTGAGCTGCGGCTTGCCGGCGAGATCGGCCGAGGCCCAGCCGTTGAAGGCGCCGTCACCCAGCGTGCCGGACAGGCTGTTGATCTGCAGCAGCGTGCCGCGCAGCCGGACTTCGGCCTTGGCGGCCAGCGGTCCGCTCAACAGGTCGGGGGCATCGAGCTTGATCTCGACCGGGGCCGGTTGCGCCTCGGCCGCGGGCTGTGTTGCCTTGATCTCGAACCGCGCGGGCTTGCCGGCGAGCTGCACGCCGCCGACCGCGCTGACGTTCCGCTCCGCGTCGAGACGGATCTCGGCGTTGATGCCGTCGATCCGGTCCTCGATGCGGTCGGCGGCATTCGCCATCACCACCGCGCCGTCCTTGATCGTGATGCGGTCGATCGCCGCGTCGAGCTTCTTGCCGCTGGTCGCCGCAGGCTTGCCGGCCGCGGCGCGGTCGCGGATCAGCGGGACGCGGATTTCCGGCCTGGTCAGCGTCAACTCGGTGACGCGGGGGGCACCCGAGATGACGCTGCCGAGCGGCAATTCGGCGCGGACGCTGCCGATGGTGATCCGGCTGTCGGGATTGCGATCGTTCGGGTCCTGCACCGTGACGTCGTTCAGCGTGACGCTGAAGCCCGGAAACAGGCTGACCTTGCTGGCGCCGGCGATCGTGATCCGATAGCCGGTATCACGCTCGACGCGGGACTGGATCGCCGAGGTCACGGCGCCCGATGGAATTCCGACGGTAAGCAGCAGCACGGCCGCGGCGACGATCACGGCGGCGACGATGCCGGCAATCTTGCTGAACTTCATCTCACCTTCCCAGGCGTCACGTCCGGCGCGCGGCGCGTATCACCGCTGGTTGCGACACCGAACCGCTCCGACATTGATCCGATGTGTACGACCGGATCGTGGCCGATCAAATCGCAATTTCGGATCGACGGCGAGGCTGGTGCGGACCATTGGGCAAAATACCGCAGTGAAAATCGAACATTCTGTGACGCGTGGCACATTTCTTTTGAACCATTGCGCCGTTCGCGCGGCTAAACGGTACACGGAAACAGGGGGACGATCATCGCGATGAGTACGCAGGCCGAGTTCGCGGTGATCCTGAAGATGAATCCGCTGTTCGCCGATCTGGGTCCCGAGGAATTGCAGCGGATCGCCGGGCTGTGCCACACCCAGCAGCTCAATGCCGGCGAACTGCTGTTTCAGAAGGGCGACGACGGCGGCGCGCTGTTCGGCGTGCGGCGCGGCCAGATCCGGATCGAGACCGGCGCTTCGGACGGCAGCCGGCTGACCCTGAACTTCCTCGGCCCCGGCGATCTGTTCGGTGAAGTCGCGGTGCTCGACGGCCAGAGCCGCACCGCCGACGCCACGGCGGGCGAGCCCACCGAATTGTTCGTGCTGCGGCGGGAGGATTTCCTCAGCCATCTCGAGCGCGAGCCGAAAGTCGCCGTCAAGCTGATTGCGCTGCTGTGCCAGCGGATTCGCTGGATGAGCGAACGCATGGAGGAATCGGTGTTGCAGCCGTTGCCGGTACGGCTGGCGCGGCGACTATGCGCGCTGGCGGCGGACTTCGGTGCCGAGGTGCACATCTCGCAGGAGCAGCTCGGCGTGTTCGTCGGCGCCGCGCGCGAGAGCGTCAATCGTCAGCTGCAGAGCTGGCGCAAGGACGGCATCCTCGACCTCCACCGCGGCCGCATCCTGCTGAAGAACATGACCCGCCTCACCCAGGTCGCCCGCAGCCAGGAGCGGTGAGACTCTCAAGCGGCGAGCATTGGTCCCTCATGGTGAGGAGCTCGGCGGCGCGAAGCGCGGCCGGGCGTCTCGAACCATGAGGCGGCACGGCGCCGCATTGCGCAAGCATGTACCGCGTGGCCATCCTGCGAGACGCCCCGCTTCACCCGAAGGGCTTCGCGGGCCAGCTCAGAGCCTGACGAAAAATTCGGGCAGCAGAATCAGCTGTTTTTGGATCGCTCATTTCGCGATTAGTTCCGTCATGGCCGGGCTTGTCCCGGCCATCCACGCCCTTTTCGCAGCTTTCGCTGCAAGACGTGGATGCCCGGCACAAGGCCGGGCATGACGAGTTGAAACGAAAGTACCTGATCTTATTGGCCGCTCTTTTCGGTCAGGCTTTCAGGATGAGGTCGGCGAGGTCGGAGGCGCTTGTCGTCTTGCCATAGGGCAAACGCGGCTGAATGGCATGCCGCGCTGTCACCTGCCTACTTGCTCCGCCAGAACGGTGCTTTCTTAGCTGGCTCCAGACTTGCGGGGGCTGGAGCCGCGGACACAGTGGCCGCCGCCGCAGCCGGGCTCGGCTTCGTGTCCACATCGTCGTCGTCGTGATGATGGCTGAGCAGCATCTTGCCGAACCGCCAGATGAACCGGCCGACATCGTCCATCATCATGAACATCGCCGGCACGAAGATCAGCGACAGCACCGTCGAGAAGATCAGGCCGCCGATCACCGCGAGCGCCATCGGCGAGCGGAATTCGCCGCCGGCGCCGAACGCCAGCGCGCTGGGCATCATGCCGGCGACCATTGCGATGGTGGTCATCACGATCGGGCGGGCGCGCTTCTGGCCGGCGTCGATCATCGCCTCTTCGCGGCTCTTGCCGTCGCGGATCGCCTCGATGGCGAATTCGACCAGCATGATCGCGTTCTTGGTGACGATGCCCATCAGCATCAGGATGCCGATCCACACCGGCGTGGTGAGCTGCTTGCCGGTGAGCAGCAGCGCGCCGACCGCGCCGCCGATCGAGAGCGGCAGCGAGAACAGGATGGTGAGCGGCTGCAGGAAAGTGCCGAACAGCAGCACCAGCACCGCATAGACCATCATCAGGCCGGCGGTGATGGCGGTGGCAAAGCCTTCGGAGAGCTCGTTGAGGCTTTCGGCGTCGCCGGACGGGCTCACCTTGACGCCCTTGGGCAGGCTCTTCATGACCGGAAGGTCGTAGATCGCCTTGGTGGCATCGCCGAGCGCGGAATTGCCGACGAGGTCGGCGGCGACAGTCGCTTGCCGCTCGCGGTCGTAGCGATTGATGCTGGTCGGCCCCTGGTCGAGCTGGATGTCGGCGACGACCGAGAGCGGCACACCGCCGCGTTCGCCACGCTGGCCGAGCGGCACGCGCAGTTGCTGCAGCATCGACAAATCGCCGCGCGCGGAATCCTCGAGCTGGACGCGGATCGGGATCTGGCGGTCGCCGGCGTCGAACTTCGCCAGCGCGGGGCCGACGTCGCCGATGGTGGCGACGCGGATGGTCTGCGACAGGCTCTCGGTGGATACGCCGAGCCGCGCGGCCAGTTCGGCGCGCGGCCGGATGCGCAGCTCGGGCCGATCGAGCGAGGTTTCCGAGATTACGTTGGCGATGGTCGGAACCCGCTTCATCTGCGTCGCCAGCTCGCTGGCGACGTTGTTGACGATGTTGCTGTCGATGCCGGTCACGACGAGCGAGATCGCGCGCAAGCCGTTTTCATCGAGGAACCAGAAGCGGATGTCCGGGATGTTCACGAGTTCATTGCTGATCGACAGCTCGAGCTCGCGCTGCGTGATCTTGCGATCGCCCTTCGGGGTGTAGTTGATGATCAGCGCGGCGCGGCGGACTTCCTGCGTGCCCGGCGGGACGCGGCCGCCGTCGACGAAGATGTTCTTCACCTCGGGTCGCTTTCGCAGCCGCGCGACGATCTCCTCGGTCACTTTCTCGGTGTAGGCGAGCTGGGTGCCGGGCGGCAGCTCGAGCGCCAGCAGCGAGCGTGCGGTGTCCTGCGCCGGCAGGAAGCCCTGTGGCAGCAGCGTGATGCTCCAGATCGAGGCGGCGAAGACACCGAAGCCGACCAGGATGGTGATGAAGTAATGCCGCACCGACCAGGTCACTAGCTTGTGGTAGTTCCGCAGGATGAAGCCCGGCGGCGGGTCCTCGTGGTGGCTGTCCTTCATGAAATAGGCGGCCAGCATCGGCGTGACGAAGCGCGCCGCCAGCAGCGAGAAGAACACCTGCACCGAAACGGTGATGCCGAACTGCTTGAAGAACTGGCCGGCGATGCCGGACATGAAGCTGGCCGGGGCGAAGATCGCGATGATCGTCAGCGAGATCGCGATCACGGCGAGGCCGATCTCGTCGGCGGCCTCCAGCGCCGCGCGATACGGCGACTTGCCCATGCGCATGTGGCGAACGATGTTCTCGATTTCGACGATGGCGTCGTCGACCAGAATGCCCGTCGACAGCGTGATGGCGAGGAAGGAGACGAGGTTGAGCGAGAAGCCCAGGATGTCCATCACCCAGAACGCCGGGAAGATCGACAGCGGCAGCGAAACGGCGGCGATGATGGTGGCGCGGAAATCGCGCAGGAACAGCATCACGATGATGACGGCGAGCACGGCGCCTTC
>JACRJB010000057.1 GCA_016215605.1 Rhodopseudomonas palustris
AGGCCCCCCTTTTTCCAGGCGCCGGTCCCCGAACCGTCCCAAACCAATATCCATCTGCTCCTCCTCGTCCGCGACCGGTATCGAGTCAGAGAAAACAGCTGTTCGCAAGCGCCGACGCAGATGTGTGAATGTCGTAGGGTCGAGCCCGGCAATGACGGTTCGGGTCGGCCGCGTCGTCCCGGCGCGAGTTGGAGGCACTCCCCGCCTTGCCATCGTGCGCCCGCGCGCTATATCCGAGCTTTCCCTTCACCCTTGTTCAGGATCGAGCGTTCCTTATGACCACGATTGATACCGCCAGCGAGACGAAGCCGTTTCAGGCCGAGGTGGCCGAGCTTTTGAACCTGATGGTGCACTCGGTCTATTCCGAGACCGACATCTTCCTGCGCGAGCTGATTTCCAACGCCTCCGACGCGCTCGACAAGCTGCGTTACGAGTCGATCGCGAAACCCGAGCTGATGGCCGACGGCGGCGAACCGAAGATCCGGATCGTGCCGAAGAAGGCGCCGGACACGCTGACCGTGATCGACAACGGCATCGGCATGGACCGCCAGGAGCTGATCGACAATCTCGGCACCATCGCCAAATCCGGCACCAAATCGTTCCTCACCAAGCTGACCGAGGCCAAGGACGGCGCCGGGCTGATCGGCCAGTTCGGCGTCGGCTTCTACGCCGCCTTCATGGTCGCCGACAGCATCGTCGTCACCAGCCGCCGTGCCGGCTCGGCCGAGGCCTGGACCTGGTCGTCCTCGGGCGGCGCCGGCTTCGAGATCGCGCCGGCCTCCGAGGACGCCGCCGCCCGCGTCAGTCGCGGCACCGAGATCGTGCTGCATCTGAAGCCCGACGCGTCGAAATATCTCGAGGCCTATCAGATCGAACGGATCGTCTCGGAATATTCCGACAACATCCAGTTTCCGATCGAGCTGGTGCCCGAAGAGGGCGAACCGCGCCAGATCAACTCCGCCAGCGCGCTGTGGCAGCGCTCCAAGTCCGAACTGAGCGAGGACGACTACAAGCAGGCCTACAAGCAGATCGCCGGCGCCTTCGACGAGCCGGCGATGACGCTGCACTATCGCGCCGAGGGCCGGCAGTCCTACGCCGTGCTGCTGTTCGCCCCGTCGTCCAAGCCGTTCGATCTGTTCGAGCCGGAGCGCAAGGGCAAGATCAAGCTGTATGTCCGCCGTGTCTTCATCACCGCGGACGCCGATCTGCTGCCGCCCTATCTGCGCTTTTTGCGCGGCGTGATCGACTCGGAGGATCTGCCGCTCAATCTGTCGCGCGAGATGCTGCAGAACAATCCGCAGCTCGCCCAGATCCGCAAGGCGGTGACCGGCAAGGTGATCAGCGAACTCGACAGCCTCGCCGACAAGCAGCCCGAGCAGTTCGCCAAGATCTGGGATGCGTTCGGCCCGGTGATCAAGGAAGGCCTGTACGAGGACTACGAGCGCCGCGAGAAGCTGCTGGCGCTGGCGCGCTTCACCACCACGGCCGGCGAGGGCCGCACGCTGAAGCAATATGTCGAAGCGATGAAGGAGAACCAGACCGAGATCTATTATCTGGTCGGCGATTCGATCGAGCGGCTGAAGTCGAATCCGAAACTGGAATCGGCCACCGCGCGCGGCATCGAAGTGCTGCTGCTGACCGATCCGGTCGACGCGTTCTGGACCTCGGGCGGGCTCGATTTCGACGGCAAGCCGCTGAAGTCGCTGAGCCAGGGCGACGTCAATTTCGACCTGATCCCGAAGCTCGACACCGACAAGGCCGAGGACAAGCCGGACGAGGCCAAGGCCGACGAGGCCACCGTGATCGCGGTGATCAAGGATGCGCTCGGCGATCGCGTCAGCGACGTCAAGGCGTCGCAGCGGCTGACCTCGAGCGCCTCGTGCCTGGTCGCCGGCGGCTTCGGGCCGGATCGCGAACTGGAGAAGATGCTGGCGCGCGCCAACAAGGGCGCCGCCACCAAGCCGGTGCTCGAGATCAATCTCGGCCATCCGCTGGTCGCCGCTTTGGCCGACACCAAGGCCGACAAGACCGACGCCACCGATCTGTCGTTCCTGCTGCTGGAGCAAGCGCAGATCCTCGACGGCGAATTGCCCGAAGATCCCGCCGCCTTCGCCGGCCGCCTCAACCGGCTGGTGCTGCGCGGCGTTGTTGCGCATGGTTAGCGACTAACTAAGAAACAGGGTTACCAGATTTTTAATCCCTGGACTGCACACTGGTCGGCATTGTGGTGCTGACCAGTTGTGTGAATCCCATGCGTCTTCTTGCTTCGACCACGGCCGCGCTGATGCTGGCCGCAGGAACTGCCGCCGCCGCCGATCTGCCGCGGCTGCCGCCCCCCGCCGAGCCGGTATTGTGGAACTGGACCGGCCTGTATTGGGGCGCCCATGTCGGCGGCAGCTTCGGCGAAAGCAGCTTCAGCGATCCCGCCGGCCCTGGCCTGTATGGCGGCTCGGTTCGCAACCCGGCCGCGCTCGCCGGCATTCAGCTCGGCTACAACTATCAGCCGAACGCCAATTGGCTGGTCGGCGTCGAGGCCGATCTCAGCGCGATGAATGCCAACGGCACCCAGAGCTGTATGGTGTCGTCCGGGCTGTTCATTTCGGCGAACTGCCGCGTCCGCCAGGACGCGCTGGCGACGCTCACCGGGCGCGCCGGCTTCGTCACCGGCCCGGGCGGCCGCACGCTGCTCTACGCCAAAGGCGGCGCCGCCTTCCTCAGCGAACGGCTCGACATCACCATCGGCAATCCGCTCGGCAACTCGACCGACGTCAATGACGGCCGCTGGGGCTGGACCGCGGGCGTCGGCATCGAGCGGGCGCTGGCGCCGGCCTGGTCGGTCAAGTTCGAATACGACTACGCGGATTTCGGCAGCCGCGACATGGCGACGCCGTCGAGCTACCGGCTGGTCCCGGGCGTCGGCTATTTCGCCACGCCCCAGGGCACCAGCAAGGTCGCGCAGGATCTGCACGCCGTGAAGGTCGGCCTCAACCTCAAATTCGGCGGCGACGTCGACGCCCGCTTCGACGACTATCATCTGCGCGGCAGCCAGGTCGGGGACGACAGCGTCGAGCGCGGCGCCATCGAGGTCGGCGGCCGGGTCTGGTACTCTTCGGGCCGGTTCCAGAAAGACCTCGGCGCCACGACAAATCCGGGCCTGCAGAACATCCTGATCTCGCGGCTGACCTATCAGAGCACGGCGGCGTCCGGCGAAGTATTCGGGCGGGTCGATGGCCCCTACGACATGTACCTCAAGGGCTTCGCCGGCGGCACGCTGCTGAGCGGACGGATGAACGACGAGGACTGGATCGCCAATGACGGCATCCCGTATTCCAACACGCTGTCGGATCCGGTGAAGGGCAGCATCGCCTATGCGACGCTCGACGTCGGCTACGACCTGCTGCGCGGCCGGGACTACAAGTTCGGCGGCTTCGTCGGCTACAATTATTATCGCGAGAACAAATCGGCCTATGGCTGCGTGCAGACCGCGGGCGCCTCAGCTTGGCAGATCTGTGGTTCGCCGATCGCGAACACGGTTCTTGCCATGACCGAGAACGACACCTGGCATTCGCTGCGGGTCGGCTTCAACGGCGAAATGGGCCTCGGCCGCGGGCTGAAGCTGTCCGCGGACGCCGCCTATCTGCCTTACGTGAAGATGTTCGGAACCGACAACCACGTGATGCGCACCGACGTCACCGATACCGTCTCGCCCGAACAGGGAACCGGGCAGGGCGTGCAGCTCGAAGCGATCCTGTCGTATCAGGTCAACAACGCCTTCAGCATCGGCGCCGGCGCGCGCTATTGGGCTATGTGGGCGACCACCAACGCCTACACCAACATCTTCGGCACCGAGTGTCCGTGCCAGACGCTGCCGACCCGCACCGAGCGCTATGGAACTTTCCTGCAGGCCGCCTACAAATTCGACTCGCTGAGATAGTTGTCGCCCGGGCGCGGCGGCACGATGGTGCCGCCGCGTCATCGCGGCAAGAATCCGCTGGTCCGCCGCCGGCTTCTTGAATAGTGTGCCGCCAACCAAAATGCTGGGAGGCACACCCGTATGAACTTGAAACTGTTCTCCGCCGCGCTCGCCACCACCGCCCTGTTCGCCATCGCGCCGGCAGCCGCGCAAGGCGTCAAGATCGGCATTCTCAACGATCAGTCCGGCGTCTACGCCGACTACGGCGGCAAGTGGTCGCTCGAAGCCGCCAAGATGGCGGTCGAGGATTTCGGCGGCGAAGTGCTCGGCCAGAAGATCGAGATCGTCTCCGCCGACCATCAGAACAAGCCCGACACCGCGATCTCGATCGCGCGCAAATGGTACGACGTCGACGGCGTCGACATGATCACCGAACTGACGACCTCGTCGGTGGCGCTGGCGATCCAGGACCTGTCGAAGGAAAAGAAGAAGATCGACATCGTGGTCGGCGCCGCGACCTCGCGCATCACCGGCGACGCCTGTCAGCCCTACGGCTTCCACTGGGCCTACGACACCCACGCGCTTGCGGTCGGCACCGGCGGCGCGCTGGTCAAGGCTGGCGGCGACACTTGGTACTTCCTCACCGCCGACTACGCCTTCGGCTACGCGCTGGAAAAGGACACCGGGGAAATCGTCCAGGCCAATGGCGGCAAGGTGCTCGGCGCAGTCCGGCATCCGCTGAATTCGTCGGACTTCTCGTCGTTCCTGCTGCAGGCGCAGAGCTCCAAGGCGAAGATCGTCGGCCTCGCCAATGCCGGTCTCGACACCGCCAATTCGATCAAGCAGGCGGCGGAATTCGGCATCGTCGCCGGCGGCCAGAAGCTCGCCGGCCTGTTGCTGACGCTCGCCGAAGTCCACGGCCTCGGCCTCAAGGCGTCGCAGGGGCTGGTGCTGACCGAGGCTTACTATTGGGATCGCGACGACAAGTCCCGCGAGTTCGCCGAGCGCTTCTTCAAGCGCACCAACCGGATGCCGAACATGATCCAGGCCGGCACCTATTCGGCGACGCTGTCCTATCTCAAGGCGGTCAAGGCCGCCGGCACCAAGGAAACCGAGGCGGTGGCCAAGAAGCTCAAGGAGCTGCCGGTCGACGACGCCTTCGCCAAGGGCAACGTCCTCGCCAACGGCCGCTTCGTCCACGATCTGTATCTGTTCGAGGTCAAGAAGCCGGAGGAATCCAAGAAGCCGTGGGACTATTACAAGCTGATCTCGACCGTCGAAGGCGCCAAGGCGTTCCCGACCGCGGCGGAGAGCGGCTGCCCGCTGACGAAGTAAGCGCTGTCGCTGAGTTCTGAGTGAGAAGACAGGCCGACGCTCCGCAACGGGCGCCGGCCTTTCTGTTCGTCATTGCGAGGAGCGAAGCGACGAAGCAATCCAGCGCCGCGGCCGGAGCTGGATTGCTTCGCTTCGCTCGCAATGACGGAGAACGCGGGGGCTACTCACTTCCCCAGCATCTGGTGCACGACGCCGTAGACCGAGCCGCCCCACAGTGCGGCGGCGGCGACCATCTGCACCGCGAAGCCGGCGCCGCGCTTCGGCGCCGCGTCGGCATAGCCGATCATGTACATCACGCGGCCGACGATCCACACGCCGCCGAGCGCGGCGGCGAAGGTATCGCTGAGATAATACGCGAACAGCCACAGCGACGGCAGGAAGATCGGCATCCACTCCAGCGTGTTGGCCTGCACCCGGAAGATCCGCTCGAAATCCGGATGGCCGGAGATCGCCGGCGCCTTGACGCCGTACAGCATCCGCGCGCGGGCGACCTGCAGCGAGGTGTAGAAATAGAACATCAACGCCAGCAGGGTCGCGATCGTGGTGTAGTGAAACATCCCAGGGCTCCCAACGCATGATTTGTTCTGTCCGGCTGAATCCGCCGGTTGCCGACAGATTGAACTCAATAGCCGGTCATCTCAAGATATCCGTTGCAGGTCTGGCTGCCGCCGAACGAGATCGGTCCTTCCCAATAGGGAAAGCTGGTGCCCATCCAGCTGTTCGGGTTGAGCGGGGTGGTGTCGATCGACAGACCATGGCCCGGCACGCGGACGCGCCAGCGTGTAGGCAGTTTGCGGCCGGCGGTCTCGGTGAAGCCGATCGGATCGAGTGCGATGGCGTCCGGGGCGAGCTGTTCGGACCGGCCGTCGAGTCCGATCCAGTTGCCGGCGAAATAGGCCTTGCCGTCGCTCTGCCGCAGCCGAAACAGCATCACCTTCTCGCCGGACGACAGGTGCAGCGAGAACCAGTCCCAGCCGGTCTGGTCGGAGGCGAGCGGCTGGCTGGAGAACTCGCGGTCCATCCAGGCGGTGCCGCTCACCTCGATCGGGCGTCCGTCGATCGTCAGCGCGCCGTGCGCCGCGAAGTAAGGCTGACTGTAGTAATACGAGGCCTGGCCGCGCTCGGATTTGCGCGAATAGCCGGCATCGCCCTGCAGCACCAGCGGCCGCTCGGCCGTCAGCCGAAGCCGATAGCCGAAATCCGCGCCGGACGCGGTGACGTCGAGCGGCGACAGCGTCGACACATTCATCGTGTCGGTGCCCTGCATCGCCCAGTCGTCGATCACCGCGCGGAACGGCGCTGCCGTCACGCCGGCCTGTCCGATGCCGCCGCGGGAAAATTTCTCGGCGTAACGATGCGTCTCGGCGCTGGTCAGCGCCGCATGCGCCATCCAGATCTGCTGATTGGCCCAGCCGTCACGCTGCGGGCCGGGCGTCATCGCCTGGCGAAACAGCGTCCACTGCACGCCGTAGGCCTTGCCGTCCGCGTCTTTCAGATTGGCAGTGAGGTACCACCACTCGATGCGGAAATCCGGATGCGGGCCGTGGTCGGCGGGAAACGTCAGAACGCGTCCCGGCACCACCGGCGCGAAATGGCCGGCGTCGCTGCCGAGGCCCGCAAAGCCCTGTGCCAGCGCGCGCGGTCCGCCGAGGCCGAGTGCGAGCAGGCCGCCCGCGAAGGCGCGGCGCGAGATCGGATTGCTAGCGCTCATCGGCGAACACCTTCACCAGCCGCGCCGGCTGCATCCGCACCAGCTTCAGGATCGGCAGCGCCGCGGCGATCAGCGACGCCAGCAAGGCGACGCCGAGCAGCTTCAAGAGCTCCCATGGAAACACCTCGAACGGCAGCCGCCAGCCGAACGCCTTGACGTTGACCACCGCGATCAGACACCACGCCACCAGCAGGCCGAGCGGCAGCGCCAGCAGCGCGGTCAGGGCCGCCATCGACAGCGTCTTCATCAGTTCGATGAACGCGAGCTTGCGCCGGGTGATGCCGATCGCCCACAGCGGCGCGACTTGCGGCAGCCGCGAATTGCCGAGCGTCAGCAGGCTGGTCAGCAGCGCGACCCCGGCGATGCCAAGCGTGAAGGCGTTCAGCGCTGCGGTCACCGCGAAGGTGCGGTTGAAGATCCGCTTGGATTCGGTCTTCAGCGTTGCCTGATCGGCGAGGCTGCGGTTATCGAGCTTGAAGGTGGTGCGCAGATCGTCGACCAGCGCCGGGACCTTCGCCGGATCGACGCGCAGCCCGAACCGGGTCTGCGCCACCTCCGGAAACCGCGCGATCAGCGCCGCATAGGCGACGCCGATCTGGCCGCGCGGATTGCCGTAGTCGGCGTAGATCGCCGCGACCGTGAGCGGCCACGGGCCGTTGCCGGTCGGCACGCTGATGCGATCGCCGAGCGTGAGCTTCATCCGCCGCGACAATTGTTCGCTGATCAGCGCGCCGTCGCCGCGCGCGACCGAGTCCCAGACATCGCGGCTTTGTTCGAGCAAAGGCCAGTTGTCGCGATAGGTCGGATCGTCGGCGAAGCCGATGATCTCGGCCGGCCAGTTGTCGAGCTTCACCTCGGCGCGCGCGCCGGGCAGCAGCGCGGTGACTTCGGGGCGGTGCTGCAGCCACGCCTTGATCTCGCCGGCCTGCGCGTCGCTGGCGGCATTGAGATACACCTCTGCCGTCAGCCGCCCGTCGAGCCAGCGCACGAAGGTGCGGCTGAAGCTCTCCACCATGGTGCCGACGCCGACATTGACGCCGAGCGCCAGCAGCAGCGCCATCAGGGCGAGCGACAGGCCGGAGAGCTGCAGCCGGTTGTCGGCCCAGAACCATTTCATCAGCGGACGGGTCGCGCCGCGTTCGCCGAGCGCGAGCGCTAGACCGAGCACGGCGGGCAGGCCGAGCGCCGCGCCGAGTAGGATCGCGGCCAGCACCGCGAAGCCCGACAGCAGCGAATCGCCGAGCAGCAGGAAGCCGGCCGCGGCGGTGAACACCAGCAGCGCGACGCTGCCCTGGATCAGCAGCCAGCGCTGTTGCGCCTGCTGCCAGGCGAACGCCTGCGCCGCGGCGAGCACCGGCATCCGCGCCGCCTTGATCAGGCTCGCGGACGCCGCCGCCAGCGCGCCGAGGATGCTGATCGCGATGCCGGCCAGCCACCATTGCGGCTTCAGCGACAACTCGCCGGGAATCTGCGCGCCGTACAGGCCGCGCAGGCTGGCGGCGACGTCGGGCAGCAGCGTCGCGGCGATGAAGTAACCACAGACCAGACCGATCAGTCCGGCGACCAGCGCGATCAGCGTCAGCTCGATCACCATCACGCTGTTGAGCAGCCGCGCCGAGGCGCCGCAGGCGCGCAGCGTCCGCAGCATGGGCCGGCGCTGCTCGAAGGCGAGCCCGATCGCCGAATTGACGATGAACAGCCCGACCAGGAACGACAGCAGCCCGAACGCGGTGAGGTTGAGATGGAAGCTGTCGGTGAGGCGTTCGAGATCGGTCTCGGTGTCGGGCTCGACCTGTTTGAGCTGATCCCCGACCACCTCGCGCAGCGGCGGCCGCGACGCCGCGGCCTTGCTGCCGATCAGCAGGCGCGACACCTGATCCTGCAGGCCGAGCAGCTGCTGCGCGAAGCCGATGTCGACCACCAGCACGCCGGGCGCAATCTCGGCCTGCGGCTTGAGCGGCGGCAGGCGGCCGCCGCTGCTGATCTGCGGCGTCGCGCCCTCGGCCAGATTCAGCGCGGCGAGCGTGTCGGGCGACAGCAGCGTCTGACCCGGCGGCAGGATGAAGCCCTGCAGATTGGCGGTGCCGATCGCCGGCGCGGCGCTGGCCTCGACCGGCAGCGACAGCGGCTCGATGCCGGTGAGCCGCAGCGTGCGGCCGCCGATCCGCACCTGGCCTTCGACCACAGGCGACACCGGCCAGCCGGCGCGGCGCAGATCGACGAACAGCTGCTGCGGAAAATGATCGCCGTTCGGCGAAACCAGCGTCGCGGTCCGGGCGCCGCCGAGCGTCGCCGCGGCGCGGTCGTAGCTCGAGCGCGCCTGCGCGTTCAGCGCCTGCACGCCGCTCCACAGCGCGGTCGCCGAAATCAGGCCGATCAGCAGCGTGGCGAATTGCAGCGGATGGCGCCGCCAATGGCTGAGCAGCACCGCGAGGATCCACAGCGCACGGCTCAATGGATCAGCCCCGCATGCAGATGCACCCGGCGGTCGAGCATCGCGGCGAGCCGCTCGCTGTGCGTCACCATCAGGAAGCCGCAGCCGGTGCGGCGCACCAGATCGTTGGCGAGCGCCAGCACGTCGTCGGCGGTGGCCTCGTCGAGGTTGCCGGTCGGCTCGTCGGCGAGCAGCAGCACCGGCTTCACCGCCAGCGCGCGGCCGATCGCGACGCGCTGCTGCTGGCCGCCGGAGAGCTGTTCGGGATAGCGCTTCTGCAGCGCGCCGAGCCCGAGCCGCTCGATCAACTCGGCGTGCCATTGCGCGTCGTGGCGGCCGGCGAGACGCGACTGGAACGACAGATTGTCGGCGACGGTGAGGCTGGGGATCAGGTTGAACTGCTGAAACACCAGGCCGAGCCGGTCGCGGCGAAACGCGGCGCGCGCGGCATCGGCGAGGCGGGAGATCGTGACGTCGCCGTAGACGATGTCGCCGCCGTCCGGCTGATCGAGCCCGGCGATCAGATGTAGCAGCGTGCTCTTGCCGCTGCCGGATTCGCCGGTCAGCGCCACGCTTTCGCCGGCCGCGAGCACGAAGTCGACGCCGCGCAGCACGGCGACGCTGTCCTGTCCGGAGCGATAGGATTTGGTCAGGCCCGAAACGGTCAGCATCGCGCCGGGCGTCCTGTCGCGGCGGGGGCCGAGGCGGAGGTTCGCAGCGCAGCGGCGCCCAGCGGGGGCGCTGCAACACCGCGGCGCGGACCGTGCTTCGTCGAACCGATCATGCTGACTGTCCTGCAGAATTATCCAGGCCCGATATGGGGACTGTGCGGCACCCGCTCAACGTCGCGCAAGCCGGTTTGTTTGCAGCGCAATGTGGTTCGTCGTCTCCGCCTGCGACCAAACGACCTCAGTTTGATTGCAATCGCAAGCAATCGGCTGCAGCATTGCAACCGTCTTGCAACAGATGCCGGCAATAACGGCGCGTCGGACGCAACATCGGGAGGCCGCACGTGAATGGGCAATCGACGCCGCAAGGCGCCTGGCGGATCACCTTCCTGCTGTTTCTGTTCATGGTGGTGAACTTCGCCGACAAGATCGTGGTCGGCCTGGCCGGCGTGCCGATCACCAAGGAGCTCAATCTCAGTCCGGAGCAGTTCGGGCTGCTCGGCTCGTCGTTCTTCTTCCTGTTCTCGATCACCGCGATCGTGGTCGGCTTCATCGTCAACCGGATCGACACCCGCTGGGTGCTGCTGGTGCTGGCGCTGGTCTGGGCGGTGGCGCAGTTTCCGATGGTCGGCACCGTCAGCTTCACCACGCTGCTGATCTGCCGCATCGTGCTCGGCGCCGGCGAAGGCCCGGCCTTCGCGGTCGCGGCGCACGCGATCTACAAATGGTTTCCCGACCACAAGCGGACGCTGCCGACCGCGATCCTGTCGCAGGGCTCGGCCTTCGGCGTGATCCTGGCGGTGCCGGCGCTGAACTGGATCATCGTCAATCATTCCTGGCACTACGCCTTCGGCGCACTCGGCATCGTCGGGCTGATGTGGGCGGCGGCGTGGATCGCGCTCGGCAAGGAAGGCCCGCTGGTGCCGACGGCGGCGATGACCGCGGCCGAGATCCGGATTCCCTATGCGCGGCTGCTGACCTCGCGCACCTTCGTCGGCTGCGTCGCCGCGACGTTCGGCGCCTATTGGGCGCTGTCGCTCGGGCTGACCTGGTTCACCACCTACATCATCAACGGGCTCGGCTTCAGCCAGCACCAGGCCGGGCTGATCTCGATCACGCCCTGGGTGTTCGGCGCCACCGTCGTGCTGCTGACCGGCTGGCTGTCGCAGGTGCTGATGGGGCGCGGCGCCTCGACCCGGATGGCGCGCGGCGTGCTCGGCGCGGTGCCGCTGGTGATCGGCGGCCTGATTCTGCTGACGATGCCGTTGATCGACAACCCGACCGGACGGATCGCCGCGCTGGTGATCGGGGCGGGGCTGTGCGGATCGATCTACGTGGTGTGTCCGCCGATGATCGCCGAATTCGCGCCGGTGTCGCAGCGCGGCGCGGCGATCGCGATCTACGGCGCGCTGTACACGCTCGCCGGCATCGTGGCGCCGCTGGTGATGGGCAGCGTGGTGCAGAACGCCGCGTCTTTGAACGAGGGCTATCTCACCGGCTACGTCATCAACGGCGCGGTGATGATGGTCTCCGGCCTGCTCGGCCTGCTGCTGCTATGGCCGAACACCGAGCGCGCAAGACTGCTGAGCGGCGCCGCCCCCGCGATCGGCCTGCGCAAGCCGGCCTGATGCCCGAGCGCTGCGTATTTGTTTGAGGCCATACATGGCCTTCCAAAGGCACTGAACCTCATCCTGAGAGCCTGTGAATCTTCTGTTTTTCGCCGCGATTTGCAGTGACGCTTGTCGGATGGTGATTCTTGGCGAGAGGCACGCATGGGCGCTGATGATCTGTTCGGAGACCTGCCGGAAGTGGCCATGCCGGGC
>JACRJB010000054.1 GCA_016215605.1 Rhodopseudomonas palustris
AGGCCCCCCTTTTTCCAGGCGCCGGTCCCCGAACCGTCCCAAACCAATATCCATCTGCTCCTCCTCGTCCGCGACCGGTATCGAGTCAGAGAAAACAGCTGTTCGCAAGCGCCGACGCAGATGTGTGAATGTCGTAGGGTCAAGCCGGGCGACGACGTTGGGGTCAAAATTCGCCGCTACTCTTCGGGACCCCGCGGGCGACGTGAGGTGTGCCGGATGTGCAAGATCTCGATCTGACCCTGCTGAATCCGATAGAAGATTCGAAACGGATAGCGGACCACCAAGACGGTCCGAACCCCGGATCGCTGGGGAACCCGAGGTGCAGATTCGGGCGCCCGCGCAATCCGCTCAACCACATCTTCAATCCGTCGCCCGATTGATTGGGCGACAGACGGACTTGCCGCTATCGAGTAGTATTCAGCAACCCGAACCAAATCGGCGAGAGCCTGCCGCGAGTAGACGACTTTCACTGTCGAAATTTGGCGAACGCTGCTCTGATCTCGTCGGCGGTCGCCTGCTCGCCCCGATCGAGAGACGCCATCGCGGCGTCGATCTCGCGCAACTCTTCAATGCTGGCCGAATATTCGTGAGCCTGCAATTCGCTTTCGATCTGATCGACGATCGCGACGAGTTCGTCTTGGGCCCTTTCAGGCCAGTTCTCGGCGCGTTCGATCAGGGCTTTGAGATCTGTGCTCATGATTGAAGACTAGCACGGGGGCCTGTCCCAAACCAGCGAGCCGGGACCGACGTTCGCTCAGCCCTTCTTCCCGAACGCCAGCACGTGCAGCCCCAGGCGGCGGCGGACGATCCAGAACAGCAGCACGGTTTCGAAGGTCAGCGCCGCGGAGGTCGCGGCCGCGGCGCCGTAGCCGCCGAAACGGGGCACCAGCACGAGGCACAGCACCAGATTGGCGGCGAACGCCAGCGCGTAAGCCAGCGCGCACAAATTCTGATGTCCGAGCATGTTCAGCAGCCGCTCGACCGGGCCGATCGCGGCGCGGACCACCAGGCCGATCGCGGCGACGAACATGATGCCGTAACCTTCGGTGAATTGCGGCCCGAACAGCCACAGCAGCGGCTTGCCCAGCGCCAGCAGCACCAAGGTGGCTGCCAGCGACGGCCAGAACGTCCAGACGATGGCGTGTTTCACATAGGCCGCCAGGCGGTCGCGATCGCCCGCGGCATGATATTCGGTGAAGCGGTGCGCCGTGCTCGCCGACATCGCGTAGTGAATGAACGACACCAGCGCCAGCGTCTTCACCACCGCGTAGTAGACGCCGACCTCGTCCGCCGGGCGGAACTGCTGCAGCACCAGCACGTCGGTGTAGGACAGCAGCAGATAAAAGCTTTCGACCAGCAGGATCGGCAGCGAGGTCGCGAGCCAGCCGCGGAAGTCGTAGGCGCGGGGGCCGCTTGCGACATGGCCGCCGAGCTTGCGATTGAGCGCGACCATCTGTCCGATCATCGCGATCCAGACCGCTGCGCAGCTCGCCGCCATCGCCGCGACCGCGCCGAGCTGGAAGCCGAGCACGAACAGGCCGGCGGTGAAGCCGATGATCAGGCTCTGGCGGATGATGAATTGCGGCATCAGGCCGAGCTTCATCCAGTCGTGCGAGCGCGCGATGCCGTCCTGGGTGTTGGCGACCACGAAGGCGGGCAGCGTCAGGCAGCCGAGATACAGCGGCAGAACCGTCGCGGGATCGATTGAGGACGACAGCGCCCAGATCAGGGCCGCCAGCAGCAACGACACGACGCTGGACGCGGCCAGAGTCGCCCATCGGCTGCCGGACAGGAAGCCGCGGAGGCGATCGAGGTCGCCGCTGGCGCGATATTCAGGAATGATCTTTTGCGCCGACCCGGAAATGCCGAAGTCGAGCATCGAGCCGAGCAGCAGCACCCAGGTCCAGACATAGACGTAAACGCCGTAATCGGAGGTCCCCATCCAGCGCGCCAGCAGAATCTGCGCGCCATAGGCCATCGCCGCACTGACGACGCGGATTAGGAAGATCGTCCCGGCGAGGCGATTGGTCAGCGAGCGCTCGTTCGAGCCTCCGAACAGCGCGCCGAGTCGCGCCTTCAGCCCGGCGAGCGGCGATGTGGCCGGTGGAGCATCCATGACAGCCAAAGCGAACCCCGAATGGCCTGACCGCGGTCATCCACGGTAGCCTGATCCCTCTAGCAACCAGATATTAAGATTCGGTTGGGTGACGCGGCGGGCGTTGATCGTGAATAATTCGCAAAATCATCTGGCCGGGGTGTAGGCTGGAACTTGGAACTCACCCTTTCGTTGATGGGCAACCGACAAACGACGTGTCGCGCGTCGTCGTCCTCGGTGAGGTTATTTGTTACCACCGCGCTTCAAGGCAGGATGTTACCAATGCCGAAATTGACGTCGAAGACGATCGGTCTTTTCGCCGCGGCGGGCATCGCCGCGCTCGCCGTTGCCGGCTTGCTCAATGCGCTCACGCTCAAGACGTTCGGATTCACGGGCGAGGCGGTACGCGAGGGAGCGTTGAACGTCGCGAGTCTCGTCGTCGCGTTCCTGCTGGTCGCCGGGATCGGCTGGCGACAGAAAGACAAGCGCTGACGCGGTTAGAATTGTTGGAGTTCGCGCTAAGACTTTAGTTCCGCATCCTGGCCCACTTAGTATCTCGGTGTGGTAATTGCGTTGAAACAGATCGAATTGTGCTGTCCTCGGACAGTCGGCTCATTCAGCGGGCGAACCGTCTCTTAAGGTCCTCGCTCGTATTTTTGCGGGGCCGGGACGTTGTGCGACCGGCCTGATAGTTCGCAGCCGGAAGATTGCCCGTGAAGCAAACCATTTCGCCGACGGGCGTCGAAGTCTTTTTCGACGCCGACGACATCATTGTCTCCAAAACCGACCTCAAGGGCCGCATCACCTACGCCAACAAGGTTTTCACCGATATCTGCGGCTACAGCGAAGCAGAGTTGATCGGACAGCCGCACTCGATCGTGCGTCATCCCGAGATGCCGCGTTGCGTGTTCAAACTGCTCTGGGACACGCTCGCGGAGGGGCGCGAGATTTTCGCCTATGTCAAGAACATGACGCGCAGGGGCGACCACTACTGGGTGTTCGCTCACGTCACGCCGTCGTTCGACGCCGCCAAGCGCATTGTCGGGTATCACTCCAACCGCCGGGTGCCGGATCGCCGCGTGATTGCCGCGCTGGAGCCGGTCTACGTCCAGCTGCACGACGTCGAATCGCAGCATCGTAACGGCAAGGACGGCCTTGCCGCCGGCACTCGTCATCTGATCGATTTCGTCAAGGCAAAGAACATTCCCTATGATCAGCTCGTCTTCTCTCTCTAACGCAGCCGTCTGCCTCGGTGGCGTTGCAGTCTCCGCGCTCGCGGCGTTGGTCGGTCTGTGGACCGGGATGCCGCTGCTGTCGCAGATCGGGCTCGCCGCGACGCTGGTGTTCGCCGGCCTGCTCGGCCTGATGCTGATGCGGCTCGACCGGACGCTGGTGAATCTCGGCGCGGTGTGTCAGCGCATCGCCGATGGCGATTTCGAGGCGCGGGTGATCGGCAGCCGCGAAGGCGGCCGGATCGGCGCGCTGCACCACGCCTTCAACGACATGATCGACCGCTGCGACGCGTTCGTCCGCGAAGCCAGTGCTGCGATGGGCGCGATCCGCGACGACAAATATTATCGTCACATCCTGCCCGCCGGCCTGCGCGGCTCGCTGCTGATCGCGAGCGAGACGATCAACGACGCGATGCAGGCGATCGAGACGCGGGTCGCCGCGTTCAACGCCAACACCGCCGAATTCGAAGGCGCGATCGGCGCGGTGATCGACACGGTGTCGTCGGCGTCGAGCAACATGGGCGACACCGCCGGCAGCCTCAACCGCGGCGTGGTCGCGACCCGCGAACGCGCCTTGGCGGTGTCTGCGGCTTCGGAGCAGGCTTCGACCAACATGGAGACGGTGGCGGCGGCGACCACCGAGCTGACCGCGTCGGCGAACGAGATTCTCGGCAGCGTCAATCGCTCGGCCTCGATCGCCAAGACGGCGGTCGGTGCGTCCGATCACGCGCGCGACACGGTCGGCAGCCTGTCGACCGCGACCGAGCGGATCGGCACCATCGTGCAATTGATCGAGGAGATCGCCTCGCAGACCAATCTGCTGGCGCTGAATGCGACGATCGAGGCCGCACGTGCCGGCGAGGCAGGCAGGGGGTTCTCGGTGGTGGCGCAGGAGGTGAAGTCGCTGGCCGCGCAGACCGCAAAGGCGACCCACGACATCTCGATGAGCATTGCCGAAGTGCAGGAGACCACACGCGCCGCTGTCGATGCGATCTCCAGCATCGGCCAGAGCATCGGCGAGGTCGACGCCATCACCCGGCAGGTTGCGGTGGCGGTCGAAGCGCAGACCGCGGCGACCAGCGAGGTCGCACGCAACATCGAGCAGGCCTTCGCCGGCATTCGCGACATTTCGTGCAACATCCAGAGCGTCAGCGTCAACGTCGCGGAAACCGAACAGCACGCCGGAACGACGCTGACCGCGTCGGGCTCGCTGGCGCAACAGGCGACCACGCTCGGCGATGCGGTGCGAGACTTCCTGCGCTCGTTGCGCCGCGACGATGCGAACGCGAAACGCGCCGCATAGGCACGATTTACGGTTGATGGTTGCGCGTTGAACAAGCAGAGCGTGAGGCTGTCACAGCGCAGCCTTACCAAGATTTCATCAAGATGAATTCGTCCGTCAGCGGCCGTTCACCTGCAACTTCCTAAATTGTCCGCAGTTCTTGGGTTGGACGAAGGAGGTTGATCCGATGAAACTCAAACTCGCTGTTGCTGCGGCCGCCGCTCTTGGTGCCGCAGTCCTGTCGCCGGGCATCGCATCCGCGGCAATGCCCAACGGTCTCCCGGGCGCCGCCAATTCGGCCGGCAGCCAGGCCGCCAACATCGACCAGGTGCGCTACGTCTGTAACGAGTGGGGCCGCTGCTGGTGGCGTCCGAACTACTATGGCGCCTACGGCTACTACGGTCCCCGGCGCTACTACGGACCCCCGCGCTTTTACGGCGGCCCGCGCTTCTATGGGCGCCCCGGCTGGGGTCATCGCTGGTAACAGCCAGTTCGCACGGATGCAGATCGCGGGGCCTTCGGGCCCCGTTGTCGTTTGTGCCAGCGCTCGCGCTACGGGGCGGCGGGCTCCGCTCGAACTTCGCTGACGTCGACCCATTCGGCGCCGACCAGATCCGCCATCCGCTGCGGCGCGATCCGCACCGCGCTGTGGGTCGAGCCGGCCGCCGGCACCACGATATCGAATGCCTGCAGCGAGACGTCGCAATAGATCGGCAGCGGTTCCTTCAACCCGAACGGACAGACGCCGCCGACTTCATGGCCGGTAAGGTCGGCGACCTCGTGGACGCCGAGCATCTTGGGCTTGCCGCCGAGCAGTGCCTTGGCCTTCTTGTTGTCGAGCCGCGCCGTGCCGCTGGTCACCACCAGCACGACGCGCTCGCCGACGCGCAGCGACAGCGTCTTGGCGATCTGCTCCGGCGGCACGCCATAGGCTTCGGCGGCAAGCGGCACGGTGGCCGAACTCATCGTCGATTCCTCGACGGCAATGTCGGGGGCGTGTTGGGCGAACCAGGTGCGAACGGATTCGAGACTCATGCGGCTCCTTCGGCCAGCGATCTGTGTGCTGGCCTTTGCGCCCGATATGCCGGAATCGCCCGCCGCGGGCAAACCCGAGCCGCTGCGATCGCGGCTCAGCCGCGGGCCGCGATCTCCGCCAGCGCTGTCAGCGATCCGATGCGATGGTCCGGCTCGAAGCCGAGCACGTCCATCTGCGTGCGCAGCGCCTTGAACAACGTCTGCGGCGGCAGCGGCCCCGGGCGGCGCAGCTCGCGTGCCATCGCGTCGCGGCCGACGCGTTCGATCCAGGCGACGGTGAAGCCGAAGGCCTTGGCGCCGGCGACGTCCCATGGATTCGACGAGACGAACAGCATCTCGCGCGGGGGCAAGCCGAGCCGCGCTTCGGCGAGCGCATAGGCGTGCGGATGCGGTTTGAACACCTTGGCGGCGTCGACGCTGATGACGTCGTCGAGCACGCGGTCGAGCCCGGTGTTGCGGACGAGGGCGCCGAGCATGTCCGGACTGCCGTTGGACAGGATCGCACGCTTGCAGGGCGCGAGCGCATCCAGCGCCGTCAGCGCTTCGGGGTAGGGCGCGAGATCGAGATATTTGGCGAAGATCCGCTCGAACGCCCCGCCGCCGGCCTCGATGCCGAGGCAGTCGAGCGTGTAGGCGAGCGAGTCGCGGGTGACGACCGCGAAATCCTCGTAGGTCCCCATCTGCGACCGCAGCCAGGTGTATTCGAGCTGCTTGATTCGCCAGATCTGGGTGATCACCTCGCCGTAGCCGGGAAACTCGGTCTCGGTGACCGCGGCGACGGACTGGATGTCGTACAGCGTTCCGTAGGCATCGAACACGACGGCCTTGATGGTCATGCGCGGCAGCCTCTCAGTTTGTCTTCAACGCGACGAAGCCTTTCCGTCGTCATTGCGAGGAGCATCCGGATCGGCGCTACGCGCCGTCCGGACACAGGGTTCACGACGAAGCCATCCAGAGGCTCAGTGCACTTCGCTGCTGGATTGCTTCGCTTCGCTCGTAATGACGAAAGTGGATGGTCCTAGATCCCCAGCAGCTTTCGCGCGTTCTGCTTCAGCACTTTCGGCCGGACCTCGTCGCGGATCTCGAGCTTGGCGAAATCGGACAGCCAGCGGTCCGGGGTGATCACCGGCCAGTCCGAGCCGAACAGCATCTTGTCCTGCAACAGGCCGTTGATGTAGCGCACCAGGATCGGCGGGAAGTACTTCGGCGACCAGCCCGACAGGTCGATGTAAACGTTGGGCTTGTGGGTTGCGACCGACAGCGCTTCCTCCTGCCAGGGGAAGGACGGGTGCGCGAGGATGATCTTCATGTCGGGGAAGTCGACCGCGACGTCGTCCATGTACATTGGGTTGGAGTATTTCAGCCGCATCCCCATGCCGCCCGGCATGCCCGAGCCGACGCCGGTCTGGCCGGTGTGGAACAGCGCGATCGCGCCGCCTTCCTGGATCGCCTCGTACAGCGGGTAGGCGAGCCGATCGTTCGGATAGAAGCCCTGCATCGTCGGGTGGAACTTGAAGCCCTTGATGCCGTAATCTGCGATCAGCCGCTTGGCCTCGCGGACGCCGAGCTTGCCCTTGTGCGGGTCGATCGAGGCGAACGGGATCAGCACGTCGGAATTGGCCCGCGTGATCTCGATCATCTCGTCGTTGTTGTAGCGGCGGAAGCCCGTCTCGCGCTCGGCATCGACCGGGAAGATCACCGCGGCGATCTTCTTGGAGCGATAATAGGCGGCGGTCTCCGGCACGGTCGGCGGATGCTTGTTCGGCGAGCCGAAATACTCCGCCATGCGCGCCTGGAAATCGTCGTAGCCGTCGTCCGGATGCGAGCCGCACGGTTCTTCGGCGTGGGTATGGATGTCGATGGCGACCAGATCGTCGGGATTGAGCATCGGGCGTTTCCTTGGCCTTCTTGGCGGGGCGGAAGAATTGATTATGGTCTATAACTATTTCCGCGGACTGTGAAGTCGGCGAATCGGGGTGTTTCCATCCGATTCCAGCGCGCAGCCGCTGGACTTCGTCGCGGTCCCCGACTTTCTGGCGGAATAGCCAAGCAGGCCGTCGGTTCGATTGACAGGCCGCGCCGCCCTCGTTAGAAACCGACCGTCCCGGGCGGAGTGCCGTCGGCGGGAAAGGTATGTTTTACACCTTCGGCCAGTCCCAAACGGCCTTTCAAACAGTCAGGATAGACCCATGAAGGTCCGTAACTCGCTGAAGTCGCTGCGCTCCCGCCATCGGGACAACCGTCTCGTGCGCCGCAAGGGCCGGCTCTACGTGATCAACAAGGTGCAGCGCCGCTTCAAGGCCCGCCAGGGCTGAGGCCGCGCAACCGCGCCCCGCGCCGGTTCCCGATCGCTTCCACCATCACGCCTGTGTGACGCGCGTGCTGCTTTGCAGCGCGCTGTCCTGCGTCTAGACTTGGCGGATGGATTTCGCATCCTCCGCCCGTCGTCATCTGCCTCGCGCGGCCCTGCTGGTCGCGCTGCTGCCATTGGCGGCGCAGGCTCAGACGCCTGACGCAACGAAAAACGCCCCGCCGAAACACCATCTGGAAAAGCCGCTGGAGCAGCCCCCGGCGCCACCGGCCAAGCTGCCGCGCGTCGGCGGCGATCAGACCAAGGGGCTGGATTTCCTGTTCGGCGCGCTGAAGGCCGCGCCCGACGAGGTCAGCGCCAAACACGTCGAGGCGCGAATCTGGGCGCTCTGGACCCAGACGTCGAGCGACACCACCGCGCTGCTGATGGCGCGTGTGAAGGTCGCGATGGAGGCCAAGCAATACGACGTCGCGGTCAAGCTGCTCGACGCCGTGGTCAAGCTTCGGCCGGACTATGTCGAGGGCTGGAATCGCCGCGCCACGATCTTCTATCTGCAGAACGAATATGCCCGCTCGCTCGGCGACATCGAGCAGGTGCTGGCGCGGGAGCCGCGCCATTTCGGGGCGCTGGCCGGCCTCGGCATGATCATGCAGGAACTCGGCGACGACAAACGCGCGCTCGACGCCTTCCGCAAGGCGCTCGCGATCAATCCCCATCTCGACAAGGTCCCCGACCTGGTGAAGACCTTGTCGGAAAAGGTCGAAGGTCGGGATATCTGAGCCCGACGGCGAAACATTCGCGGCCGCAGGGCGTATTTGACCCGTGCGAAGAATTTTCCGGTCCCTGTTCATGATCCTGACCTGCGCCGTCGCAGCGCTCGCCATCCTGGCGCTGCTGACGCAGGCCGGCGTGCTGTGGGTGCAGAACCGGTTTCCGCCACAGGGCGAGGTCGTCGCGGTCAGTGGGGACGACCTGCATATCGTCGATCTCGGCCCGCGCGGTCTCGCCGAGCCGCCGATCGTGCTGATCCACGGCGCCAGCTCGAATCTCGGCGCGATGCGCGCCCCGCTCGGCGACCAACTCGCGCAGCGGCATCGCGTGCTGCTGATCGACCGGCCCGGCCACGGCTGGAGCCGAAGGGACGACCTCGCCGATTCGTCGCCGGCGATGCAGGCGCGGGCGGTCGGCGAAGTGCTCGACGGACTGGGGATCTCGCGCGCGATCTTCGTCGTGCATTCGTTGGCCGGCGCCCTCGGCGCGCGAATGGCGCTCGACCAGCCGGCGCGTGTCGCGGGACTGGTGATGCTCGCGCCGGTGACGCATCCATGGCGCGGCGGCGTCGGGACCTACAACCGGGTGATGACCACGCCGGTGATCGGCAAGCTGCTGGCCTATACGATCACGCTGCCGCTCGGCCTGCTGATCACCGACTCGGCAGCACGCGCGGTATTCGCGCCGCAGACCATGCCCGACGACTACGTCGACACCAGCGCGACGCCGTTGCTGCTGCGGCCTCGCGAGTTCCTCGCCAACAGCTGGGATCTGATCACGCTGAAGAACGCGGTGCAGGAGCAGGTCGCGCGCTACCCCCAGATCACCGCTCCGACCGTGCTGATCCACGGCGACGCCGACAAGACCGTTTCGGTCGACATCCATTCGCGCAATTTTGCCGCAGCGGTGCCGCACGCGAAGCTGATCGTTCTGACGGGTGTCGGCCACATGGTGCAGAACGCCGCGCCCGATCTGGTGCAGCGCGAGGTCGAGACGTTGATCGCGACGGCCGTCACTAAATCGCACGCAGCGATGCGTTAGTCTTCTTCATCAACACCAACCAAAGCAGGAGTTGCACGATGAGCACGACATTCGGTTCGGCCAAATGGCAGGGCGGCATCAAGGACGGCAAGGGCGCGATCTCGACCAAGAGCGGGGCTCTGTCCGACTATCCCTACGGCTTCGCCAGCCGGTTTGAAGGCAAGCCGGGCTCCAATCCCGAAGAGCTGATCGGCGCGGCGCACGCCGCCTGTTTCACCATGGCGTTGTCGCTGATTCTCGGCGAAGCCAAGCTCACCGCCGAGCAGATGGAGACCAAGGCCGACGTGACGCTGGAGAAGGATGGCGACGGCTTTTCGATCACCGCGGTGCATCTGACGCTGACCGCCAAGATCCCCGGCGCCGACGACACCACCTTCCAGGAGCTCGCCGGCAAGGCCAAGGCGGGCTGCCCGGTGTCGAAGCTGCTGAATACCAAGATCACGCTGGATGCGAAATTGGCGAGCTGAGCTTTCAATTAACAGACGACATCTTGAGGTCGCGAGCGCATTCGCGACCTCAAGATCATTGCGCGAACGACCTCTCGGTCGTCATTCCGGGGCGCGAGCGTAGCTCGCGAACCCGGAATCCATATTCCCTGTGCTTGCCGTGCGGCACCCGAGACAAGTTCGTTCGGACTAACCGAATTCACTGATTATGGATTCCGGGTTCGCGCTTCGCGCGCCCCGGAATGACGAATGTTGATGACGTGGTGTCGCGCGAAGGCCAACTACGCGTCCTCACACGTCCGTGTCGGTCGGCCCCACATAGGCGATCCGCACCATGTTGGTGGCGCCGGGGGTGCCGAGCGGGACGCCGGCGACGATGATGACGCGCTGGCCGGATTTGGCGAAGCCGTCGCGGAACGCGATGCGGCCGGCGCGATCGACCATGTCGTCCTGATCCTTGGCGTCCTCGGCGACGACGCAATGCACGCCCCACACCGCCGAGAGCTTGCGGCCGGTGTTGACGTTCGGCGTGATCGCCACCACCGGCACCTTCGGCCGTTCGCGCGCGACGCGGAGCGCGGTCGAGCCCGAAGAGGTCCAGCAGATGATCGCCGACAGGTCGAGTGTTTCGGCGACCTGCCGCGCCGCGCCGGCGATGGCGTCGCCGGCGGTGGCCTCCGGCTCCGGCCGCTGCGCCGTCACCACGGTGCGGTAGATCGAATCGCGTTCAACTTCCTCGCCGATCCGGTTCATCGTCGAAACGGCCTCGACCGGATATTTGCCCGCGGCGGATTCGGCCGACAGCATGATCGCGTCGGCGCCTTCATACACCGCGGTCGCGACGTCGGAGACTTCGGCGCGGGTCGGCACCGGGCTGGAAATCATCGACTCCAGCATCTGGGTCGCGATCACCACCGGCTTGCCGGCGCGGCGCGCCATGCGGGTCATCTGCTTCTGCAGGCTCGGCACCCGCTCCAGCGGCAATTCGACGCCGAGATCGCCGCGCGCGACCATCAGCGCGTCGGAGACATCGAGGATATCGTCCAGCCGGTCGATCGCTTGCGGCTTTTCGATCTTCGCCATCACGGCGGCGCGGCCGCGGATCATCCGCTTCGCCTCGGCGACGTCCTCGGCGCGCTGGACGAAGGACAGCGCCACCCAGTCGATGCCGGTCTCGCAGGCGGCCTCGAGGTCGGCGCGATCCTTGTTGGTCATCGCCGACATCGGCAGGTCGGTATCCGGCAGGCTGACGCCCTTGCGATCGGACATCTTGCCGCCGATCACCACGCGGGTGACCGCGCGATCGGGCGAGGTCTCTTCGCAGATCAGCCGGACCTTGCCGTCGTCGAGCAGCAGCGCGTCGCCGACCTTGAGGGCGGATAGAATCTCCGGATGCGGCAGGCAGACTCGCTCGGCGTCGCCCGGCTCTTTGTTCGAATCCAGCACGAAGCTGGCGCCGTTGTTGAGCTGGATCGGCCCATTGGCGAACATGCCGACGCGCAGCTTGGGGCCCTGCAGATCAACGAGAATCCCGATCGGCCTGCCGTAGCTCGACTCGACGTTGCGGATCGTCTTCACCAGTTCCCGCATCTTGTCGTGCGAGGTGTGGCTCATGTTGATACGGAACACATCGGCGCCGGCTTCGAACAGCTTGCGGATCATCGTGCTGTCGGAAGAGGAGGGGCCCAGTGTCGCGAGGATCTTGATCCGGCGCAGGCGTCTCATGGCTTGGTCCCGGCATCGCCCGGCGGAAGGGAAGGCGTCGCGGGGGCGGTGCGACCCGGCGTCTGCGGGATACCGGGCATGCCGGCGCCCGGCGGCGAACCGCCCGGCAAGCCCGGCAGCTTCTGGGTGTTCTGTTCGTTGCTCTCGGTGAGCTGCACCGTCCAGGCGCGCTGTTCGCCGGTGTCGACCTCGAAGAATCCGGTGCGGTCGAAGCCGCGGGCGAGGCAGTTTTCGGTGCCCTTGATGGTGAACTCCTTGTCGCGCGAGCACATGAAGGCCTGGCCGGACCATTCGCCGCCGCGGTCGTAGTCGAGTGCGTAGATATAGTAATAGCGCGCGACCAAAGTGCCGCGCAGCAGCGTCTCGCAGCTTCGCGACGACACGTTCCACCAGCCCTCGGTGGTCCAGCCGTCGACGTCCTTGTAGCCGAGCGCAATGCCGACGCGGCTCGACGTGTTGTTGCACAGCCGGAAATCCGCCGCCGCCGGCGCGCCGGCCAGCAGCAGGGTGCACAAGGCCAGCGCCGCCGTCAGGGCGATCGGGAGTCGGCGCTGTTGTGCGATGCGGGGGGGAGAATCTGTGCTGATCATGCCGCCAAGCTATAACAAAACGAGAATGATTTCGCGTGACATGACGGGCCTGTCAACGGGGCGTGTCGCCCGCGCGGGGGCACGTGCCTGCGGGCGGGCTAGACGCGAGCTCGATCTCGGCCATCGTGTTAGAGGCCAGATGTGGCAAAATCCGAGACAGCGCCCATCTGAACAGGGCGGCAGCGTGCACGAGAAGGTGACCGAGATGGACGACAGCACCCGGACAGAACTCGAAGCGGCGGCGTTCCGCCGACTGGTTGCGCATCTGCGCGAGCGCACGGACGTGCAGAACATCGACCTGATGAATCTCGCCGGGTTCTGCCGAAACTGCCTGTCGAACTGGCTGAAGGACGCCGCCGACGCGCAGGGCGTCGCGCTGAGCCGCGACGAGAGCCGCGAGGCGGTCTACGGCATGCCTTACGACGAGTGGAAGGCCAAGCATCAGAGCGCGGCGACGCCGGCGCAACTCGATGCGCTCAAGAAATCCCACAGCCACTGAGGCGAGAGTCCAGCACGCAAATCCGTCGCCGCGATTTCTTCTGTGCGGTCGCTGTGGATGAGCACGATGCCCCTTGACGGGGGAGGCCGCTGTGGGGACTGTCCCCCGCAGATGCGGCGCGTGGCGTTCATCCCCGCCGCCTTTCCCGATTCATCAAGTCCCCAGGAGTGAACGATGGCCAACTCTGCTGCCGCCGTCCAAGACGAGCCCGCGACGCGATTCGCCAAGGACCAGCTCAAGGCCATCATCGAGCGCATCGAGCGGCTGGAAGAAGAAAAGAAGACGATCTCCGACGACATCCGCGACGTCTACGCCGAGGCCAAGGGCAACGGCTACGACGTCAAGGCGCTGCGCACCATCGTCCGGATGCGCAAGCAGGACGCCAACGAGCGTGCCGAGCAGGAGACGATCCTCGAGACCTACATGCAGGCGCTCGGGATGCTGTGAGGCGAAAGCCTCCCTTCGTCTGCCAGCGAGCCTGAGCCTCGCCACAGCAAAGATCGTCATCGCCCGCTTATGCGGGCGATCCAGTATCGCAGAGCGTCGATCATGCAATCGGCGTAGTTGCGATAACTGTGAAGCCTATTTGGCCGCGCTCTGGTATACTTGGTCGCCCGCCTCGCGGGCGATGACGGGAGAGGGTGAGGCGGACGCGGTGCGTCTCTTCACCATGCAGTTTTTCAGCACAAGCGCTGCCAGGCGATGCCCAGCAGCTGCGCTCAGCGCAGCGCGGCGGTGGTGAAGCTGGTGGTCGAGACCGTGCTGACCGCGGGGCCGCTGAACGCGTCGGCGAACAGGCCCGGCTGCGGATCGTCGCAGAACGTCATGGTGACGGCGACGTCGGGTTTGGCGAAATGCTTGGTCAGCAGCGTCATGTCGGCGTCGCCGATCGCGGTGGCGCCGGTGGTGACGGCGCTCGGCATCAGGATCATCGCGCGCATCCAGACGTCGCTGTCGCGGCTGCCGGCCGCCGTAATCCGCGCCGAATTCGACACCACGCCGGTTTTTCCAGACCCCGTCTTACCCACCACGGTGTCGATCTTGGTCGAGACCACCGGATGCCGGGCCAGCGACGACGGCCGCACGCCGGTCGGGATCGGCGCGCTGGCGGTGACGACATGGGGATGCGTAGGCTTCGAGGTCTTTTCGGTCGAACTGGCGGCGAACGCCATCGCGTTCAACGGCGATTGCGGATCGGCGGCCTCGAGCGCCTGACGGGCGCTGATCGCGGCGACCTGTTGCGGGCTGGCCTGCTTCGGCGCCACCGGAATGTCGTCCCAGAAGCCGCGGGCATTGATGATGTCGGCCGGGGTCTGGGCCGGGGTCTGCGCCTTCGGCTCGAACTTCGACGTCTGTTTCGCCGGCTTCGCCACCGGCAGCGGGACGTTGTTGTCGGCCGAGGCGACCTGGACCGGCAGGGCCGGTTTGGCGCGCGGCATCGGGACCGGCTCGGCGATCGCGACCTTGGCTTCGGCTTCCTTGACCTCGGCGACCTTGATATCCGGCAGCTTGCCGGCCGGTTTGGCCACCGCCACGGCGGCGCTGGCGCCCTCGTCTTCGTCGTCCGACGACTTGCCCTTGAACAGGGCGGTCAGGAAATTGGATTTGGACGGCGAAGCGTCGCTGCCGTCGCCACGCCGCTGGATGTCGGCCATCGCCAGCTCATAGCCGCGCAACGGCTTGCCGTCGGTCGGCAGGTGGACGGTCCGGCCGTCCGGGAAGACGCGAGCGAGCTGATCGGAGGTCATGCGCGGCCAGTGGCGGATCCGGCCGGTATCGAGATGAACGAACGGCGAGCCCGAGGTCGGGTAGAAGCCAACGCCGCCACGCTGCAGACGGAGGCCGGCGAAGCGGATCTTCTCGAGGGCGACGCCCGGAATGAAGAAGTCCATCGCATGCCCCAGCGTGTGCTGGCTGTGCCGGGCGACGCCCGAGGAGCGGCGGCGGAGCATCGCGTTGGTGGCCGGGGAGCGGTAGGCGGAGATGATCTGGATCGGCTGCTTGCCGTCGACGTCGCGATAGACTTCCCAGAGGATGTCGAACAGCGACCGGTCCATCACGGTCTTGTCCTGGCTGCGCCAGTCCCGCAGGAAGTGATTGAGTTTGCTCAGCGCCTCGTCGTCGTAGCGGCCATTGCGCTTGAAGGTGACGGTGAGGTCTTCGCCGGAATGGGTGTGGTGGAACGACAGCGTGCGGCTGTCGCCGACGGCGGATGCGTCATGCACGGAGCCGGCACCGGCCAGCAGCAGGGCCGAAGAAAGGGCGGCGCCATAGCCGGCTTTCGGCAGCGACAGTGATTTCAGACGGCGCGCAAGTCCAGCCAGCACGAAAAGCCCCACCAGAAGGACGACCGAACGGGAACCTTGTCTCAACCCCAAGTCGTGAGACAGGGTGACTGCATCGTAACGGCGAGCCGAAAACGATGCCCGTTTCCCCAAGTCGATCGTCAACCATAACCCGCGGACTATGGCGAAATCGAGCCCGCTGCCGGCATCCTGATGGACAATGGTTAATGGAAAGGGCTCAGCCGGAGCTGAGCCCTTGTTCCATTTCAACTTTTTGCCTTAACGCTGGAACCGCGGTCAGCGCGTGAAGCGCTGCTGGGAGCGACGGGTTGGCTGCGGCGGCGGTGCCTGGGGACCGCCAAACAGCCGCTCGAAGAAGTTGAATCCCGACGATTGCGACGAGCCGGTGTAGTCGCCGGCGATGTTCACGCCCGGCGGCACGCTGGTCGGCCGGGCGTAGCTCGGCTGCGCATGCGCGACCACGGCTTCGAGGTTCTTGCCCTTGTCGTTCTTCAGCAGCGCCAGCATGGTGGCGTCGCGGCCGTAGATGTCCTTGCGGAGCTGCAGCTTGCCCTCGTCGTCGACGAACGCGGTCTGGTAGGTGATGTTGACCGGGATCGGCGTCGGGAATTTCAGGTCGACTTCGCTGCGGCCGTACATCGACCGGATCTTGGCCGGGGTGTAGTCCTTATCCGGCATGGTGATGTTCAGCAGCGCCGCGGCGTATTGATCCGGATTCTGCACCCGCATGCAGCCGTGGCTGAAGGCGCGCTCGTCCCGGGCGAACAGATTCTTGTCCGGCGTGTCGTGCTGATACACCAGGAATTTGTTCGGGAAGTTGAAGCGGATCCGGCCGAGCGCATTGGCTTCGCCCGGCGGCTGCGAGATGTGGATCGAGCCGTCGCGGTTGCGCGACAGCTTCAGGCCCATGCGGTCGAGCACCGTCGGATCCTGCTGCAGCGCCGGCAGATACTCGTTGTAGATGATCGACGGCGGCACGTTCCAGGTCGGGTTGACGGTGATGTACTTCATCGTCTCGGTCAGCAGCGGCGTGGCGTGCTTGCCCGGCTTGCCGGTGACCACGCGCGTGGTCCAGACCTGCGCGCCGCTCTGCATCACCTTCAGCGTGTAGTCCGGAATGTTGAGGATCACATAGGCGTTGCCGATCGCCGACGCGCCGAGCTGGCGCGGCAGCCAGCGCCAGCGCTCCATGTTGACGATGATGGTGTCGATGGTGCGGTCGCGCTTCGGCGTGTTCATCGCCTTGACGGTGCGGTCGTCCAGAATGCCGGTCGGCTTCAGGTCGGCGCTGCGCTGGAATTTGCGCACCGCTTCGGCGACCTTGGCGTCGTAGGTGGTGCTGTCGGCATCCTCGGTGACGCCGAGCTTGGCGCGCAGCTGCGGGACGCGCGGATCGTCCATCGTCACCGCCGGCTGCTTCTTGCGCGCCGGCACGTATTTCAGCGTTTCGCCCTCGGCGATCTTGGCGGCCGGCTTGTCGCCTTCGCCGCGCAGTTCGGCGAGCTTCTTCTTGAGTTCGCGATACAGCTTGTGCGGCGGGTTGTAACTGTCGAGCGCCGCCGAGGCGTCCTTGGCGGTGGTGACGTTGGCGAGCACTTCCGCCGGATCGATCGGATGCTCCGGATACAGGATGTCGGACGAGGCCTGCGACCAGTGCATCCGGCCGCTCTGCGCCTGGCGTGCATAGTCCATCATGCTCTCGGTCAGCCGCAGCTCGGCTTCGGCGAGCGTATCGGGTGAGGTGGCGGCGGCGAAATCCGGCACCGGGTAGTCGGTCGGATCGAGGCCGTCGGACGCGGCGTCCTTCAGCCGCGCGATCACGCCCTTGCCGGCCGAGGTCAGCTTGCCCGCAGCGGTCCAGACCGGCGCATAGTCGCGCGCTTCATAGAACTTCTCGACCGCGGCGCGCTCGGCCTTGCGCTCGAAATATTTCGACGCCTTGGTGGCGAGCGTCTCGCGGATCTTGTCGGCGACCGGCTGATCGGCGGCCGGCACGTTGCTCGCCGCCTTCTGCGGGGCGGGCTCGTCCTTGGTCGCTTGCTCCTTCGCCGGCTGCTTGGCCGGTTCTGCGGCAGGCGCCGTCGCGGTGGCGGCCGGCGGGGCGGCGACAGGCGGGGTCGCTTCCGGCGCGGCGGCGGTCGGTGCAGGGGCGGCCGGAGCAACCAAGGCCGGCGCGGCGGCACTGTCGGCCTTGGGTTCGGCCTGCGGCGTCGCAGGGGCGGCGGCGGACTCGAGTTTGAAATCGCCGATCGCCGGCGGCGGCAGGTCGACCGGTTGCGGCACCGGGACGGCGGCATCGATGGCGAGGTCGGCGGGGGTCTTGGCGGACGATTGCGCGATCGCGGAAGTTGCCGACACGGTCAGGAAGGTTGCCGCAACGGCCATCAGCACACCTTCGAATCCGCGGCGGCCAGTCGAGTGATCTCGCATTCGTGCACCCCTTGGGAGAAGCTGCCCGGCGGGCAGTTCGTGTTCTTGCTGTTCGGTTTTCGAGTGACCCGTGCGACAAGCGACAACGCGTCTCAAACTCACGATCCAGTCGGACGATACACGTGCCCGGTTCAGGCGGCCAGCACCGGCCGGACAGACTCACGACAAACTGACCGCGCAGGCTCCAGTTTACAATGTGTTAGCGGCATGCGCGCAGAGCTTTTGCCACGTGTTGCCAGCTTTGTCTGTCACCACGCCGCAACGGTTCGAATGTTCCGGACCGGTCGATTCGGGGAATTGTGGCCGCGCCGCGGCCACAATTCGCTCAGCGCGTGTCCGCCGGAGCCGCCGCTTGTGCCGCGCGAGCCGCTTCCATCTCGTCGAGTTTGCGGTACAGCGTCGATCGGCCGATTTTGAGCCGTCGCGCCACTTCCGACATCTGGCCGCGATAATGCGAGATCGCGAAGCGGATGATCTCGCTTTCGAGTTCGTCCAGCGCGCGGACATCGCCGTCGCCATTCAGCATCGACAGCACACCGTGGGTCGGCAGCGGAGCGATCGGCACTTCATTGGCTGCGACGAATTGCGCCGACGTCGGCGGCTCGAGGATCAGCGGTTCGCTGTCGGCTTCGCCGCCAGGCGCGGTCGGCGGCGCGCTCGCCAGCGGGAAATCGTCGACGCCGAGCTGGTCGCCGTCGCTCATCACCACGGCGCGGTACACCGCGTTCTCGAGCTGGCGGATATTGCCGGGCCAATCGAGCTGGGCGAGGCGGGCCATCGCTTCGCCGCTGATGCCGCCGATCGTGCGGTTTTCTTCGGCGCAGAACCGCACCAGAAAGTGCCGGAGCAGCGGCGGAATATCCTCTCGCCGCGCGCGCAGCGGCGGGACCGTCAGCGGCAGCACGTGCAGGCGATAAAACAGATCCTCGCGGAACTGGCCGGCCTTGACCCGGTCGAGCAGGCGGCGATTGGTCGCCGAGATGATGCGAACGTCGACTTTCAGCGGCTTGCGCCCGCCGACCGCCTCGACCGCGCCTTCCTGCAGCGCGCGCAGCAGCTTGACCTGCGCCGCCAGCGGCAATTCGCTGACCTCGTCGAGAAACAGCGTGCCGCCGGTGGCTTCGACGAACTTGCCCATGTGGCGATCGGTGGCGCCGGTGAACGCGCCCTTCTCGTGGCCGAACAGGATCGACTCGACCAGATTGTCGGGGATCGCGCCGCAATTCACCGCGACGAACGGCTTGGCGCGCCGCTCGCTGGAGCCGTGGATGGCGCGCGCGAACATTTCCTTGCCGACGCCGGATTCGCCCTCGATCAGGACCGGGATCGAGGAGCCCGCGGCCTTCTCGGCGGCGCGCAGCACGGCCGCCATCGCCTCGCTGCGGGTGATGATGTCGGCGAATGTCAGTCGGCCTTCGCGGCTGTGGCGGATGCGCTGCAGCTCGCCCTTCAGCGCGCTGGCGTTCAGCGCATTGCGCAACGACACCTGCAGCCGTTCGATGCCGACCGGCTTGACGACGAAGTCGTGCGCGCCGGCGCGCATCGCCGACACCACATTGTCGATGCCGCCATGCGCGGTCTGCACGATCACCGGAACGTTCAGCCCGGAGTCGCGGATCTTGCCGAGCACGCCCATACCGTCGAGGCCGGGCATCACCAAATCGAGCACCACGGCGTCGATCGCCGCCGCATCCGGCGCGGTGAGCAGCGCGATCGCGGCATCGCCGCTATCCGCCAGCACGGCCTCGTAGCCGCACTTCAGCACCATGTTCTCGACCAGCCGGCGCTGCACCGGATCGTCGTCCGCGATCAGAATACGCTCAACCATTCCGCTCTCAAGCCTGGAGTGTCCCGAATTGGTGCACCATGGGCGTCAAAGCGTTAATGGTTCATGAAAGTGTCGAAAGCATTGCGAAGGCGTGCGGCCAAATTTCCAGTACGCCGCGATAGATCATATCGAACGCCACATAGAGAATGATGGCGAGGCCGACATAGGCGATCCAGCGATGCTTCTGCAGCAGCTTGGCGATGAAGCTCGCAGCCAGACCCATCAGCGCAATCGACAGGCCGAGGCCGAAGATCAGGATGATCGGGTGTTCGCGCGCGGCGCCGGCCACGGCGAGCACGTTGTCGAGCGACATCGACACGTCGGCGAGCGTGATCTGCCACACCGCCTGGCCGAGCGTCTTGGTCGGCGGGCCCTCGATCTCCGCGCCGTCTTCGTCCAGTTGCTGCGGCTGATGGCTCCGCAGTTCGCGCCACATCTTCCAGCACACCCACAGCAGCAGCACGCCGCCGGCCAGCAGCAGGCCGAGGATCTGCAGCAGCTGCACGGTGACGCTGGCGAAGGCGATGCGCAACACGGTGGCGGCGATGATGCCGATCAGGATCGCCTTGCCGCGCTGTTCCTTCGGCAGGCCGGCGGCCGCGAGACCGATCACCACGGCGTTGTCGCCGGCCAGCACCAGGTCGATCATGATGACCTGGGCCAGTGCGGCCAGGCCTTCGGGCGTAAAGACGGCGAGAAGTTCGTTCATCATCGGGCCTCTCCGTGAGCGTCCAGTCCGACATCACAGTTCGTACGAACTGCCAGAGGGGCCCGGTCCTTGGACGTCTTGCTGTGATCGGACGACAGCGTCCGATCGGTTCATCGACTTACTCGGTTTGATCGGATCGCGGCACGAGACGCACCAGCTGATCCGGATCGATCATGATCGAGACTGCAACACCGGCATAGACCAGCAGCCCGGCGGCATCGAGCCAGGTCGCGCTTCGCGGCCGGTCGCGCAACAGGATTCCGATCAGCGCGACGCCGGCCGCGGCGGCAAGCAGTACCGTCGCCACCGCAGGAGCCAGCGCGTCCGGCGCGACCACCGCGCGCAGCCCCAGCGTAACCGCGAGCAGCGCAAGCAGGCCGGCGGCGACTTGAAGCTTCCCGCGATCTGCGCTGGACATGCATTCCTCGACTGAAGTCCTCATGTCGTAGTGACGGCGGTGGTTGCGATCAAGTGACGCGGGATGCCGCGAGGGCGCGCCGCCTTGTCGCAGGGAGAACACGAATCGCGGTCATGTCTCCACAGGGAACCCGCCGGACCGCGCGCCGGAGTTGTGCCTTGAAAGAGGCGCTTGCGAAGGCCACGTGTCAGCTAGTAGCGTTTTGCAACGCAATTGACGTCCTTCCGAAGGTTTACATGCCGAAATCAGCCACCTCCCGCGCCGCCAAGACGTCCCGTGCCGTGAAGACGTCCCGCAAGCCCTCATCGAGCAAACCGGCGCCCGCCAAGCCGGCCAAGAAGGCCGCGGCGATGACTCGAAAGCCGGCCAAACTGCCGGAATGGAATCTGGCGGATCTGTATCCGGCGATCGATGCCCCGGAAGTGGCCGCCGATCTCGACCGGCTGGATGCCGAGTGCGCGTCGTTCGAAGCCGACTTCAAGGGCAGGCTCGCCGAGGAAGCCGCCAAGGACAGCGGCGGCGCCTGGCTCGCCAGCGCGGTGAAGCGCTACGAGGCGATCGAGGATCTCGCCGGCCGGCTCGGCTCCTATGCCGGCCTCGTTCATGCCGGCGACAGCGTCGATCCGGTGAAGTCGAAATTCTATGGCGACGTGTCGGAGCGGCTGACGGCGGCCTCGGTGCACCTGCTGTTCTTCACGCTCGAACTCAACCGCGTTGATGACGCCGTGCTGGAGCGAGCGATGCAGACGCCGGAGCTCGGCCACTATCGGCCGTGGATCGAGGATCTGCGCAAGGACAAGCCGTATCAGTTGGAAGATCGCGTCGAGCAGCTGTTCCACGAGAAGTCGCAGACCGGCTACGGCGCCTTCAACCGGCTGTTCGACCAGACCATCTCCGGGCTGCGCTTCAAGCTCGGCGGCAAGGAGCTGGCGATCGAGCCGACGCTGAATTTGCTGCAGGACCGCACGCCGGCCAAGCGCAAGGCCGCCGCCGACGCGCTGGCCAAGACCTTCAAGGCCAACGAGCGCACCTTCGCGCTGATCACCAACACGCTCGCCAAGGACAAGGAAATCTCCGATCGCTGGCGCGGTTTCGAGGACGTCGCCGACTCGCGGCATCTCAACAACCGCGTCGAGCGCGAAGTCGTCGATGCGCTGGTCGCATCGGTGCGCGGCGCCTATCCGAAACTGTCGCATCGCTACTACAAGCTGAAGGCCGGCTGGTTCGGCAAGAAGAAGCTGCCGCATTGGGACCGCAACGCGCCGCTGCCGTTCGCCGCCACCGGCAGCATCGCCTGGCCCGAGGCGCGTAACATGGTGCTGACCGCCTACAACGCGTTCTCGCCGGAAATGGCGCGGATCGCCGAGCGGTTCTTCACCGATCGCTGGATTGATGCGCCGGTGCGGCCCGGCAAGGCGCCGGGCGCGTTCTCGCATCCGACCACGCCCTCGGCGCATCCCTATGTGCTGATGAACTACCAGGGCAAGCCGCGCGACGTGATGACGCTCGCTCACGAACTCGGCCATGGCGTGCACCAGGTGCTCGCCGCCGGCAACGGCGCGCTGATGGCGCCGACGCCGCTGACGCTGGCCGAAACCGCCAGCGTGTTCGGCGAGATGCTGACCTTCCGCCGGCTGCTCGCGCAGACCAAGAACGCCAAGCAGCGCCAGGCGCTGCTCGCCGGCAAGGTCGAGGACATGATCAACACGGTGGTCCGGCAGATCGCGTTCTATTCGTTCGAGCGCGCGATCCACACCGAGCGCCGCAGCGGCGAACTCACGGCGCAGCGGATCGGCGAGATCTGGCTGAGCGTGCAGAGCGAAAGCCTGGGGCCGGCGATCGAGATCAAGCCGGGCTACGAGAGCTTCTGGATGTACATCCCGCACTTCATCCATTCGCCGTTCTACGTCTACGCCTATGCGTTCGGCGACTGCCTGGTGAACTCGCTCTACGCGGTCTACGAGCACGCCCAGGAAGGCTTCGCCGAGCGCTATTTGGCGATGCTCTCGGCCGGCGGCACCAAGCACTATTCCGAACTGCTGAAGCCGTTCGGCCTCGACGCCAAGGACCCGGCGTTCTGGGACGGCGGCCTGTCGGTGATCGCCGGGATGATCGACGAGCTGGAGGCGATGGGGTAGGGTACGTCCCGTACAACACTTGTTGAACGTCAAATTAGGGCATGTTATACAGATGTATAACGTGTCCTGATGCTTTTCAGATGAGGCTTGGACCTTATCTGCGCAATTGTGCGCACCTCGGAGGCTCATCATGAAAATCGAGATCAAGAAGATCGGCAATTCCGATGGTCTGTTGCTGCCGAAAGAACTGATGCAGAGGCTCGATCTGAAGCGCGGCCAGGAACTGCACATCACAGAGCTTGCCGGAGGCGGCTTCCAGGCGATGCCCTACGACCCCGACTTCGAGCGGACGATGGAGATCGCCGACGAGGTGATGGAAAAATACAAGGACACGCTCGCCGCCCTTGCTAAATGATCGGAAGTCCGGATGGGTGAGCCCGTTGAACCGCTGTGGATCGCCCACGAGCAGGCCATCGCCATGCACGCCCGCCAGCTGCGTCGCTTCGGCGGAGCGCCGGGCTTGCGGGACGAGGGAATGCTGCGTTCGGCGCTTGAGCGCCCGATCAACAAATGGCGCTACGAGCCCTCTGATCTCGCCGAGCTGGCGGCCGCTTACACCTTCGGTCTTGCGAAAAATCATGCTTTCGTCGACGGCAACAAGCGGATCGCCTTCATGGCGATGGTCGTCTTCCTGATCAAGAACGGCATTGCTTTTGATCCCGCTCCTGCTCATGCCACCTCGATCATCATCTCCCTCGCCGCGGGCGAGGTTAGTGAGGCGAGCTTGACCCGCTGGATCAGGGACAACTGGCCGGCTTAGAATTTTTCAAGCGAAGCGGCAGCTTGGCCGGTCGCGAACCCGCCGTTCAGGAGCTGGCGCCAATCGCCCGGCCTTGGTCTGATCACCACATCAGCCGCTTCAGTGTGCACTGCGCAAATTCGGTGGACGAACCGCAGAGCGGAATAATCGCCGCAGTTTGTTGCAAGCGCCTCCGAAGTGCTTGTCGTATTGACCAGTTAAGATCACACTGCATCGTCGCGGGGACGACGGCCGAGCTGATTTGGAATGATCCAAACTGGTTAGGTGCGTGCGGTGCAGCGCCGTTGCCCTCGCATTGGGATTGCGCTAATGGCACAGCACTTTCACGAAAATCGCTCGGAGAAGACGATGGCTGAGAAACACGACCTTGCCTACACCACCGCTTCGGGCAACGACTACGCTGCCCACGAGCAAACCTATGAAGGTTTCATCAAGCTGGTGAAGTATGGCTCGGCGGCCGTGATCGCGATCGTCGCCTTGATGGCGATCTTCCTGACCTGACTTCGACCTGAGTGCATCGCCGGAAAGCGGTGTCGAGACTGATAGCTCACGCGCGCGCCAGGCGCCGCAGGAGGCTCCATGAAAATTGCTGTTGCCAAAGAACTCGATGCTTCTGAACCGCGCGTCGCGGCGACGCCCGACTCGGTGAAGAAGCTGAAGGCGCTGGGTGCCGACGTCGTGGTCGAACCGGGTGCCGGCATCAAGTCCGGCCTGCTGGACGCCGAGTTCGCCGCCGTCGGCGCCACCGTCAGCGCGGATGCGCTGAAGGATGCCGACATCGTTCTGAAAGTGAAGCGTCCGGAAGCCTCCGAGCTCGCCGCCTACAAGCGCGGCGCGCTGGTGATGGCGATCATGGATCCCTACGGCAACGACGCCGCGCTGAAGAGCATGGCGGACGCCGGCGTCACCGCCTTCGCGATGGAGCTGATGCCCCGCATCACCCGTGCCCAGGTGATGGACGTGCTGTCGAGCCAGGCCAACCTCGCCGGCTATCGCGCGGTGATCGACGCCGCCGAGCAGTTCGGCCGGGTGTTCCCGATGATGATGACCGCGGCCGGCACCGTGCCCGCCGCCAAGGTGTTCATCATGGGCGTCGGCGTCGCCGGCCTGCAGGCGATCGCGACCGCGCGCCGGCTCGGCGCCATCGTCACTGCGACCGACGTCCGTCCCGCCACCAAGGAGCAGGTCGAGAGCTTGGGCGCCAAGTTCCTCGCGGTCGAGGACGAGGAGTTCAAGAACGCGCAGACCGCTGGCGGCTACGCCAAGGAAATGTCGAAAGAGTATCAGGCCAAACAGGCCGCGCTGACTGCCGAGCACATCAAGAAGCAGGACATCGTCATCACCACCGCGCTGATCCCGGGCCGGCCCGCGCCGCGCCTCGTCACCGCCGAGATGGTGAAGTCGATGAAGCCGGGCTCGGTGCTGGTCGATCTCGCGGTCGAGCGCGGCGGCAACGTCGAGGGTGCGAGGCCGGGCGAAGTCGTCGAGATCGACGGCGTCAAGATCGTCGGTTTCACCAACGTCGCCGGCCGCGTCGCCGCGTCGGCGTCGAGCCTGTATGCGCGCAATCTGGTCAGCTTCATCGAGACGCTGGTCAACAAGGACAGCAAGGCGCTGGCGGTGAATTGGGACGACGACCTGGTCAAGGCCACCGCGCTGACGCGCGACGGCGCCGTCGTTCACCCGAACTTCCAGCCGAAGTAAAGGAAAGCCGCCATGGAGCATGTCGTGCAGGCCGTCGATCCGTTCGTGTTTCGGCTGTCGATTTTCGTTCTGGCCGTGTTCGTCGGCTATTTCGTGGTGTGGGCGGTGACGCCTGCGCTGCATACCCCGCTGATGTCGGTCACCAACGCGATCTCCTCGGTGATCGTGGTCGGCGCGCTGCTCGCGGTCGGCGTGTCGCTGGTCGGCAGTGACAACGGGCCGCTGTGGGCGCGCGGCTTCGGTTTCGTCGCGCTGATCTTCGCGTGTATCAACATCTTCGGCGGGTTCCTTGTCACCCAGCGCATGCTGGCGATGTACAAGAAGAAGCAGAAGTGAGTAGGGGCCGTCGATGAACGCCAATCTTTCCGCACTTCTGTATCTGATCGCAGGCGTCCTGTTCATTCTGTCGCTGCGCGGTCTGTCGTCGCCGGCCACCAGCCGTCAGGGCAACCTGATGGGCATGACCGGCATGGGGATCGCGGTCCTCACCACGCTGGCGGGCCATCCGCCGGCCGACTTCCTCGGCTGGGTGCTGGTGCTGCTCGGCATCGCCATCGGCGGCGGCATCGGCGCGGTGATCGCCAAGCGCGTGCCGATGACCTCGATGCCCGAACTGGTCGCCGCCTTCCACTCGCTGGTCGGCATGGCGGCGGTGCTGGTCGCCGCCGGCGCGTTCTACGCGCCCGCCGCGTTCGACATCGGCGTCCCCGGCAACATCCACGGCTCCAGCCTGGTTGAAATGTCGCTCGGCGTCGCGATCGGCGCGCTGACCTTCACCGGCTCGGTGATCGCGTTCCTCAAGCTGTCGGGCCGCATGTCCGGCGCGCCCATCATCCTGCCGGCGCGTCATGCGGTGAACATCGCGCTCGGCGTCATCATGCTGGTGTCGATCATCGTGCTGGTGATCACCGGTCATGAATACGCGTTCTGGGTGATCACCGCCGTCGCGCTGCTGCTCGGCATCCTGATCATCATCCCGATCGGCGGCGCCGACATGCCGGTCGTGATCTCGATGCTGAACTCGTATTCGGGCTGGGCCGCGGCCGGCATCGGCTTCACGCTGGGCAACTCGGCGCTGATCATCACCGGCGCGCTGGTCGGCTCCTCGGGCGCGATCCTGTCCTACATCATGTGCAAGGGCATGAACCGCTCCTTCATCTCGGTGATCCTCGGCGGCTTCGGCGGCGAGACTGCCGCTGCCGCCGGCGGCGGCGGCGAACAGCGCCCGGCCAAGCTCGGCTCGGCGGACGACGCCGCCTTCATCATGAAGAACGCCCAGAAGGTCATCATCGTGCCGGGCTACGGCATGGCGGTGGCACAGGCCCAGCACGCGCTGCGTGAAATGGCCGACACGCTGAAGAAGGAAGGCGTCGAGGTGAAGTACGCGATTCATCCGGTCGCCGGCCGTATGCCGGGCCACATGAACGTGCTGCTCGCCGAAGCCAACGTGCCGTACGACGAGGTGTTCGAGCTCGAGGACATCAACTCCGAGTTCGCGCAGTCGGACGTCGCCTTCGTGATCGGCGCCAACGACGTCACCAACCCGGCGGCCGAAGAGGATCCGTCCTCGCCGATCTACGGCATGCCGGTGCTGCAGGTCTGGAAGGCCGGGACCGTGATGTTCATCAAGCGCTCGCTCGCGTCCGGCTACGCCGGCATCGACAACCCGCTGTTCTATCGCGACAACACGATGATGCTGCTCGGCGACGCCAAGAAGATGACCGAAAACATCGTCAAGGCGATGAATCACTGACGCTTCGACGTCTCGAATGACGAACGCCCGGCCGCAAGGCCGGGCGTTTTTGCTTCAGGCGAAGAAAAACGCTTCAGCCGTCATTGCGAGCGAAGTGAAGCAATCCAGCTCGGTGCACGCAGCCCCTGGATTGCTTCGTCGCTTCGCTCCTCCCAATGACGGAGAAGGCGGCTTTACCCCATCCGGTGCATCACGCAGAGCTTGTTGCCGTCGGGATCGCGCAGATAGGCGAGGTAGAGCTTCATGTCGCCCATCGCACGGACGCCGGGCGGGTCTTCGCAGGTGGTTGCGCCGTTGGCGACGCCGGTGGCGTGCCAGGCGTCGGCTTCTTCCTGGGATTTGGCGAGGAAGCCGATCGTTCCGCCATTGGCCGCCGTCGCCGGCTCGCCATTGATCGGCTTGCTGACCGCGAAGGTCCCGGTCTTGGTGCGGTAGAAGATCCGGTGCCGGTCGACCACGGCCGGCGGGACGCCGAGCGTGCCGAGCAGCTTGTCGTAGAACGACTTCGCCGCCTCGAGGTCGTTGGTGCCGATCATGATGTGTGAAAACATGGTGCTCCCTTGCGTGGTTTCTTGATTTCATCTGCGAGGATGACGCCCGACTATACGCATCGCGCCGGATTTGGCGAGGGTCGCCGCCGGACTGGCGGACCGCCGCAGGGCCTCGCCGCATGCGGCCTCTGCCTTGCTGGCGGTGTTCGGGCGGCAGGCCTTGGTGGTAAGCAATTCGCGGCCATTTTGCCGTTCGTGTCATAAGGAAGACGCCCATGCCGCTCGCCGCGCAATCCGATGTTCAGATCGATAATGACGAGGTCCGCGTCACCGAATGGCGACTGGCGCCCGGCGCCGCCACCGGTCCTCACCGGCACGGCATGGACTATGTCATCGTCCCGGTGGCGGACGCCGAGATGACGATCGTCGCGCCGGACGGCACCCGCTCGACGGCGCAGCTCAGGACCGGAAAATCCTACTTCCGGAAGGCCGGGGTCGAGCACGACGTGCTCAACGAAAGCGCGACCGAGATCGTGTTTCTGGAGGTCGAGCTCAAAGCTTAACCGCGTCTTAAGCGTTGTGGACCAGCTTCGTGGAGGGCGCGCCGCGGCGCGCCCTTTTGCACGTTCTGATGCCACCGATCCGTCGCAGTTGATCCCTCAATCAGCCTCAAACATCGACCATCAAGCGTGCGGGGAAGAGGCTCGGCAATGCTGAAATACATCACCGAAAAACTGATCGGGCAGATTCTGCCGTCGGTGGTCGCCACCGTCATCGGCGCGTATGTCGTGAACCAGTACATCGCTCGGCCGAACACGCCGCCCGCCGCTCATGAAGCCAAGGTGGACGCGGCCAAGGCCGAGTCCTCGAAGCCGGCGTCGGCATCCGGCGCGGCGGCGCTGACCGCTGCGGTCCCGGACGCCGAGAAGGCCGATTTCATCAAGGTCGATCAATTCAGCCGGACCGATACGGCCAAGGCCAAGCCGGCCGCCGACAAGCCGTCGCCGCGGCACGCCATCGCCCGCGACAAGGCCGCGGCGGAGAAGGAGAAGGCGGCCGCCGACAAGCTGGCTGCCGAGAAGGCTGCAGCGGACAAGGCCGCGGCTGAGAAAGCGCTCGCCGAGAAGGCCGCCGCGAAGCCGGCCGTCGCCACCGCGGCGCCGGAGCCCGCCAAAACGCAGGAAAAGACCCAGGACGAGCGCCGTGAGGCGAATCGCGACCCCAACGACCTGGTCAGGGCCGCCGTCGAGCGGCTGCGCGCCTCCGAATCGGCGAAGCCGCTGACCGAGGTCACCAGCCGCGCCCCCGAGCCGCTCAAGGTGCCGGACACCGTGAAGGCTGCCGAGCCGCTGAAAGCGCCCGAGTCGCTGCGCGCGGCTCAGGAGCAGCCGCGCAGCACCGGCGCGCTGCAGCCGCTGCCGCCGCCGGTCAATGTCGCCGGTCCGGCCGCGGGCCCGATGACGACGGGATCCAGCATCGTCGGGGCGGCGCCGGCGCCGAGGACCACGGTGGACGCCAGCTATGACGGGCCGCGGATTGCGCCGCCGGCCGATATCCCGACCGCTGCCGAGGTTGCCCCGGCGCCGAAGCCGTCAGTGGCGGAGGATGTCCTTTTCGCCGCGAAATCGGTGTTCCACGCGGTTCTGCCGCGGTAATACGCCAGCGCAGCTTTGATCCGACCAATGCCCGGCTTTGCCGGGCATTTTTGTGCGCGTGATGCGTCGGCGGAGGGCAGGCGATGCAGCGGCGCCCGAGAGGCCCCAAAACGCAAAACGCGGGCCCAAGGCCCGCGTTTCGAAAACCAGATTTGTATTTCGATCGATCAGCGCGGACCGCGCGGACCGGCGCCAGGGCCGGCAGCAGCGCCGGGACGGCCGCGATCGGCGCCGAACGCCGGCTTCGGCTTCATCGGCAGCAGGCCTTCGCGCTGCAGCTTCTTGCGGGCCAGCTTGCGGGCGCGGCGCACGGCTTCGGCCTTTTCACGGGCCTTCTTCTCGGACGGCTTCTCGTAATGACCGCGGAGCTTCATCTCGCGGAAAATGCCCTCGCGCTGCATCTTCTTCTTGAGCGCCTTGAGAGCTTGATCGACGTTGTTATCGCGAACGAGAACCTGCACGCGGCATCCTCTTTGACTGGTCCGATGAGTCTGGTCGGATTTGAATTTCTGAAACAGGCGGGGCCGACAACGGCCAGGCCCTCAGCCTTAAGGGCGCGGATGTATCAGATCGGACCCGCGATGTCCACCTCGGCTGAGGATAAGTTTTTGCGACATTGGTCGGCGGCGGTTCAGCGTTTTCCGGCCTGTTCGACCACGGTGACGTGGCCCATCTTGCGGCCGGGCAGGGCGGTACGCTTGCCGTAAAGATGCACCGTCGCCCCCGGAACCGTCAGCCAGCGCGCATAATCGTCGACGTCGTGGCCGATCAGGTTGGTCATGGTCACGGCGCCGTGGCGCAGCGGCTCCGCCAGAGGCCAGCCGGCGATCGCCCGGATATGCTGCTCGAATTGCGACACCGAGGCGCCGTCCAGCGTCCAGTGGCCGGAATTGTGCACGCGCGGGGCAACCTCGTTGACCAGCACCTTGGCGCCGCCGTCACCCGGCACCACGAACATCTCGACCCCGAGCACGCCGACATAATTCAGCGCATCGGCGATCGACGTCGCGATCCGCCGCGCCTCGGCGGCGATGGTATCGCTCACCGCCGCGGGGGCGCGCGATACCTTCAGGATGTGGTCGCGGTGCTCGTTCTCGGTGACGTCGTAGCACACCACCTGGCCGTCGCTGCCGCGCGCGGCGATCACCGACACCTCGCGCTCGAACGGCACGAACGCCTCGAGGATCGCGGCGCGGGTTTCCAGCTTCTCCCAGGCCGCATCGGCGTCGTCGCCGTCGCGCAGCATGACCTGGCCCTTGCCGTCATAGCCGAACCGGCGGGTCTTCAGCACCGCCGGCAGACCGAGCCTAGCGATCGCGGCGCTCAGCGTCTGCGCCGAGGTGACGTCGGCATAGGCCGCGGTGCCGATGCCGAGTTTGCTGACGAAATCCTTCTCGGCGAGCCGGTCCTGGGTGGTTTCCAGGATCTGGTAGTCGGGCAGCACCGGCTTCCGCGCCGCCAGCACCAAAGCGGCCGAGGCCGGCACGTTCTCGAATTCGTAGGTGATGACGTCGACGTCGGCGGCGAACATTTCCAGCGCTTCGACGTCGGCATATTCGGCGCAGGTCGCGTTCTGGACCACGTCGAACGCCGGCGAATCCGGGTCGGGCGAGAACACGTGGCAGCGCAGCCCGAGCCGCGCCGCGGCCATCGCCAGCATCCGGCCGAGCTGACCGCCGCCGAGAATGCCGATGGTATCGCCGGGTTTGAGAGCCTGCCGAGTGGGACCGGTCACGCCGAGCCCTCCGGCCGGGCCGCGATCGCATCGGTCTGCTTCTTGCGCCAGGCCGTCAGCCGTTCCGCCAGCGCGTCGTCGTTCAGCGCCAGCACGCTGGCGGCCAGCAGGGCGGCGTTGACCGCGCCGGCCTTGCCGATCGCCAGCGTTCCGACCGGGATGCCGGCCGGCATCTGCACGATCGAATACAGCGAATCCACGCCGGACAGCGCCTTCGACTCGACCGGCACGCCGAACACCGGCAGCTCGGTCAGCGCCGCCGTCATGCCCGGCAAATGCGCCGCGCCGCCGGCCCCGGCGATGATCACCTTGAAGCCGGCCGCTTTGGCGCCCTTGGCGAAGCCGTAGAGGCGGTCGGGGGTGCGGTGGGCGGAGACGATCTGCGCGTCATGGGCGACGCCGAGCGCGGTCAGGGTCTCGGCGGCATGCCGCATCGTGTCCCAGTCCGACTGGCTGCCCATGATGATCGCGACGGGGGCTCTCATTCGATCGATTCTTTCGAGAATCCAGAAACATAGGGGAAATCATAGGGTCCGCCGGGGCTGCCGCCAAGGCGAAGGGAATGCACTATCCTTTCTTGGTGAAGACCGGCAAGTGTTGTGGTGGTTCTTGCGCTGATTCTGATGAAAAAGACGCCTCCCCGATCCCCCTCATCGCCCCGGTCGGCGCACAAGGCTGGCGCTGCCGTCGGCAAGCGGCCGCTCGCGCGGGTCGGCGGCGGCCGGCTGCCGGCCGATGCCGAGGGCAAGATCCGGCGGCTGAAGGCGCAGCTGGCGGCGGCGCTGGCGCAGATCGACGAACTGCGCGCCTCGGCCGAGACCGACTTCCTGCTTGGCATCTCAAATCGCCGCGGGTTCGAGCGCGAACTCGCCCGTGCACTCGCCTATATCAAGCGCTACGGCGCCGGCGGCGCCCTGATCCTGCTCGACGTCGACCGGCTCAAGCCGGTCAATGATACCTACGGCCACGCCGCGGGCGACGTCGTCCTGAAAGCTGTAGTCGAGGCACTGCTCGGCCACGTTCGCTCGTCCGATCTGATCGGCCGGCTCGGCGGCGACGAGTTTGCGTTGCTGCTGTGGAATCTGAGCGAGGCCGACGCCCGCACCAAGGCGGCAGCGCTGGAGCAGACGGTGGACCGGCTCGCGATCCAGTTCGGCGCCCACGTCGTCACCTCGGGCATCTCGGCCGGCGTGGCGATGCTGGCGCCCGACATGGACGTCGCGGAGGCGCTGGCCAGCGCGGACCGTGCGATGTACGCGCGCAAGGCCGAACGCCGCGCCGCGTCGGGCGCGCCGCCGCTCAGGCGATGATGTCGGGCGTGATCTGATCTTCGATGAAGGCGATGCGGTCGCGCAGCGCCAGCTTGCGCTTCTTCAGCCGCTGCAACCGCAACAGATCGGGCGCGGGCGACTGGTGCAACGCGTCGATCGCCGCATCGAGATCGCGGTGTTCCTGCTGCAGCTTCGCGAGCTCGGCCCCGAGCTCGCCTTCGTCTTCGTCGGTCATGACCAGAAACAGCTTGAGCCGGCTCGCTGAAGCGCGAGCCGCCGCGGGGAGTGAAGGATCAGTAGCAGGACGATTATCGCCTTTGCGGAGGTTGCGAGCAAGCGGCGCAGCTTCGCAGTTCGTCGAAGGCGACCTTCGGCGGGGAATGATTGCGAAGGCGTTAACATCGCCGCGGCGGCCCGCCGGCTTGCGGCAAACCGGTGGCAAACCAGCGGCAGCGATACGACCGATCTAATCACGAATCGTTTCGCATGGTCGGGTAATTATGACGCACGTATTTCAAACCTATCGACAGCCGCAACGAGAGATGTACACTCGATTGTCCGGATGGAATCTAGTCTCACTCACAGAGGAGGTTTCGTATGGCACTTCAGGCGCATCTCGTTGAACTTGAACGCAAACACAAAGTTCTTGAGTCCGAATTGCACGACGCGCTCGCCCATCCCTCCACGGACGATCTGCGCATCGCCGATCTGAAACGCCGCAAGCTCAAGGTCCGGGACGAAATCAACCGGCTGAAGCAAGTCTCCGGCACACTCCACTGATCACCCCTTCCGCAGTGCAACAGGATTCGCTGCCACCCTCTCGCGCATGACCAGTATGCGCTGAAGGGCTCGGCGATCCGGTTGCGGGCATCCGGTCTGCGCCACCCGTCCGGGACGCTTACGCGTCGGCGCCAAGACCGGATCCGCCCTGCAACTGCGGTCCGGCGCAACCTCGATCGGCCGCCCCCGTGTTGTCGTGAGCCGCTTGGTTGTTCGCGATCGAGCGCGGTTCAATCCGCTGAGGCGCGGCGCGGCTCAGCGTTGTCAGTGCAATTGACAGGTTGGCGCACTCACGTTTGCACGCTCAGGCTTGCACGCTCAGGCTTGCGCCGTGAGATCGCCGACGTGGTCGGCGATCGCCAGCGATGCGGTCAGCCCCGGCGATTCGATCCCGAACAGGTTGATCAGCCCGGCGACGCCATGCGCCTCCGGCCCCTGGATCACGAAATCCTGCACGGCGATCGCGGGCGGCACGATCTTCGGCCGCATTCCCGAATAGCCCGGCGCCAGCGCGCCGTCGGGAAGCCCCGGCCAGTATTTGCGGATCGCCGGATAGAACCGCTCCGCCCGCGCCGGATCGACCACGTAGTCGATCGCGTCGATCCACTCGACGTCCGGCCCGAATTTGGCCTGTCCGGCCAGATCCAGCGTCAGATGCACGCCGAGCCCGCCGGGCTCGGGCACCGGATAGATCAGCCGCGAGAACGGCGCCCGCGCGTTGCAGGTGAAGTAATTGCCCTTTGCCAGATAAGCGTCCGGCACCAGCGCCGCCGGCATCGGCGCGATGCTGCGCGCCACCGCCGGCGCCGCGAGCCCCGCAGCGTTGATCAGCAGCCGGCACCCCAGCGTCATCGGCGCCTCGCCGCCTACCTCGATCGCGAAGCCGCCGGCATCGGCACTGGCCCGCAGCAGCGGCGCGTGGAAGGCGAACGCCGCGCCCGCCGCCTCGGCGTCGCCGCGCAGCGCCAGCATGTAGGCGTGGCTGTCGACGATCCCGGTCGACGGCGACAGCAGCGCCGCGACGCAAGCGAGCGCCGGCTCCATCGCCCGCGCCTCGGCGCCGTCGAGCGCGCGCAGATCGTCGACGCCGTTCGCGGCGGCATGGGCGCGGATCGAGGCCAGTTTCTCGGCCTCGGCCGCCGTGGTCGCGACGATCAGCTTGCCGCAATTGCGATGGGGCACGCCGTGGTCGCGGCAATAGGCGTACAGCGCGTGCCGTCCGCCGACGCAGAGCCGCGCCATCAGGCTGCCGGCGCGATAATAGATCCCGGCGTGGATCACCTCGCTGTTGCGCGACGAGGTGCCGGTGCCGATCGCTTCGGCGGCCTCCAGCACGATCACCTCGCGCCCCGCCTGCGCCAGCCGCCGCGCGATTGCGAGACCGACCACTCCAGCGCCGATCACGACGCATTCGACCTGTTCCATCCGCCTACCGTCCCGCCCTTCACGCGTGTCAAACGCGCTGTGTTATCGCGGGATTAACCATCGCAGGTCAATTGATGAAAATCAGGTCAACGGCCCGGCCAAGTGGCTGTGGCGTTTACGTGTTCCCAACACGTGGCCAATCAAAGTCATCCGGCAATTTGCTGGGTGTTTCATGGTGCTGAGGATTGGGAAGGCGGCCAGCGGAGCGGCGGGGGCGGCGGCGGTGACTTTGCTTTTCGCGTCCGTCGCGAATGCGGCCTCCGGCTTCGAGCCCAACAATTATATCGGAGGTTTTGAACCCGAGCTGATCTGGGAGCTGCTGATTGGCGGCTTCGTCCTGGCGTCTTTCACCAGCGCCATCGCGTTGTGGGCGACCGCGCTGGTTCGCAAGCTGCGCCGCGCCCAGCGCCGCAAGAACGTGCTGGTCGACTCGGTGCTCAACAAGCTCCAGCAGGGTGTCGTGATCACCGATGCGAACGGCCGTCTGGTGTTCTGCAACGACCGCTATCTCGAAATCTACGGCCTACAGCGCTCCGACGTGCCGCGCGGCATCGCCGGTCGCGACATGCTGGCGCTGCGCCGCGCGCGCGGGTCGCTCGACCTCAGCAACGAGGAGTTCCTGCGCAGCGCCGGGACGCCCGAAGGCTTCATCAGCGAACTGCCGGACGGCCGCTTCGTGCAGGTCAAATTCTCGCGGTTGGCCAATGGCGGCACGATCTCGACCCATGACGACTGCACCGAACTGCGCCGGGTGTCGAAGCAACTCGAGACCACCACCCAGTTCCTGGAATCGGTGATCGACAACATCCCGGTCTGCGTCGCGGCCAAGAGCATCGAGGACGGCCGCTACATCCTCGCCAACCGCGCCTTCGAGAAATTGTCGCGGCTGCCGCGCGAGCGGATCATCGGCGCCACCGCCGAGGACCTGTATCCGCCGCGCTCCGCCGCAGCCATCCGCGAAGCCGACCGCACTGCGCTGGAATCCGGCAAGAAGGGATTCCGCTCCGAACTGACGATCGAATTCGGCAAGCGCGAACTGGTTCTGGCGACCGACCGCGTGGTCGCCCACAACGAGCGCAACGAGCCGGAGTTCATCATTGCGCTGTTCGAGGACGTCACCGATCGCCAGGTGCTGGCCCGCGAACTCGACAAGACACGGAAGTTCCTCGAACTGGTGATCGACAACATCCCGGTCGCGCTGACCGTGCAGAACACCAGCAGCGGCCGTTACCTGCTCGCCAATCGCGGCGCCGAGATCATCCTCAACCGCCGCCGCGAGGACGCGATCGGCCTGACCTGCGGCGAAATCTTCAATCCCAAGGAAGCCCGGCTGATCGGCGAGCGCGACGAGCTCGCGATCCGTAAACGCGAGCTGATGGTCGAAGAGCATCCGATCAGCACCCGCAACGGCCTGCGCCTGTTCGTCACCCGCCGCATCACCGTCGCCGACGAGGCGGGCGCGGAGAACTATCTGATCAAGACCCACGTCGACGTCACCGATCGCCGCCAGACCGAGGCGCGAATGGCGCACATGGCGTATCACGACGGCCTGACCGATCTGCCGAACCGCACCGCCTTCCTGAAGGCGCTGTCGCAGATGATCGAGGCTTGCGACACCCCGCTCGACCAGTTCGCGGTGCTGTCGGTCGATCTCGACGGGCTTTCCGAAATCAACGACGTGTTCGGCCACGCCATCGGCGATCAACTGCTGATCGAGGTCGCGCGCCGGATCGAGCAGGCGTCGCAGGGCGGCGTGGTGGCGCGGCTCAGCGGCGACGAATTCGGGCTGCTGATCGACGGGCCGCAGCCGGAAGCGGGATACGAACTCGCCGAGCGGGTGGCGAAGGCGCTGGCGAGCGGCTTCGAGATCGAGGGCAAGACCGTCCGGACCGGCGCCACCACCGGCATCGCGTTGTTTCCGCGCGACGGCCGGGACGCGGCTTCGCTGCTCGCCAATGCCGGCGCGGCGCTGTTCCGCGCCAAGGCGCAGACGCGCGGCTCGATCAGCGTGTTCGCCCCCGAGATGGACATGCAGATCCGCGACCGCCGCGTGCTGCATCAGGATCTGTCGAACGCCATCCGCAACGGCGAATTGTCGCTGTACTACCAGCCGCAGGCGGCGAGCCGCAAACAGATCGGCGAGACCGACATCGTCGGCTTCGAGGCGTTGGCGCGCTGGCGGCATCCGACCCGCGGCTTCGTGCCGCCGGGCGAGTTCATTCCGCTCGCCGAAGAGAGCGGCCTGATCGTCGAGGTCGGCGAGTGGATCCTGCGCGAGGCCTGCCGCGAAGCGGCGTCCTGGCCGAGGCCGCTGCAGGTCGCGGTGAATCTGTCGCCGGCGCAATTCCTGAACACCGACCTGGTCGCCTTCGTGCACCAGGTGCTGCTCGAAACCGGGCTGCAGCCCGGCCGACTCGAACTGGAAATCACCGAAGGCGTGCTGATCGAGGATTTCGAACGCGGCCTGACCCTGCTGCGCCGGCTGAAGACGCTCGGCGTCCGGATCTCGATGGACGATTTCGGCAGCGGCTACTCGTCGCTGACCTATCTGCAGGCGTTCCCGTTCGACAAGATCAAGATCGACCGCGCCTTCATCATGAATCTCGGCCGCAACGTCCAGTCGGCGGCGATCGTTCGCGCGGTGATCGGGCTCGGCCACGGCCTCGGCGTGTCGCTGGTGGCGGAAGGCGTCGAGACCCAGGAGCAGCTCGATTTCCTGGTCGACGAAGGCTGCGACGCGGTGCAGGGCTATCTGATCGGGCGGCCGGCGCCGATCGATCAATATCCCTGCATGGTCGGGCTGGCGTCGCGCGTCAGCACCGCCGCCGTCCTCGCGCGACAGGCGAGCTGATCGCCCGCCCGTCGCCGCCGCAGCCGAGTCGGCTCAAGCTTTGGTTGGATTGCCGCCGAACGCCACCGGCGTCTGCGGCCGCTCGTCGACATGCAGCGTGAACAGGTCCGGCCGCGCATAGTGGCCGACCGCATCGAAGTCGAGCGTCGATCCGAGAATGTCGTCGGTGTCGATGTCGGCGGTGAGGATGCCTTCTTCGTCGAGCAGCGGCCCGGCGAGCACTTCGCCGAGCGGCCCGACGATCACCGAGCGGCCGTGCATCATCCACTCGTCCGCGCCGGCTTCGATCCGGGTGGCGTAGTCCGCCGGGAAATCCGAGCGGCGCATCACCTGGCAGGCGCCGATCACGAAGCAGCGGCCCTCCAGCGCGATGTGGCGCATGGTGGCGATCCAGCTCTCGCGGTCGTCGGCGGTCGGCGCCGCCCAGATCTGCACGCCCTTGGCGTAGTACGCCGCGCGCATCAGCGGCATGTAGTGCTCCCAGCAGATCGCGCCACCGAGCTTGCCGTAGGGCGTGTCGACCACAGTCAGCGTCGAGCCGTCGCCGAAGCCCCACACCAGCCGCTCCGAGCCGGTCGGCATGATCTTGCGGTGAATGCCGAGTAGGCCGTTCGGCGCCAGATACAGCGCCGTGCAATACAGCGTGCCGCCCTCGCGTTCGATCACGCCGACCACGGCGTGGATGGCGTGCTCGGCGCAGGCGGCGACGAGCTGGTCGACCTCGGGACCCGGGATGCTGATCGAGCCGCGGACGTAGCGGGCGAAATCCGCGCGGCCTTCCGGCGTGCGGCGGCCGATCGCGCAGCCGAAGTCGAGGCCCTTCGGATAGCCGCCGATGAAGGCTTCGGGAAACACCGCGAGCTGGACGCCCTTGGCGGCGGCTTCGCCGATCAGCGCGACGGTGCGGGCGGTCGCGGCAGCGGCGTCGAACGGAACGGTGGTCGCCTGAACGGCCGCGACTTTCAGTTTGGCCATTTGATGAGTCCTTATGATGCGGTGGTGAGAGTGATCTGAGCGTCCCGCCACAGCGGACGGTCGAGATCGAACAAATCGCGGGTGCGGGTGTAGGCGGAGGCGCCGTGCATGCGGCCGACGAGATCGAGCGCGGCATGATCGACGCGCGGGCGCTGCGGATCGCCGGTCAGAACATGCTGAGCGTAGTGCGCGTGCAGCACTTCGCCGACCACCATCGCCTGACCGGGGCCGGTGTCGAGCCAATGCGTGCGGCGGCATTCGAATGCGACCGGCGAGGCGGCGATGCGCGGCGGTGCGATCGCGACGCTGGGCAGTGTCCCAAGCCCCGCGAGGTCGAGTTCGTCGACCTCCGGCGGAGCCTCGACGCAGGTGGCGTTCATCGCCTCGACCAGATTGAACGGCACGAGGTTGACGACGAATTCGCCGGTGGCGCGGATGTTGGCGGCCGTATCCTTCGGCGCGTCGGGCCGCGCCAGAATGCCGAGCGCGACCACCGGCCGGTCGGAGCCGAACATGTTGAAGAACGAGTAGGGCGCCGCGTTGATACAGCCGTCGGGCGAGCGCGTGACGACCCAGGCGATCGGGCGCGGCATGATGGTCGAGGCCATCAACCGATAGCGATCCGCGCCGGACATCTGGGCGAAGTCGAAGTGGCGTTGTGGCTGTGATACCAAGTCGTGCATTTTGGCTAACGGTTCTCGTCATGGCCGGGCTCGGCCCGGCCATCCACGGTCTTACTTGAAGTCGTCGCCCAAAGGCGTGGATGGCCGGCACAAGGCCGGCCATGACGGTGTTGAACGGAAGTGCCTAACGTCATTGACGACGGACGCGGAGCGTCGTGTCGACCGATCAGGCGCGGGTGATCTTCACGCTCTTCGGGTCGAAGCCCTTGGCCGCGGCTTCCTTGTCGGCGGCGCTGGCGATCGTGGTGTCGACGAACTTGGTCACGTCGGGCACGCGCGGCAGCAGCTTGTTTTCGACGCCCCATTTGGCGAGCGTGTCCATCTTGGCGATCTGCGCCGGCGTCAGCGTTGCCTTGATGTCGGTGAACGACTTGGCGCTCCACGCCGGATCGTAGCTCGACGCCTTCTCCAGCACTTCGACCGGAATGTTCTTGGCGGGCTCCAGCGTGCGGAACCAGCCGTTGACCAGATCGTGGTTCTGGCTGGCGAAGAACAGCGCTTCGGAATTCGCCTTCAGCGTGCGCTTCAGCACGTCCGGACGGTCCTTGAAGAAGCGGTTGTTGGCGGCGAGCGCGATCACCGGCGTGACGTTCTGCGACACCACCTGGGCGAAGCCGGCATTCTCGAAGAACGACACGAACGGATCGTAAGTGAAGAACGCGTCGATGCGCTGCGAACCGACCGCGTCGGCGAGTTCGGCGGGGCCGACATTGACGAAGGTGACGTCCTTGCCCGGTGTCAGCCCGGCCTTCGCCACGGCTTCCTGCGCGTTCTGGAACGCGGTGATGCCGAAGGTGCCGAACACCTGCTTGCCCTTCAGGCCGGCGAGATCGGTGATACCGGACTTCTTGGTGGTGAGCACGGCCGAGCGGAAGATCGCCTGCGACGACACCGTGGTGACCGGCGCGCCGATCGCCATCGTGGTGACGGCCGCGAAGTCGGACAGCGTGCCGATATCGGCCGCGCCCGAGACCAGCGCCTCGGTGATCGCCGGCGACGCGGCGAGCTGGATCATCTCCATCTTCAGGCCGTTGCGCTCCGCGATGTCGGTGCGCATCAGCACGTGGGCGATCTGGGCCGACACCGTGGTGGTGTTGAACCAGCCCATCTTGACGACGTCGGCTCCCTGCGCGCGCAGGATCGACGGCGCCGCGAGCGGCATGGTGGCGGCAAAGCCGGCGGCGAGCTGTCCGAAGCGGCGGCGCGATAGATTGATGGTCACGGCTTAGTCCCCCTTTTGCCATTCAGGCTTCAGCGTCTCCCAGAGGTCTTTGACCGTGGAGACGAACCATGGATCGGAACGCATTTCGGCGGTGCGCGGCCGCGGCAGCGGCACCAGCACTTCGTCGCGCACCCGGCCGGGGCGCGGGCTCATCACCACGACGCGGTCGGCGAGAAACACCGCCTCGTCGATGCCGTGGGTGACGAAGATGACGGTCTTGCCGGCCTCGGTGGAGATGCGGGCGATTTCTTCCTGCAGCAGCACGCGGGTTTGCGCGTCGAGCGCGCCGAACGGCTCGTCCATCAAGAGGATGTCGGGATCGGGCGCCAGCGCGCGAGCGATCGCGGCGCGCTGCTTCATGCCGCCGGACATCTGATGCGGATATTTGTCTTCGAAGCCGGAGAGATGCACGGTGGCGATCAGCGCCCGGGCGATCTCGGCGCGCTGCGCCTTCGGTAGGCCCTTCGCCTTGAGGCCGAACTCGACGTTCTGCTGCACCGTCATCCAGCCGAACAGCGCGTAGTCCTGAAACACCACGGTCCGCGAGGCGTCGGGCTTGGAGATCGGCCGGCCGTTCTGCAGGATGTGGCCGCTGGAGGCCGACTGGAAGCCGGCGATGATGCCGAGCAGCGTCGACTTTCCGCAGCCCGACGGGCCGAGCAGCGAGATGAACTCGCCCTTCTTGATGCGTAGCGACACGCCGTCGAGCGCGATCACCGCCTGGTGGGTCGTCTTGGAGTCGTAGACCTTGCCGACGTTGCGGATGTCGATCTGGACTTCGGCGGCTGCGGCGCGGGCGGCGGTGGCCGGCGCGGCAGCGGGGATAGCGGCGGTTGCCAATGCGAGATTTGCGGTCATGGGTGTGCCTCAGCTGCGCTCGGAAGGAGCCCACGCGTTCACGCGCCGCTCGATGCGTTCAAGGATCGCCGACATTGCGAAGCCGACCAGTCCGATCGTCACCATGCCGGCGACGACGTTGTTGATCTGGAAGAGCATGCGCGACTGCTGGATCAGGTAGCCGAGGCCGGTCTGGGCGGCGATCAGCTCGGCGGTGACGACGCACATCCAGCCGACGCCGAGCGCGATGCGCAGGCCCGGCAGGATGATCGGCAGCGAGGCGGGGATCAGCACGTCGGTGAACAGCTGCCAGGGCTTGGCGCCGAGGCACAGCGCGGCGTTCATCTGGTTGCGGTCGAGGCCGCGGATCGCCGTGTAGGTGGCGATGAACACCGGGAAGACGGCGCCGAGGAACACCAGGAAGTAAGAGGCGGCATCGCCGAGCCCGAACCACAGGATGGTGATCGGGATCCAGGCCAGAGGCGGGATCGGCCGCAGCGCCTCGATCACCGGCCGCACGTAATCCGAGACCGTGCGCCACCAGCCGCACAGCAGGCCGAGCGCCAGCCCGACGATGCAGGCGAACAGAAAGCCGACCGCGACGCGTTGCAGGCTGGCGCCGAGATGGATCCACAGCGAGCCGTCGAGCGCGAGCTGCCACAGCGCCTCGGCGATCGCCACCGGCGAGGGCAGCAGGAAGCCGTCGACCAAATTGAGCTGCGTCACCGCCTGCCAGATCGCGAAGAACGCCGTCAGCCCGACCGCCGCCCGCATCGGCCGGCCCGCGAAGGCGGTCTGCAGCATCGTGGTTCGTGGCCTCGTCGTTTCGACCGGCAGGCGGCCCGCATCGGCTTCGGCTTCCATCCGCAAATCCTCCGTTCGTCGTGCTCGGCATCTCAGGACTGGCTCAGAATGGAATATGTCGGATAATTCCGTCAATCTGATTCGTTTGTCGGGCGGTATATAAATCGGGCAAAAACTCGAAAATACTGCATATCATCACGCCAGTTGCCGGCGACGTGGGCATATTGAGCAATCAGCATTGGAATTTGTCGGGAAAATCCGACAATAGACGTTGGGACCCGGATCGGACATGGTCGGCCGGCATCCGCGGGGTGGGACGATGGTGGATATCGAAGGAAAACTGGCCCGGATCGGCATCACCGGGACGCTGTACAAGCTGTATCTGACCGCAGTCGGCCTCGGCGGCGCGTCGGTGACGGCGGTTGCCGCCAAGGCCGGGCTGCCGCGCACCACCGCGCATGACGCGCTCGCCAAGCTGGAAGCCGAGGGGCTGGTCCGGTTCGTCGACCACGGCAAGCGGCGTTTCGTCGTCGCCCAGGAGCCGGGCATCCTGCTGGAGCGGCTCGAGGCGCGGCGGACGATGCTCGAAGACGTCATGCCGGTGCTGCGCTCGATGTATCATCACGAGAGCGGCCAGCCCAACGTCCGCTTCCATCCGGGGCCGGACGGTATCCGCACCACGCTGTGGGACACGTTGTCCGGCGGCGACAAGGTGCTGCGCGCGACGCTGTCGATGCGCGAATTGATGGCCGAGCCCGGCCTCGAAGAGATGGAGCGCTATCTGCTCGAACGCGCCCGCCGCGGCATCTGGCTGCGGGTGATCCGCTCCGCCGAGCGCGACATCGCGCCGATCTGGCCGTCGAGCCAGGAGCACCGCCGCGAGCTGCGCTACGCGCCGCATGAACACACGCTGGCGATGACCTGCTTCATCTACGGCAACAAGGTCTGTCTGATCTCGTCCGCCCGCGAAAGCTACGGCCTGATCATCGACAGCGCCGAGTTCGCGAAGTTTCAGGCGTCGATGTTCGATGCGATGTGGAGTCTCAGTACGCCGGACGCCGAGCCGGCGATTCACACGCCCGACGCCGAGGTCTGACGCCGCCGCCGACGTCGCGCGGCGTACCGAGCCCGTCCTTCGCGGCTGTTGAGCGCCGTGCGATTGGCCGCTACAGCTTGCCGGTTGTGTTTGGATCAGAGCTGGGCTGTCGAGGCGCTGGGGATGACTGAGGACGCTGGAGATCCGGCCGATCTTGCCGGAGCGCCGCTGCTGCAAATCGAGTCCGTTGAAAAGCGCTTCGGCGGCTTCGTCGCCGTCGACGGGCTGTCGCTCGACATCAAGGCCGGCGAGTTCTTCGCGCTGCTCGGGCCGAGCGGCTGCGGCAAAACCACGCTGCTGCGGATGCTCGCCGGTTTCGAGACGCCGGACCGCGGCCGCATCCTGCTCGACGGCCAGGACATCGCCGCTGTGCTGCCGCACCAGCGCCCGGTCAACATGATGTTCCAGAACTACGCGCTGTTTCCGCATCTGTCGGTGGCGAACAACATCGCGTTCGGGCTGAAGCGCGCCGGCCTGCCGCGACGCGAGATCAGAGAGCGCGTCGCCGAGATGGTGGCGCTGGTGAAGCTCGAAGGCCTGGAGAAGCGCAAGCCCGATCAGCTGTCCGGCGGTCAGCAGCAGCGCGTCGCGCTGGCGCGTGCGCTGGCGCGGCGGCCGCGGCTGTTGCTGCTCGACGAGCCGATGGCAGCGCTCGACAAGAAGCTGCGCGAAAGCACCCAGCTCGAATTGATGGCGCTGCAGAAGCGGCTCGGCACCAGCTTCGTCATCGTCACCCATGATCAGGAGGAGGCGATGACGGTCGCCGACCGGATCGGCGTGATGCAGGCCGGCCGGCTCGAACAGGTGGCGACGCCGCGGCAGCTCTACGAGACGCCGGCGTCGCGCTGGGTCGCGGAGTTCGTCGGCGACGTCAACATGCTCGACGGCAGCATCGCGGCGCGCGAGCACGGCCGGCTGAGCGTCACGACCAGCGGCGCCGGCACGGTCGCCGCCGCCGAGCCGCGTCAGCCGCTGACCGCGACGTCGATCAGCGTCGCGATCCGGCCGGAGAAGATCAAGCTGTCGCGGCGCGGGCCGGCCGCCGACGTCGGCCATGCCGACGCCATCAACCGGCTCGACGGCGAGATCGCCGAGGTCGGCTATTACGGCGGCCTGACCAGCTACAAGATCCGGCTCGACGCCGGCGCGACGCTGCTGGCGAAGATGGCCAACACCACGCGACTCGACGTCGACGCCTACCGCACCGGCCAGCACGTGGTGGCGTGGTTCTCACCCGACGATTGCGTCGTGCTCGAGCGATGAGGGCGGTCCGATGAGCAGCGCGCGGCGGATCTTCACCCGGCCGGCCCGCCTGGCGGCGATCGCGCCGTATCTGTGGATGGCGTTGTTCTTCCTGGTGCCGTTCGGCTTCGTGGTGAAGATCAGCCTGTCGCAGAGCGCGATCGCGCAGCCGCCCTACACGCCGCTGTTCGATCTCGCCGCCGGCTGGGACGCGCTGACGGCGGCGTTCGCTGCGCTGTCGGTCGACAATTTCCGGCTGCTGATGTCGGACAATCTCTACGTGCTGTCGTATCTGCGCAGCCTCACCGTCGCCGCGGTGTCGACCGCTATCCTGCTGCTGATCGGCTATCCGATCGCGTACGCGATGGCGCGGCTGCCGCGCGGCTGGCAGCCGTTCGCGATGATGCTGGTGATCGTGCCGTTCTGGACCTCGTTCCTGATCCGGATCTACGCCTGGATCAACATCCTTCAGCACGACGGCCTGCTCAACAAGACGCTGCTGGCGCTGCATCTGATCTCGGCGCCGCTGGTGTGGCTGTCGACCGACACTGCGATGTATGTCGGTATCGTCTATTCCTATCTGCCGTTCATGGTGCTGCCGCTGTACGCGACGCTCGCCAAGCTGCCGCATGCGCTCGGCGAGGCCGCGGCCGATCTCGGCGCCTCGCCGCGCCAGGCGTTCTGGCTGGTGACGTTTCCGCTGTCGCTACCCGGCATCGGTGCCGGCGTGCTGCTGTGCTTCATTCCGATCGTCGGCGAATTCGTCATCCCGGATCTTTTGGCCGGCTCCGGCTCGCAGATGATCGGGCAGACGCTGTGGCTGGAGTTCTTCACCAACCGCGACTGGCCGGTGGCCTCCGCGATCGCGGTCGTCCTGCTCGGCGTGCTGCTGCTCCCGCTGCTTATCTACGAGCGCGTGCAGCGCCGCCAGCTCGAAGGAGGGCGGTGATGATCAGGGACGCGGCGCTGGCTCGATCAACCCTCCGACTTCATCGGACCTGCAAGTAGTTGTTTCGACCGCGTGGGCGACGGTCTCGGCTCGAATCCACCTTCGTCGGCTCGGTCCATCTAGTGGACCGAGGGTTCATTTCTTTTGACATCGCTCCGAGCTGATGCCAAAGACGCTGATTGGAAAGCCCCGCACGAAAAGACGGGGCTCGTTTCGCGGGAGAGAACACCATGTTGAGATATGCCCTGCTGCTGAGCGCGACCGTTTCGCTCGCCATGCTGCCAAGCGCCAAGGCGCAGGAGCAACCTTTCAAGATCGGCGTCTCGAACGATCAATCCGGTCCTTATGCCGATCAGGGAGGGCCGGGATCGGTTCTCGCCGCGCGCATGGCGGTCGAGGATTTCGGTGGCAAGGTGCTTGGACGCACGATCGAGGTCGTTGTCGCCGACAATCAGAACAAGCCCGATCTCGCGTCGCAGATCGCGCGGCGCTTCTTCGAAGTCGAAGGTGTCAGCGCCATCACCGACGGCGGGACGTCGGCAGCCGGACTCGCCGCGCAAGGCATGGCGACTCAACTCAACAAGACCATGCTCAACACGGCCGGCACCGCTCCGGGCTTCAGTGGCGCCCTCTGCTCTGCGTCGGGCACGCAATGGGCGACCAGTTCCTACGCACTCGCGAACACGGTGGTGAAGGACCTGGTCCGCGAGGGCGGAAAGAAGTGGTTCTTCGTGACGACGGATTCGGCCTTCGGAAATGCCCTCGAGCCGGAAACCGTGAAGGCGATCAAGGCCGCGGGTGGAACGATGCTCGGCAGCGTCAAGCATCCGATCAATACGGCCGACTTCTCGTCGTTCCTGTTGCAGGCGCAAGGCTCCGGCGCGGATGTCGTCGCCTTGGCCGTCGGCGGCTCCGATCTGATCACCGCCATGAAGCAGGCCAAGGAGTTCGCGATCCCCGGCCGCATGGTCGCGCTCTATGTCAGTCAGCCCGAGGTCGACTCGATGGGCCCGGAGACCGCGCAAGGCCTGCATTTCGCGACGCCCTTCTACTGGAATCTCAACGAGACGACGCGTGCCTGGTCGAAGCGTTTCGTCGAACGGCACAAGAAGATGCCGAGCATGATCCACGCCAACACCTATGTGGCGGTCACGCATTATCTGAAGGCGGTCGCGGCCGTCGGGTCGGACAAGGGCACGGATGTCGTCGCGAAGATGAAAGAGATGCCGATCGGCGACAAGGCGCTGATCCAGAATGCGTCGATCAAGGACAATGGTCGCGTGGTGATGGACATGTATGTCGCGCGTGCCAAGAAGCCGGGTGCCGCGGCGATGCCGGGCGACAGCTTCGAGATCGTCGGCACCGTCCCCGCGAACGACGCCTTCGAGGACATCGCTCTGTCCGGATGTCCCTTGCTGAAGAAGTAACGACCTTGCCCGACGCAGCCAAGATCCCCGTCAACGCCTTGCTGCGCGGGCTTCTCGTTCTCGAAGCCGTGAATGCCTACGGCCCGGTCGGTCTGTCGGATGTCCGCGACATCACGGGACTGCCGAAGGCGACCGCGTTGCGGCTGCTCGAAAGCCTTCGGCAGGTCGGGTACCTCTCCTTCGACGAGACGGCGCGCACCTACACCGTCGGGCTGCGCGCGCTGGCCTTGTCGAACAACATCTCGCACCAGAACGATCTGGTGGAGACGGCTCGGCCGATCATGGACCGGCTGCGCCTGAAACTCGGCTGGCCGTCCGATCTCGCGATCTTCCAGCTGGACAAGATGGTCATCGTCGACACCAACCGGAAGCCGGGCATGCTGTCGAGCAATCGTTCGATCGGATCGCGCGTGCCGATGATGGCGTCCGCAACCGGACGCGTCTATCTCGCCAATATGCCCCCGGCCGAACGCGCCGAGCTGCTCGGGAGATTGCGTTCGTCGAGCGATCCGTTCGAGAAGCTGGCGCGCAATGCGAAGGCCGTCGACAGACTCGTCAAGACGACGCTGGAACGCGGCTACGCGATTTCCGATCAGGAATTTTTGAAGACGAACCGTGGCGCCGCCGTTGCCGTCGAACATGGTGACGAAGTCGTCTGCGTCATCAATCTGATTGCGATCGCGTCGCTGGCGACACTCGAGGACATCGAGCGTCGCTATATTCCGATGCTGTTCGAGGCCAAGGCCGAACTCGAAGAGCAGATCCGCGGCGCTTTCCCGCCGCGACATGCGAACGCAGCGCCGGCCAAACGCGGGATTGGGAAAGTCGACAGATGAAGCTCTATCACTCGACCGCTTCGCCCTTCGTGCGCAAGGTGATGGTGCTTGCGCATGAAACCGGCTTGGTCAGCCGCCTCGACCTGGTATCGGCGGTTGTCAGTCCGGTCGCCCGCGACGCGGGCGTCGTCGCACACAACCCGACGGGCCACATCCCCACTTTACTTCTGGATGACGGGACCGCCCTCTACGACAGTGCGGTGATCTGCCAGTATCTCGACACGTTGCACGATGGTCCGCCAATGCTTCCGGCCGAACCTCTGGCACGGGCGCGCGCGCTTTGCCTGCAGGCGCTCGGCGACGGGATCATGAACGCCGGGGTGTTGATCCGCTTCGAGAACGCGCTGCGACCGCCCGATCTGCGCTGGCCGGCTTGGCTCGACGGGCAGACCTCGAAAATCCAATCGAGCCTCGATGCGCTGGAGCGCGACTGGCTGGCGTATCTGGAGCAGCAGATCGATATCGGGACCATCTCGGTCGCGTGTGCGCTCGGCTACATCGATTTTCGTGAGCTTCGCCCTGGTTGGCGGACAGCGGTGCCGGCGCTCGCCGATTGGCATGCGCGTTTCGCGCAGCGAGGCTCGATGCAGCAGACGCAACTTCGCGCCATTGCGTGACGTTGCGACAAACGGACCGGAGAGGAGACAATCGTGAGCGGCATCTTCAAGGACAGCGTCATCCTCATCACGGGCGGAGCGGCCGGCATCGGGCGTGCGACCGGCGAACTGCTTGCCCAGCAAGGCGGGCGCATCAACATCCTCGATCTTTCCGTTGACAATGTCCCAGCTGATTGGACGGCCTATCGGGGCAGCGTGACCGACGATGCCGCAATCCGGTCCGCCGTCGACGACATCGCCGCCCGCGAGGGCCGGATCGACATTCTCGTCAACAATGCAGGCGTGAGTTTCTACGGCGGCATCGAGGACGGCACGATGGACGATTGGTCGCGTGTGATCGACGTCAATCTCATCAGCGTCGCGCGCGTCTCGCGTCTGACCCTGCCTCACCTGCGCAAGTCCAGCCATCCGGCGATCGTGAACATCGCGTCGTGCCTGTCGCAGACCGGCCTCGCACGCCGTGCGCTCTATTCGGCGACGAAAGGCGGGGTCGAGGCGCTGACGCGGGCGATGGCTGCCGATCTTCTGTCGGAAGGCATCCGCGTCAATTGCGTCAATCCCGGCACCGTCGATACGGATTTCGTGCGCGGCCTCGCGGCGCAGGCCGGACGGGACGTCAGCGAGTTCGCCGCCCGGCAGGCGACGGGACACATGGTGTCTCCGGACGAGGTCGCCCACGCCATCGCTTACCTGGCGCGTCCCGGTGCGAGGTCCACCGTCGGATCCATCCTGACCGTCGAAGCCGGCTTCGGTCAACTGCATCGCTGATGCGCCGATTCACGGCGACGTCGGATCGCGCCACGATTCATCTGCGTCTGCGATCTCGCACGGTCTCCCTGGGGTAGCAAGCAGCCGTGGCGCACGTCGATCGCCACGGAGCCCGCGTGGCGATCGTGCGTTGCGGATATCAAGGATTCGATTGCCCGACTGCGCCCAATGATGGCAAATTGAGCCATCCGGGGGAGGTGCCCCACCGGAGAATCGAGCTTGTGCTCCATCCGCCGAAGTCCGGCGGTTCGAGAACAGCCTGATCCATCGGAGCGTCTGCGTTGTCCGGAAGCGGCGGCGGAGAGCAAGAAGGCCGTGCCTGCCCATGACGTTCTCCCGCTTCAACCTGGTCTCGCTGACGCTCGGGCTGGCGTTTCTGTATCTGCCGATCGTCATCATGGTGATCTACTCGTTCAACGACTCCCGCCTGGTGACGGTGTGGGGCGGCTGGTCGCTGCGTTGGTACCGCGAGTTCTTCCAGGACGAGGCGATGCTCGCGGCCGCGTGGATGAGTCTGCGTGTCGCGCTGGCGTCGGCGACGGCGGCCGCTGTGCTCGGCACGCTGGCGGCGGTGGCGCTGTCGCGGGCCGGTCATTTCGGCGGCCGCACGCTGTTTTCCGGGATGCTGTATGCGCCGCTGGTGATGCCCGAAGTGATCACCGGCCTGTCGCTGCTGCTGCTGTTCGTCGCGCTGAATGTCGAGCGCGGGTTCTGGACGGTGACGATCGCCCACACCACGCTGACGATGTGCTTCGTCGCGGTGGTGGTGCAGTCGCGCCTGCACGCGCTCGATCGCAGCGTCGAAGAGGCGGCGATGGATCTCGGCTGCGGCCCGATCGAGGCGTTCTGTTTGGCCACCGTGCCGCTGATCTGGCCGGCGATCGCGGCCGGCTGGATGCTGGCCTTCGCGCTGTCGCTCGACGATCTGGTGATCGCCAGCTTCACCACCGGCCCGGGCTCGGCGACGCTGCCGATCCGGATCTATTCGGAAGTGCGGCTCGGCGTGAAGCCGGAGATCAACGCGATCTGCACGCTGATCATCGCGGTGGTGACGGTGGCGATCGTGATCGCGTCGCTGGCGTCGAAACTGTCCCGCGCCAGGGCCGACAGCGCCGCGCCGATGTGAGCGCGAAGTGACGCACCTCCTCTCCGTCAGTGCGAGGAGGCGAAGCCGACGAAGCAATCCAAAGGCGCGGTGCACTGAGTTCTGGATTGCTTCGCTGCGCTCGCAATGACGGAAGCGCTTCTGCCGCGCGCGGGCTCGCTAACCCGTCATGCCCGGCACAAGGCCGGCCATGACGGGTGCGGCGAGTCGCACCTGAACGAATCAGTTCGCCTTCGGCTCGGCGTTCGGTGCGGTGGCCGCCGGCGCGGCCGGCGGTTCGGCGGCATCGGGCTCGGCTTTGCGGCTGCCGGTGCCGCCGGTGATGCGCTCCAGCACCGAGCGGACCGCGTCGCGGGTCTTCTTGTCCTTCACCGCGTCGAGCAGCGGCGCCGAGGCGGGCGAGCGGCGGATCAGGCTTTCCGGGTCGGGGAAGATCAACGGATCGTCCCACGGCCCTTCGACGATGAACGGCAGGTTGAAGCCCGGCGCGCCCGGCGCATTGGCGAGGCTGGCGACGCCCTTGAGGTCGTATTCGCGCGACGGCACCGAGGCGGTGCCGGTCAGCGAGATCCTTGCGGTCGGGCCTTCGATCCGGATGTCGTCGGCGGTGGCGACGCCGTCGCTGAACCGGACCGCGATGTTGAGGCTGTTGAACGGCGTCTTGCCGTTGCGGAAATTGCCGCCGCCGGACAGCGGCCGCCGCTCCAGCCGCTTCAGCAATTGCTCGACGTTGAATCCGGTGATGGCGCCGTCGTGGCCGGTCAGCAGCGCCGAGCCGTCGAGCGATTGCGCCAGCCCGAACGGGCTCGAGCCCGACGCTTCCAGCGAGATGCTGAGATTGCCGCGCCCCGACAGGTTGCGCACGCCGAGCAGGTCGGTGGCGCAGGCTTCGAGGTCGACGTCGTTGAACTGGAACTGGGTTTTGATGTTGGCGACGCTGTCGCGGCGGGTGACGCCGAGGGTGCCGCGGACGATGCCGCCATAGATCTGCGCCTCGCCGACGCTGAGCGCCAGCGCGCCGCCGCGCAGATTGGCGCTGAGCGCGGTGCGCCCCAGCGCCGACGAGCCGAACACCACCTTCGCCGCCGACAGCCGGACGTCGAGATCGACCGGGTTGGCGGAGCCGAGATCGAACAATTGCCGGTTCCAGTCGCGGGCGCCGGTGGTCAGCAGCTTGATCGTCGACAGATAGGGCGTGACGTCGATGGTGCCGGCCGCCAGCGTCGCCTGCAGGCCCTGATGGCCGCCGGCGATGGTGTAGGTCATCACGCCTTCGGCGACGTTCTTGTCGAGCTCGATGTTTACGTTGGTCAGCGCGATCGACGGTCCGACCAGATTGGCGCGCGCCTTCATGGCGAAGCGGCCGAAGCCACCGGCGCCGGGCGGCTCCTGGCCGGCCCAGCGCAGCGCGTTGCGCAGCGAGGCACTGTCGGCCGAGAGGGTGCCTTCCAGCACCAGGGTCGATTTGTTGCCGATCGCGCCGTCGAACGCGATCTTCATCGGCGCGCCGGCGAGCCGCAGTTTCAGGCCCGAACGCTCGCCCGCCAAAGCGGCGATGAAATCGTTGACGCTGATGCTGCCGTCGAGCCGTTCGCCGCGCCAGTCGAATTGCCCGGCGGCGGCGAAGGTGCGCGAGATCGACGGCCACGCCAGCGACAGGTCGATGTCGCCGATGGTTTCGAAGACGCGGGCGGAGGCGTCGCGATAGGTCAGCACGCCGTCCTGCAGCCGGATCTCGGAAAACGACACCTGATCGTCGAGACCGGGCTTCATCGTTCGCGTCAGGCTCTTGATGAACGGCGTCCAGTTGCTGCCGCCGTCGGCGTCGCGGACGACGCGGATGGTCGGCTGGATCAGCACGACGTCGGCGATCTCGAACCGGCGCAGCAACAGCGGCAGCAGCCGCAGATTGGCGGTGAGCGTCTGGACGCTGAGCGCGCTGTCGGCGCCATCGTCGTTGCTCTTCAGGCGCACCGCCTTGAAGGTGACGTAGCTGCGCGGGAAGATCGCGACCTCGATGTCGCCGTCGATCGCCAGGTCGAGTCCGGTCGCGGCGCGCAGCTGCTGCTCGACCGCCTGGCGCATCGCGCCGCGATCGATCAGCAGCGACAGCGCCGCCGCGCAGACCACGGCCAAGGCGATGAGCGCCGCAATCGACACCCCGAGGCGCTTGATTCCTTGGGCCATCGCCAATGAATATCCGGATCGAATGATGGGTATGAAAAGGGAGGGCCCGCCGGCCCCGTCGGGAGGCAACTTGATCGGTTTTCTTGTCTCTTTCAAGGCCTTCCGGGCCGCAGCGGGTGGACGCAATTGACGGCCCGCGGGGTTTTTGCCTAATAGACCCAATCGCAGAACAGCCCCTCTCATCAGGTCCCTGCATCATGAACAAGGTTTATCCCGACGCCGAATCGGCACTCGCTGGAATCCTGCGGGACGGCATGATGATCATGTCCGGCGGTTTCGGGCTGTGCGGCATCGCCGAGACGCTGTCGGACGCGCTGCGCGAGTCCGGGGTCAAGGATCTCACCGTGGTCTCGAACAATGCCGGCGTCGACGGCATCGGCCTCTCCAGGCTGCTGGAGACCCGCCAGATCAAGAAGATGATTTCGTCCTATGTGGGCGAGAACAAGCTGTTCGCCCAGCAGTTCCTGGCGGGCGAACTGGAGCTCGAATTCGCCCCGCAGGGCACGCTGGCCGAGCGCATCCGCGCCGGCGGAGCCGGCATCCCGGCGTTCTTCACCAAGACCGGCGTCGGCACGCTGGTCGCCGAGGGCAAGGAAATCCGCGAATTCGACGGCGAGAAATACGTGATGGAGCGCGGCCTGTTCGGCGATCTGGCGATCGTCCACGCCTGGAAGGGCGATACCGCCGGCAACCTCGTGTATCGAAAGACTGCGCGCAACTTCAATCCGATGATGGCGACCGCGGCCAAGATCACCATCGCCGAGGTCGAGCATCTGGTGCCGGCCGGCGAGATCGATCCGGATCACATCCACACCCCGGGCATCTTCGTCCAGCGCATCATCGAAGTCGGCACCGCCAAGAAGCACATCGAGCAGCGCACCACCCGCAAGCGCCCCGCGGCCGCGGCAACCTGAGGAGACCTCTGATGGCCTGGACCCGCGAACAGATGGCTGCCCGCGCCGCCAAGGAATTGCGCGACGGCTTCTACGTCAATCTCGGCATCGGCATTCCGACGCTGGTGTCGAACTACATCCCCGACGGCGTCGACGTCGTGCTGCAGAGCGAGAACGGCATGCTCGGCATGGGCCCGTTCCCCTACGAGGGCGACGAGGATCCGGACCTGATCAACGCCGGCAAGCAGACCGTCACCGAACTGCCGTCGACCAGCTACTTCTCGTCGGCCGATTCGTTCGCGATGGTGCGCGGCGGCCACATCGACCTGTCGATCCTCGGCGCCATGCAGGTCGCCCAGAACGGCGATCTCGCCAACTGGATGATCCCCGGCAAGATGGTCAAGGGCATGGGCGGCGCGATGGACCTCGTCGCCGGCGTCAAGCGGGTCGTGGTGGTGATGGAGCATTCCGCCAAGGACGGCCCGAAGCTGTTGAAGTCGTGCAACCTGCCGCTGACCGGCGAGCGCGTCGTCGACATGGTGGTCACCGATCTGGCGGTGTTCACCATCGACAAGCACGGCAATGACGGCATGGCGCTGATCGAACTCGCCGACGGCGTCACCCTCGACCAGGTCAAGGAAAAGACCGAAGCCGAGTTCCGTGTCGCGCTGAAGAACGCGTAGTTCGCTTCGTCACTACGTCGGGTGGGCAAAGGCACGCAGCGTCGTGCCTACGCCGCACCAGAGCGCTTTATCGATTGATCGAATCTGGCCTTTTCAGAGGCACTGAGTCCTCATCCTGAGGAGCCCGGCGAAGCCGGGCGTCTCGAAGGATGGCGCCACGCAGTGCCGGTGGCGCATGGTTCGAGACGGCGCTGCGCGCCTCCTCACCACGAGGATGTGCTTGTGGCACGAGGCGTTCCTTGGCGCGCCTCGAAGGATGACGGTGTGCTTGTGGGAGGGCTTCTACCGTCGCCCGCCTGCGAACATCGGCGACTCGCCGGGCAGCAGGTTGGAGCGGATGTCGCTGTCGATGGCGCCGTTCGGCTGGACGTAGCCGGCCGAGAACGACAGGCTGAGATTCGACGTCGGCCGGATCTCGACCCCGGCGTGGACGGCGGTGGCCGCGGTGCTGCCGCTGGCGAAGCCGGGCGAGGTCAGCGAGGTGAAGACGTCGGGCTGGTACTTCAACTGATCGACACCGCCGAACAGCGTCACCGGCAGGCCGCCGACGCCCTTGAAGTTGTAGCCGTATTGCGAGCCTTCCAGGGCCAGCGAACCGAAATTGCCGAACGCGCCGGCGCCGCCGATCCCGCCGCCGCGCCAGCCGAGGCCGCTGGCGAAAGCATTCACGGGCGCGCTGTAGCTACGGGCGACGAAGCCGGTGCGGAAGCCGTCCTCGTCGACGCTGCTCAGCGCCGCAAAGCCCGGCACGTCGCTCCAGCCCGCCGTGCCCGCGCTGTCGGCCACGCCGCCGCCGAAGCCGAACGGCCCGCCGGGAACCCAATACCGGATCGGCGCGGACTGCGCGAACGCCGCCTGCGCACCGAGGCACAGCAGGGCGGCGAGGCCGTATCGGGCAAGTGAGCGAGACATCCAAGCTTCCGTCATGGCGAGAATTATACGCGCCGGAGCACTCCGAGGCCAGCCGGTGCTGCGCATGGTCGCATCGGTCGAGCCGTTCCATCTTCGACGAGATGAGGGCAGTAGCGTGGCGGGGCACGCAGGGTGGGCAACGCGACCGTGCCCACCGTCAGCCTCGATCAGATGCACCGAATTTTCGCGTGCACCCTACCTGCGCCTGGCGCTTCACTCCGGCAGGTCGGAGAACCGCGTCAGCCAGATCACCGGGGGGATGCTGGCGGCGACGATGATCAGGGCGGCGAGGGCGCCCTCTTCGAAGCTGCCGCGGCTGGCGTATTGGTAGATCGAGGTCGCCAGCGTCTCGACGTTCAGCGGCCGCAGCAGCAGCGTCGCCGGCAGTTCCTTCAGGCAGTCGACGAACACCAGGATCGCGGCGCCGACCAGCGCCGGCCGCAGCAACGGCAGATCGACCTTCGCCAGCGTCACCAGCCGCGAGGCGCCGGCGGCACGGGCGGAATCGTCGTAGTCCCGCGGAATCCGCTCGAAGCCGGCTTTCAACAGCCCGGTCGGCACCGCAAGAAAGCGGATCACATAGGCGGCGACCACCGCGCCGCCCGAGCTCATCAGCAGCAGGCCGGGCGAGCCGAGACCGACCGCCTGCGCGAGGTTCGCCACCATGCCGTCGAGCGCCAGCAGCGGCGTCAGCAGGCCGAGCGCCAGCACCAGTCCGGGCAGCGCGTAGCCGAGCTGCGCCACCGCCACCGAGGCGGCGGCCGCGCGGCCGGGGCGCCAGCGCGCGGCGAGGATCACCACGAGGGCGAGGCCGAGCGCCAGCAGCGTCGCGATCGAGGCCAGCGTCACCGTATGCAGTGCGTCGCGCGCCAGCGACGGATCGATCCGTCCGGCGAGGCTGCGGCGCAGGCTTTCGCCGAGCAGATACGCCGCCGGCACCACGAAGCCGAGCAGCACTGGAACGAGACATGCGGCGCAGGCCAGCGCGCCCTTGGCGCCGTGCAGCGGCGTGCGCGGCCGCAGCCGCGGGTTCTCCGCGGAGAATTCGGTGCTGGCATTGCGCCGGCCGATCCGCTCGATGGTGATCAGCAGCGCGGCGAAGCCGAGCAGCACCAGCGACAATTGCGCCGCCCCGGCGAGGCTGCCGCGATTGAGCCAGGTGGTGAACACCGAGACCGTCAGCGTCCGCACGCCGAGATACTCGCTGGCGCCGATGTCGTTCAGCGTTTCCAGCGCCGCGAGCGCGACGCCGACCGCGAGCGCCGGCCGCGCCATCGGCAGCACGACGCGGCGCAGGATGGTGAGGCGCGAGGCGCCGAGCGTCCGCGCCGCCTCGATCGCATCGGCGCTCTGCGCCTGGAACACCGCGCGCGCCGACAAGTACACGTAGGGATACAGCACCAGCGCGAGCAGCAGCACCGCACCGGGCAGCGAGCGCAGTTGCGGCAGCCATTGCACCGCCTGCGCCGCCGGCATCAGCAGCGTCAGCGTGCGATGCGCGAGGCCAAGCGGCTCGACCAGATCGACATAAACATACGCAGAAAGATAGGTCGGTACCGACAGCGGCAGTGGCAACAGCCAGATCAGCGCGGTGCGGCCGGCAAAATCGTGCGACGACACCAGCCAGGCGGTGCCGCCGCCGATCAACAGCGTCAGAACGCCGACGCCGAGCAGGAGCGCCGCGGTGTCGCGCAGCGCCTGCGGCAGCACGTAGGCGAGCAGATGCGGCCAGACCTCTGCGGCCGGCTGCAGCGCGGTGACCGCGAGGCTGACCACCGGCGCCGCGACGATCAGCGCCGTGAGGAGAGCAATGCCGAGAGCGATGCGTTCGATGCGGGATAATCCGCGGCGAGATGCGCGTGGATGAGGCGACACGGCGGTGCCGCCTGCTTCCCTCTCCCCTTGTGGGAGAGGGTGCCCGAGCGCAGCGAGGGCGGGTGAGGGGGCTTGCCGCCGCGCCTCGTCCCGCCCCCTCACCCGTCTCGAATTCGCTTCGCTCATTCGAGCCACCCTCTCCCACGAGGGGAGAGGGAGTAGGTGCGCATCCCGCTCATCGTCAGTTGTCGAACCCGACCTTGTCGACCAGCGTCGAGGCGGTCTTGCGCTCGGCGGCGATCTTGGCGATCGGCAGCGAGTCGGCGGTCAGCTTGCCGTAGCCGGCGATGGTCGGATTCAGCGCCACGCCGGGGCGGATCGGATATTCGTAGTTGGCGTCGGCGTAGATCTGCTGCGCCTTGTCGCCGACCAGCCATTCGATCAGCTTGATGCCGTTGTCCTTGTTCGGCGCGTGCTTCGCCAGCAGCACGCCGGACAGGTTGACGTGGGTGCCGCCGCCCTCGAAGGTCGGCAGGACGACGCGGGTCGCGTCCGCCCAGGCCTTCTTGTCGGGGTCCTTCAGCATCAGCGCCCAGTAATAGGTGTTGCCGATGCCGAGGTCGCATTTGCCCGCGGCGACGTCGCGCGCGGTCTCACGGTCTCCGCCCGACGGCTTCTGCGCCAGATTGGCCTTCAGCCCGCGCAGCCAGGCTTCGGCTTTCTCGGCGCCGTGCTTGGCCACATAAGCGGCGAACAGCGCGTTGTTGTAGATGTGCTGGCCGGACCGGATGCAGATCTTGCCCTTCCATTTCGGATCGGCCAGTTCCTCGTAGGTGATCGCATCCTGCTTGACGCGGTCCTTCGAGGCGTAGATCACCCGCGCCCGCATCGAGATGCCGGCCCAGTGACCGTCGGGATCGCGATAGCGCGGCGGCACGATCTCGTCGATCACCGCCGACTTGATCGGCTGGGTGATGCCGGCCTGGACCGCCTCGTCGATCCGCCCGATATCCACCGTCAGCAGCACGTCGGCGGGGCTCTTGTCGCCCTCCGCCTTGATCCGCTGCTCCAGCCCGGAACTCGCCGAGATCACGTTGACGGCGATGCCGGTGTCCTTGGTGAAGGCATCGAACAGCGGCTGCACCAGCTTGGTCTCGCGATAGGTGTAGACGTTGACCTCGTCGGCGGCGAACGCCTGCAGCGGCAGGAGGGCGGCAGCGAAGGCGAGGGCGGCAGCGCGGAAGCGGCTCATGCAGCGGGCTCCAGAATGGCAGTTGAGACCCGGTGTCAGTAGCTCAGCGCACCGCACGACGGCCGCGACGGAATGTCGCGATTAGAGCGATTCCAGCCCGGTTCACGGGCTGTCCACACACCTCGGCCGGGCGGGCGGACCGGCCTTCGTCAGAGTAAATCCTGGCCGTCGCCGCTCTGGCAGGACGGGCACTTGCAATTGTGGAAATTGACGTCGGTGGCGAGATATTCCTGGCCGCAATGGATGCAGGCGATCCGCAAATGCGGACGCTTGTCGGCGCTGACGGTGCGGTCGACCAGGTACTGCCCGAGCGAATTCTGATCGCCGACGGCGACGTGATAGTTCGCGACCATAGCGTCCCCCGCATCTCGCGTCTGCGAGATATCCTAGCACACAGCCCGCGGGGGAAAGCAAATGCGATCGTTGCGAGCGAATCGCGCTTATTGCTCCCGATCGGGTTCCATTCGGCTGGTCGCGACGCCCGCCGCAGCCTCGGCGGTATCCTGGCAAGGCTACGGGATCGGTTCAGCCCGCGCTCATCGATCGGCGGCCTGCGCGCCGCGGCCGTTGTCGTCCAGTGCGCGGCGCAGCCGCCGGATGATCACGCTGCGGGCGCGGGCGTCGGCCGCCGCCTCGATGCGCTCGTTGATGTCGAGGATGAGCTTCGACATGTCGTTGTGCCAGTCGAGCTTGACCACGGCCTCCGGCTCGAGCCGCCGGCGATGCTTGCCGTCGAGCGGCGTCGGCACCGCGGCGGCGAGTTCGTAGACGTCGTCGAGCACCGGCTGGAAGATCTTCGCCGCCGGCAGCTCGCCGCCGCCGATCCGCTCGGCCAGCGCGGCGATCGCCGCTTCCTCGCCATGGGCGAGAAACAGACCGCGCTCGATCGGGCGCCGCGCGGTGATCCAGCGTGCCAGTTCGCCGGCATCGGCATGGCCGGAGTAATCGTCGATGCGGCGGATCTTCGCCTTGACCCGGATCTCCTCGCCCATGATCCGCACCGAGGTCGCGCCGTCTTCGAGGAAGCGGCCGAGCGTGCCGTGCGCCTGATAGCCCACCAGCAGCACGGTGCCGTTGCTGCGGCACAGCCAGCGCTTGAGATGATGGCGGATGCGGCCTGCGTCGCACATCCCGCTGGCGGCGATGATGATGTGGAAGCCGCTGAGCTTGGCGATCGCCTTGCTCTCCTCGACGGTCTCGGTGAAGCGCAGATGCGGCGACGCCAGCAGCCGCTCGACGTCGACGTCCTCGTCGAGATCGGCGGCGTGGCGGCGGAACACTTCGGTGGCGCGGATCGCCAGCGGCGAGTCGAGAAAGATCGGCGCCGACGGGATCGTGCCTTGCTGCATCAGGTCGATCAGATCGACGATCAGCTCCTGGGTCCGCTCGACCGCGAAGGCCGGGATCACCAGCGCGCCGCGCGCGGCGGCGGCGGCATTGACCTCCGCGGCCAATCGCTCATGGCGGAGCTGCGGTGAGGTCGGCTCGCGGGTGCGGTCGCCATAAGTGCTTTCGCAGATCACATAGTCGAAATGCGCCGGCGCCTCCGGATCGGGCTGCAGCAATTTGCCGTCGGGCCCGATGTCGCCAGAGGCGAGCACGCGCAGCGCCGAGGACGAGCGGCCCTCGCCGGCGATCTCGATCTCGATCGACGCCGAGCCGAGCAGATGCCCGGCATTCCAGTAGCGGGCGCGGACGCCGGGGATCACGTTGGTCCAGGTCTCGTAGTCGACCGGCCGAAACGATTGCAGCGTTGCGATGGCGTCGGCCTGGGTGTAGATCGGGCTCACCTCCGGCCGGCCGCGCGCCGCATTGCGCCGGTTCAGCATGGTCACTTCGGACTCCTGGATGCTGCCGGCGTCGGGCAGCATGTAGGAGCACAGATCGATCGTGCCGCGGGTCGCGAAGATCGGGCCGGCGAAGCCCTCGCGCACCAGCTTCGGCAGCAGTCCGCAATGATCGATATGCGCATGCGTCAGCAGCACCGCGTCGATGCTCGACGCCTTGAACGGGAAGTCGCCGTAGTTCAGTTCCTTCAGCGTCTTCTGCCCTTGGAACAGGCCGCAATCGACCAGGAAGCGCTTGCCCTTGGTTTCGAACAAGTAACACGAGCCGGTGACGGTGCGCGCGGCGCCGCAGAATCGGATGGTGACGCTCATGCTGATCTCTCCGGGGGCGTGCGGATTTCGCAGGCGAGCGCGTCGGCGAACAGGTCGTCGAGCGCAATCGCGTTGGTCGGATGCGGCACGGTGGTGGTGGAGCGGATCGAGCGGATGCCCGCCGCGGTGAAGGCGCCGATCATCTCGGCCGGAAACAGCGCGTGGGTGATCATCGCATCGACCGACGTCGCGCCGGCGGCGCGCAGCGCCTGCGCGCAGGTGATCAGTGTGCCGCCCGATGAGACGATGTCGTCGACCAGCAAGGCCGGACGGCCAGCGATCAAACTGGGATCGTCGAAGACAATCTCGACCGAGCGATCGCCGCGGCGGATTTTTCGCGCGACCGCGGAGCCTGTGCCGATCAGCGTCGCCAGCGCCTCGACCCATGGCCGAGACTCGGCGTCGGGGCCGACCACGACCGTCGCCGGATCGAGCCCGCTGGCGCGTAGCGCCGCCGCGATCGTCGGCATCGCCGAAAGGTCGTCGGCCTCGATGCCCGGAAACACCTCGCCCAGCGTCGCGATGCGGTGCAGATGCGCATCGACGGTGATGACGCGATCGACCAGCGAGGCCAGCAGCTTGCCGATCGCCTTCTGGCTGATCGCCTCGCCGGGGTGAAACGCGACGTCCTGGCGCATGTAGCAGAGATACGGCGCCAGCAGCACCAACCGGGTACAGCCACCGCGGCGTAGCGCTTCCGCCGCGAACAGGATCGTCAGCAATTTCTCGTTCGGCTGGTCGAGCGGCACGTACAAGATCGTGGTCGGCGTCGCCGGCCCGATCGTCACCGCGATCTCGCCGTCGGGGAAGCGATGCTGCGCGATCGTGTGCACCGGCACGCCGAGGCGTTCCCCGAGCCGCTCGGCATCGGCGCGCGCCGCGGTGAGGCACTGGATTGCTGCAGTGCTCACGACACCAGCTCCACCGCGGACGGCGTGTGGTGATTGATGGTGAAGCCGGAGTCCGCCTGCGCCGCGGCGACCGCGAGGTCGAATTCGGAGCGCTCCGACGCGTAGATCCGGTAGATCGCTTCGCCCTTGGCGGCGCGGTCGCCGATCTTCTTGAACAGGTCGATGCCCGCGCCCTTGGCGAGCGGCGCGCCGGCGGTGCGGGCGAGGCGGTTGATACGCAGGCAGTCGATCGCGCTGACGATGCCGTCGTTCGGCGCCAGCACGTCGGCGGCGTGCGCGCCGAGTTCGGTGCGGCAGGTCGAGGGACCCTGCGCGTCGATGATCTGCTGCATCTTCTTCAGCGCCGCGCCGCTGTCGAGTAATTCCTTCGCGCGCGCGTAGCCGGCGCCGCCGCGCAGCTGCGGATCGTATTCGAGCAGATGCGCGGCCAGCCGCAGCGACTTCTCACGCAGGTCCGCGGGCGCGCCCGGCTCGTTGCCGAGCACCGCCATCACGTCGCGCGCCTCCAGCACCGGGCCGATGCCGCGGCCGATCGGCTGGCGGCCGTCGGTGGTCACCACTTCGACCGCGATGCCGAAATGATCGCCGACGAATTCGAACAGCTTGCGCAGCCGCATCGCCTCGTTGGTGGTCGCCACCTTGGCGCTGGGCCCGACCGGGAAGTCGACCAACAGATGCGTCGAGCCGGCGGCGAGCTTCTTCGACATGATCGAGGCGACCATCTGCTCCGGCGTGTCGAGACTGAGCGGGCGCTCCACCGAAATCAGGATGTCGTCGGCTGGCGACAGATTGACGTGGCCGCCCCACACCAGACAGCCGCCGCAGCTGTGGACCACCTGCTTCATCTGCTCGACGTCGAGATCGACCCGCGCCAGCACCTCCATCGTGTCGGCGGTGCCGGCCGGCGAGGTGATCGCCCGCGACGAGGTCTTCGGGATCAGCAGGCCGTGGGCGGCGACGATCGGCACCACGATCATCGTGGTGCGATTGCCGGGGATGCCGCCGATGCAATGCTTGTCGACGACGATCGGATTGTCCCAACGCAGCTTGGTGCCGACCGAGGCCATCGCGCCGACCAGCGCCAGCAATTCCTCGGTCGAGGTGAAGCGCGCAGCGCTGATCAGGAAGGCGGCGATCTCCATGTCGGAGTAACGGAAATGCGCGATATCGCCGATGATCGCGGTGATCTCCGCATCCGTCAGCTTGCGGCCCTGGATCTTGGCGCGCACCGCATCCATGCTCGCCGGCGGCCGCGCCGGCGTCACCGTCACCGCGCTGCCGACCGGTTCGTTGAAGCGGCGGAATGCCGGCTCCGACAGGCCGAGTTCGCCGGGGCCGATCAGCGCGTCGTCGTCGGTGATCATCAGCGTCGCCAGCAGCACCTTCGAATTGATCCGCAGCTCGACGCGGCTGAAGCCGCGGAACACGTCGGCGTGCAGGGCGCGCGAGCGGCGCGAGATCACCGCGACGTTCTCGCGGCCGGTGTCGAGGCTGATCCGCCGGATCGTCAGCGGCGGGCGGGTGAGATCGGGGGCATTCACAACGGCGGGGCTCCGCGTGGCGGCCGGTCGGCCGGGTCAGGAGCGCATGCCGCAGCAGGGGTGCCGCGTCATGCGCGCGGAGGAGGCTAGGAGTTTGCGCGCCCGATCAGATTGACCGTGGTCAATGTCGAATGCGGCGCGCGGACGCAGCTCACATGCCTCCGATGCGCGGGAAGGTTGTTGCGGGACAACGATCGGTTCGGCGATGGCGCTCACTTTGCAGCGAGGGAGAGGACCATGCTCATTCACCGCACCAGCGTCGTCGAGGACGTGATGCGCGACTGGCCGGCGACGATCCGGACGTTTCTGGATTTCAAGCTGGCCTGTGTCGGCTGCCCGATCGCGACGTTTCACACCGTCGCGGATTCCTGCCACGAGCACGGCATCGACGAGGCCGCCTTCCTCGCCGCGCTACGCGCGGTGGTCGTGCGCGTCGTCGATCAGGGTTCTTTGCCGTCGGACGTCTGTTCGGCCAGCACCACGAGCTGATGCGGCTCGCGCAGAACGATCTTCTGCCGGCCGCTCTCGATCAGGCCGCGCTGCTCCCACCCGCTGAGCAGCCGGCTGACGGTGTGCAGCGTGGTGCCGGTCATCTGCGCGATGTCCTGGCGGCTGATCGGGAAATCGATCTGCACGCCGTTCTCGACCTTGCGGCCGGATTGTTTGGCGAGTCGCAGCAGCGCGTGGGCGACGCGCTGCTCGACCTGCTGGGTCGACATTTCGATGACCCGCGAATGGGTTTCCTGCAGCCGGCTGCCGACCGTGCGCAGCGTGTTGGTGGCGAGCGACGGATATGTCTCCACCAGCCGCGGCCAGGCGGCGCTCGGCCACGCCAGCACGATGCTGTCGTCGACCGCGGTCGCGGTCGCCGGATAGCGTTGCAGCCCGATCGCCATCGCCACGCCCAGCGTCTCGCCGGGCGTGACGTAGCGCACCACGACCTGCTCGCCGGCCGGCGTCACCTTGCTGGCGCGGACATGGCCGTGCAGCAGCACGAAGAACGAATGCGCGTCTTCGCCCTGCTCGAACACGTGCGCATTCTTCGGAACCCGCACCGACCGCGCCTCCTGCAGGATGGCGTCGAGCTCGTCGGCGGCCAGCCCGGCGAACAGCGGCAGCTTCGCGACGAGGGAGGTGTCGATGGTCGCCATGCGATGTCTCGGAGGTGATGGTCCTGCGCCAGCTAAATCGCGATTGGGCGCAAGGAGCAAGAGGGGAGCCGCGTTCGCCGAAGCGATCGCATGGACGACTTCGTGGGATTGAGCTCAAGGCTTCGCGTTGGTGAACACAGCGGGACGAACAGATGTCTCGCAATTTCATTGTGGCAGGTTGTCGCACGACAAAGCGGGGCAATTCGATCGTCGCACGCGATTTTGTGCGTCCGTCGTGATCAGCGAGCAGGTTTTGCGTAACGCTCTTCACCTGCGTCGGTGCGCTATCAGACGCACACACTGTCAGTCGGCAGCCTGAAGCCGCTACGTCATCGATCGCTGAGTGAGACAGCCAGGGCTGCTTAGTGAGCGGTTAATTATTACCAACCATAAGACCGAGCATCAAAAGATACGATCCTGAAAGGATGACGATGGCTTGGATCCAGAATCGACGAATGATCACGAAGTTTGCGCTGATCGTGGGTGTGCTTGGGACAATCATGCTCGTGTCGACTGGGGCAACGGTCTATCGACTGAAGAATATCGACGACATCTACTCCGACCTCATCTCGCGCGTCGATCGCGCGGCCACGACCGTGGCGCGTTCGACCGCGCGCGTGAATGCGTATTTCTCGAACGCCCTGCAACTGACGCTGGACGATTCCGTACAGGGCAAGGCGCGGCTCGCGACCGCCATTGGCGAGGAGCGCGATGCCTATGTTCGTCTGATGGAGTCCGTCATCAAATCGCTGCCGGAGAAGGAGGCCCAGATCCGCCCCGTGCTCGCCGGCTACAATTCGGTGTTCGAGGCCTGTGCGCCGCTGCTCTCGATCGCGGCCAAGGCCGTGTCCGAAGATGCGCGGATGGCGGGGGCGACGCGTATGAACGCCGATTGCCTGCGGCCATCGCAGGAGTGGAACGTCAAACAGCGGGCTCTGGTGCATGAAATCACCCTGTATGCGGAACGCGAATCCGAGGTGATCACCCAGCAGGTCAACAGAAGCGTCCTGACCACCGCGGTGCTCGCCATGATCGGGCTGCTCGCCGGCTGCGCGCTCGCCGGCTGGATCGCGATTTTCGGCGTCACCCGTCCGATGTCGGCCTTGAAGCGTGTCATGGAAGCGTTCGCGCACAACGATCTCAGCGCGCAGGTGCCGGGCATCGAGCGCCGTGACGAACTCGGCGAGATGGCCAAGACCGTCCAGGTGTTCAAGGACAACGCGCTGGAAGTGGCACGCCTGAAGGAAGCGCAGGAGCAGGCCGAGCAGGAGGCCGCCGCCAAGCGCCGGGCCGACATGATGAAGCTGGCCGACAGTTTCGAGAACGCCGTCGGCGAGATCATCGAAACCGTCAGCTCGGCATCGTGCGAACTGGAAAGCTCGGCGAGCGTGCTGTCGGACACCGCCGACCGCTCGCAGCAGCTGACGACTTCCGCCGCCGCGGCCTCTGACCAGGCCTCGGCGAACGTGCAATCGGTTGCGTCGGCGAGCGAAGAGCTGGCGTCGTCGGTGAGCGAGATCAGCCGGCAGGTGCAGGAATCGGCGCGGATCGCCGGCGGCGCCGTGCAGCAGACGCGGCTGGCCAACGAGCGCGTCGGCGAACTCAGTCAGGCTGCAAGCCGGATCGGCGCTGTGGTCGAGTTGATCAACACCATCGCGGGGCAGACCAATCTGCTGGCGCTGAACGCGACGATCGAAGCGGCGCGCGCCGGTGATGCCGGACGCGGCTTCGCGGTGGTCGCCAGCGAAGTGAAGACGCTGGCCGAGCAGACCGCCAAGGCCACCGGCGAGATCGCCCAGCAGGTCGGCAGCATCCAGTCCGCCACCGAGGTCTCGGTCAGCGCCATCCGCGAGATCGCCACCACGATCGAGCGGGTCTCGGAGATCGCCGCATCGATCGCGTCGGCCGTCGAGGAGCAGGGCGTCGCCACGCAGGAGATCTCGCGCAGCGTTCAGCAGGCCGCGCTCGGCACGCGGGAAGTGGCGAACAATGTCGGCCAGGTCGAGAAGGGTGCCAGCGAGACCGGCGCGGCTTCGGCCCAGGTGCTCTCCGCCGCCAAGTCGCTGTCGCAGGAGAGCAACGTCCTGAAAAAGCAGGTCGGTGACTTCCTGTGCACCGTCCGCGCGGCCTGAGGACCGATCATGACCATCGCCGGCGGCCCGGCCGCCGGCGATGCGCCTGAAGGACGCTCGCCGATCATGAAGCCATGCCGGCGTCCTAAACGCGCGCCGGCGTATGCGCGAACACCACTTCGATCAACGTGCCGGATTGCGGCGCGCTCTTGATGTGGAACTGGGCGCGGTTGGCTTCGACCAGCGCCTTGGTCAGCGACAGGCTGACGCCGGAGGCTTCCGAACGGTCGCTCGGCGCCGGCGTGGCGAACGGCTGCAGCGCCGCGGCGATTTCGTCGTCGTTGAGCCGATGGCCGGTGTCGCGCACGCGCAGCACCACTTCGCCGAAATCGCTCAGTGCGGTCGACACGATTACCTGGCCGCCGGCATTGGCGAGATGGATCGAGGTGCCGATCAGGTTCATCAGGATCTGCCGCAGCGCCTGCGCGTCGGCCGTCACGGTCGGCAGCGCGTGCGCCAGCGAGGTGCGGATGATGATGCGCTCACGGTTGGCACGCGGCTGCATCACCGCGACGCATTGCTCGACCAGCTCGTTGAGGTTCTGGCTGGTGAAGGCGAGGTCGAGCTTGCCGGTCTCGATCCGCGACAGATCGAGCAGGTCGCCGACGATGCCGATCACGCGTTCGCCGGAGGCGCGGATGTCCTTCATGTATTCGGCGTAGCGCTCGTTGCCGAGCGCGCCGAAGCGCTCCTCGATCATCACCTCGGCGAAGCCGATGATGGCATTGAGCGGCGTGCGGATCTCGTGGCTGAGCCGCGCCAGCACGTCGGCCTTGGCGCCGGCCGCGCGCTCGGCGAGCTTGCGGACCTGGTTCAGCTCGGTCTCGATCCGGCGCGCCTGCGACAGATCGCGGAACACCGCGAAAAAGTTCGGCCCGTCGGGCTGCGTCCGCCCGATCGTCATCGTCAGCGGGAACAGTCCGCCTTCGCGGACGCGGCCGAGCGCTTCCAGCCCGTGATCGAGCAGGCTCTCGGCGCGGCCGGTCTTGACGCTCGCGAAGTAATCGCGCACCGCGCCGCTGCTTTCCGGCGCGAACAGCTCGGTGACGTTGCGCTGGATCAGATCGTCGCCGTCATAGCCGAACAGCGCCTCGGCGCTGCGGTTGCAGGCGCTGATCCGGCCATCGGCATCGAACATCAGGATGCCTTCGGCTGTAGTGTCCAGGATCGCACCCAGCTCTTCGGCATTGGCGTGGCCGACATCCGACGGCGCGTGAGGCTCGGGCGCGATCGAGGCGGCGGTGACGACGCCGCTGGTCGCCGTGTCGGTGGCGGCGAAGATCAGCGCCAGCGCCTGCTCGCCGTCCCACTCGATGGTGTGCAGCCGGGCTGCGGTTGGTGCGGAATGCGGCGTCGCCACGGTGATCGCGGTGCCGCTGTCCGAGGTGCTGCTCGATCCGCCGACGCCTTCCTCGACATACAGCGCGTCGAGGCCGCCGTCCTCTTCGAGCGCCGACACGCTGGCATAGCCCATCCGCTGCAGGAAGGCGGCGTTGGCGTAGAGCAGTCGGTCGAGCCGATAGATCAGCACGCCGACCGGCATCAGATCGAGCAGCAGGCGGTCGCGCCCGCTGTTGCCCTTCGCCGGCGTCGCGAGCGGCGCCAGCCAGTCGGCCTGCGGCTCGGCGGGCTGCTCGGGCGTCGCGGAATCCTCACTCGCCATCGCCGCGGCCGGTGCGTCGTCGCGCGCCGGCGTGTCGTCGGCCGGCGGGGGCTGCTGTCCGTCATTGGCGGCCTGCGCGAACAATTTCTCCGCGGCACCGGCGGCTTCGCTCTCCAGCCGCTCGGCCAGCTGCCGCGCGAGTTCGTTGAAGGCGCTGTTCTCGACCGGCGTCAGCGCCGGCGAGCGGGCGTCGTGGACGGGCCGGAAGGGAAGAACGTTTCTCGGGGGTTCCACGATGCTATCCGATTGTTGTTGGTGGTCAGTCGTGACGGTTGCGGCCGCCGGATCGGCGTCCGCGGGAAGCGCCCCGCCGTGCGGCGTGAAGTCGGCCGACAGCGATCGCGGCCTGGGTTCGTCGGCGCCGCCGTGCTGGCGCAGCGCGGCCAGCCGATCGAGCCCGTCGAGATCGCGGCAGACGCCGAAGCCGCGATAGCCGGTGTAGTTGCCGTCGCGGTCCTGCACCGGCAGGCCGGACATTTCGACCGGCAGGCGAAGGCTGGTGCCGTCGGCCGGCCATTGCAGCGTGACGCCGCTCCAGGTGTGGCGCGTGGCGATCGCCTGGGCGAAGGCGTCGCCCGGATCGAGATCGAGCGACGCGCGGATCTCGGCCCACGGCTTGCCGAACTGCGCCGCGCTGTGCGGTCCGATCAGGCAGATGAAGTCATCCGACTTCACCGCGAAGCGGCTGTCGCCGTCGAGCTGCCAGACGAACCGCAGCGGATGCCGGCGCGGCGGCAATGGTTGCGGCGCCGCGGTGTCGCTGGTCGGCTCCGGCTCGACCGCGAGGATCATCGCCGGCTCGGTCGTCTCCGGTTCGTCGGGGCGCACGGCTTCGACCAGCGCGGGCGCGCCGTGTGTTAGCGGCGACGTGGCAGTTGGCTCGGACTCGGCGGCCGCCGCGGAGGGGTCGGCGGCGTCGGCGGTCTCGATTTCCGCGGACGGCGGCGCGTCGGCGACCGGCGCGACCTCGGGCGAGGGCTGATCGGCAATGGCCTCGACAACCGGCGCGGGGTCGTCGGCCATCGGCTCGTTGTCCTGAGCTCGCTTGTCCGAGATCTCCTCGTCCAGCGCCGCCTCGCTGTCGAAGTGCACGGCCGGCTCGGCGGGTGCGACATCCGGCGCCGGCGCGTCGTGGGGCGCAACTGATCGCGTCTCATCCAGCAGCGTGAACTCCGCTGGCGCCTCGCTGATCGTTTCGATCGCTTCGTAGTCGGCGACCGTCGTCTGCGGCTCGGGCTCGGCCGGCCCGCCGATCGCGGGCGCAACCGTCGCGGGCTCGGTCGCGCCGGCCTCCGGTTCGGGCTGCGGCGCCGCCGTGTCGAGCGGTTCGAGCAGTGCGACCAGCCCGACATCGTTGCCGCTGCCGACGCGTTGCAGCACCATCCGGCCGATCCCGATCGGCGTTTCGGCGCGGCCGTTCTGCAGCGCGTCGGTGCGCGCCTGATCGAGGCCGGCTTCGGTCAGGTTGCGGAAGCCGAGCAGGGTGCGGGCCGCCGCGCTGGAGCCGATGAACAATCCGTCGCGCGCGAACGCCGCGATCGGGGTGTCGATGCCTTCGACCAGGCCGCGCAACCGGTCGACCAGCGGCATCGGCCGGCCGATCGGTTCGGCCGCCGCGATCAGCACCCCGGAGGTGCCGTCGGCGAACTCCAGCCGGGCGCAGGCGCAGGTCACCAGCGCGCCGAGCCGGGCGCCGAAACCGCGCAGCCGTTCCAGCCGCGTCGCGCCGTTCGGCGCCAGGCGGCCGGCCAGTTGGGCGATCAGTCGGCGATGCGGATCCGCCGGACCGAAGCGTCGCGCGCCGAGCTGCTTGCCGTTGTCGGCGCCGAGCAATCTTGCGCCGACCGGATTGGCCCACAGCACACGGGTGCCGTCGACCGACCACAACCAGACCGGAAGCGCACGGGTGGCGTGAACCGCAAGCCGCGGATCGTCGACCCCTCGCAACTGAAAATCCCAGCTCGTCATCGGCGCTCGCGCAGCGGTTCCCGTCCGGTTCAGGCGCCGTGCAGCTCGAAACGGCGGCCGGCAAAGAACCTTAACAATTCATTATCGCTTTCGGTCGCCGCCAGGTCCACGCTTGCCGGTGCGCTATCCCAACCAAAGCGCTGATAACCTTAATTCGGCCACTCCGCAGAACCTCGGCGGCCCCATCTGCGTTGTAAGGTTGCAAAAAGCGCTCGTTCGGTCACGATGCGACAGGCTGCCATCGGCCGGTCACACCAGCGATGCGAGAGAGCATTAAGGTGGCTGCAGACAACGAGACGGGCCCTCGAAAGGCCCGGGCGCAACAGGAGTGGATCATGGATCAGGATGGGCGTGACCGTTTCGAAATTCCCAAGGAAATGCGCTCCGTCGCCGAGGCGAGCTTCGATCAGGCCCGCAAGGCGTTCGAGCACATGCTGTCGAGCGCCCAGCAGACCGCCACCACCATCGAGGACCGCGGCGCCACCGTCCGCGCCAACGCCAAGGAAATCACCACCAAGGCGGTCAGCTTCGCCGAACGCAACGTCTCGGCTGCGCTCGACTACGCCCAGCAACTGGTCCACGCCAAGGATCTCGGCGACGTGTTGCGGCTGCACAGCGAATATGTTCAGGCGCAGATGAAGGCGCTCGCCGAGCAGGCGGCCGAACTCGGCCAGGTGGTCACCAAGGCCGCCCAGGACGCCACCAAGCCGAAGACCTGACGGTCTCCCGCCGTCCCCGCGGCCTCGCGATCATTTGAAATATTTGCCCCGCTGAGGCCGCAAATTGGCGAACAATGCGGCACTGCAATGCAAATTTATGTTGCATTGCACAAATTTTGCGTTATCGTGAACACGAAAGGGTGGCCAGCGCGGGTCGTCCTTGGTTAAGGCTCGGCGATCGGCCCATTTTTTACTCAGGTCTTTCGCGCGGGTCACTTCGATCTCCCCACCACCGAAGGATGTCCCATGGCCGATTCGAACGATCCGTTCTCCACCGTCATCCCGTTCCAGCTTCCCGAGCAGGTTCGCGCCTTCGCCGAGAAGGGCGTGTCGCAGGCTCGCGAGAGCTACAGCAAGCTTCGTGACGTGGCCGAAAGCAACAACGGCACGATCGAAGCGGTGTTCTCCTCGGCCAGCAAGGGCGCGACCGACTATTCCACCAAGGTGTTCGACTTCGTGAAGACCAACACCAGCGCCAGCTTCGACTTCGCGCACAGCCTGTTCGGCGCCAAGACCCTGCCGGAAGTGCTGGAAATGTGGACGTCGCACGCCAAGAAGCAGGTCGAAGTGCTGACCTCGCAGACCAAGGAACTGACCGAACTGTCGCAGAAGGTCGCCGCCGAGACCGTCGAGCCGATCAAGGCCAACGCCTCGAAGATCTTCACGCCCGCCGCCTGATTCCGGCCGCTCGCACGATTTCGAAAGCCCGGGCCTCGTCCCGGGCTTTTTTGTCGACAGCGACCCACGACATTCGTCGGAGAGCCGTTCGCGGCCTTGCCAAAGCGCGGCGTTGCACCTAGTTTCCGCCCGTTCGCGGCCGAGGCCGCGCCGGATGCAGTTGTAGCTCAGTTGGTTAGAGCGCCTGTCTGTGGAACAGGAGGTCGGTGGTTCGAGCCCACCCAACTGTACCATCAAAATCAAGCGCTTGACGTGAAGGGGTGCGGTGACGCGCTGTCGTCAGGCCTGGCTTGGCCCTAAGCGCCGCCCACAATCACGCGATCCCCGAACTCGTCGCTCGCCTGCAATGGCGCTCGGAGTTGTCCTGTCTGTCGGTAGCCACCGCTGGGGACCTCGCATCAGTCAGCCCAGCAGCGCGATCGGCCAACTCCCCACCCAGCAGCTTCGATACGGCGCTCTATTTCGCCGGCAGCCCTGCGGCGATCATCAGGTTGGTGAGTCTTTCGGCGCTGGCATTGTAGCGTGGGCTTTGATTCTTGGTCGGGAGGCCGACGTTCTCGCCGGTGGTGCCCGGCCGCAACTTGAGCCCTCGGGTCACGATGCCACGCGCGTCCTGCTCACGGCCGAGCGCCTGAAGACATGCGGCGATCAGCAGATCGGTTCGCCCGCTCGCCGGCGTGATGGCGCGGGACTGTTCGAGCCACGGCAGCGCCTGTTCGTAGCGCTCCATCATCGCCAGCGTGAATCCGGCGCCGAGCGGCCAGGTCCAGCGCGAGACTTGCGGCGTATCGATCGCATCGGCGCGCTCGAACGTCGCCAGCGCATCCTCGAACCGGCCGAGCCGGAGCTGCGCCATGCCGATCTGAAACATCGCGAGGCCGTCCCACGGATCGAACCGCAGCGCGTTCTGACAGACCACCAGGGTCTCGGAGAATTCGTTGATCGTCTGCAGCAGCCGGCAATAGCCCTGCAGCACCGGGATGTAGTTCGGCTCGCGCTTCACCGCGTCGGAGAGCAGCGCCTTGGCGCGCTGTTCGATCGCGCTGGTGTCGCCGGACGGATACCAGACCATCGCCACGCCCCGCATCAAATGCGCCGACAAGGCGGCCGCGATGTCGACGTCGTCGGGGTTGGCGGCGTGCGACTTTTCGAGCAGATCCTGCGCGGCGGCGAAGCGCTCGCGGTTGGTCTGATTGATGAAGGCCGCAGCCTGTTCGACGATGATCTTCGACTCCGGCGACGTGATGCGCAGATGCGTAATCGCGTTGATCCGCGCCGCCAGCTGATTGCCGATGCCGGCGGTGAGGCGGGTTTGCTGGAGCTGCTCGCTGATGGAGTCGGACGGCACGTTGTAGCTGCCCGACCATTGCACCTGGCCGGTGCCCGCCTCGATCAGGCGCGCCTGGATTTCCCATTTGTCGTTGTTGTGCTGCAGTTCGCCGCGCAGGATGTAGTCCGATTTCGGCGCTGGCGCCGTACTCGCCATCGCTATTTGCGGTTCGGCCGCCGGGGCCGTCACGCGGATGTTGCCGATCTTGGACAGGCCGTCGGTGAGCCGGTCCGTGACATTGGCCGCCATGACCGGCGTCGCCGCATCCGAGGTGCGCGCTTCGAACGGCAGCACCGTCAGGATCGGTAGCTCTGGCGTGGAGAGATGTCGCATCAGCGTCGGCGCCGCAGCCGCCATGCCGACGGCAAACACAGCGATCACGCCGGCGATGCCGGCATAGCGCCGGAGTCCAGTCAGCCGCGGCGTTCTGATGATCGGCGCGGGGATCGGCGCGATCGTGGGCGGTGGCTGATCGACGCGATCCAGTGCGGGGATGGGCTGCAGGTCGTCCGCCCGAGCCGGGGTCGCATCGGTCGCCGTCTCGAGCGGCACAGTGACGACCTCGGCCTCGAACAGATAGCCGCGGCCCGACACCGATTTGACGATCTGGCGGTCCTTGTCGCGGAGCGCGCTGCGGATCTCGCGGATGCATTGAAACAGACTGTCGTCACCGACATGCACGTTCGGCCAGATCGCCGTCATCAGCTCCTGCTTGGTGAGCAACCTGTTGGCATTGGTTGCGAACAAATGCAGCAGCGCGAAGGTCTTGGGCCGTAGTCGGATAGCTTCGCCGTCCGGGGCGCGCAGTTCGGCCCGGTCGAGGTCGAGCTCAAACCCAGCGAAGCGGAGCACAAGGCCTCCTTGATATCTCAAAGATTTTTGCGTCTGAGAGCGAATATCAGAAACTTTTCAGAATGTCATCGCCGTCCCTTCAGGACTCCCCGCCGCCCCCCTGCAAGTATTTCTACGAACGATGCTCCAGTGCGCTGGCATCCAAAAACATGCGGCAGGGGAATTCGTCAATTGAGGGTTGCGCGGGAGGCAGGGCTGCGGCGAGGCGGGATTTTGCGGCCGCGCGAGCCTGTGGGACTCGCGGGCGGGCGGGCCTGCCTGCTGGTCGACGCCCTGTCGCTGCGCCTGACCGCCGCCGCGATGGCCGTGGTGATGACGCTGTCGCCGGTGCTGAGCTTCGCCCAGAGCGTGCCGCCGGGCATCAGCAACATCGTCCCGGACGGCCGGACCGCGACCTCGGTCGCCACCAGCGGCGCGATCAGCACCGTCACGACCAGCACGGTGGTCGGCCCCAACGCCTTCAATTCGTTCTCGCAATTCCAGGTCGGCCGCGGCGCGACCAGCAATCTGGTGCTGCCGAACGGCACCAGCAATCTGATCAACCTGATCAACGGCAACGACCCGGCCGTCATCAACGGCGTGCTGAACTCCTACAAAAACGGCGAGATCGGCGGCAACGTGTATTTCGCCGCGCCGGGCGGCTTCATCGTCGGCGCGTCCGGCACGGTGAATGTCGGCGCGCTGAACGTCACCACCCCGACGCGCGAATTCGTCGACAGCGTGATCAGCCGGTCCGGCCAGATCAATCAGGGCGCCGTCGACAATCTGCTGGCCGGCACGGTGCCGATTTCGCCCAACGGCAACATTCGGATCCGCGGCCGGATCAACGCGATCGACGCGGTGCGGCTGACCGGCCAGAACGTGTTCGTCGGCGCCAAGGACGCCGCCAATCGCGAGCAGGCGGCGCGGTTTGCATCCACCGTCAACAGCAAGGGGCTGCGCAGCGGCGGCAAGATCGTCGTGCGCAACGGCTCGATCCAGATCGTCGCGGCCAACGACGCCCACCTCAATGGGCAGCTCCACGCCCGCGGCGGTTCGGTCACCGCCCGCGCCGGACATAACGTCACGATCGGCAATCGCGCCGATATTTCGGTGGCCTCGAAGCGCGGCGCCGGCGGCGCCATCACCGTCACCGCCGGCAACGACATCAGGGTCGCCGGTCGCGGCGTGCTGTCCGCCAGGAGCAAGACAGGCGACGCCGGCACGATCCGGCTGATCGCCAACCGCGATCTCGTGATCGAGCCGGGCGCGACGTTCGACGCGCGTTCGGCGCAGGGCAATGGCGGCCTGGTCGAGCTCAGCGCTTTCGGCCGGCTCAACATCCCGAGCGGCGTCAAGGTCAAGCTCGGCGCCCCGAACGGCAAGGCTGGCACGCTGCTGATCGATCCGCCGACCATGACGATCGACAATGCGACGATCGGGATCGGCAGCGGCGGCAACTACACCACCGCCGACGTCGCCAACTGGATCAACGCGATCGACGCCGGCGGCACGCTGATCCTGTGCGCGGGCTCCGGCGGCGGCAATTGCAACGGCAGCTTCACGCTGGCGAGCGGCACCACGCTGGATGCCCGCCGCAGCAGCGGCGGCGTCGTCAATGTCAGCATCTCGGCCAACACGATCACCATCGACGGCACCATCGATACGCGGTCCTATGCGGGCGCGCTGGTCGACGGCCTGCTGTCGACGGCAGGCCGCGCGTCGACCGGCAATTCGCAGTCGGTGACGCTGAACGCGCCGTCCATCACCATCGGCAGCACCGGCAAGATCTTCGCCGACGTCAACAATGTCGGCACCAGCTACACCGCCGGCGACATCACGATGACCGCCACCAGCATCGATTCGCAGATCCTCGGCGAATCGAACGCCAGCGCGACGATCAGGATCGGCGGCAGGCTGACCGCCGCCAACATCTCGGCGACCGCGACGGCGCGGGCCTCCTCGTCGTTCTCCGATCCGTTGCAGGCGATGCCGGAATTGGCTGCCGGTCTGGCGTTCGGCGCCGTCACCGGCCTCGCCGGCGGCTACGTCAAGGCGACCGCGACCGCCAAGGTGACGGTGGAGGGCACCGCGAATCTCACGGCCAGCAATGCGATCACGCTGGCTTCCGTCGGTTCGGAAATGGCCGACGACCCGGCGATCGGTGCGGCGATCGCGTCGATCCAGAGCATGGCCGGCGCGGCCGTGGTGGTCGGCATCGTCAACGCCGATATCGCCACGCAGGTCGCGAGCGGCGCGACGATTTCGAGCGGCAATTTCAAGGCGACCGCGCAGAACGACGCCACGCTCAACATCCTGGCGCAGGTGGTGACGTTCGGCGCGAGCATCGACGGCGCGCTCGCCTATACCACGGGTACCATCAACACCCGCGCGACGATCGACCCCGGCGTGGACTTCCAGCGCGTCGGCAACCTCACCGTCGGGGCGCAGAACAACAACAACTTCTCGACCTCGGCGAGCAGCATCGCCGCCGGCACCGGCATCGCCGCGGTCGCGGTTGCGATCAGCGACGTCACCACCAACGCCGTCGCCAATCTCGGCGCCAGCGTGCCGCAGTCCGCCAATGCCGGGCAGATCATCGTCTATTCGGGCTCGACCACGACCAACAACGCCGTGTCCGCTTCGACCACGATCGGCAGCAACGCCTTCACGGGCGGATTTGCCGACCTGCTGCACAGCCCGTCGTCGGTCGGCAACGTGATGTCCGCGGGGGGCGCCTTCGACGCCACCGGCGCCGGGCAGGCGGCAACGCGTCAGGGCACGATCACGAATGTGCGCGGCGGCATCACGCTGGCGCTCAATTTGACCTCGGCGAGTTCGACGGCGTCGATCGCTGCGCTCGCACCCGACAGCAACGGCGACATGGTCGCGAGCGGCAGCGCGCCGCAGATCAGCACGTCGGGATCGGTCGCGGTGATCAGCAGCCTCACCGATGCCGGCATCCGCGGCAGCGCCGGCTCTGCCGTCAATTCGCCGGACCCGACATCGAGCAGCAGCGGCAGCGGCTCGGGCATCTCGATGGCGGTCAACGTCGATCAGCTCACGCACAATTCCACCGCCTATATCGGCGCCGGCGTCACGATTTCCGCCTCGCAGGTCGGGGTGCGGGCCGAGACGATCGTGCCGATCACCATCACCTGGCTGGATTTCGACTCGTTCGCGGCCGTGACCCGGCACATCAGCGGCAGCTTCGGCATTTCCGGCACGATTCTCACCAGCTACGCCAACGCGACGTTCGACAGTTCGGTGCTCGCGCCGTCGAGCAGTTCTCTGTCCGGCGCGGTCAATTACTTCCAGATCACCAACAACACCACGGCGTGGATCGCCGACGGCGCGCACATCACCCAGACCGGCGCCGGCTCCTGCGCCCAGAGCACGGGATCGTGCTGGACCACCAATCTCGGCAACATCGGCCTGAGCGGCACCCCGGCGTCGATCGGCTGGAGCGACAACGTGACGGTCGTCGCCTCGACCATCACCGAGTCGATCAATGTCGGCGGCAATTTCTCGTGGCTGAAGTTCTTCGGCACCACCGCCGGCCCGACCGGCACCGCGCTCGGCGGCTCGGCCAACGTCAATATCTTCGACAGCAGCACGGTGGCGGGCATCGGCGCCGGCGTCGTCATCAACGCGCTCGGCACGGTCAACGTGTCGGCGAACACGCACGATCTGATTTATGCGGTGGCCCCGACCTCCGGCTCCGGCTCCGGCCTGGGCCTCAACGGCATCGCCTCGGTGCTGCAGATCGACAATCACACCTCGGCGTCGGTCAGCAATCTGGCCCAGATCACCGCGCAGCGGCTGGAAGTCGACGCCGAGCAACGCATCTCCTCGTTCAATGTCGGCGGCGGCGTCGGCTCGTCGACCGCGACCGGCGTCGGCCTGGTGGTCGCGCTGGCGCAGATGTCGACCGACACCAGCGCGTTCATTGGTGACAATTCGGCCGTGCTGGCACTCACCGGAGCGACGCGGATCGCCGGCAGCAGCACCGCGACCAGTGGTTACGTCGATGCGCAGAACGTCGCGGTGTCGGCGCTCACCGTCGGGCGCCTGACCACGGTGGCGGTCGCGGCGCAGTCCGCCAGCAACGTTCCGAGCCCGGACGATCCGCCGGCGTTCATCTCGACCAAGCCGAGCAATGCCGATTACCTTCAGACCATTGCGGCGTTTTTCGTCGACGGTGGCATCGCCGTCCTGCTGAAGTTGACCAACACCTACAACAAGCTGACCAGCGACGTGTCGGGCCCGGTGAACGGCGGCAACGTCGTCGCCGGCGCCGGCAGCGCCGCGGTGGCGCTGACCTCGCTCGGAACGCACGCCTCGATCGACGGCGCGACGCTCCGTTACGGCTCCGGCAGCGTCAACGGCGTCACGGTGCAGGCGCTCAACAACACCATCATCGACACGGCCAGCGGTTCGGCCGCGCTGTCGAAAGGATCGCCCGGCACCGACTACGCCGTTGCGATGGCCGGCGCGGTCGCGGTGACGATGAGCGGCGACATGACGACGGCGACCATTGCTAGGTCGACCGTGACGGCGCACGACACCACGGTGCAGGCGCTCGCCGGAGGCGAGAACACCACCATCGGTCTCGCCGTTGCGGTCACCGGCGGCAGCGCCAACAGCAGCCTTCAGTTCGCCGCATCGGTTTCGGCGGCGATGATCGCCAACGGGGTGCAGGCCGGCATCGACAGTTCGACGGTCGGACAGGCCGCCGCCGGCGGGGCCGGCGACGTCACCATCATCGCCAATCAGAAGACCAATATCGGCATCGGCGCCGGCTCGCTGTACGGCGGCCTGACGGTCGGGCCGGGCAGCCAGAGCACCGGCGTCGGCGTCGCGATGACCTATGCGTCGATCAGCGATCCGTCGAACGGCGCGGCGGTGTCGGCGGTGCTGTCGAATTCCACCATCCACAACGTCGACGACCTCACCATTCAGGCGCTGATGACCAGCCGGATCGCCTCGGGCGCGGCGACGGTCGGTGGCGGCGCCAATGCCAACGGCTTTGCCGGCGTCGTCGTCGTCAACGACATCGATCCGACGGTGCTGGCGGAGATCACCGGCGTGCCCGCCGATCCGAGCCGCAGCATCGTGACCGGCGGCATCGCTGTCAGCGGCGCCGTGCTGGTCAACGCGTCCGGCGGCTCGATCGCCGCGCTCGACAATCTGATCGCGAATGCGGCGCTCGCGGCCAATGGCGGGCTGGCGCCGAGCGGCAATTCGGGACTCGATTTCGGCGGCGCAGCGGTGTCGCCGTCAAGCGCCACCGGCGCCGCGATCATCGCGGTGGCCGGCCTGGTGCAGGGCGGCAATTCCAATGTCGGCGTGTCGATCGTGGTCAACCGCATCGCCACCAAGCATCTGGCTCTGATCGATCGGACCTCGGTGGCGTCGAGCGGCGGCGTCGTCAAAGTCTCCGCAGTCGACGATGCCGAGATCATCGGCGTGGCGTTCGGCGTCGGCGCCGCGACAGGCAGCGTCGCCGGCAACGGCTCGGTTGCCTATAACGCCATCAACAACGCGGTGGTGGCACAGATCGGCCACGGCGTGACTTCGAGCGACACGACGGGCGTCGATGCGGCGACGATCGACGCCGCGGCTGTGTCGGTGACGGCGCAAGACAGCGCGACCATTCGCGGCGCGGCGGGCGCGATTTCAATCAATTTTGGCGGCGGCGATGCGATCGGCCTGTCGGCGGCGGTCTCGCAGATCGGCACCTATGTGTCGGCTTCGATCCTCGGTGCGACGGTCACGGCCGACAATGCGCTGACCGACAACGCGCTGGTCGGCGGCAATCTGCAGGCCGGCTCGGTGATCGTCGGGGCGGCGTCGACCGCCGACATCATCACGGTGTCGATCGGCACCGCGATCTCGGTCGGCAACAGCGCGCCCTCGGCATCGCCGCAGGCGAACCTCTCCAGCCTGGTGGCGCGGATGGCGCCGACGCGCGCGACCTCGCTGGTCGGCTTCGGCGGCGGCGGCATCACGCCGCCGACCCCGCCGCGGCCGCCGAGCGTGCAACAGCCGCCGTCGAACGGTCTGGCCGGTGCGGGCTCGCTGGCGATGAGCACGGAATCGACCACCGTGCTGGCAGCGATCGATCAGGGCGGAAACAACAACCGCTCGAACGTCACCGCGGACAACAATGTGGTAGTGTCCGCCGCCAACACCGAGAGCATTGCCGCCTATGCGGGCGCGCTCGCTTTCGCGGCGAATTCCGGCAAGGGCATCGGCGCCTCGGTGGTGGTCAACACCATCGACGGCACCACCAGCGCCGGGATCGCAAATTCGACGGTCGACGCGCGCGCCACCGGCGGAGCCGCGACGGTCGACTCCGGCATCCTCGCCCATGCGATCGATCCGAGCGCGGTGGTGACGCCGGGTTCGGTGCCGTCGCTCGCCAACAGCACCACGACGGTGAGGGGCGTTGCGGTGGTTGCGACTTCGCAGCAGGGCGCCCGCACCATCGCGATGGTGCTCGCAGCGAGCACCTCGGGGCTCGCGATCTCGGCCAACGCCGTCACCAACTTGATGGGCGGCACGACGCAGGCGACGATTTCGTCGTCGAGCATCAACACCCATCTGGCGAGCGGCCAGACTTCCGCCGTGCAGGTGACGGCGTCGAGTGCGTCGTTCTCCAACAATCTCGATCTCGGCATCGCCGCCTCCGGCTCCGGTGCGGGCGGCACCGCGGCTCTGGTCATTAACACCATGAACCGCACCACCAACGCCGCGATCGACGCGACCGATATCGGATCGAGCAGCGTCGCGGCGGGCGCGGTCGGCGTGTTCGCCAACGCCTTCCAGGGCACCGCGACCGAGGTCATCGGCGCGGCCGGATCGAGCGGTGGCGCGGCGCTGGCGGGATCGGCGCTGACTAACCTGTTCGAAGCGACGACGACGGCGACGCTCGCCCACGGCACGATCTACGCCAGCAGCCTGTCGGTCGCCGCCAACGGCACCAACGGCTTCTTCGGCGCGCTCGGCGCCGGCGCGATCGGCTCCACCGCCGGCATCGGCGCCACGGTGCTGGTCGCGATCTTCGACAACACCGTCACCGCGCGGGTCGGCGACCGCGACGCCTCGACCGCGGCGACGACCATCAATCTCACCGGCGCGCTCAGCGTCGTCGCCTCCAACACCACCGACATGAACAGCTACGCGATCGTCGGTGCGCTCGGCGGCAATGTCGGCATCGCCGCGCAGTTCTCCGGCATCTTCGTCGACAACAATGTCGCAGCCGAAATCGACAACGCCACGGTGACGATCAGCAGCGCCACGACGGCTGCAAATGGCGGGATCACGGTGTCGGCGTTCGAAACCGACTCGATCGCGCCGGTGGTCGGCGGGCTGTCCGGCGGCGGCTCGGTCGGCGTCGGCGCCGCGGTCAATCTGGTGATGCTGAACAGCAGCACGGCGGCGCAGATCGCCGGCTCGACCCTGACCACGCCCGGCGCGGTCGGCGTCGGTGCGTTGTCGACGCGCGACGTCAACGCCACCACCGTCGTCGCGAGCCTGAGCGGCCAGGTCGGCCTCGCCGGCACCGTAGGCATCGTGCGCATCGGGTCCGGCGCGACCACCGAAGACATGAGCGTGCTCAATTCGGGCGCGGATGCGGACGATCCGAACAGCGGCACGGCGGGCAATGCCGGTGCCGCGACCGGCACCAGCGTCCTCAGCCGCCTGAGCGGCGGTGTCGACGGCATCTCGGCGCAGATTCTCTCCAGCAACGTGAGCGCCAGCGCGATCAATGTCGGCGCCACCGCGCACACCGCGGTCCTCAACGCCGCAGGTGCGCTCGCGCTCGGCGCCGGCGTGACGGGCGAGGGCGCCGCGGTCGCCATCACCGAGGTCGATCAGCGCGTCACCGCCAAGACCAGCGGCGGTTTGCTGACGGCGCCGACCATCACCATCGCGGCCAGCGCCGGCGATCACGGCAGCGGCCGCACCGCGAGTTCGATCGGTGCCGCCGGCGCCGGCGGCTTGTACGTCGGCATCGGCGCCGCGGTCGGCAAGGCGCAGATCAACAACACGGTCGTGGCCGAGCTCGGCTCGCGCACCAACGGCGGCTCGACCGGCCTGACGTCGGGAACGCTGTCGGTCAGCGCGTCGGACAGCTCCAGCGCCAGCACTGCCGGCTATGGCCTCGGCGTCGGCCTCGCCGCGGTCGGGTTGTCGCTCGCCTTCACCAACCGCACCAGCACGGTGTCGGCGCGGATCGCCGAGAACACCACGATCGACAATATGGGCGGCGTGATCGTGATCGCCGGCGCTTCCGGCGGTCTCGATGCCGACACGCTGGCCGGTGCGGCCGGCATTCTCACGGGTGCCGGCGCGGACGCGTCCGCGACCGATGCGGTCCATGTCGAGGCGCTGATCAAGCCCAATTCGACGGTCAACACCGGCGCCGGCGGCGTGCTGGTCAGTGCGACCGCGACACCGGATGTAGCGGCATCGTCGATCGGCGTCGCCGCCGGCAATGTCGGCATCGGGGCGTCGGTGGCGAAAGCGAAATCCGACGTGCAGGTCACGGCCGGCGTCGACGACGGCAACACGATCTCGGGCGGTCCGCTGACCGTGACGGCGGCCGCACTGGTGGCGACCGGCGGTCATTCGGTGCAGGCGTCCGGCGTCGGCAGCGGCGGCGGCATGATGCTCGGCCTGCAGGCGACCGACGTGGCCGCCGACAATCGCTCGATCGTCCGCGCCTATGGCGGCCAGAACCTGCATCTGCCGTCGGCCAACGTCACCATCGCGGCGCAGAACGACACCAATCAGTACGCCACCGCCACCGGCATCGCTGCCGGTTATATCGGCGTCGGCGCGACCGTGGTGCAGAGCACGTCCTACACCCGCACCAGCGCCACGCTGGGCAAGGGAGCGGTGATGACCAACACTGCCAATCGCGGCGTGCTGGCGATCACCGCGACCGGAAGCGACAGCAACACCGCAAGGTCGACCGCCGGTTCCGGCGGCCTCGTGGCCGGCGCCGCGGCGGTCGCGATCACCAGCGCCGACAACGTCACGACCGCTGAACTCAGCGGCGGCACGACGACCAACACGCTGTATTTCGGCGGCCTCGGCATCAACGCCCAGCACAGCGCCAGCTATGCGGCGAGTGGCGACGCCTATCAGGCCTCCGCGGTCGGCGCCAGCGGCGGCAAGGCCGACAACACCGTCCGATCGACGGTCAACGCCAATGTCGGTCCGAACCTGATCGTCAATTCGGCCGGCGGCAACATCAACGTGATCGCCTCGGACTCGGTCGTCCAGACTAGCGGCGGCGCGCGCGCCGGCTCCGGCGGCGTGCTGGCCGGTGCCGCCACGGTCAGCAACGCGACCGTGACGCAGACGGTCAACGCGCTGGTGGACACCAACACGATCCTGAGCCTGAACGACAATCCGGCGACCTCGACGGCGCTGATCAACATCGAGGCCTACAACTTCCTCAACACCACCGACACCGTGACCATGGACGTCGGCGGCCTGTTCGCCGGCGGCGGCGCCGAATCCAAGCTGACCGCCAATGCCTACAACACCGTCACCATTGCGGACGGCGTGCGGTTGTTCAGCGCCGGCGGCATCGCCATCGGTACCGCGGCGGTGATGACCGCGAGCAACAACGCCAACGCCAATTTCTACGGCCTGGTGTCCGGGGGCTCGGCGACCGCCAACGCGGTTCAGAACGCCTGGCAGACGGTCGATGTCGGCCGCGCCAACATCCAGGCCTGGGGCCTGATCAACATCTTCGCCGGCCAGAGCGGCGACGGCAGCTACACCACCAGCATCCGCTCGAGCGGCACCACGGTCGTCTACAACTACACGATCTCGTCGATCGTGGCCGCGTCCGTGCCGCATTGGGGCGGCGCCGAGGCCAACAGCCACACCACGCTCGATCTCGGCACCGGCTCGGCCGTGCTCGGCGCCAACAACGTGTTCCTCGGCGCCAATCCCGGCCTGACCGCCGCCAACGGCTCCGGCTCGCTGTACAGCCCGTTCCTGGAGATCTTCTCCTCGGTCGATCGCGACAATCGCGGCGTGACGCCGATCAGGACCGGCGACGTGGTGCTGAACGGCGTGATCGCCGCCGGCATCCACAATCGCCAGATCATCACCATCAGCTATGGCGGGCAGGTGACCTACTCGTCGGGCAATTCGCCGTGCGACAACGCCGCGCTGCTGTGCGCGATCAACGTCGTGCAGGTCGCCGGCACCGCCCAGTTCAACCCGATCGTCAGCTACGACAACCAGACCATCCAATACGCGATCCTCGGCGGCTTCAACCCGCGGCAGGACGTGCTCACCCAGATCGCCAGCCTCAGCGGGCTGACGGTCACGCAGGTCCAGAGCGCCATCGCCGCCGGCCAGACCATCACGGCGCAGAACGACGATGCCGCCGGCACCAAGCAGCGCCAGATCGACACCTACATCCAGCAACTGCCCTACATGACCGACCAGACCGGAGCGGCCTACGCCTTCGGCAACATTCTCGGCTCGGCCGGCAACGTCTCGATCCTGGCTTCGACGCTGCGCGGCGACATCGTGAACGGCGTGACGCCGACGGTGTCGGCGCGCGATTCGGCGCTGATCAGCATCGACAACCAGGGCCTCAGCTTCCTGTTCACTTCGCAACTGACGCTGAGCAGCGTCACCGGCGGCAACGTCAACTTCCTGCTGGCGAACGAGAGCAACATCCAGCGCGACGCCACCCATGGCATCACCATCGTGCGCGACCAGTCGGCGCAGACGCCGACCATCGCGCTGTCGTCGAGCTGGAGCGCCGTCAACGACAACCGGCAGCCGATCGACATGTTCGGCAACGTGCTGGCGACCACGCCGGATATCTACATCGGCGGCAACATCACCAATGTCAGCGGCATGCTGAGCGTCACCAATCAGCTCGGCAACGTGCTGATCTCGCGCGACATCCGCGCCGGCACCGTGGTGATGACGGTGCCGAACGGCCTGATCGGCGGCAATCTCGGCGCCAACAGCGTCTACAATTCGAACATGGACGTGGCGTCGCAGTGGACCGGCGTCGAATATCGGCCGACCGACGTGCTGACCGCGGTCTATGCGGCGGCGACCTATATAGGAATGTACGGCATCGGCGACGGCTCGGTCGGGATCGGCGGTAGCTGGAGCATGTTCCCGTACTATTACTACACCAATCAGCAGGGCTATACGGGGACTCAGGCGACGGTCACCTCGACCTGCGCCAACAATGCGTGCGACACCAGCACGGTGTTCACCGCGCGCATGCTGGCCGCGTATTACGACGGCGCGCGCAACAACAGCCCGTCACTGTATTCCTGGATATTCCTGCCGGTCGGCGAGGGCGTGACGCCGAGCCAGGGCGGCACGGCGGCGTCGTGGGTCCGCAACCAATATCGCGATCAGGCCTATTCGGCAGACAGCGGACCATTCAATTACGCCAACGGCGGCAATTTCTTCCAGACCATCCAGATCCAGAACCAGGTCGTCAACGGCGTCCAGGCGCCGGCTGCCAACAACACGTCGGTGTCGACCATCACGGCGGGCCGGGCGCTGATCCTCTCGGCGGCGGCGATCAACATCAACGGCAATCTCGAGGTCGGGCAGAGCAGCAACTACTCGGTCGACATCGGGGCCGTGGCGCGCGCACGGATCCAGGCGATCAGGAACGACGGGACCGCACTGGCGGCGGCGCAGACGGCGGCGGCCGCGGGCCAATATGTCAATCTTCACGACTATGTGACGACCGTCAACGGCTCGGACATTCTGGTCAACGCCTACTACAACGCGCTGACCGATCAGATCCTGCTCAACCCGGTGGTGCAGGGGGCAGGCGGCTTCGTCTATCTCAACGGGCGCATCCTCAGCACGTCGAGCAGCGGCACGCGCCAGGGCAACATCACCGTGCACGGCGGCGCCGGCACCGTGACGGTGAACAATTCAACCGGCACGGCGCTGGTCACCAACGTCATCAACACCGGCGTCAGCGCCGCCAGCGTGGTGCAGATCGTCGACCGCGCGCAGAACCAGACCACCTGGTACGTCTACAACGCCGGCGCGGCGGCCAACCAGCAGGTCACCACCTATGTGACGGCCGGCACAAGCGCCGGCAGCTATGCCAATCTGACGGGCACGACCTCGGCCAATTCCGGGCTGCTCTACAGAACGGCCGACCAGCTCTATCAGTGGACGGATACGGCCACGCTGTCGCGGACGGCGACCAACGACATGTCGGTGTTCGGCTGGCACTTCAATCAGCCAGGCTCGGTGTACCAGACCATCGACAATTACTGGGCCCGGTCGGCGCCGCAGATCGTCTACGGCTCGCAAGGATCAAATTTCCAGGAGAGCGTCTGGGCGACTGGGTCCTACACCGGCTACGAGATCAACACCGGCGCCGGAAAATGTTGCGGGACCGATTTTCACGGCACCTGGTTTCAGCAGCGATTCGATCATCTGCAGCTGGTGATGACCAACAGCGTCCGCGCCAACTACCAGATCGGCATCAATTTCACCGGCGGCGGCACCAGCAACATCGCGGTGACGTCGGATGCCAGCGTGATCGTCAATGCGTCGATCAACAATCTGCAGGGCAACACCACGATCACCACCACCGGCGTCAATTCGGCGATCATCGCCGGCGCGGCGCCGTTCATCTCGGGCGTCTCGGTGACGCTGAACGGACAGGGCGGCGTCGGTTCCGCCGCCAATCCGATCCCGGTGCAGACCTATGGCGGCACGTTCTCGGCGACCTCGACCGACCGCGACATCGCCATCAACGCCGCCGGCGCGCTGAACATCGCGCAGGTGCGCGCCAATCCGGCGGTCGCCGGCAATGCGTCGCGCGGCGACGTCTACATCACGGCGGCCGGCGACATCACCGCGGCTTCGCCGTTCAATCCGGCCAACCCGATCGTCGTCGGCCGCAACGTCACGATCAATTCGACCGGCGGTGCGATCGGCGCGCGCAGCAGCATCGACAGCACCGGTCTGGTGCTGGTCGACATCAATCCGATCGTGATCCAGGCGTCGGCGACGTCGCTGTCCAATGGCGGTTACGACGGCGGCCTGCTCAACAGCCGGTCGGAGAACGGCACCTATCTGATCCAGTCCCGCGGCGATCTTCGCGTCGGCAATGTCAGCTCGAACGGCGCTGTCTTCTTGGCGGCGATGGCCACCGACGGCCGTCCGGCCAGCATTCTCAACGGCGTCACCACGGAGGGGCTGACGGCGGACCAGAGCGCCTATCTGGCCGGCGTGTGGGCCAATCTCAACCTGATGGCCACCGGCACGGCCGGCGCGGTGACGTCGTATCAGGCGATGATCAACGCCGCCTACAACGACTATTGGCAACTCCGCAACTTCGCCTACGCCGACGGCCGCACCTACAGCATCACCGCGCTCGGCACGCAGATGGTCACCGCGCAACTGGTCGCCGCCGGTGTCGATCCGACGACGATCGATGCCGCGATGATCCAAACCGAAGTCAGCCTGCGCTACGCCCGCGCCCAATATCTGCTCGGCATCACCGCGGCCAACGTGGCGGCCACGCTCGGAATTGCGGTCGACCAGGTCACCGCGGCCCAGGTCGCCGCCGCGCTGCCGATCGATCCCGGCACGCATCACCCGATGACGCTCGACGCGCTGTTCGGCACCACGGCCGGCCAGACCGGACGCTATCAATGGGCGGTGGCGACGACCGATCTGAGCTCGGCGCTGTCGAGCTACAGCGATACGTTCCGTTACGCGCTGCCGCAGACCTCGGCGCTGTACGCCAGCCTCACGTCGGGCTCGCGCTGGACGCTCGATCAGCTCACCTACACCGTCAGCCCAGGTGCCAATCCGGAGAATGGCGTCTCTGCTCCGGCGATCGGTGACCTGCCGCTGAACGTCAGCGGCCGTCAGGTGATGCTGTACACGCCGAACGGCAACATCGGCAGCCTGGCGACGCCGGTGACCTTCACGTTCCGCAGCGACGACGCGTCGAATCTCACCGACGCGCAGAAGGCGCTGCTGGCCTCGGCCGGTCCCGGCCAGCTCACCGTGACGCGCAGTGACGTGCCGGGCACCGGCGGCACGGTCAGCCAGTACACCGTCAGCATCGCGCAGCAGAGCCTGCTGATGGTCAACGGCGTCGGCCCGGTGTCGGCCAAGGCGCTGGCGCAGGTCTATCTCGGCAGCGGCGGCGACATGCTGCTCGGCGGCATTCCGCTGTCGTCCTACGGGCCGGTGACCGCGGCCTATTCGGCGGGCGTGCAGACCACGCAGCCCGGCGAGGTGCGGCTGCAGGCGCATGGCAGCATCCTCGGCGGCGTTCCCGATCAGGTCGCGATCTCCGGCAACATCGCCAGCCTGACGCTGATCGCCGACACCGGCAGCATCGGCCAGGCCTCGACCGCGCAGACCAATCGGACCTTGCTGCTCGCATTGACCGGCGCAACCACCGGCGTCGTCGATCAGCTGGTGGCGCGCCAGGGCATCTATCTGCGCCAGACCACCGGCGACCTGATCCTCGGCAACGTCAATGCCGGCAGCGGCCCGACCGGCGTGCTGCGGCTGTCGGCCAGCGGCAGCATCTATGCGGAAGCGGGCTTCACCGACCGCAGCGCGGTGCACATCGTCGCCACCACGATGGATCTGCGCGCCGGCGGCGCGATCAGCTTCAACGGCGCGGCGTTCCAGCCGCTGCAGGTGCGGATCAGCGGCGCCATCACCGGCAGCGCGGTCGGCGCGCTGAACATTCTCAGCCTCGGCACCAATACGGTGCTCGGCGCCGACGGCGACGACGGCACGCTGGTGGCCGGCGGCGCGCTGACCGTCAACGCCGCCAATGGCGGCATCAACGTCAACGCCGCCGTCGGCGCGGCCGGCGCCGTGCAGCTGATCGCCAACGGCGCGATCGTGTTCGCCGACGGCACCGTCGCCGCGCCGCTGGCGGTGACCAGCACCGGCGCGGGGGTGACGCTGATCGCCGCCTCGCTGGCGATGGGCCGTTACGCCGATATCGCCGCGCTCGGCACCATCCAGGTGACCACCACCGGCGACGCGCAGCTCGGCCGGTTGACCTCGTCGCGTGCCACCGGCAACGCCATCGTCATCGTCGCCGGCGGCCCGGCGACCAGCGGCGCGATCTCGGCCAATGGCGACGGCCGCAGCAACCTCGTCGCCACCAGCACCACCGCGACTGTATCGCTCGGCGCCAGCAACGGGATCGGCTCGGCGTCGTCGCCGGTGCAGATCGACGCTTCGCTGGCGGAGATCGCTGCGACCAGCGGCGATGTGGTCGCATCCGCCGTGCGCACCCTGCACGTCGCCAGCGGCACGGCGACGCTCGGCGCCTTCACGCTGACGGGCGCCGGCGACCTGACGCTCGACACCGTGACGGCCGCGACGCAGATCGCCATCACCAGCACCGGCGCGCTGCTGCTCGGCACCACGTCGAGCGGCGGCACGCAGACGCTGCGCGCCGGGCAGGGGCTGACGTTCACGCGGCTGACCGCCACCGGCATCCCCGGCGGCGATGTCGGCGACATCAGCGTCACCTCGGACAACGCGGCGATCAGCGGCGACATCGTGGCGGCCAACGGCTCGGCGACGCTGACCGCGGCGACCACCAACAGCGGCACCACGGTGACGGCGACGCATGGTGCGGCGAGCATCACCGGCGCGGGCCTGATCGATTGGGACAGCGTGATCGCCGGCACCACGATCGGCGTGCGCTCGACCGGCGCTGCTGTGCAACTCGGCTCGACCTCGAGCGGCGGTTCGCAGACGCTGCGCGCGGCGCAGCGCTTCGACTTCACGCACCTCGCGACGACGGGGATTCCAGGCGGCGACGCCGGCGACATCAGCGTCACCTCGGACAACGCCGAGATCACTGGCGGCAGCGTGTCGGCGAACGGCTCGGCGACGCTGACGGCGGCGACGTTCGTTACAGGCACGACGCTGGCGGCGACCCATGGCGCGGCGAGTCTCACCGGCACCGGCCTGATCGACTGGACCAGCCTGACGGCCGGCACCACCATCGGCGTGCGCTCGACTGGCGGCGCGGTACAGCTCGGCACCACGTCGAGCGGCGGCACGCAGACGCTGCGAGCGGCGCAGGGGCTGACATTTACTCAGCTTGCGACCTCGGGCATCCCCGGCGACGCGGGTGATATCATCGTCACCTCCGACACGGCCGCGATCACCGGCGGCAACGTGTCGGCGAACGGTTCGGCGACGCTGACGGCGGCGACGTTCGTCACGGGCACGACGCTGGCGGCGACCTATGGCGCGGCGAGCCTGACCGGTGCTGGCCTGATCGACTGGACCAGCCTGACCGCCGGCACCACCATCGGTGTGCGCTCGACCGGCGGCGCGATTCAACTCGGCACCACCTCCAGCGGCGGCACGCAGACGTTGCGCGCGGCGCAGGGGCTGACATTTACTCGGCTTGCGACCTCCGGCATCCCCGGCGACGCGGGTGATATCATCGTCACCTCCGACACGGCCGCGATCACCGGCGGCAACGTGTCGGCGAACGGTTCGGCGACACTCACGGCCGTTACGACCGTCACGGGCACGACGCTGGCGGCGACCCATGGCGCGGCGAGCTTGACCGGCGCCGGCCTGATCGACTGGACCAGCCTGACGGCCGGCACCACCATCGGCGTGCGCTCGATCGCCGGCGCGGTGCAGCTCAGCACCACGTGGAGCGGTGGCACGCAGACGTTGCGGGCGGCGGAGGGCGTGACGTTCACCCAGCTGGCGACCTCCGGCATCCCCGGCGACGCGGGCGACATCCTCGCGATCTCGGACAACGCCGCGATCAGCGGCGGCACCGTGTCGGCCAACGGTTCGGTGACGCTGACGGCGGCGACCACCAACACCGGCGCCACGGCGACCGCGACCCTCGGCGCGGTGAGTCTGTCGGCCGGCGGCCTGATCGACTGGACCAGCCTCACGGCCGGCACCACCATCGGCGTGCGCTCGACCGGCGGCGCGGTGCAGCTCGGCACCACGTCGAGCGGCGGCACGCAGACGTTGCGGGCGGCGCAGGGTGTGAGCTTCACCCGGTTGGCGACGACGGGCGTCGCCGGCGAC
>JACRJB010000055.1 GCA_016215605.1 Rhodopseudomonas palustris
GAAGGTCACCGTCCGCCGCTACTACGAGCGGCTGCCGCTTTCGTGGCTGGACGGGCGCAGCAAAGGCCGGGGAGATCCCGCTCCGCTGTGCTCCCGGAAGAACGGTCCCGATGCCCAAAACCGCCGCGGTGGGCGCGCCGGAAGGCGTCGCGCGATGGTCCGCAAAGCCATCGCGACACTCACCACCTTTGCGCCGACCGGCGCGCCCCCACCCCTCGCTGTGAAGCGACGGGTGCAAACCTCGGGCTCAGCAGAGCCGCGAGAACACATCGCCGTGGCTGTTTGATAATCGAATCGGAAATCCCGGAGAGGCAACGAATTCGCTTCACCGAAAGCCGTCATCCGCGGGCTTGACCCGCGGATCCATCACGCGCGGAGCGCGCTGAATGAAGTACGTCTTGCGAAGAGGATGGATTGCCGGGTCGAGCCCGGCAATGACGTCGCTGGTTGTCATGCGCGGGTGATGACGGCTCTGATTGGGGCACGACCTCGCGAAACTCCACGACGTCACCCACGGGCTTGCCCCGCCTGCGCGACCGTAGCCGCTTCGGCGCGGCGAAGGCCATTCGATCCAGATGTCATCCGCACAAACAAAAAGGGCGGCAGATTGCTCTGCCGCCCTCGAGCCCCCAGATGGGAAAGCTTACTTGATGTTGCTCATCAGCGTCAGGTCGGCCGACAGCTTCGCGATGAAGGTCGAGCCGCACCACTTCGAGCCGACGCCAGTCGGGTTGATCGGCGAGAAGCTGCCGCTCGGGGTGGCGGTGTAGTCGCTGGTGAAGGCGTTGCAGTTCGCCTTCGACAGGTCGGTGTCGGAGTAGCGGAGGTCGAGGGTGAACACCTTGTAGGTGAAGCCGACGCCGATGTTCCAGGTGTTGTAGTCGGCATACTTGATGCCGAACGGCGAGGCCGGAACGCCATAGAACGAGTCGGAGGTGCCGAACCACTGATGGCCGTACTCACCCGAGATGTACATGCCGACGCCGCTGGAGCCGAACAGGGTGCCCGGAGCGGTGAACTTGCCGGTGACCGACGCGTAGTTGCCCCAGGCGCCGGTGTTCAGGAAGCTGGGCGAGTAGTATTCGTTGGCGCCGAACGCGAACATGTCGTTCACGGTCCACATCACCTTGGCGTAGCCTTCGTAGAAGCTCGCGTCCTTCTTCATCACGTTGCCGTTGAAGATCGCGTTGGCGGCGCAGTCCGAACCCCAGAAGCGGCCGGTGTTGTCGACGCCGGTGCCGCCGAACTGGCAGGTTCCGCCCGGATACAGGTAGCCGAACACACCGAAGTCGAACGCGAAGGCGCCGAAGGTCGGGCGGATACCGCCGTAGATGTCGACTTCAGCGGCGGCGCGGTTCGGGAACGAGATGCTTGAGAACGAGGTACCGACGTAGAGCTGCAGGTCCTTGGTGACGTTGTAGCGCGGCTCGAAATAGGCGTTGACCGACGGCTTGTGGTTCGACTGGGTGACGCCGCGGAACACGTAGTCGCTCATGATGGCGCTGCCGAAGGCGATATCCCAGGGGTCGAACGCCACGACCGGCGGAGCCTTGGTGTAAACCTTCGCGGGCAGGTCGGCAGCGGAGGCCGAGGTGACGCCGACAGCGAGCAGAGCCGCGACCGACAGAATTGCCTTCTTCATGATGATCCCCATCGATTTGAAACCAGCCCGACCCAAGTCCTAAAGACGCGATATCGACCTGCTAAGTAACTCCCTCACAATCTGCGGCTGAGACGAGGAACCGTGAAGCAAAAAACACATGCAGCTGCCGCATTTTTGAGCAATTCGAGGCTTCCGGCCACGAGTAGTTTTGAACTGTGGCAATTCGACCACTACATTGCGACTCGTTCTGCACCCCACTCACGACATCTGGCTGAGCAGGCAACACTTTCGACCAATGTGACGGCGGCATGACGGGGCCTCGTGCGCGGCTCTGAGGCCGATTCGCCTCGGCTGCGATTTCATACGCTGATACCGCCGAACGGCGCCCGAACCGATCTCCAAAAAGACCGAGGCCGCGGTGCGATCCGCGGCCTCGACCAGATCTCAAAGGTCGCCGTCGCAACGATCGCTACATCGGATCGGGCGTCCGGTGCTGCGGGTCGGCGTGGGCGTGATCGCCCTCGATGTCTCCCTCGTCCGCGTCGGACGACGGCAGCGACTCGACCGACGCGTCGGGCTCCTGGCCGGCCTCTGCGGCGACCGGAAATGGTTCGGCGGGCGTATCGTCGTCGGCCGCTTCGCCGGCCGGTTCGGGCGGCGGCGACCGCCACGATTCGGCCGCATCCGCAGCAGTCTCCTCCGGCGCGGCAGCGGCGACCTCAGCCGGCGGCGTCTCGGATACCGACGACGAAGCCGCCCCTTCGGGCTCCGGAGCAGGCGCGGCAGCCGGCTTGCGCACGCGCGGCTTGCGGGGCTTGGCCGGCTTGATCGGCGCCGGAGCTTCCGCGGGCGCTGCGGCGTCGATCTTTTCCAGGATGTCGTTCGGCACGCCGGCCTTCGGTGCGGACCGCGGCACTGCGGTCCTGGCCTTGCTGGTCGCGGCCTTCCTGGCGGGGGTGCTGGTCGGCGCGACTGATTTCGGCGGGGCCTTGGGCGCGCTCACCTTCGGAGCGGCGGTTTTCGCGGACGTCTTGGCCGGCGTCTTCGCAGCGGCCTTCTTCGCCGACTTGCCTGCCGCGAATTTTCCCGCTGGCTTGGCGGCCTTCTTCGCACCGGCCGACCTGGCCTTCAGGGCGGTCTTCGCAGACGCCTTCTTGGCAGGGGCTTTCTTGGCGGGGGCCTTTTTGGCGGGGGCCTTTTTGGCGGAAGACTTCTTCGCCGAAGCCTTCTTCGCAGATGTCTTCTTCGCCGGCTTGGCGGGGGCGGTTTTCTTCTTGGCGGATTTCTTGGCCGTCTTCTTGGCGGGCGTCGACGCGGAGGCCTTGGCGCCCTTCTTGGCTTTCTTCGCCAGCTTCAGCTCGGCCTTGCTCGACGTCTTGGCCTTCTTGTCCGCCTTGTTCTTTTTGGACTTCTTGCTTTTCGCCATTGTCGTCCTCCTGTTGTGCGGATCGCCTGTGGTTCGGCAATCGCGCTATCCGCCAGCAGGCCTGCAGCGCAGTCAGGTTCTCGCAGGCCGGGGACCGCCTGTCGCCCAATCGAGAAGTTCAATCGTGTGCACCACAGGGACTTCCGTTCCGCTGGCGATCTGCACCATGCAGCCGATGTTGCCCGCGGCAATCATGTCCGGCTTGACGGAAGCGATGTTGGCGACCTTGCGGTCGCGCAATCTGGTCGCGATGTCAGGCTGGAGAATGTTGTACGTGCCCGCCGAACCACAACACAAATGACTCTCCGGGATATCTTTCACCACGAATCCGGACTTGGAAAGCAATTCTTTGGGCAGCCGCGTGATTTTCTGACCGTGCTGCAGCGAACAGGCGGAGTGATAAGCGACGACGATATCACCGTGCGGCTGCGGCGCCGACAGTTCGAGGCCATCGACATACTCGCTGATATCCTTCGCGAGCGCCGAGATCTTCGCAGCCGGCGCGGCGAACTCCGGATCCTCGCGCAGCATGAAACCGTAGTCCTTGATCACCGTGCCGCAGCCGGAGGTCGTGACCAGAATGGCGTCGAGACCACCGCGGGCGATCTCGGCTTGCCAGGCCTTGATGTTGGTACGGGCGTATTCGAGGGTCCGGGTGTCGCGGCCGAGATGATGGATCAGGGCACCGCAACAAGCCTCGTCCGCAGCCAGCACCACCTCGATGCCGTGGCGCGTCAGCAGATTGATCGCAGCGCGATTGATGCGCGGCGCCAGCACCTGCTGAGCGCAGCCGTGCAGCAGCGCGACCCGGCCGCGCTTCGGCCCGATCGCCGGGAACGTGGTCCCCGAGGACGGCCCGGGCTCGGGCAGATGCTTCGGCGCCAGCGCCAGCATCGCCTTGATCCGGCTGAGGACGGTCGGATGCGCGAGGTCGTGCGATCCCGGCAGCAGGGCCGCGACCGGGCGCACGATTCGCGCGGCCCACATGCCGAGCCGGAACATGCCCGGATGCGGCATCATCCAGGACAGCACCTCGCGGATCAGGCGGTCCCAGAACGGCCGCGTGTAGTCCTTCTCGATCCGGGCGCGCGCCTGATCGACCAGATGCATGTAGTTCACACCGGAGGGACACGTCGTCATGCAGGCGAGGCAAGAGAGGCAGCGGTCGATGTGCTTGACGACGTCCGCGGTCGGCGGCGCGTTGCTCTCCAGCATCTCCTTGATCAGGTAGATACGGCCGCGCGGGCTGTCGAGTTCGTCGCCGAGCAGCACGTAGGTCGGACACGTCGCGGTGCAGAACCCGCAATGCACGCAGGCGCGCAGGATCTTGTCGGCCTCGGCGATGTCCGGATCGGCGAGTTGGGTGAGACTGAATTCGGTTTTCATGCTGCGGGTCCTCGCGACAACCGGCCGCGATTGAGAACGTTCCTCGGATCGAAGCTGTGCTTGACCCGCTGCCCGAGCGCGGCGAGCCCGCTCGCCTGCGGCTGGAACACGTCGATGCCGGCGCGGATCTCGTCGGCGCCGCGGATCAGCGAGGCGTGGCCGCCGATCTTGTCGACGCGCTGGCGCAGCGCCTTGGCGTGGGCATCGGCGGCCGGCGGCAACGCCGCCCAGATCAATCCGCCGCCCCAATCGTAGATCACCTCGCCGCCGCTCTCGCGCTGCAGCGCCTGCCCGAACGCGCCGCCGGAGGCCGGCGGACAGACGATCCGCCACACCGGCCAGAGCGCGCGCGGGCCCGATGCGGCAAACGGCTCGACGTCGCGCACCGCACGCCACAGCGCGGCGGAGGTCGCGTCCGCGACCAGCTCGGCGGCGCCGAAACTGTTCAGCGCCGCGCGCAGCGACTCCGCGCGCTGGCTCGCCGACGAAGTGATGCCCTCGAGCCGCAGCAGCGTCAGCGCCTGATCGGGCTGCGCGATGTCGGCCAGCGCGCCGCCGGTGGTGCGCAGCGCCGATCCCGGCAGATGCGCCGCACCGCTGACGTCATAGGGCGAGCCCAGCGCCTGGGTCATAGCCTTGTTGGCGGCGACATCGTCGAGCCCGCGCAGCAGCAGTGTGCGCTCGCTCTCCGGCCGCGGCGTCACCTTCAGCGTCACCTCGGTCATCACCGCCAGCGTGCCCCACGAGCCCGCGAGCAGCTTGCACAGATCGTAGCCGGTGACGTTCTTCACCACCTTGCCGCCGGCCTTGAAGCTCTCGCCGAAGCCCGACACCGCGTGCGCGCCGAGCAGATGGTCGCGCGCCCCGCCCGACTTGATCCGCCGCGGACCGGCCAGCCCGGCCGCGATCATGCCGCCGATGGTGCCCTCGGTCTCCGCCGTGCCGAGCAGCAGCGCGGTGTGCATCGGCTCGAAGGCGAATTGCTGGTTCTTGGAATCGATCAGCGACAGCACGTCGGCGACCGGCGCCCCGGCCTGCACGGTGATGATCAGTTCGTTCGGCTCGTAGGCGGTGACCGCATTGAGCGCCGACAGGTCGAGCAGCGCATTGGTCGCCATCGGCTGACCGACCCGCCGCTTGGTGCCGTGGCCGATGATCTCGAGCGGCTGCTCATTGGCGATGGCGGCGCGCACCGCGTCTTCGACTTCCTGCGCGTCGCGTACTTTCAGCGTATCCACGGGCGAACGTCGTCCTTCAGTCAGGTTGCGAGCCGATGCTTACCGTCATTGCGAGGAGCGTAGCGACGAAGCAATCCAGCCCCGTGCACCGGCGGTCGATTGCTTCGCTTCGCTCGCAATGACGGTGAGAGGCTGTGCTTCATCGACGAATAAACTACCAAGCCTAGAACCGCGGGATGTCCGGGAACGGCAATTTGCCGCCGTGCACATGCATGCGGCCGAGTTCGGCGCAGCGGTGCAGCGTCGGGAACACCTTGCCGGGATTGAGCAGGCCTTCGGAATCGAACGCGCATTTCAGCCGCTGCTGCTGATTGAGATCGATATCGGAGAACATCTCCGGCATCAGGTCACGCTTCTCGATGCCGACGCCATGCTCGCCGGTCAGCACGCCGCCGACCTCGACGCACAGCCGCAGGATGTCGGCGCCGAACGCTTCCGCCCTGTCCTGCTCGCCCGGCTGATTGGCATCGTACAAGATGAGAGGATGCAGATTGCCGTCCCCGGCGTGGAACACGTTGGCGACGCGCAGGCCGTACTTCTCCGACATTTCGGTCATCCGCCGCAGCACCAGCGGAAGCTCTTTGCGCGGGATGGTGCCGTCCATGCAGAGATAGTCCGGCGAGATCCGTCCCACAGCCGGGAACGCCGCCTTGCGGCCGCTCCAGAACAGCAGCCGCTCCTGCTCCGACGTCGATATCTGGCAGGTGGTCGAGCCGCACCCCAGCGCGATGGTCTCGACGCGGGTGATCAGTTCGTCGACTTCGACCTGCGGGCCGTCGAGCTCGATGATCAGCAGCGCCTCGACGTCGAGCGGATAGCCGGCATGGACGAAGGCCTCGGCGGCGTGGATCGCCGGTTTGTCCATCATCTCCATGCCGCCCGGGATGATGCCGGCCGAGATGATGTCGGCGACGCACTGGCCGGCGGCCTCGACGTCTGTGAAGCCGACCATCAGCGCCCGCGCCGTCTCCGGCTTGCGCAGGATACGGACGGTGACTTCGGTGATGACGCCGAGCAGGCCCTCGGAGCCCGTGATCACGCCCATCAAATCGTAGCCGGCGCACTCCGCGGCCTTGCCGCCGATCCGCAGGATCTCGCCGGTCATCAGCACGATCTCGCAGCCGAGCACGTTGTTGGTGGTCATGCCGTATTTCAGGCAGTGCACGCCGCCGGAATTCTCGGCGATGTTGCCGCCGATCGAACAGGCGATCTGCGACGACGGATCGGGCGCGTAGTAGAAGCCGGCATGGTCGACCGCCTGGCTGATCGCGAGGTTGGTCACGCCGGGCTCGACCACCACCGCGCGGTTGTCGAAATCGATCTCGCGGATGCGCTTGAACTTACCGAGCCCGAGCAGCACGGCGTCGGCGAGCGGCAGCGCGCCGCCGGACAGCGAAGTGCCGGAGCCGCGCGGCACGACCTTGATGCCGTGCTGATGACAATAGCGCAGCACCTCGGAGACCTGCTGGGTCGTGCTCGGCAGCACCACCACCATCGGCGGCTGGCGATACGCCATCAGGCCGTCGGACTCGTAGGGCTTCATCTCGGCGGCGCTGGAGATCACGCCCTCGCCCGGCACGATCTTGCGCAAGCTCGCGACGATCTCGTCGCGGCGCGCCAGCACGGCCTGGTCCGGCTCCGGCATCAGAATGGTCATGCGAGATACTCCTGCGCGACCGGCTGAGCCTCGAACGGACCGTGCGGATGTCGCGACAGCGGAACACCAGTCGGGATCAGGATGCGCTCTCAACCCTTACTGAGAGCAATTCCATTCGGCAAACGGTTTCGGGCCGACGGAACTCTAGGCGCCGACCAGAATGCGCGACGGCACCACCGCCTGCACCACGAGGCCGCGGGCGCGCGCATCCATCACGCCGACCGCGCGCAGCGCCAGCAGCGTCACGGTCTGCACCGCATCGCGCAATTTGGCCGGGTCGTCGAGATTGTCGGGAGCCAGCGGCCCGACCAGCGATTCGTGCACTGCACCCAGCAGCGCCGTGGCCGCCAGCGCGGTGTCCTGCGCCGGCAGATGCCCCGCGCGGACCGCCGCACTGATCCGCGCCTCGATCTCGCCGGCGATTTCGCGGCGGCTGGCGAGGCGCGACGCGGAGACGTCGACGTCGACCGGTTCGGCGAGAATGCCCCAGGCGAGTTTGCGGTGCGACAGCACATGCACGGCGACCGTCGTCACCGCCGCCGCCAGCGCCGACGACGGGCCCGGCGCCGCGTCCGCGGCGCGGCGGATCGCAGCGAGTTCGTCGCGCGACACGTCGGCGATCAGTTCGGAGATCAGATCGGCCTTGGACGGAAAATAGCGGTAGACGGTTCCGGCGGCGACGCTCGCGCGGCTGGCCACGGGAGCGATCTGCACCGCCGCCATGCCGCCTTCGACCGCGGTCTCCCGCGCCGCAGCAAGGATGGCGCTCCGGCGTGCAGCCAGCCGCTTCACGACCTGATGGGTCCGCCGATATACCATCGCTCACGTCCCGGGATCGAGCGCTTCCGAGTCCGGTGGGATCGGAAAAAATGATCGCTCATCAACATCTTGGAGCATCGGCGCAGAGCCGACGCAGAGCCAATTCGATGAAAAAAGTGAACACCTATTCAGAGGCGATGGCAAGCCCTTACAGCAATGAAGTGAATACCAGAACTGCAGCTAGCCGCCGAAGCCGAGCGCGCGCGCCAGCGCCGCTACTGTCATACCGGTAATCACTGCAATGAAGTCGTTGCGGCGGATGATACTGACCGCCATCGCCGCCGCGAGTGCGAACATCACCACCGGACCGCCATTGACCGCGACCGGCAACGCGGCTGCGACAATGATCGAGCCGGGTAGCGCGTCGAGCATCCGCCGCACCCGCGGCGTGACATCGACGTAGCGCATCAACCAGAAGCCGCCGAGCCGCGAGGCGACCGTCACCGCGGTCATCACCGCGAAGGCGAGCATCACGTCGCTCCGCAGGAACTCGTTCACGCGGGACGCTCCTGCGCTGGCGGCTCGTCCATCAGTCCGGCGCTGAGTGCGCCGCACAGCGCGCCGGCGATGATGAACCAGTACCCCGGAACCAGCCAGTGCACGGTGAGCGCGACCACGCCCGACACCAGCCACGGGATCGCGCGGCGCGGCCCCTTCCAGGCCGGCACCAGCATCGCGGCGAAGAACGCCGGCATCGCCAGATCGACACCGAACTTGCGCGGGTCGGACAATTGCTCGGCGAGCAGGAAGCCCGGAATCGCCGAGACCAGCCAGACGAAATACAGCACGATCCCGCCCGCGACATAGAACCAGGCGTTGGCGCCGCCGTGCTCGCGATAGCGCATCGCGGCGAGCCAGCCGCCGTCGGTGACCAGCAGCATCGCCGGATAGGATTGCCACGGCGGCAGCGTGCCGAACCACGGCCGCATCGACGCGGTCATCAGGAAGAACCGGATGTTGACCGTCGTGGTCAGCAGCGCCAGCGTCGCGATCGTCGACGGCGTCAGCGTCGACGGCCACGACTGCACCGCGACGAATTGCGACAGCCCGCCATAGACCGTCGCCATCATCACTTCGACTTCGGCGAGCGTGAAGCCCTTCTGCGCACACAGCGCGCCGAACGCCATGCCGAACGCCAGCGTGCCCGGCAGCATCGGACCGATCGCGATGATGCCGGGCATGATCGCGTCGCGCGCCCAATAGGCCGGCGCTTTGGGAATATGCGTGGTCACGAACCGATCCTCATGGCCGCCATGCCTGAGGCGTTTGCGCGGCGGGGTCAAGCCGTCGCGCAACCATGTTCGCCATGCGTCGGCCGCCGGGGCCGTCTGAGGCCCCGGGCCGTTTCAGTTTCCGGTCAGGAGTTCGCCGAACCGCTCCCACTGCTTGCCGGTGAAGCGCATGAACTGCATCTGCTCGACCGGCAAATTGTCGTTCGGGCCGGTGTTGACCTTGATGCCCGGCAGCAGCATCGGTACTTCCAGATCCTTGATCGCCAGCGCCTGCCGCATGATGTTCTCGGCGCTGAGATCGTCGCCGCAGGCTTTCAGCACGTGCTCCAGCACAATGCCGTTGTTGAAGCCGTTGACGTAGTTCTGATCGCGCACGTCGCCGTCCGGCATGTACTTGGCCATGAACTCCCGCCACTGCGTGGCACCGGGATCGTCCTTCCAGGCCGCGTCCATCGGATCCTTGACGTAGGCCGACGAAATGATGCCGGTCCCGGCCTCGAGTCCGGCCGGCTCCATCACCGTCGACATCCAAACCGACACGTTGCTGAGAAACGTCATCGGCCGCCAGCCGATCTCGAACGCCTTGCGGATCGACTGCGCGGCGAATTTCGGCGTCGCGGCGATGATCAGCACGTCGGCGCCGGAGGATTTCAGCTTCACGATCTGCGAATCGATGGTCGGGTCGACCACCTCGTAGGTCGCGGCGGTGACGACTGAATCGAACTTCTCGCCGAGCACGTCCCGGAGGCCGAGCAGATAGTCGCGGCCGAAATCGTCGTTCTGCGACAGGATGGCGAATTTCGCCGCCGGGTTCTTCTGCAGCGCGTAGCGGGCGTAGAGCCGCGCCTCGTAGCGGAACGGCGCCATCACTCCCATGGTCGCCATCGGATACTGCGCCATGTCGCCGAACTTGGACGCACCGGACGCGAGAAACAGCTGCGGCACTTTCTTCGACTGCAGATACTTGGCGATGGCGGTGTTGTGCGCGGTCCCCATCGTCGAGAAGATCAGCGCGACCTCGTCGCTCTCCACCAGCCGGCGTGTCTGCTCCACCGTCTTCGGCGGCACGTAGCTGTCGTCGAGCGAGATCAGATTGACCTTGCGGCCGTTGATGCCGCCACGATCGTTGACCATCTTGAAGTAGGCGACTTCGCCCTTGCCGAGCGTGCCGAACGCGGACACCGGTCCGCTGTACGGCATGGTCTGGCCGATCTTGATTTCCGTCTTGGTCACGCCCCGGATGTCGGCAGCCTGCCCCAGCGCAGGCCACACCAGCAACATCGCCGCCGTGCACAGCACAGCGTTCGCCCGACTTGGTCGCATTGTCTCTCTCCCCTATGGCGCAGCGTTGGCCGCAGTCGCCGTTTCGGTGCGGGATAAGCTCCGCACCGTTTGAGAATGACATCAAGAGCGACGGGAGACGAGACAAAACACAACCGCAGGGCGACGCCAAATGGTCGCCACGGCCGTTCGGACCATAAAAAAACGCGGCGTTTCCGCCGCGTTCTTAATGTCGATCGAGGAAGCGCCTCAGGCCTGCGGCTGCGGCTCCAGCCCGGTGTCGGGCCGCGGCCGCGGTTTGCCGGCCGGCGGCACCGCAGAGGTGCGCGGGCCCGACGGCTCGAGCACCGATTCGCGGTTCGGCTTCTTGCCGTTGATCAGATCGGTGATCTCGTCGCCGGTGAGCGTCTCGAATTCGAGCAGGCCCTTGGCGAGCGCTTCGAGGTCGGCGCGCTTCTCGGTGAGGATGCGGGTCGCCTCGTTGTAGCCCTCTTCGACCAGCCGCTTGATCTCGGCGTCGATCTTCTGGACCGTCGCTTCGGAAGCGTTCTGGGTGCGCGACACCGACATGCCGAGGAACACCTCGTCCTGGTTCTCGCCGTAGGAAACCGTGCCGAGCTCTTCCGACAGGCCCCAGCGGGTGACCATCATCCGGGCCAGGCGGGTCGCCTGCTCGATGTCGGAGGACGCGCCCGAGGTCACCTTCTGGCGGCCGAACACCAGCTCCTCGGCGACGCGGCCGCCCATCATGATGGCGAGGCGCGAAGTCATCTGCTCCAGCGACATCGACAGCTTGTCGCGTTCCGGCAGCTGCATCACCATGCCGAGCGCACGGCCGCGCGGAATGATGGTGGCCTTGTGGATCGGGTCGGTGGCGATGACGTTGAGGCCGACGATGGCGTGACCGCCTTCGTGATAGGCCGTCAGCATCTTCTCTTCTTCGGTCATCACCAGCGACTTGCGCTCGGCGCCCATCATCACCTTGTCCTTGGCGTCTTCGAACTCGGACTGGGTGACCATGCGCTTGTTGCGCCGCGCCGCCATCAGCGCCGCTTCGTTGACGAGGTTCATCAGGTCGGCGCCGGAGAAGCCGGGGGTGCCGCGCGCGATGGTCTTCAGGTTGATATCCGGCGCCAGCGGCACCTTGCGGACATGCACCTTCAGGATCTGCTCGCGACCGACGACGTCCGGATTCGGCACCACGACCTGACGGTCGAAGCGGCCGGGACGCAGCAGCGCCGGGTCGAGC
>JACRJB010000056.1 GCA_016215605.1 Rhodopseudomonas palustris
AGGCGACGCGGGTGACGCCCTTCGGCGCCTTGACCTTGTTCGGCGCGCCGCATTTGCCGCAGGTCACCATGATCACGGTGTCGCCCTGCTTCACGGTCAGATTCTTGGTGGCCATCGCCTCGCGCATCAGCCGGTCGGCCTCTTCGCGCATCGCCTTCTTGTCCATGCCCTCGCCCTGTTCCTGAAAATCTCCCGCGCCTTGTAGCGCACCGCTGCGACGGCGCCGCAAGAATTTCAGTGCGGGGCGCGAATTCCGGTTGAAAGGCGGCGCCACCTAGGACTGCACACCTATGGCTCTCCCCATCGGGGCGGTCCGCGAGGATGCTTGTCACGCGGGACAGATCGGACGGACCGGAACGTCTTGCGCGCCGCCATCGCCCGGCGCGACGGGGCATTCCAGGATCGAACCGCGTCGGCGGATCATTCCAGCCGCTGCAGCTCCTCGCGCGCCTGTTGCAGCAGCGGCAATTGCTGCTGGGCGAAACGGCGGATGTCGTCATTGTCGGGGTTGAGCAGATAGCGCTTCAGCATGGCGATCGTGTCGACGATGTCGTCGCGCTGCTTGGCGATGTAGTCGCGCATGAAGGCCTGCCCGACCGCGCCCTGCAGGCCGGCGAGTTCGTTGCGCCGGACCAGGCTCGGGTCGGCCGCGAAATCGATGTTGAGCAGCGCGAACATGTTGAGCCGCACGATCGCCGCTTCGCGCTGCCGCGCGTGTTCGGCCTGCGCCAGCGCGAAGCGTTGCACGGCGTCGGTGCCGCGCGTCGCGGCGATGCCGGCGGCGCGCAGTTGCACCAGGTCGAATTCGTGCATCAGCCGCAGCACGTCGTGGCCGTTCGGCGGCCAGCCGAACAGCCGCTTGATGCCGACCTCCTCGATCAGCGAGCGTTTGCGCGGCGTCTCGGAGCCGGCGATGGCGCCGGCAAACACGACGATCGCCGGGAGGATTGCGACCAGCCCGGCGACCATACGGATCATTTTGGCGTGTCTCAGAGCCCGGTGTAGCCAGCCTTCACCGGATCGTTGCTGCCGTCAAGCTCGCGCAGATAGACGAGGCCGCACACCGTCAAACGGTTGTCGTCGGTCTCGCCGGCCTCGAACAGCGTGCGGATGTAGCTCTCGACCTTGGCTTGCGCCTTTTCGGCCGCTTCCCGGCTGGTCAGCAGGCCGTAGGTCTGGATCACGCGGTCGATGGCTCGTTGCATTCAGCTAACCCCTCGGTTCAAGCCGCCATCTTGGCGGCTTCGAAGATGGAAATCGCCTTGTTGGCGAGCTTGATCGGATTGGTCTCGCCGCGATGGAACATCTGCACGATCAGCTCCAGCAGCGGATCGTAGGTCGCCGACGTATCGGCGATCGCCCCGGTGCGGCGCAGATAATTCGCCGCAATGTCGTACGCCCGTCCGACAACGTCGATGTTCATGACCCGCAATCCTCGTTCGATCAGCATCGCTCTCTCCAGCGGCATTGCGCGGGACAAGCCGCGGCGATGCAAAAAGTTCCCGTCCGGGAAACGAAAATTTCGGCGCTGCGAGACAACAAGAAAAATCGGCTCCCCTTGCGGAGAGCCGATGACGACAGAGCCTGGAGATGAACGGAAACCGCGCGTGCTGCCTTCGTCGGGCGGGCCTGGCGTGATGCCGGCCGGCGTCGGCGCGGTCCCGGATCGGAAATCAGAGACGGTACAGGATCTGGTCGGTCCAGAACCGCTCGAGCCGGTGCAGCGACTTGTTCAGCGTGGCGAACTCCTCGCTGGAGATGCCGCCGACCTGCTCCACCGTCTTGACGTGCTTCTGATACAACGCGTCGACGATGTGGCGGACTTCCTGGCCCTGCGCGGTGAGACGGATCCGCACCGAGCGACGATCGACGCGCGAGCGCTGATGGTCGAGGAAGCCGAGCTCGACGAGCTTCTTCAGGTTGTAGGAGACGTTGGAGCCGAGATAGTAACCGCGGGTGCGCAGTTCGCCGGCGGTCAGTTCCTTGTCGCCGATGTTGTAGAGCAGCAGCGCCTGCACCGAGTTGATGTCGGCGCGACCGCGGCGGTCGAATTCGTCCTTGATGACGTCGAGCAGGCGGCGATGCAGCCGTTCCACCAGAGTCAGGGCTTCGAGATAGAGCGGCTGGACCGGCGCTTGTCCTGCAACTGCGGGCGCGGCGGCTTCGGCTGCCGTGGCAACGGCTTTGATCATGACACTTCCCCTGTCGTCTTTTTTGATCGACTTATTCGACGAAACTTGTGTCCCGTCTGATAGGTCCAACTTAATCGGGGCGTTTGAAGATCAGCTTAAATAAGACAATAAAGAGATCATGAATTGAAGACAGTGAATCGCGGATTAAGCCTGCAAATCGGCCACTTCTCGCAACGTTTCATTGACGGATGGGGCCGGATTCGAAGCCTTCGCCGGCCCCCCTGTCGCATTTGAGAACAGCTCCGTTACAATTCGAAAGATTCCCGTAACGGACCTGACCGAACCCTTTAAGGTGACCGGAACCTTACCTTCCGCAATTGTCGAAAAATTTTACGCGACGCCGCGGGTGCGGCCTTCCCAATACGGCGCGCGCAGCACCTTGCGGTCGATCTTGCCGAGACCGGTGACCGGAATGGCGTCGACGAAGTCGATCGTCTTCGGCGACCACGGCGCGCCGCGCTTGTCCTTCACGTGCGCCTGCAACTCGGCGGCGTCGTTGTTGGCGCCGGGCTTGAGCACGACGAACGCCTTCACCGCCTCGCCCCATTTGTCGTCGGGCACGCCGATCACCGCGGCCGAGGCGACGGCGTGATGCGCCATCAGCGCGTCCTCGACTTCGCGCGGATAGATGTTGAAGCCGCCGGAGATGATCATGTCCTTGGTGCGGTCGACGATGTACAAGTAACCGTCGGCGTCCTTCACCGCGACGTCGCCGGTGTGCAGCCAGCCGCCGCGGAACGCCTCTTCGGTCGCCTCGGGCCGCTTCCAGTAGCCGTCCATCACCAGCGTGCCGCGCACGCAGATTTCGCCGGGCTCGCCGATTCCGACTTCGCGCATCTCGCTGTCGAACAGCTTGACGTCGACCAGCGGATTGGGCCGGCCGCAACTGCCGAGCCGACCGGGCTTAGTGTCGTCGTGATCGATCTTGCGCATCGTGGTGATGCATTGCGGCGCTTCGGTCTGGCCGTAGAGCTGCACGAAGATCTTGCCGAAGATCGCCATGCCTTCGCGCAGCCGGTCCGGCGACATCGGTGCGGCGCCGTAGACGATCATGTCGAGCGACGACAGGTCGTGACGCGCCCTCACCTCCCTGGCGTCGATCAGCGCATAGATCAGCGTCGGCACCAGGAACACCGCGGTGATCTTGTCCTCGGCGACGACGCGGCAATACGACTCGATCTCGAACCCGGGCACCAGCCGGGTGAAGCCGCCGCGCATCATCACCGGGTAGACGGTGACGCCGGCGGCGTGGCTGATCGGCGTCGCGGCGAGATAACGGATCTCCGCCGGCCAGTCCCAATCGGCGTAGAGCAGCGCCGCCATCGTGGTCAGCGCGCGATGCGGGATCATCACGCCCTTGGAGCGCCCCGTGGTGCCGCCGGTGTAGGCCAGCCAGGCGATGTCCGAGGTCACGCTCTCGTCGACCAGCGGGGCCGGCTCGACGCTGGCGAAGCCGTCCAGCAGGTCGCGAGCGCCCTCGACCGCGCCGAACGACAGCAGGTGCTTCAGCCCCGGCACGCGGCCGCGGATCGCGAGGCCGCGCGCGGCGAACTTGCCGGTCTCGACGATCAGCGCGTCGATCTCGGCGTCCTCGATGATGAAAGCGTGGTCGTCCTCGGCCGCCATCGGGTGCAGCGGCGTGTAGCGTAGGCCCATCACCGTCGCGGCCGAGATCGCCGCCCAGGATTCGGCGCGGTTCGACGACAGGATCGACAGCGCGCTGCCCTTGGCGAGGCCGACGGCGCGGAACAGCGTGATGAAGCGGCCGACCGCTTCGCCGAATTCGCGATAGGTCCAGCGCGTGGTGTCGTCGGCGATCACCGGCCGGTCGCCGTAGCGCGCGACCGCATTGACGATCAGGCTGCCGCCGGTTCCGCCGGAATGAAGCTCGCTCATGGTGCCCCCCTTTCTTTTCTTGTGGTTTGTCGTTGGCCTCGCCGTCCGGCGCGTTGCGGCCGGAACGGAACCGAATTCGGGGATCGCTATGGCGGCCGTTCGCGCGCCGCCATCCAGGCCAGCGCCAGATAGGCCGCGAGCAGCAGCGCCTCGATCGACACGATCAGCAGGCTGCCGCCATAGATCGCCGGAAACATCAGCTCGATCACCGCCATCGACACCACGGTGGTGAGCCAGACGACGGCGCCCCACGGCGTCGCCAGCCACAGCCCGATCGCGGCGACCAGCTCGATCACGGCGAAATACACCGTGGCGGTCTGCCAGGCCATCGACTGGACTTCGAACGCGTCGTCCTCGCCGCCGACGAAGCCGGTGATCTGCGCCCAATGATAGAGGCCCTTGCAGATCGAGATCACCGCCATCACCCGCAGGAACAGCACCAGCCGCTGCGTCCAGTCGTTCTCGTGCTGCTCGTCGCGCTCGGGCGCGATCGCCGCGACCCCGATCGAGGGGTCTCGCGGCGCGTGTTCGCGCGACGACGTCGGGAGTTCGGACATGCGGCTCGCTGCTTTGGTGGTTCGGCGGCCGAGTCTTGGCCCGCCGGGACGGCAAAATCAATCGCCTGTGATCGCGGCCGGCGCGGCCGATTGCGCCAAATCAACAGCGCAGTGACGCGGGGATGCCAAAATGCTAGCTTGATGCAGCAAATCGGACGCCCCCAGGGAGAGTTGGCAAAATGGCGATCAAATTCGGCCGTCCCATCGAAATGCGCGACCCCGCCCCCCGGCCGTCCGCCCCGCCCCTCGACCTCGTCGTGCGCCCGCGGCGCAACCGCAAATCGGAATGGGCCCGCCGGCTGGTCCGCGAGAACGTTCTGACCACCGACGATCTGATCTGGCCGATGTTCGTGATCGACGGCGACAACAAGCGCGCGCCGATCGCCTCGATGCCCGGCGTCGAACGGCTCAGCATCGACCAGGTGGTGCGCGCCGCCGAGCGGGCCGCCAAGCTGGAGATCCCCTGCATCGCCTTGTTTCCCTACACCGACCCGTCGCTGCGCGACGAGGACGGCACCGAGGCGACCAATGCGGAAAATCTGGTGTGCCGCACCGTGCGCGCCATCAAGAAGGAATTCCCCGAGCTCGGCGTGTTGTGCGACGTCGCGCTCGACCCGTTCACCAGCCATGGCCATGACGGCCTGATCCAGGACGGCCGCATCCTCAACGACGAGACCGTCGCGGTGCTGGTCCGGCAGTCGCTGGTGCAGGCCGAGGCAGGCTGCGACGTGATCGCGCCGTCGGACATGATGGACGGCCGCATCGGGGCGATCCGGCAGGGGCTCGACGACGCCGGCTTCCAGGATGTCCAGATCATGGCCTATGCGGCGAAATACGCCTCGGCGTTTTACGGCCCGTTCCGCGACGCGATCGGCTCCGCCAAGGCGCTGACCGGCGACAAGCGCACCTATCAGATGGACCCGGCCAACACCGACGAGGCGATTCGCGAGGTCGAGCTCGATCTCGCCGAGGGCGCCGACATGGTGATGGTGAAGCCCGGCATGCCCTATCTCGACATCGTCCGCCGCGTGAAGGAGACCTTCGCGGTGCCGACCTTCGCCTACCAGGTGTCCGGCGAATACGCGATGATCGCGGCGGCGGCCAACAACGGCTGGCTCGACGGCGAGCGCGCGATGATGGAAAGTCTGCTCGGCTTCAAGCGCGCCGGCGCCGACGGCGTGCTGACCTACTTCGCGCCGCAGGCCGCCGAGAAGCTGAAGAAGCAGGGCTGATACCAGCCGGCCCTGCGATTCGGTCCGGCCTTCCCGCTCCCGATTGCCGCTTTGTAATGTCGCGGCGGCCTTGCAACGCGCGAGCGCCGTCGCCATGTCGAGCGGCGTCGTGATTGTTCGACGGGGAGCAAGGGTCATGTCTGACTACGGTTCGAACGGGCCTGGTGCGCGTGGAAATGCAGGCTGGAGCGGCGGCGAAGGCGACACCTTCGATCCGTGGCGCAATCCGGAGCTGTTCCAGGGTGTGCTCACCAAACGGGTGTTCGCGTTCCTGATCGACTTCGTCGTGCTGGCGATCCCGGTGATGCTCGCCGTCGTCTTCATCACGGTGTTCGGGCTGATCACGCTGGGGCTCGGCTGGACGCTGTTCTGGATCGTGTCCCCTGCCTCGGTGATCTGGGCGCTGGTGTATTACGGCGCGTCGCTCGGCGGGCCGCATTCGGCGACGCTCGGGATGCGGGCGATGGGCATCGAACTGGCGACCTGGACCGGCGAGCCGGGCTATTTCGTGCTCGGCGCGGTGCACGCCTTCCTGTTCTGGCTGTCGGTCTCGATGCTGACGCCGCTGGTGCTGCTGGTCGGGCTGTTCAACGGCCGCCGCCGGCTGTTGCACGACATCGTGCTCGGAACCGTGATCATCAACAGCGCGGCGGTCGCCCCGGAGCCGGCGCGTTCGTATTGAGACGCCAAAGCGATTGACCGCAGCCGGCCGTAGCGCGATGCTGCTTCACGTTGGAGGTTGACGGACCGACGTGACACAGCACTCGCGCGACACCCCGCAGTTCTATCTGACGGCTCCCTCGCCATGCCCGTATCTGCCGGGCCGGCACGAGCGCAAGGTGTTCACCCATCTCGTCGGCAACAAGGCCGGCGAGCTGAACGACCTCCTGACCCATGGCGGTTTCCGCCGCAGCCAGTCGATCGCCTACCGCCCGGCCTGCGACCAGTGCCGGTCCTGCGTCTCGGTCCGGGTGATCGCCAACGAATTCCGCTCCTCGCGCAACCAGCGCAAGATCCTCGCCCGCAACGCCGACATCGTCGGCGAGCAGCGCAATCCGGTGCCGACGTCGGAACAGTATTCGGTGTTTCGCGCCTATCTCGACCAGCGCCACCGCCACGGCGGCATGGCCGACATGACCGTGCTCGACTACGCGATGATGGTCGAGGACAGCCACGTCGAGACGCGGATCATCGAATATCGCAGGCGTACCCCCGACACCGGCATCACCGGCCGCGGCGGCGAGCTGGTCGCGGCGGCGCTGACCGACGTGCTCAATGACGGGCTGTCGATGGTGTACTCGTTCTACGAGCCCGGCGAACAGAACCGCTCGCTCGGCACCTTCATGATCCTCGACCACATCGCCCGCGCCCGCCGGCTCGGCCTGCCCTACGTCTATCTCGGCTACTGGATCGAAGGCTCGAAGAAGATGGACTACAAGGGCCGCTATCTGCCGCAGCAGCGCCTCGCCTCGAGCGGCTGGATCCGGGTCGATGCGTCCGGCGAATATCCGGAGCCGCAGGACTGAGCGACGGACCGTGGCGGCGCTATCCGCCCGTCGCGAAGTCGTAGACCAGCTTCATGTTCAGCGCGATGATCACCACGGCGATCACCACGGCCGAGGCCGTCAGCCAGCGCGGCGCGACGAACGCGCCCATTTTGGCCCGGCTCGACGTGAACATCACCAGCGGCACCACCGCGAACGGCAGTTGCAGGCTGAGCACCACCTGGCTGAGGATCAGCAACTGACCGGTGCCTTTTTCGCCGAACCACATCGTCACCACCACGGCCGGCACGATCGCGATCATCCGCGTCACCATCCGGCGCAGCCACGGCGCGATCTTGAGCTCGATGAAGCCCTCCATCACGATCTGTCCGGCCAGCGTCGCGGTCACCGTCGAGTTCAGGCCGCAGGCCAGCAGCGCGATGCCGAACAGCGTCGGCGCCAGCGTCGAGCCGAGCAGCGGCGCCAGAAAGGCGTGCGCCTGATCGAGCTCGGCCACGTCGGTCTTGCCGGCGTGGTGGAAGGTCGCCGCGGCGAGGATCAGGATCGAGGCGTTGATGGTGAGCGCGAAGGTCAGCGCGATGGTGGAGTCGATAGTGGCGAGCTTGATCGCCTCGCGGCGCTCCGGAACGCTGCTGCCGAAGCCGCGGGTCTGCACCAGACCCGAGTGCAAATAGAGATTGTGCGGCATCACCGTGGCGCCGAGGATGCCGAGCGCCAGATACAGCATGCCGGGTTCGGTGAGGATCTTGGTGGTCGGGGCGAAGCCGGCGATCACCGCGCCCCACTCCGGATCGGCCATCGCGATCTGGATCGCGAAGCACGCCGCGATCACACCGAGCAGCGCCACCACGAAGGCCTCGATCCAGCGGAAGCCGAACGCCTGCAGCGCCAGCACCAGAAACACGTCCGCCGCGGTGATCAGCACGCCGAGTTCGAGCGGAATGCCGAACAGCAGATTGAGACCGATCGCGGTGCCGATCACCTCGGCGAGGTCGGTGGCGGTGATGGCGATCTCCGCCGACAGCCACAGCGGCCACGACACCCAGCGCGGAAACGCGTCGCGGCATGCTTGGGCGAGATCGCGCCCGGCACCGACCCCGAGCCGGGTGCACAGCGACTGCAGAATGATCGCCATGACGTTGGAGACCAGCGCGACGCTGAGCAGCGCGTAGCCGTATTTCGAACCGCCGGCGAGCGAGGTCGCCCAATTGCCCGGGTCCATATAGCCGACGGCGACCAGGTAGCCGGGGCCGAGAAACGCCACCAGCTTGCGCCAGAACGACCCGCTGGCACGGGTCGGGATCGAGCCGAACATGCCGACCAGCGACGGCTCGGTCCGCGCCAGACGCCAACCGCGCGGGGCAGCCTCGGGCTGATGTGGCGGTAGATCGGGGCTCGTCCCAGGCGTTCGCGCGTCCATTTCGTCAGACTGGATGATTTCGATCCCTTTTGCAAGTGATTTGCAACTGCAACTAAATACCTGCAATCGCCCGAGACCACGATTCGACAAGCCATGATGCTATCCACCGCACCGTGTGTCATTGATCGTCGATAATCATTACCGTCGATCGGCCGGGCCGCTGGGGTGCGCTTGCCGGATCAGCGCCCGCGCCGGCGCGGTCGGGCCTCGCTGACGTCTGCGGCTCGTCGTCCGTCGTCGCGCAGTTGCCCAGTGCGGCGGCTCAGGCACCGATCGCCGCGCGCGCGGCGATCACTCGATGCCGCGGCCGAACTTGTTGGACTTCGGCAAACCACGCGCCAGCCTGCCGGCGTCGGCGCGGTTGCCGCGCCATTCGGCGAGCTCTTTGAAGGTCATGCTGAATTCTCGGCCAGCGCCGTCGCGCCAGGTCAGGCCTTCCTTGGCGGCGAAGGTCGCGACGTCGGACAACGCGCTGCCGGTGTATTTCTGCAAGCGAACGCCACGACCGCGCGCCATCTCCGGCACCTGATCGAGCGGGAAGACCACCATTTTGTGGTTGGTGCCAATCACCGCGATCTGATCGTGGCCTTCGCCGACCACGGTCAGCGCCCTCGCCTCGTTGGGCATCTCGACATTGATGATCTGCTTGCCCTTGCGGGTCGAGCCGACGCATTCGTCCTCGTTCACGACGAAGCCCTGGCCGTCATGGCTGGCGATCAGGAATTTGCGCCCCCCCTTGTGCACGAACACGGTGACGATCGCGGCGTCCTGCTCCATGTCGATGAACATCCGGATCGGCTCGCCATGGCCGCGGCCGCCCGGCAGCTTGGCGACGTCGAGCGCGTAGAACCGGCCGTTGGTCGCGAGCAGCAACAGCTTCGAGGTGGTCTCGGCGAAGAACGATTGCCCGAGCTTGTCGTCCTGCTTGAAGTTCAGGCCCGACAGATCCTCGACGTGGCCCTTCAGCGTGCGGACCCAGCCCTTGTCCGAAATCACCACGGTGACCGGCTCGCGCTCGACGAAGGCCTCCTCGATCGCCGCGAGATCGTGCTCGGGCGCGTCGGCGAACATTGTCCGGCGCTTGCCGAGCGGCGTCTTCGGCCCGAACATCTCGCGCACCTTGCGGACCTGCTCGCCGACCTTGGCCCACTGCTCGGTCTCGGACTTCAGAACGGCGTTGATGCCCTTCAGTTCGGCGCGCAGATTCTTGTCCTCGGTGCGGATCTCGAATTCCTCGAGCTTGCGCAAGCTGCGCAGCCGCATGTTGAGGATCGCCTCGGCCTGAATGTCGGTGAGGTTGAACGCCTTCATCAGCACCGGCTTCGGCTCGTCCTCGGTGCGGATGATCTTGATCACCTTGTCGATGTTCAGATACGCGATCAGATAGCCGCCGAGCACTTCGAGCCGGTGCTCGATCTGCGCCTTGCGATAATTGGAACGGCGCAGCAGCACGTCGCGCAGATGGTCGAGCCATTCGCGCAGGCATTCGGCGAGGCCCAGCACCTTGGGGATGCGGCCCTTCACCAGCACATTGAGATTGAGCGGGATCCGGCTCTCCAGCTCGGTCAGCCGGAACAGCGATTCCATCATCAGCGCCGGATCGACCGCGCGCGACTTCGGCTCGATCACGACGCGGACGTCCTCGGCGGACTCGTCGCGGATGTCGCCGACCAGGGGGAGCTTCTTGTCGTTGAGCAGCTCGGCGATCTTCTCGATCAGCCGCGACTTCTGCACCAGCCACGGAATCTCAGTGACGACCACGACCCAGGTGCCGCGCGCGCCCTCTTCCTGGGCCCACTTGGCGCGGGTGCGGAAGGCGCCGCGGCCCGTGGTGTAGGCCTCGGCGATGCTCTCCTTGGAGTCGATGACGATGCCGCCGGTCGGGAAGTCCGGGCCTTTGACGAAGCGCAGCAGTGCCTTCGACTTGGCGTCGGGCTTCTCGATCAGGTGCAGCGCGGCGTCGCACAGTTCGGCGGCGTTGTGCGGCGGGATCGCGGTGGCCATGCCGACGGCGATGCCCTGCGCGCCGTTGGCGAGCAGGTTCGGGAAGCCGCCGGGCAGCACGATCGGCTCTTTCGACTGGCCGTCGTAGTTCGGCCGGAACGCGACGCCGTCCTCGTCGATGCCGTCGAGCAGCAGCCGCGCGACGTCGGTCATGCGCGCTTCGGTGTAGCGATAGGCGGCGGGGTTATCGCCGTCGATATTGCCGAAATTGCCCTGGCCGTCGACCAGCGGGTAGCGCGAGGAGAAGTCCTGCGCGAGGCGCACCAAGGCGTCGTAGATCGACTGGTCGCCGTGCGGATGGAACGAGCCCATCACGTCGCCGACGATCTTGGCGGATTTCTTGAACGGCGTGCCGGGGTCGAGCCGCAGCAGCCTCATGCCGTAGAGAATACGCCGATGCACCGGCTTCAGCCCGTCGCGGGCGTCCGGCAAGGCGCGATGCATGATGGTCGAGAGCGCGTAAGCGAGGTAGCGCTCTTCCAGCGCCTCGCGAAGCTGGACCTCGTGGATCTCAGCCGGCTCCGGCGGAATCAGTCGTTTTCCCATGGGGTGGGGTTAGCCTTTGGCTGGGACTCGGGCAAGTTCTAGCGCGTTGAAACCGTCCCGACGGTGGCCGGCGCGGCGCCCTCCGCGGCGTCGAACCGGGCCCTGGCCTCGACGATGGCGGCGAAATGGCTTTCGGCCCAGCCGACCAAGGCGGTCAGGGGCGTCAGCACAGACTGGCCTTCGGCGGACAGGCGATACTCGACGCTCGGCGGCTTGCTCGGAAACACCCGGCGTTCGATCAGCCCATCGCGCTCCAGATGGCGCAGCGTCTGGGTCAGCATCCGCCTCGAAATGTCTGGAACTGTCCGCAGCAATGCGTTGAATCGCAGCGGTTTTTCGGCCAGCGCGATCAGCAGGAGGGTGCTCCATTTGCTGCCGAGATGGTCGAGCACGTTGCGCACCGGGCAGCGCGCGGCGTCCAGCCCCTGCGCCTGCCAGGCCGCGAAACGCTCGCTCAGGACCTCGGCATCGGACGTCGGCGGGGCCGGCGCAGCAAGGTTCCTCGCAGGTAACCTGGACATCAAAAACTGCCTCCTTACGCGGGCGCGAGATGGTCTCCATTATAGACCTACTCTCGTATGGACACCAACACCCGGAGTTTACCCATGTCCGCACCCCGCCTCCTCGTCACCGGCGCCAACGGCCAGCTCGGCCGCCTCGTCATCGATGCCCTGCTCGAGTCCACGCCCGCGGCGCAGATCAGCGCGCTGGTGCGCGGGCCTGACGCCGCCGCGGCGTTGTCCGCCCAAGGCATCCAGGCCTATGTCGGCGACTACACCCGGCCCGAGACGCTGGGCCCCGCTTTCGCCGGCGTCGATCGCGCCTTGCTGATCTCGTCGAGCGAGATCGGACAGCGCACGGCGCAGCATCGCCATGTGATCGCCGCGGCGAAGACCGCCGGCGTCGCGCTTCTGGCCTACACCAGCCTGCTGCACGCCGACAGCTCGCCGCTCGGCCTCGCCGAGGAGCATCGCCAGACCGAGGCGGCGCTGCGCCAATCCGGCGTGCCGTTCGCGATCCTGCGTAACGGCTGGTACACCGAGAATTATGCCGCCGGCATCGCCGCCGCGCTGGCGCATCAGGCGCTGCTCGGCAGCGCCGGCGACGGCCGGATTTCCTCCGCCGCCCGCGCCGACTATGCGGCCGCCGCCGCTGCGGTGCTGTCCGCCGAGACGCCGGCCGCCAACCGGATCTACGAACTCGCGGGCGACGAGGCCTACACGCTGACCGAGTTCGCCTCCGAGATCGCGCGGCAGTCCGGCAAGACCGTCGCCTATCGCAACCTGCCGGAGGCGGACTACAAGGCCGCGCTGCTCGGCGCAGGGTTGCCGGAGCCGTTCGCGGCGCTGCTGGCCGATTCCGACGCCGGCGTCGCCAAAGGCGCGCTGTTCGACGACAGCCGCGAGCTCAGCCGCCTGATCGGCCGTCCCACCACGCCGTTCGCGACGACGATCGCGGCGGCGTTGAAGGCGTAAGCGCCTAGACTCGTCATTGCGAGGAGCGAAGCGACGAAGCAGTCCAGCGGCTCAGTCCACCGAGCTCCTGGATTGCTTCGCTTCGCTCGCAATGAAGATCGGCGGCCTCTTCGAGATATCGCCCGTCATCCTTTCATGCAGCGCTACCGCTTTACAATCAGGCCGCGCACCAGTTCCGACAGGGCAGCGCGCGTCTCCGGCCGGAACTTCCGGCGCGGGGCCGCGAGCTGTTGCAGCACGATCCCGACCAGTGCCGAGACGAAGATCTCCGCATGCAGCCGCGGCGCGGCCGAGCCGGCCGCGGTCAGCGCCAGTTCGGCGCTGCGCCGCCAGGTCTCGTACCATTCGGCGACGATCGGCCGGTAGCGGTCGTCGCGCGCCGCCGCCAGGAAGGCCTCGTAGCAGGCGATGTGGATTTCGGCGTCGGCGCCGAGTTCCTTGCTGTACCAGCCGACCAGCGCGTCGATCCACGCATCCACGTCGAGCGCATCGCTCTGCAGGCTCAGCGCCAGCGCGCGCAGGCGCTTGACCTCGCGCAGCAGCGCAAACTTCAGCGCGGCCTCGACCAGCACATCGCGCGTGCCGAAATGATGGGTGACCGCGCCCAGCGACAGGCCGGTTTCGGCAGCGACCGCCCTGTGGGTCACGCTCTTCAGCCCGCCGCGCCCGATCAGCCGCAGGGTCGCCTCCATCACCGGACGCTCGCGGTCGCTGGGTTCGGCCCCGGTCACATCCATCACATCCATGCCGCCGACAGACGTTCCAACTGCGCCTCCTCTATACAGAACATTTGTTCTGTTATAGCAAACGTTCGTTCGACTCTTGTAAACGCTGACCCACACACGCGCAACGCCGCGACACGTCCGCCGAGGAGGCAGAATGCCGACCTATCGCCTGCACTATTTCCCGGAATCCGGAAACGCCTACAAGCTCGCATTGATGTTGACGCTGTGCGGACAGACGTTCGAGCCGGTCTGGACCGACTTCGGCAGCGGGGTCACCCGGACCGCGGAATGGCGCGCCCGCGTCAATCCGATGGGCGAGATTCCGGTGCTGGAGGACGACGGCGTCCGGCTGACGCAGACCGCACCAATCCTGCTCCAGCTCGCCGAGCGCTATGGCCGGTTCGGCGGCACCAATGCCGCCGAAAAGTTCGAGGTGCTGCGCTGGCTGTTCTGGGACAACCACAAGCTCAGCTCCTATTGCGCGACCTACCGCTTCGCCCGCACCTTCATGCCGTCGGCCAACCCGGAGGTGCAGGCCTATTTCCGCAAGCGGATCGACGACGCGCTCAAGATCCTCGGCACGCGTCTGAGCCAAAATGCCTTCGCGGCCGGCGATGCGCCGACCATCGCCGATTTCTCGATGATGGCGTATCTGTCGTTTCCCGACGACGAGACCGGCTTCGATCTTCCCGCCAACCACCCGGCGGTGCACGCCTGGCTCGGCCGGATCGCGGCGCTGCCGGGCTGGCGGTCGCCCTACGATCTGCTGCCCGGCCAGCGGCTGCCGCGCTACATCTGAGCCGCGACGGCGCGATCAGGGCACTGCGATCCGCGCCAGATGCCGCGTCACCGCATTGATGAAGCCGTCGCGAGCGTCCGAGTGCCCCTGCCCGCGCGGCTCCAGCACGTTGCGCAGCAGGAAGCGTCCGGTCAGATCGAAGCCGTCGCGCAGGTCCTGGTCGGACCAGCCGTTGCGGCCGTCATTGTCGTCGCGCAGGAAGGACGGCAGCCGCAGCAGCTTGTCGCGCCACGGCTCACCGGCCGTGCGCGACACCGCGCTGCCGGATTTCGGCGAGACGTAGATCAGATCCGCGGTCGCGCCGGTCGCGGCGCAGGCCGACAGGTCGAGCCCGAAGCCGAGTTCGGCCAGCATCGCCAGTTCGAACCGGATCAGATGCGTCGCCGCGTCGCCGACGTCGTCGAAATCGTCGAGCGTGCGCTCCAGCATCTCGAAGATGTCTTCGTGCGGATCGCGCTCGGGCAGCAGCCGCGCCAGCGAGGCGAGATGGGTGATGCCGTAGACGGCGTGCGACGACGCCAGCATGGTGGCGGCGCGCATCCGCGTGCCTTCGAGCTGGTAGTAGCCGAGATGTTCGTCGAGCCGCGCCCGCCACACCGCCAGCACGCTGTTGCCGGGCTGCAGCAGCGGCCGCATCCGCGACGAGGCGCCGCCGCGCACCATGCCGAGATGCCGGCCGTGCCCGCGGGTGAGCAACTCGACGATCGCGCCGGCCTCGCCGTGCCGGCGCACCCCGAGAATGATGCCCTCGTCGCTCCATTCCATGGGCGGATGGTACAGGATTCCACGGCCGCGCGCAGCCGCGGCGGCGCTAGCCGGTGAACCAGCCGCGGGCGTCGCCGGTGTAGGACAAATAGATCCCCGCCCCGGTCAGCGCGCAGGACACGATGTCGATCCACAGCCCCGCTTCCACGCCGCTGGCGCTGATGATCTGCGCCAGCGACACCAGCGAGAACACCAGCGATGCCGTCAGCACCGCGCGGGCCCAGTTCTTGCGGCCGTGAGCCGCGAGCCAGACCAGATAGGTCAGCAGGATGATCAGCCCGGCGGCGACGGTGTTGGCCGCGGCCACCACGCTGTCCGACATGCCGGTGTCCATCGTGCGGTCCTGGAACGCCACGGAGATGCAATCGAGCATCAGAGATGCCAGCAACAGCACCTCGAACCAATACACGTTGCGCGGGACGCTCGGCGTGGCGTCGGTCATTCCTTGGGAAACTCCAGGCCCATCTCGCGATAGCGGTCCGGGTCGTTCTCCCAGTCCTCGCGCACCTTCACGAACAGGAACAGGTGGACTTTCTGTTCGAGGATCTCGCCGATTTCCTTGCGCGCCTCGGCGCCGATCGACTTGATCGTCGCGCCGCCCTTCCCGAGCACGATCTTCCGCTGGCTTTCGCGCTCCACGAAAATCGTCTGCTCGATCCGCACCGAGCCGTCCTTGCGATCGGTCCAGCTGTCGGTCTCGACAGTGGATTGATACGGCAGTTCCTGGTGCAGCTTGCGAAAAATCTTCTCGCGGGTGATCTCGGCCGCGAGGTGACGCAGCGGCGCGTCCGACATCTGGTCTTCGGGATAGTGGAACGGGCCAACCGGGACGCGCGCCGCCAATCCGCGGCGCAGATCGTCGACGCCGTCGCCCGACAGCGCCGACACCATGAAGGTCTCGTCGAACCGCAGCCGTTCGTTGGCGGCTTGCGTCAGCGCCAGCAGCTTCTCACGCGGCACCAGGTCGATCTTGTTGATCACCAGCACCTTCGGATGGCCGACATTGGCGAGATTGCCGAAGATGGTCTCGGCCTGCTCGTCGATCCCGCTGCGGGCGTCGAGCAGTACGCAGACCAGGTCGGCGTCGTGGGCGCCGGTCCAGGCGGTCCGCACCATCGCGCGATCGAGCCGCCGCTTCGGCGCGAAAATGCCGGGCGTGTCGACCAGCACGATCTGCGAGCCGGACTCGATAACGATGCCGCGGATCAGTGCGCGCGTGGTCTGCACCTTGCGCGACACGATCGTGACCTTCGAGCCGACCAGCGCGTTGACCAGAGTGGATTTGCCGACATTCGGGGCGCCGATCAGCGCGACGAAGCCGCAGCGGGTGGCGGCCGGAGCCGCATCATGTGTTTCAGGCATCGTTGCCGCCAGCGCTGACGCCTTCGCGGGCCAGCATCACCGAAGCCGCGACCTTCTCGGCCGCGCGCTTGCTGCCGCCGACGCCCTCGGCAGGCTCGAGGCCCGGCAGGCTGACGGCGACGCGGAATTGCGGATCGTGATGCGGACCGGTGCGCTCGACTTCGCGATACACCGGGGTCGGCAGGCCCTTGCCCTGCGCCCACTCCTGCAGCACCGTCTTGGCGTCGCGCAGCGACCGCGCCGGCTTGCGCATCCGCTCGGTCCAGTTGCGCTGGACGAAGTCCGCAGCCGCCGGATAGCCGCCGTCGAGAAACACCGCGCCGATCACCGCTTCGCAGATGTCGCCGAGCACGGATTTGCGCAGCCGCGCCCCGGCCCCGGCGCCGACGGTGCCGAGCTTGATGCCCTCGTCGAGATCGAGGCTGCGCGCCACGTCGGCGCAGGTTTCCTTGCGCACCAGATCGGCCAGCCGCTTCGACAACTCGCCTTCGTCGGCGGTCGGGAAGGCGCGAAACAGCATGTCGGAGACGACCAGGCCGAGCACGTGATCGCCGAGAAATTCGAGCCGCTGATAGCTGTCGGCGCGGTTGCGCGCCGATTTCAGCGCGGAGACGTGCGTCAGTGCGGTGTTCAGCAGCGACGGATCGGCGAAGCTGTGCCCGATGCGCTGTTCGATCGCCTCCGCGGTGGCCTTCGACTTTGCCCGGCTGCGCCGCTTGCGGCCGGCGGGCTGCTCGGCGCCGTTCGCCTCCGCGCCGGCCTGACCGGAGCCGGCCGGCTGTGCGCCGACAGGCTCGGCCGTCGCCGGCTCGGCCGACGGCGCCGCGACGGTGTCGGGCTCGCTCGCGGTCGGCGGACTGTCGATGCTGGTCACGTCCTCGATCATCGCACGATCGAAAAGATGCGGCTCCAGCGCACCGCGGTGGGCCAGCGCCAGATCTGCCAAGCGTGTTCGCCCTCGGCGATCGAGAAGAAGATCATCTGCGCACGGCCGATGATGTTCTCGAACGGAACGTAGCCGACGGCCGACAGCACCCGGCTGTCGGTGGAATTGTCGCGGTTGTCGCCCATCATGAAGAAGTTTCCGGGCGGTACGGTGTAGACGTTGGTGTTGTCGTAGAAGCCGTTGTCGACGCAATCGAGCGTCTCGTAGGACACGTTGTTCGGCAGCGTTTCCTTCCAGCGCTTGACCCGCGCCGTCGCTTCCGAGCCGCACGGATCCTCGCCGACGTAGTCCGGCAGCCGCTCGCGCACCACCGGCTTCTCGTTGATGTAGAGCAGCCCTTCCCGCATCTGGATGCGGTCGCCCGGCAGGCCGATCACGCGCTTGATGTAGTCGGTGGAGTCGTCCTTCGGCAGCCGGAACACCACGACGTCGCCGCGGTTCGGCTCGGAGCCGAAGATCCGGCCGGAAAAGATCGGCGGCGACAGCGGGATCGAGTAGTGGCTGTAGCCGTAGGAGTATTTCGAGACGAACAGATAGTCGCCGACCAGCAGCGTCGCCTTCATCGAGCCCGACGGGATGTTGAAGGGCTGAAACAGGAAGGTTCGGATCACCAGCGCGATGATGAGGGCATGGATGACGACGCGGATCGTTTCGCCGATGCCGCTTTCAGATTTCGTACCGGATGTCACGCTCATCGCTTTCCCGATTCCCGTCGCGGGCGGCCGCGCGGTGGACGACTGTTCTCAGGTGAAGCGGACCGCTTCGCGATGAGAAACTGCTGGAGGCGGCGAAGGCCCGATCGGGCTGCTTCACCGGAGATTCGATCCCGCGAGGGGTTCCGCGCGGTTGTAGACCGTTGTCGCGACGCGCGCAATCAACCGTCCCGACAAAACTCGCTAATCCTATGACGAATCAGCGCCTTTTCCCTTTCTGCTCGACGCCGCGCAGGCTCAGGCCGGGATCGCGGGAATCGCCGAAATGATGACGAAGGCCTGCGCCAGCGGCCATTCGTCGGTGATCGACAGGTCGATCTGGGCGGTCATGCCCGGAGGCGTCAACGCATCGAGCCGGGCTTTGGCGCCGCCGGTCAGCACCATGGTCGGCCGGCCGCCGCGCAGATTGACCACGCCCATGTCGCGCCACCAGACGCCCTGCCTGATCCCGGTTCCGAGCGCCTTGCAGCACGCCTCCTTGGCGGCGAACCGTTTGGCGTAGGTGGCGGCCACCAGATTGGGCTGCTTGTCGCGTCGCCCGGCCCTCGCCCGCTCGGTCTCGGTGAAGATGCGGTCGAGAAACCGGTCGCCGTGCCGTTCGATCACCTTGGCGATCCGGGTGATGTCGATCAGGTCCGAACCGATGCCGATGATCATGCCGCGATCACCTTGGCGCGGCCGCGATCCATCGCCTCCCGCATCGCCTTCACCGTCTCGCCGAGGCCGACGAACAGCGCCTCGCCGATCATGTAGAAGCCGATGTTGAGCTCGACGATCTGCGGCAACGCCGCGATCGTTTCGGCGGTGGCGTAATCGAGGCCATGGCCGGCATGGACTTCGAGCCCCGCCGACTGCGCCAGCGACGCGCCGGCGACGATCCGCCGCCACTCCTCGGCCGCCTTCGCCGGCTCGTCGTCGGTGATCGCGTCGCACCAGGCGCCGGTGTGCAGTTCGATCGCCGGCGCCTTCAACTTGGCGGCCATCTCGATCTGCGCCGGGTCGGCGGCGATGAACAGCGACACGCGGATGCCGGCGTCGTTGAAGCGGGCGATCGACGGCGCCAGTGAGTCGCGCTGACCGACCACGTCGAGCCCGCCTTCGGTGGTGAGTTCTTCGCGGCGCTCCGGCACCAGGCAGACCGCGTGCGGCTGCACGCCGAGCGCGATCCGAACCATGTCCGGCGTCGCCGCCATCTCGAAGTTCAGCGGCTTGGAGATCTCAGCCTTCAGCCGCTCCATGTCGTTGTCGCGGATGTGGCGGCGATCCTCGCGCAGATGCGCGGTGATGCCGTCGGCGCCGGCCTCGATCGCCGCCAGCGCCGCGCGCAGCGGATCGGGATGGCGGCCGCCGCGGGCGTTCCGTACCGTGGCGATATGATCGATGTTGACCCCGAGACGCAGCGGAGAGGTTTTGGGCATGTTCAACCTGCGGAATGGATATTAGAGAGCGGAGCGCGGCGCGTGTTCAACCATTGACCCGCTCGACATGGGCCACCACTGCCTTGGCGCGCAGCTGGGCGATGATCGCGCTGAGATGCTTGAGGTCGTAGACCTCGAGATCGATGGTGAGCTCGGTGAAGTCCGGCGAGCGCCGGCTCATGTTGATGTTGTCGATATTGCCGTCGTGCTCCGCGATCACGCCGGCGATCTGCGCCAGCGAGCCGGGCTCGTTGACGTTCTGCACGAACAGCCGCGCCGGGAAACGCTGCGGCGTGGTCTCGTCGATGTCCCATTTCACGTCGAGCCAGCGCTCCGGCTCTTCCTCGAAATCCTTCAAGGCCGGCGAATGGATCGGGTAGATGGTGATGCCCTCACCCGGCGTGACGATGCCGATGATGCGATCGCCCGGCACCGCGCCGCCGTTCGGCGCGAACTTCACCGGTAGTCCGGAATGGATGCCGCCGATCGGGACCGCGGCGCCGACCTTGGCGGGCTCGGACGCGGATTTCGGCCCGGGCTTGTCCGGCTTCTTGCCGCCGAACCGCGCGGTGCGCTCTTCCTTGTAATCCGGATACATCGCGCGAGCGACGTCGGACGCCTTCATCTCGCCGCGGCCGACCGAAGCCATCACCTCCTCGATCGAAGCGCGCGCCAGCCGTGGCAGCGCGCCCTTCAGCTTGTCGTCGGCGTATTCGATCTTGGCGCGGGCGAACAGCCGCTCGACGATGCGGCGGCCGAGCCCCGCATATTGATCGCGCATCGCGGTGCGGGTGGCGCGGCGGATCGCGGCGCGCGCCTTGCCGGTCCGCGCCAGCGATTCCCACGCCGCCGGCGGCGCCGATTGCACGCTCGAGGTCAGCACCTCGACTTCGTCGCCGTTCTGCAGCTCCGAGGACAGCGGCGCGAACTTGCCGTTGATCTTGCAGCCGACCGCGCTGTTGCCGACGTCGGTATGCACCGCATAGGCGAAGTCGATGACATTGGCGGCGCGCGGCAGCGCGATCAGCTTGCCCTTTGGGGTGAAGCAGAACACCTGATCGTGGAACAGTTCGAGCTTGGTGTGTTCGAGGAACTCCTCCGGGTTCGAACTCTCCGACAGCATCTCGATGGTGTGCCGCAGCCAGGCGAAGGCGTTGGACTCGCGGTTGAGCAGTTCGGTCGGCGAGCCGACGCCGTCCTTGTAGAACGCGTGCGCGGCGATGCCGTATTCCGCGATCTGGTTCATGTCCTGGGTGCGGAATTGCAGTTCGACACGCTGCTGGCCCGGACCGATCACCGTGGTGTGCAGCGAGCGATAGTCGTTCTGCTTCGGCGTCGAGATGTAGTCCTTGAACCGGCCCGGCACCATCGGCCAGGTGGTGTGCACCACGCCGAGCGCGCGGTAACAGGCCTCGACGTCGTTCAGCACCACGCGGAAGCCGTAGATGTCCGACAGTTGCTCGAAGCCGACCGACTTCCGCTCCATCTTGGTCCAGATCGAAAACGGCCGCTTGCGCCGGCCGGTGACTTCGGCGGAGATGCCGTTCTTGGCGAGATTGGCCGACAGCTGGGTTTCGATCTCGCCGATCAGATTGCGGTTGCGCTCGGCCAGCGCGTCGAGCCGCTGCATCACCACGGCGAACGCTTCGGGGTCGAGCGTCCGGAACGACAGGTCCTCGAGCTCCTCGCGCATCTCCTGCATGCCCATGCGGCCTGCGAGCGGCGCGTAGATGTCGAGCGTTTCCTCGGCGATGCGCTGCCGCGCCGCCGGCGGCACGAATTCCAGCGTCCGCATGTTGTGCAGGCGGTCGGCGAGCTTGATCAGCAGCACACGGACGTCGTCGGCGATCGCCAGCAGCAGCTTGCGCAGGTTTTCCGCCTGCTTGGCCTCGCGCGACACCAGTTCGAGCCGCTTCAGCTTGGTCAGGCCCTCGACCAGCGAGCCGATCTCGTGGCCGAACAGCTTGTCGATCTCGGTCCGGGTCGCCTCGGTATCCTCGATCGTGTCGTGCAGCAGCGCCGCGACGATGGTGGCGTCGTCGAGCTTGAGGTTGGTGAGGATCGCGGCGACTTCGAGCGGATGCGAGAAATACGGGTCGCCGGAGGCGCGGGTCTGCTCGCCATGCGCCATCATCGCGTAGACATAGGCGCGGTTGAGCATGTCCTCGTCGGTGTTCGGATTGTAGCTCCGGACCCGCTCGACCAGGTCGTATTGCCGCATCATCCGGGCCCGTGTGCCGCGCGGCTTGGCCGGGACGTCGGCCGGCGCGGCCACCGTAGCCACCGAATCGGCCATGGCCTCCATCTGCTTCGGAATGCGGCGCCCTGACGCCATAGAACAAACCTCAATCGCGGCGCGGGACGCCGCAAATCCACCGGTCGAAAGATTCAGATCTTCTGGAAACCCGACCTTGTAACAGTAAAGCGTTTTGCCCCGATGGGAAGAGAGGCGAACGCGAAAACCAGCCATCCGACAAAGGTTTGATCGATCGCAAGGCATTTGTGCCGAGCGCCAAAAACAAACGGCCCGGAGTGATCCGGGCCGCTGTTCGATTTCGGGACGATGGTGAGCGGGCCGAGCCTACTCGTCTTCCTCGGGCTGCTCTTCCGGCGGCGCGAGGCCTTCGAGACCCTTGAGCAATTCTTCCTCGGTCATCCGCTCGAGCGCGACCTCGGTGTCGTCGGCGTCGACGCTGGCGCCGGCCGAACCGATCAGCGGCACCGTATCCTGCTCCGGCTCGTCGACTTCGACGAACTTCTGCAGGGAGTGCACGAGCTCTTCCTTCAGGTCCTCCGGCGAAACCGTCTGCTCGGCGATTTCTCGAAGGGAAACAACGGGATTCTTGTCGTTGTCACGGTCGATTGTGAGCTGGGAACCCGACGAGATCATGCGCGCGCGATGAGCCGCCAGCAGGACCAGGTCGAACCGGTTGTCGACCTTATCAATACAATCTTCCACGGTGACGCGCGCCATCGCCAGTCGCTCCGTTCAAAGGACCAAAATGCGGGTTATGCCCCGTAGCTATAGGGGGTTGAAGCGATGCGCAAGAACCAATTTGTCATTTGGCCGTGAACCCTCACTCTGATAATGCACCTTTTGTCCGGCGATGGGCGCAACCAGTCACTGGGACGAACACGGGTCCGACAACAAAAGGCTTCTTTTCAGAAAGAAAAGTATAGAATACCGGTCGATGCTTCGTGCGGTTGAAGATTGTGCCGGGAGCCCAAGCCTGCGGCTATTCGTGCAAATTTGACTTTAACGCGTGGCTATTGCTGCCTCGCCAAAAATCTAACGACAGAAACACGAGAGATCTGGATGTCCACCTCTGCGAGCAACAAAATCGCGCTGTTTATCGATGGCGCCAACCTCTACGCGACGGCAAAAACGCTCGGTTTTGATATCGATTACAAGAGACTGCTCAAGGAATTTCAAAGCCGCGGAACGCTGATCCGCGCCTTTTACTACACCGCCATCATCGAGGATCAGGAATATTCCTCGATTCGGCCGCTGATCGACTGGCTCGACTACAACGGCTACACCGTGGTCACCAAGGCGACCAAGGAGTTCATCGACGCCAGCGGCCGCCGCAAGGTCAAAGGCAACATGGACATCGAGCTCGCGGTCGACGCCATGGAGCTGGCCGAGCACATCGACCAGATGGTGCTGTTCTCCGGTGACGGCGATTTCCGTTCGCTGGTCGAGGCCGTCCAACGCCGCGGCGTTCGCGTCACGGTGATCTCGACGATCTCCAGCCAGCCGCCGATGATCGCCGACGAACTCCGGCGCCAGGCCGACGTCTTCACCGATCTGGTCGAACTGCAGTCCAAGATCGGCCGCGACCCGGCGGACCGTCCGCCGCCGCGCGAGCCGCGCCATCCGCAGTTCCTGCAGCGCTCGGCCGCGATCGCGCCGAGGGGCGGAGCCGACGATTTCGAAGACTGACATGGCGACCACGCGCGGCCCACGGGCCGGCGTGCTGCGACCGATCACGGAACCTGACCGCGACTGTCCGATGTGCCCGAGGCTTGCGGAATTCCGCCGCGAGCAGCGGGCGCGTGAGCCGGGCTGGCACAACGCGCCCGTGCCCTCGTTCGGCGACGCCGACGCGGCCCTGCTGATCGTCGGCCTCGCGCCCGGTCTGCAGGGCGCCAATCGCACCGGCCGGCCGTTCACCGGCGATTACGCCGGCGATCTGCTGTACGCGACGCTAATCGCGTACGGCTTTGCAGAGGGCCACTATCAGGCCCGCCCCGACGACGGCCTGCGTCTGGTCGGGTGCCGCATCACCAACGCGGTCCGGTGCGTGCCGCCACAGAACAAGCCGCTGCCAATCGAGATCAACACCTGCCGGCGCTTTCTCGCAACGACGATCGAGACCATGCCGAAGCTGCGTGCGGTCGTGCTGCTGGGCCGGATCGCGCACGACTCGACGCTGAAGGCCGTCGGCCTGCGCGCCGCGCAGGCTCCATTCGGCCACGGCGCGGTGCATGCCGCCGACGCGCTGCGGCTGTACGACAGCTATCATTGCTCGCGCTACAACACGAACACCGGCGTGCTGACGCCGAAGATGTTCCGCGACGTGTTCGCCCGCGTGCGATCGGATTTGGACGGTTAGTACAGCCGACCGCGCGAACCCGTCATTGCGAGGAGCGCAGCGACGAAGCAATCCACGCCACGCGCGCGGCACTGGATTGCTTCGCAGAGCCTGTGCTCGGACGGCGCGAAGCGCCGATCCGAGTGCTCGCAATGACGTGGGTGCATTTGTCCGCGATGAACTAGCGCGGATTGGCCTTCAGCCAGGCCAGCACGTCGCCGGCGTTCCGGTCCGGCGGGAACACCGGATAGAACACATGGGTGATGCGGCCGTCGTCGACGATCAGCGCCATCCGCTTCAGCAGCGTCATGTCGGCGACCTGCATGGTCGGCAGCTTCATCGCGGTCGCGAGCGCGAGCTTGTCGTCGGACAGCACCGGAAACGGCAGATGCAGCCGCGTCGCCATCTCGGCCTGATACGCCGTGCTCTGCGTCGACAGCCCGACCACCTGCGACGCGCCCGCGGCTTTCAGCTCGGCAAACAGATCGCGAAACGAGCAGGTCTGCGGCGTGCAGCCGCGCGCACCCGGGATCATGTCCCAATCGTCCACCAGAGCGATCTGGCCCGGCTCACCGGTCCGGGGATAGGCGAACACCACCGTGCGCCCCGGCAGGGCAGACAGGTCGACGCTGTCGCCGTTGGTGGCCGGCAGCGGCACCGACGGCACCGCCGTGCCGGGAAGATGCGCCGCGGCGCCGTCATCGACCGGCGCCGGGATCGAACTCCAGTCGACTTGCATCAGGCTGCCCTGGGTCATCGTCGTTCCTCCTCCCCTGCCCGCGATCAGCCGCGCGCGCGCAGCAGCCGGCCCTTTTCGCGACTCCAGTCCCGCTTCTTCTCGGTCTCGCGCTTGTCGTGCAGCTGCTTGCCCTTGGCGAGCGCCAGCAGCAGTTTGGCGCGACCCTTCTCGTTGAAATACAGCTTCAGCGGGATCAACGTCATGCCCTGGCGCTCGACCGCGCCCATCAGCTTGTTGATCTGCTTGCGATGCAGCAGCAATTTGCGCGGCCGCTTCGGCTCGTGATTGAAGCGGTTGGCCTGCAGATATTCCGGGATAGTGGCGTTGATCAGCCAGATCTCGCCGCCGCGGGAATCCGCATAGGATTCCGCGATCGTCGACTTGCCGCTGCGGACCGACTTGACCTCGGTGCCGGTCAGCGAAATGCCGGCCTCGATCGTGTCCTCGATCGCGTAATTGAACCGTGCCTTGCGGTTCTCCGCGACCACCTTGATCGCGCGTTCGTTCTTCTCGGCCATTGGCGATGGGACCCTGGAAAGCGTCGGCTGGATATAAGGACCGAGCGGTCGGTCCACAACCGCACGTCACTGCAGCGCTGGTCGGTCCTGATGCAAGCAGAACCGTCAATTGTCGTCCGGGCGTTGTCGGCGCGATCCGGTCTGCGCACCGCCCGACATTACCCTCAAGTCTTCGCCTTCAGCAGATCGCGGATTTCCGCCAGCAGCTCTTCCTCCCGCGACGGCTTCGCCGGCGGCGGCGGCGCGGCTTCGTCCTTGCGCTTCAGCCGGTTCATCGCTCGCACCACCAGAAACAGCACGAAGGCGACGATCAGGAAGTTCAGCGTCAGCGTCAGGAAGCTGCCCCAGGCCAGCACCGCGCCCTGCTTCTTGGCCTCCGCCAGCGAGTTGGCCGTCACCGACTTCGCCAACGGCGTGAAGTAGTTCGAGAAGTCGAGCCCGCCGGTGATCGCTCCGATGATCGGCATGATGATGTCGCCGACCAGCGAGCTGACGATCGCCCCGAATGCCGCGCCGATGATGACGCCGACGGCGAGGTCGACGACGTTTCCCTTCATCGCGAATTCGCGGAATTCCTTGAGCATCACGATCCTCCCGATTGTCTTTGTGGCGGAGCTTGGCTTGGTCCGCTGGGATCAGTTCAGCAGTCCGGCGTGCCTCATCGCGGCGTCGATGATCTTGCCGGTCGGCTCGGTCACCGGCAAAAGCGGCAGCCGCACCTCTTCCTGAATGCGGCCGAGCAGCGTCAAGCCGTGCTTGGCTCCAGCCACGCCGGGCTCCTTGAACACCGCATCGTGCAGCGGCACCAGGCGGTCCTGGATCTTCAGCGCCGCCGGATAGTCGCCGGCGAATACCGCACCCATCAGGTCGGCGCACAGCTTCGGCGCCACGTTCGACACCACCGAGATGCAGCCATGGCCGCCGGCGGCCATGTAGGCCAGTGCGGTCATGTCCTCGCCGGACAGCTGGATGAAATCGGCGCCCATCGCGTGGCGCTGCTGCGACACCCGGCCGAGATTGGCCGTCGCATCCTTGACGCCGGCGATGTTCTTCAACTCGTACAGCCGACTCATCGTATCGACCGACATGTCGACCACCGAACGCGGCGGAATGTTGTAGATGATGATCGGAATCCCGATCGCGTCGTTCACCGCCTTGAAGTGGTGGTACATCCCTTCCTGGGTCGGCTTGTTGTAGTACGGAGTCACCACCAGCACCGCATCCGCGCCGGCCTTCTCGGCGTGCTTGGCGAGCTCGACGGCCTCGCGCGTCGAGTTCGAGCCGGCCCCCGCGATCACGGGCACCCGCCCCTTGGCCTCAGCGATGCACCATTCGACCACCTTGTGGTGCTCGTCGTGGCTCAGCGTCGGGCTTTCGCCCGTGGTGCCGACCGGCACCAATCCGTGGCTACCCTCGCCGATCTGCCAGTTCACCAGACTGCGGAAGGCCTGCTCGTCGAGCGACCCGTCTTTCTTGAACGGCGTGACCAAGGCGGTGAACGACCCCCGGAAATTCGTCTTGGCTGCCATGATCTTCTCCTGACGCGCAGTCCCAACCTCGGGCCTTCATAACGGGTCGAGAGCGGGGGCGAAAGGGCCCGGATCGGCCGGCCACAACGCGGTTCCGGGCTTCGCGGCTGCGAAGACCGGGTGCGGCCGAGCCGCTCGCCGGGCCCAACGGCGCGGCTTGAACCCTTTGCCGGGCGCCAACGTCTCACCCTCAATGCGTGACCCGTATCACGCCGAGAAACCTCGTCCGGGTGCAGACTGGGAATGCGCTCCATTCGATTCCAGGAGGAAGGCATGAAGAGGTTCATCGCGCTGGCGGCGCTGATGGTGGCGAGCACGGCGGCTCAGGCCGGAGACAGCTATTCGTTCGACATCGGCGGACGCACGATCCGGATCGAGAAGCCGCGCGATTGCGACGACGCATCCTGCGTTTCGATCTCGATTCCCGGCGTCTACGAGTCCGGTCCGAAGCGTGGCAAGCGACCGCGGGTCGAGCCGGACGCCGCCGATGACGACATGCCCAGCAGCCAGAAGCCGGTGCAGGAGACCCGCAAGCCGCTCGGCCCGCCTCTGACCAAGGACAGCGCGGCCGGCAAGGAAACGGTCGAGCCGGCCAATGGCGTGACCAAGGTCGCGCCGCCGCCTGCGGCCGCAGCCACCGACAACCGCCCGCCCCAGGCGGCCACGGTCGCGCCTACCAGCCGCGTGCCGGAACCCGCAGCGCCGGCGACAGCCGTTGCACCGCCCGCGACCGACACTGCACCGGCGAAGCGACCCGACCCGATCGTCGCCGCTGCGCCGCCGTCGGCCCCCGCGCAGGACCAGGCCGCCGCCAACGCCGGCCCCGACAAGCTGTCGCCGCTGGGCGTCTGGCTGACCGAAGAGAAGGAAGGCAAGGTCCGGATCGAGCAGTGCGGCAGCAATCTCTGCGGCTATTCGGTCAACGCTAAATCGAACGAGAACGGCGAGAAGATCCTGATCAACATGAAGCCCGGCGGCGACAACAAATGGACCGGCCGGATCCACGATCCGAAGAGCGGCAGCAATTACGACTCCACGATCGCGCTGAAGGGTCCCGACCGGCTGCGGGTTCAGGGCTGCGCCTTCGGCGGGATGTTCTGCGGCGGCCAGACCTGGAGTCGCATGAACTAACGGGATCTTGGCTCGACAACCTGATCCAAAATCAAAGGGCCCTGCCGTCTCGGCAGGGCCCTTGATCCATTGACGCAGAAGCTCCCGTCAGGCTGATGGAGTCACAGCATAATCGGCATCGCTGACCTGTTCCATCCAGGTCGCGAAGCTGCCGTCGAGCGCTTCCTGCATCGCAATGTGGGTCATGCCGTTGGTCGGCGATGCGCCGTGCCAGTGCTTCTCGCCTGGCGGTATCCAGACCACGTCGCCGGCCCGGATCTCCCGCACCGGCCCGCCTTCGGTCTGGACCCGGCCGACGCCGGTGACGACGTACAGCGTCTGGCCGAGCGGGTGGGTATGCCAGGCCGTGCGTGCGCCCGGCTCGAACGCCACCCGGGTCGCCGCCAACCGCGCCGGCGCGGGAGCCGAGACGATCGGGTCCTGCCACACCGTCCCGGTAAAATAGTCCGAAGGCGCCCGCTGCGTCGGCCGCGAACCGGCTGCAAAGATATCCATGTTTCGATCCCCTGGGTTAGGCCTTGCCGGCCTTCTCCTTGAACGCGGCATAGCGAGCCTTGGTTTCGGCGTTCATCGGATACAGGCCGGGCAGCACCGCGCCGTTGTTGACCTCCTCGACGATCCAGCCCTCCATCCGCTCCTGCTCCGGGCCTTCGGCCAGCACGTGGTCGAGCAGCGCCTGCGGGATCAGCACCGCGCCGTCCTGGTCGGCGACGATGACGTCCTTCGGGAACACCGCGACTCCGCCGCAGCCGATCGGTTCGCCCCAGCCGACGAAGGTCAGCCCTGCCACCGACGGCGGCGCCGCGGCGCCGTTGCACCACACCGGCAGGCCGGTGCCGAGCACGCCTTCGAGATCGCGGACCACGCCGTCGGTCACCAGCGCGGTGATGCCGCGCTTCACCATCCGCGCGCACAGGATGTCGCCGAACACGCCGGCGTCGCTGACGCCCATCGAGTCGATCACGGCGATGCAGCCTTCCGGCATCGCCTCGATCGCCGCGCGGGTGGAGATCGGCGACGCCCAGGATTCCGGCGTCGCGAGGTCTTCGCGCGCCGGCACGAAGCGCAGCGTGAACGCTTCGCCGACCAGCCGCGGCTGCCCCGGGCGCAACGGCCGCGCGCCACGCAGCCAGACATTGCGCAGCCCCTTCTTCAACAACACCGTGGTGATGGTCGCGGTCGAGACACGCGCGAGGGTGGCAATGGCTTCCGGGGTCAGTGACATGGACACGCAGCTCCTTGTGAGATTGGCGCCGCATCTTGCTGGCGCGACCTTCGCCGTCAAGTCGCCACCCGCGCTCGGCAGCCCATCGTGAAACGACTGATCATCACAGTTTATCGCGCGTTCCGACGGGAGATTATCGCTAACAGCATGAGTAGGAAGTGATTTTCAGACCCGCGAAAAACGCGCTATGTCTGAAACCGTGCTGATGAGATCAGAGGGACATGGCGCTCACCATTCCACGCATGCTGCCGAGCGGCGATGCCGCAATCACGGTCGAGTTCGCCCGCGAGATCAGCGACGCCGCCAATCAGCGCGTGCTCGCCCTCGACCGCATGCTGACCGCGCACGCGATCGCCGGCATCCGCGAGACCGTGCCGACCTATCGATCGCTGCTGGTGCACTACGATCCCGAACAGATCGGCTTCGATGCGCTGGCGCAGCAGCTCACCACCCTGGCGCAATCGCCCATCGCGAACGACTCGACCGCCAGGCGGCACTGGCGGATTCCGGTGTGTTACGGCGGCGAGCACGGCATCGATCTCGAGGACGCCGCGGCCACGCTGAAGATGACGCCGGACGATCTCGTCGCGCGTCATGCCGGCGGCGACTATCGCGTCGCGATGATCGGCTTCACGCCGGGATGGTCGTATCTGTCCGGCCTCGATCCGGCGCTCGCCGTACCGCGGCGGCAAGCGCCGCGCCTGCTCACACCCGCGGGCACGATTTCGATCGGCGGGGTGCAGACCGGCGTGCAGTGCCTGCCCGGACCGAGCGGCTGGCATCTGCTCGGCCGCACGCCGGTGCGAACCTATCAGCTGCATCGCGACCCGATCTTTCTGCTGGAACCCGGCGACGCGATCAGCTTCAACCGGATCGACGCCAAGCAGTTCGACGAGCAGGATCGCGCCGCCGAGCATGGCGAACTCATCGCCGAGCTGGAGCTGTCATGAGCCTGTTGGTGGTCGACAGCGTCGGACCCGCGACGTCCGTGCAGGACGCGGGCCGTCACGGCGCGCAACGTTACGGTCTGACGCCGAGCGGCGCGATGGATCGTCTGTCGCTGGCCGCGGCCAATACGCTGGTCGGCAACGCGCCGTTCGCCGCCGCCATCGAGCTCGGACCGCTCGGCGCGACCTTCACCGCACGTGGCGGCGCGGTGCGCCTGGCGCTGACCGGCGCGGAGCGTCCGGCTGCTGTTCACGGCGAACCGATCGCACTCTACGAATCGTTCGTGCTTGCCGACGGCGAAACTCTGACGCTCGGCATCGCGCGCAGCCACGTCTTCAGCTATCTGGCGATCGCCGGCGGGATCGGCGGCGAACCGATGTTTGGCAGCCTCGCCGTCAACGCCCGCGCCGGCCTCGGCAGTCCCTACCCGCGACCGCTGCAAGCCGGCGACACGATTCCGGCGCAGCCCGCGTCGAGCGCCGCCGAACGCAGCCTCGATCTGCCGAAGCCGCCCGACGGGCCGATCCGCGTCGTGCTCGGCCCGCAGGACGACGAGTTCGGCGATGCGGTGGCGGCGTTCCTCGGCGGCGAGTGGAAGGTCTCGGCGACCAGCGACCGGATGGGCTACCGGCTGGACGGTCCCGAGATCCGACATCTGCACGGCCACAACATCGTCTCCGATGGCACCGTCGACGGCAGCATTCAGGTTCCCGGCAGCGGCCAACCGATCGTGCTGATGCCCGACCGCGGCACCAGCGGCGGCTACCCGAAGATCGCGACCGTGATCACCGCCGATCTCGGTCGCCTGGCGCAGCTCCAGCCCGGCCGGCCGTTCCGGTTCCAGGCGGTGAGCATCGACGACGCGCAGGCTGCGTATCGCGGGCTGGCGAAGCTGATCCGCGCCCTGCCCGATCGTCTGCAGGACGCGCAGCAGGGCACGCTCGATCTCGACGCGCTGTTCACCGCGAATGTCGCAGGCGCCGCCACCAATGCGCTGGACTCCTGAGCGACGAATTGCAGAGGACCACGAAGATGAAGATCGATCTGAATTGCGACCTCGGCGAAGGCTTCGGCGCGTGGACGATGGGCGACGACGCGGCGATGATGCGCATCGCCACCAGCGTCAACGTCGCCTGCGGCTTTCACGCCGGCGATCCCGACATCATGCACAAGACCGTCGCGATGGCGAAAGCGCATGGCGTGTCGATCGGAGCCCACCCCGGCTTTCGCGATCTGCACGGCTTCGGCCGCCGCCCGGTGCCCGGCATCACCGCCGCCGAGATCGAAAATCTCGTCGCCTATCAGATCGGCGCGCTGCAGGCGGTCGCCTCGCTCGCCGGACACAAGGTCACTCACGTCAAGGCGCACGGCGCGCTGTCCAACGTCGCCTGCGAGGACGACATGACGGCGCGCGCGATCGCCGCGGCGATCAAGGCGGTCGATCCGAAGCTGATCTTCGTGGTGCTGGCGAATTCGAAGCTGGTCGATGCCGGCGAAGCGGCCGGCCTGCCGTTGGTCCACGAGGTGTTCGCCGACCGCGCCTATGAGGACGACGGCAATCTGGTGTCGCGCAAGAAACCGGGCGCGGTGCTGCACGACCCGGCCGCGATCGCCGATCGCGTGCTGCGGATGGCGCAGGACGGCGCCGTGGTGTCGGTCACCGGCAAGGTGATCAAGATGCGGACCGACACCGTCTGCATTCACGGCGACACCGCCGGCGCCGTCGACATCGCCCGCGGCGTCAGGAGCAAGCTCGAGCAGAGCGGCATCACGGTTGAGCCGTTCGCCCGGCCCTGACGCCTCGTCGAAACTGCTAATCGCCGATCAACCCGACCAGTTCGGCCGTCAGCGCGCCGTCGGCGCTGGCGAGTTCATCGAGCATCGAAAAGTGATGATGCCCGGGCAGCGTTCGCAGGCGGACCGACAGTCCGAACCGGTGCGCCAGCTCGGCATAGTCGGCGGATTGCCGCTGCAACTCGGGCAGTTCGTCGCCACCGACGGTGAGGCATTGCGGCGCCGCGCCGGCATGCAGGCGGCGGAGCGGGCTGAGACTCTCGACCTCCCGCCGGTCCAGCTGCAGCAGATCGTTGATGTAGCAATGCGCGATCGGCTCGAGATCGAAGATGCCGCTGATGCACAACGCGCCGCTGACCGACGAACGGGCGCTGGCGAGCGAGGCCAGGTGTCCGCCCGCGGACCAGCCGCCGACCACCAGCCGGGTCCGGTCGAATGCGAAGCGATCGGCATCGGCGCCGAGCACATCGAGCGCCTGATCGATCTCGACGACGATCTCCGCCAATCGCGCGGCCGGCGCCAGCGTGTAGCCGACCACGGCGACGTCGATGCCGCGCGCGTTCGGCCCGTCCGCCACGAAGGAAAACATCTCCTTGGCGTTGCGCTGCCAATAGCCGCCGTGCAGGAACACGAACAGCGGCGCGCCGGCAACCCCGGAGGAGAAGTAGTCGAGCGACGTCCGCTCCTTGTCGGCATAGGCGATGTCGAGGCGCGCGCCGGGCGCCGCGCGCCGAACCGCGCTGCGCTCACGCCACTGCGCCAGCCATTGCGGACTGTCGACGACGGCCGCGCTGTTATTGTAGGCCGCGTCGAGGGTCGCGCGGTCCATGCCGCGGAAGACCACCGGCGCCTTGTCACTCGCTGCAACTTGCATGTCAGGAATCCGCCGTTGCCGCGACCGGCCGACTGCCGCCGATGTGACTGGTCAGTCGCCGCGTCACGTCGCGGCGCAGCGCGTTGAACTCGACCGAGGCGACGTCGCGGGGACGCGGCAGGTCGACCTCGACCTCGCAGTCGATCCGGCCGGGGCCGGCCGTCATCACGACCACCCGATCGGCGAGCAGAACCGCCTCCTCCACCGAATGCGTCACGAAGATCACCGTCAGCTTGGTGGTGCGCCACAGCTCGATCAGTTCCTCCTGCAGCGCGCTGCGCGTCAACGCGTCGAGCGCGCCGAACGGCTCGTCCATCAGCAGGATGTCGGCGTCGTTCGCCAGAACGCGGGCAATCGCGACGCGCTGCTTCATGCCGCCGGAGAGCTGGTGCGGATAGCGATCGGCAAACGCCGTCAGCCCGACCATCGCCATGAACTTCTCGGTCAGCTTCGCCACTTCCTTCGGCGCGATCCGGCGATGGCTCGGCCCGAACCCGATGTTCTGCTCGACCGTGAGCCACGGAAACAGCGCGTAGTCCTGAAACACCATGCCGCGATCGGGGCCCGGCCCGTCGACCTCGCAGCCGTAGACCGCGACCGAGCCCTGGGTGGCCTGCTCGAACCCGGCGACGATCCGCAGCAAGGTCGACTTGCCGCAGCCGGATGCGCCGAGCAGGCAGATGAACTCGCCCTTTCGCACCGTCAGATTGGCGCCGCGCAGCGCCTCGACCGGACCGTTCGACGCGTCGTAGACCTTGCCGAGATCGCGGACCTCGAGGATCACCGGGGCTGCGCCGCGGCTGGCAGTAGGATCAAGCATGGTGCTGCGGACTCCAGCGCAGGAAGTAGTTGCTGAGCAGCACCAGCAGCCGGTCCGAGACAAACCCGGTGACGCCGATGATGATCATGCCGGTGATGACGAGGTCGGTGCGCGACAGCGTGCGGCCGTCCATGATCACGGCGCCGAGCCCTTCCGGCACGCCGGTCATCTCGCCGACCACGATCAGGATCCACGCGAAGCTCGCGCCGAGCCGCAGGCCGTTGAAGATGCTGGGCAGCGCCGCCGGCAGCACCACCGCGCGAAACAATTGCGGTCCGCGGCAGCCCAGCATTCCGGCCGCCTCGAACAACCGCGCATCGACGGATTTCACCCCGAACACCGTGTTCAGCAGGATCGGATAGAACGCGCCGAGAAACACCAGAAACACCGCCGATTTCGGCCCCAGCCCGAAGAAGATCATCGACAGCGGCAGCCACGCGGTCACCGGGATCGGCCGCAGCAGCGACAGCGTCGGATCGAGCATCGCCCGCAGCAGCGGAATCCGGCCGATCATCAGGCCGAGCGGAATGCCGACCAGCGCGGCGCAGAAGAACCCGCCATAGACCCGCTGCACCGATTTCCAGAAATGGATCGGCAGGCTGCCGCTGTAGGCGTCGTCGTAGATTCCGCCGAACGCGAAATCCCACATCATCACCGCGACGCCGGACGGCAGCGGCACCAGCCGCGTCCCGGTCCAGCGCACCAGCACGTCCCACAGCAGCAACAGGCCGAGCGGCACGACGACGGCGAGCGCGACCGCGCGCAACCGCGGGCCGAGCGAGCGCCCGCGGCCACGCGTGGCGACACGAGCCGGTGCGGTGGGGGCCGTGGCGACGGAAGCGGTCGCCACGGCTCGATCCAATTGCGGGGACACGGTGCCTTGCAGACTCATGTCGGGCTCACGAGGCCGAAATGGCTTTGACGAAGCTCGGATCGATGAAGGTCTTGTAGTCGGGCAGTTGCCGGATCTGCTTCTTGGCCAGCATCTGGGTGCCGTAGTAATTGGCCTGCTTCAGGAACAGATCGTCGATGTTCCAGGTCAGTTCGACGTTCGGCGCCGCCTGTTCGATCGACGGCTTCTGCTGCCCGAGCTTCTGCATCGCCATCGCGACGAAGGCTTCGCGATCGCTCATCGCGAATTCGCTGGCCTTGCGATGGATCTTCAGCAGCGTGCGGATCAGCTCCGGGTCCTTCTCGATCAGTTCGCGGCGCGTGCTCAGCACCATGTTGAGCGAGCCGGTCGGCGTCGAATACGGATATTCGACGATCTTGCCGACGCCGTTGGCGAGGCTGATGCCGGCCGCGGGCTCGGCGCCGACATAGGCGTCGATGTCGCCGCGCGCGAGCGCCGGCGCCATGTCGCTGAACGAGACGCGGACGGCTTCGACGTCCTTGATGGTCATGCCCTCGGCGGTGAGCCGGTCGAGGATCACCACCTCCTGGGTCGAGCCCGGCCAGATCGCCAGCTTCTTGCCCTTGAGGTCCTTGATGCTGTTGATGCCCGAATTCTTGCCCGCCACCACGGCCATGCCGCGGTTGCAGGCGGCGCCGACCACCACCACCGGTTCGCCATTGGCGCCGCCGAGCGTGGCCGCCGCCAGGCCGAAGATGCCGAAGTCGACCGATCCCGTGACTACCGCGTTCTTGCCGTCGGTCGGGCTCTCGAACGGGATCACCTCGATCTTGAAGCCGGCCGGCGCGAACTTCTCGTAGAAATACGGCGTGATGCCGTGGATCAGCTTGAGCGTGCCGATCTTGATGACCCGCTCTTCTGCGGAGGCACGCAGGCTGGTCGAGCCGAGCGCGGTCGCGACGGCTACGAGGCGGATGAAATGGCGTCTGGTCGTCTGCATGGCGTTCCTCGCTGCGCTGTCCCGGCGAGCCAACTGTAGGTGCAACGCAACAACAGAAGAAATTTATTGTTTATATCGGTTTCATAAGCTGGCTTAATAGAGCAATGCTCGCTCCCCTCGATCTCCGCCTGCTCCAGACGTTCATCGTCCTGGTCCAGACCGGCAGCTTTTCGGAAACCTCACGCCGGCTCGGGCGAACCCAGCCGGCGGTCAGCCTACAGCTCAACCGGCTCGAGGACGCGACCGGAGCGCCGCTGTTCACCAAGGTCGGCCGCAAGCTGGTGCTGACCAATCACGGCGAACTCGTGCTCGGCTACGCCCGGACCATCATGGGCCTGCAGGACGAGCTGCGCTCACGCCTCGCCGCACCCAAGCTCGACGGCCAAGTGGTGCTGGGCATGCCGGACCTGTACGCGGCTTATCTGCTGCCCGGCATCCTGTCCGACTTCCGCAGCGCCTACCCCAACGTCAATGTCGAGTTGAAATGCGCGCTGTCGAGCAAGCTGATGGCGTCGGTCGAGCGCGCCGAAATCGACCTTGCGATCGTCACCGGGATGCCTGCGTTCAAGGTCGGCGAGTTGGTGGCCCAGGAAGAACTGGTCTGGGTGGCGTCGGAGCGCGGCTCGGTCCACCTCGAAAATCCGGTGCCGCTGGCGATGCTGCCGCCAGGCAACATCTTTCGCGATTTCGGCCTTGCGGCGCTGGAAAGCATCGGCCGAACCTGGCGGCTTCGCTGCATCAGCGAGAGCATCGGCGGGATCCAGGCGGCGGTGTTCGCCGGCATCGCGGTCAGCGTGGTCGGCAAGAGCTCGGTGCTCCCCGGCATGCGCACCCTGGGCCGCAGCGACACCTTCCCGGCGCTGCCGAAGGTCGATCTGGTGATGTATCGCTCTGCCCGGCGCGCCAATCCAGCCGCCGAGGCGCTCGCCAGCGTGATCGTACGGCATTTCGCCAATTCAGCGCTGGCTCCGTCGGCCCGGTTCGTTCGCACCCAGGCCGGCAGCGGCTCTCACGATTAGCTGGGCATTCGACAAGATGAGACGCGGCTCAGCCGCGCAAGTTCAGGCGATCACAGCAGCCGCAGATGCGGTGCGCCGAACGCGATGGCGGCGATCAACCCGAACGCAGCGATGACTGAGAGGACATCCGCATTCAGCACCGCAGCCGGCCACGCCGGGACGCTGCGGATCGCGCGTGTCTGTGTCGGATTCGGCTGTCGCATCGTTTGACTCCCAAGCTCGCGCGGCACAAGAAAAGCCCGAATTCACCGGCCCGCAAGGCGGCCGGCGAAATAACGACGCCCGTGCCACCGAGGTCCCGGAACCGGCAAAAATTCCCTCTTTTGGAATCGGCGGGGCGAAACCTGTTCTCGCAGCTCCAAGCGCGGAACCGCCTTGTCAGCGCCACCGAACGGGTTTAGCTCGGGGCGATCAATCACGCAGTTGGAACCAATGCAGCAGGCGGCCGCGCCAAAGATCAGTTTTGTCTCGCTGGGATGCCCCAAGGCGCTGGTGGATTCCGAGCGGATCATCACCCGGCTGCGCGCCGAGGGTTACGAACTCGCGCGCCAGCACGATGGCGCCGATCTCGTCATCGTCAACACCTGCGGCTTCCTCGACAGCGCCAAGCAGGAATCGCTGGCCGCGATCGGCGACGCGATGGCGGCGAATGGCAAGGTCATCGTCACCGGCTGCATGGGCGCCGAGCCCGAGCAGATCGAGGCCGCCTACCCCGGCGTGCTGTCGATCACCGGTCCGCAGCAATATGAGAGCGTGCTCGACGCGGTGCATCGCGCCAAGCCGGCGCTGCACAATCCGCATCTCGATCTGGTGCCGGAGCAAGGCATCCGCCTGACGCCGCGGCACTACGCTTACTTGAAGATTTCAGAAGGCTGCAACAATCGCTGCAGCTTCTGCATCATTCCGAAGCTGCGCGGCGATCTCGCCTCGCGCTCCGCCGCCGACGTGCTGCGCGAAGCCGAGAAGCTGGTCGCGGCCGGCGTCAAGGAACTGCTGGTGATCTCGCAGGACACCTCGGCCTATGGGGTCGACCTGAAGTACGCGACCAGCCCGTGGAAGGACCGCAGCGTCCGCGCCAAATTCATCGATCTCGCCCGCGAGCTCGGCGACCTCGGAGCATGGGTGAGATTACACTACGTCTACCCCTACCCGCATGTCGACGAAGTCATCGGGCTGATGACCGAGGGCAAGGTGCTGCCGTATCTCGACATCCCGTTCCAGCACGCCAGCCCCGACGTGCTCAAGCTGATGAAGCGCCCGGCCGCGCAGGACAAGACGCTCGACCGCATCAAGCGCTGGCGCGCCGAGTGCCCCGATCTCGCGCTGCGTTCGACCTTCATCGTCGGCTTCCCCGGCGAGACCGAGCGCGACTTCGAATTCCTGCTCGACTGGCTCGACGAAGCCGAGATCGATCGCCTGGGCGCCTTCAAATACGAGCCGGTCGCCGGCGCGCCGTCGAATGCGCTCGAAGGTCAGGTGCCGGACGAGGTCAAGCAGGAGCGCTGGAACCGGCTGATGGCGCGCCAACAGGCGATCTCGGCGCGGCGGCTGAAGCGCAAGGTCGGCACCCGGCAACAGATCATCATCGACGAGATCGGCCCCACCGTCGCCAAGGGCCGCTCCAAAGCCGACGCGCCGGAGATCGACGGCAGCGTGTATCTGACAAGCCGCCGTCCGCTCCGCGTCGGCGAGATCGTCACCGCCAAGATCGACCGCGCCGATGCGTACGACCTGCACGGGACGGTCGCGGGGTTCTGAGTGCCATAGCGCCGGCTCTTTTCACCTCGCCCCGCCCTTTGGCGGGGAGAGGTCGGCGCGCAGCGCCGGGTGAGGGGCATGGCACTGCGCACGCCGAAAAGCCAGCCTCACCGGTCGGCACGCAGCGTCGAAGTCAAAACTCATCAAGGTGATTGTCGAAAGGGCCAGCTACACGACCCGAGCGGCGCCGCGTCTGTTTAGACGCCATGCCCGGCCCCTCACCCGCCGGCAAAGCTTGCGCTTCGCCGGCGACCTCTCCCCGCTAAGGGCGGGGAGAGGTTAGAAATTACGGCTTCAGAATCGAAGCGCCCGTCGTCACGCGCCCTTCCAGATCGATATGCGCCTTGGCGGCGTCCTTCAGCGCGTAGGCGTGATTGATCGGGACGTGCAGCTTGCCCTCGATCACCGCCGAGAACAGCGTGTCGGCGCCTTCGATCAGTTCCTTGCGGGTGCCGACATAGTCGTTGAGCTTCGGCCTCGTCGCGAACAGCGAGCCGTGATTGTTGAGCTCGGCGAGCGCGAACGGCGGCACCGGGCCGGAGGCGTTGCCGAACGACACGAACAGGCCGCGCGGCTTGATGCAGGACAACGAGCCCGGGAACGTCGTCTTGCCGACGCCGTCATAGACCACGTCGCAGAGTTCGTTGCGACTGATCTGCTTGACCCGCGCCACCCAGTCTTCCTCGTTGTAGAGGATGACGTGGTCGCAGCCATTCGCCAGCGCCAGGTCGGCCTTGGCCTTGGAGCCGACGGTGCCGATGACGTGTGCGCCCAGCGCCCTCGCCCATTGGCACGCCAGCAGGCCGATGCCGCCGGCCGCGGCGTGGATCAGCACGCGATGGCCGGGCTCGACCTTGAAGGTCTTGTGCAGCAGGTACCACACCGTCAGCCCCTTGAGCATCAGCACGGCGCCCTGCTCGTAGGTGATGTGGTCGGGCAGCTTGACCAGCTTGGCGGCTTCGATGTTGCGCTCGGTGGCGTAGCCGCCGAGGTTGGAATAATAGGCGACGCGATCACCGGGGTGGAAATTGGTGACATGCGGGCCGACCGACACCACCTCGCCCGCCGCTTCGTTGCCGGCGATGAACGGCATCGTCGGCGCCTTGTACAGACCGGTGCGGAAATACACGTCGATGAAGTTCAGGCCGACGGCGTGCTGACGGATCCGGACCTCGCCGTCTCCCGGCGGCGGCAGTTCGATCGCCTCGTACACCAGCGCTTCCGGTCCGCCGACCTGATGCACCCGCACCGCTTTCGTCATCATCGTCCCCTTGGGTATTTCTGTATTGCGCAACCGAAGGCCATCCTCGCGGCGTTGTCAACCGACCGCCGCGCACCGCGCTGCATCGCAACGGGCATCACCGCGGCTTGACGCGGTTGCGCTTGGCCAGCACGTTGAAGAACTCGACCGCCCCCGAAAACAGAATCGCAAAATAGATGTATCCGCGGGGGATGTGAAACTGGAAACCGTCGGCGACCAGCGCGACGCCGATCAGCACCAGGAAGGCCAGCGCCAGCATCTTGGTGGTCGGATGTTCGGCGACGAAACGCGCCACCGGTCCCGACGACACGTACATCACCGCCATCGCAATCAGCACCGCGGCGACCATGATCTCGATGTCCTGGGCCATGCCGATCGCGGTGATGATCGAGTCGATCGAGAACACAAGATCGATGATCACCACCTGGACGATCACCCAGAAGAACGCGGCCTTGACGTCGGCGCCCTTGTGCTCGCTCTCGCGCGCCTCGACCTCGGCGTGGATCTCATGCGTCGCCTTGGCGATCAGGAACAGGCCGCCGACGATCAGGATGATGTCGCGCCAGGAGAAGCCGCGATCGAACAGCGTGAACACCGGCTCCTTCAGGCCGATCAGCCAAAACAGCAAGCTCAGCAGGATCAGCCGGAAGATCAGCGCCAGCGCCAGGCCGATCTGGCGGGCGCGCGTCGCCTGCGGCTCCGGCAGCCGTGACACCAGCACGGATAGAAAGATGACGTTGTCGATCCCGAGCACGATCTCGAGCGCAGTCAGTGTCAGCAGAGCAGCCCAGGCTTCCGGGCTGTAAATCAGGTCGATCATTGTCGGACTCGTTGATACAGCCGGATGGCTGCGTCGGCGCAGCCTATATACAGTGCGATGGCGCACAATGTGATAGTGACCGGCGCCGCGACGTCGAAGTGTCGCATGATCACGTACACCGCCAGCACCGCCCAGACCGCGATCAGCACCAGGTTGAATCGGCGCAGCCGTGCAACGCGGACCGGATGCAGCACGTTGAACGGGACGAAGGTCAGCACGATCAGCGCGGCGATGCCGAGGCTGGCGGCGATCGCCGGCGGGTGCAGCAGAAACAGGTAGAACGCGGCGGCATTCCACAGCGCCGGGAAGCCGCGGAAGTGATTGTCGGCCGTCTTCATCCGGCGATCGGCGAAATACAACGCCGAACTCATGACGATGCCGACCCCGAGCACCGGCGCCGCGATCGGCATCAACAGGCCGCTCGCGGTGATCGCGTAGGCCGGCACGAACACGTAGGTGACGAAATCGACCACCAGGTCGAGCACGTCGCCCGACCAGTCCGGCTGCACGCGCTCGACGTGTAGCCGCCGCGCCAGCGGTCCGTCGACGGCGTCGACCAGCAGCGCGACACCGAGCCAGCCGAACATCGCCGCCCAATGCTGGCGGACCGCTTCCAGCAGCGACAGCAGCGCGAGGCCGGCGCCGACGGCGGTCAACAGATGCACCGAAAACGCGGCGATGCGCTGGGTGCGCGAAGCCGGCGGGGATGGCGGCGGGAGCGGCGGGGTCATTGGACGATCTGCATATCAGGTCCGGGTCGCTTCTGCCTACCGCGCCGCGCGGCGTTCGGTCGCGCAACCTGCAGGGAACCTTAATGTTTCACGGCGGGCTTGAAATCGGCGCGGCGACTGACGATTGTCTTGCCATGACACAGAGCCTGCTTCAGCCCAACAGTTACGACGTCATCGTGGTCGGCGGCGGTCCCGCCGGTCTCGCCGCCGCGATCGCGGTCGCCGAGACCGGGGCGCTCACCGCCCTGATCGCCCGCAAAGTGCCCTATGCGGACAACCGCACCACGGCGTTGCTCGGCGATTCCATCGACCTGCTGGAGAAGCTCGACGTCTGGCGGCGTTGCGCCGGCAAAGCCGCCGCGCTGCGGACGATGCGGCTGGTCGACGACACCGCCCGGCTGATCCGCGCGCCCGAGGTGCGGTTCACCTCCGACGAGATCGGGATGGATGCGTTCGGCTTCAACATCGAGAATCGCAACCTGATGGTCGCGCTCGAAGAGCGCGCCGCCGAGGTCACCAATCTCGACAGGTTCGACGACGAGGCCGAATCCGTCGTCCCCGGCGACGAGGCGGCCGAGGTCCGAACCCGCCAGGGCCAGGTGCTGTCGTCGCGGCTGGTGGTCGGCGCCGACGGCCGTGCCTCGCAATGCCGGCAGGCCGCCGGCATCACCGGCAGCAGCCGCGCGCTCGAGCAGTCGGCGCTCACCTTCAACGTCGCCACCGCGCGGCCGCATCACAACGTTTCGACCGAATTCCACACGCCCGAGGGGCCCTGCGTCTTCGTGCCCCTGCCCGGCCGGCGGATGAGCATCGTCTGGGTCGCCGCGCCGAAGGAAGCGCAGCGGCTGATGGCGCTCAGCGACGACGACTTGGCGGCCGCCGCCGAAAAGCAGTCGCATTCGATCGTCGGCCGGCTCAGCGTCGAGCCCGGCCGCAATCTGTTTCCACTCGCGATCGAGAAGCCGAGCGCCTACGGCCGGCAGCGGATCGTGCTGGTCGGCGAAGCCGCCCATGTCGTGCCGCCGATCGGCGCGCAGGGCCTGAACATGGGACTGCGCGACGCCGGCGACATTGCCGAGATCGTTCAGGATGCGATGGCGCGCGACCAGGATCCGGGCAGCGATGCGGTGATCGCACGGTTCGGCCGTGCCCGCGGCGCCGACGTCGCCAGCCGCACCTTCGCCATCGACATCGCCAACCGCACGCTGCTGAGCAATCTGTTGCCGGCGCAGGCAGCGCGCGCGGTTGGCATGCAGTTGATCAGTTCGGTCGGCCCGCTGCGGCGGCTGGCGATGCGCGAAGGGCTGTCGCCGTTCTGGCGCTCGCTGTGAGCTTCACAGCAGCGGCATCTGGCCGGTCCTGATCAGCCACATCACGGTGGTGAGCGTCACCACCGAGACGAAGGTGCCGATCAGCACCGCGACCGACGCCGGCTCGACCCAGGTGTTGTACTGCCGGGCGATCACGAACACGTTGAGCGCCGGCGGCAGCGACGCCATCAGCACCGCGGTGCCGGCCCACTCCGGCGTGAACGGCCCGAAAGCGAGCATCAGCCCGAGCACGATCAGCGGATGCAGCAGCAGTTTCACGCCGATCAGGGCCGGGATCTCCCACGGCACCCGGCCGAACGGCCGCAGCGCCACGGTCACACCCAACGTGAACAGCGCCACCGGCGCCGCCGCGTTCTGCAGAAACTGCAGCGTGTTGTCGACCGCGGCCGGCAGATGCACATGGAACGCCGCAGCGGCGGCGCCGCAATAGGCCGCGACGATCAACGGGTGCAGCACGATCTCGCGGACGACGTGGACGATCGTCGGCAGCAGCGGGCGGCGCTCGCCGGACGTCAGCGCCATCGCCAGCGGCACGATCGAGAACAGAAAGATGCTGTCGAAGCAGAAGATCAGCGCCACCGGCACCGCCGCCTTGGTGCCCAGCACCGCCAGTGCCAGGCCCGGGCCCATGTAGCCGATGTTGCCGTAGCCGCCGGACAGGCTCGCCATCGTGGCTTCGCGCAGCGACAGGCCGCCGATGGCCCGGCCGATCAATCCGGAGAGGAAGAACGCGCACGCGGTGCCGAGCGTGGTCGCCAGCACGAACGGCAGGTTGTTGAGTTCCTCGAACGGCGTCTTCGACATGATCCGGAAGAACAGCGCCGGCAGCGACACGTACAGCAGGAAGAAGTTCATCCAGGCCAGGCCGTTTTCCGGCAGCCGCTTCAGCCGGCCACAGGCGAAGCCGACGAAGATCAGCCCGAAATACGGTAGCGCGAGGTTCAGAATATCGATCATGTGGGGCTGCTGCGGGGGCCGGCGGTCGGGGGGACATGACCGGTATCAGGGAAACCGGGGCCGCGCCACGTCGCACGAACACCCGCTGTGCATGGCAGGGCTGAGGGCCTGCCACGAGCCAACGTCGAGAATCGTTGGCGCCTGCCGGCGCCGCCTCACTGCCCCAACGCTTCGCCCTCGCCCACCGCCGCCCCGCGGCGCGTCGTGCTTTGCCACTCGGCGGCCGGGTATTTGGTCGTGGTGCGCTTGAGGAAGCCGCCATGCCCGAGGGGGCCGACCACGTCGCCGTGCGCGAACACGCATGTGCCGCGGACGAAGGTCGCGACCGGCCAGCCCGTGACTTTCTGTCCCTCATAGGGCGTGTAGTCGGGACCGTGATGCATCAGGCCCTGCGTGATCGTGACCTCGCGGTTCGGGTCCCACACCACCAGGTCGGCGTCGACGCCGGGGGCGATCGTGCCCTTGCGCGGATACAGCCCGTACATCTTGGCGTGGTTGGTCGAGGTCAAGGCGACGAACTCGTTGACCGAGATCCGACCGCCGACGACGCCGCGCGAGAACAGGATCGGCAGCCGCGTCTCGACGCCTGGAATGCCGTTCGGCACCCAGCGGAACGAGGTGCGGGCGCGCGGATTGAGCTTGCCGGTCGGGCCCTCGTACATGAACGGGGAATGATCCGACGAGAACGTGCTGAATACGCCGCCCTTCAGACCTTCCCATATCGCTTCCCAATTGGCCTCGTCGCGCGGCGGCGGCGAGCAGACGTATTTGCCGCCACTCTCGTCCATGTTGAGACCCTTCAGGTCCTCGGCGGTCAGCGCGACGTATTGCGGACAGGTTTCGGCGAACACCTTGAGGCCGCGCTGCTGCGCCCAGCGGATCTGCTCCATCGGCTCGCGGCCTGAGACGTGCACGATCATGATCGGCACATCGATCAGTTCGGCGTGGCTGATCGCCCGGTGGGTGGCTTCGCGCTCGACCACCTGCGGCCGTGATGCGGCGTGGTAGTACGGCGCGGTCTTACCGGCCCGCTCCAGCCGCTCGGTGAGAAAGCGGATCGCGTCGTACCCCTCGCAATGGACCATCACCAGCGCCGAGCACTCCTTGGCGCATTCGAACACGTCGAGCAGTTGCCGATCGTTCAGCACCATGTCGTCGTAGGTCATGAAAACCTTGAACGACGAATAGCCGTCATTGACCAGCGAAGGCAGCTCCTGACCGATCACGCTCGGCGTCGGATCGGTGATGATGAGATGGAAGCCGTAGTCGCAATAGGACTTGCCTTCGGCCTCGCTATGATACGCCGCGACCGCATGGCGCAGCGACTCGCCGCGGCGCTGCAGCGCGAATGGGATCAGCGTGGTGTTGCCGCCGGCGACCGCCGACCTCGTGCCGGTTTCGAAATCGTCCGCCAGCATGACGCCGCCCGCCCCCGGCTGCGCCAAATGCACGTGGCTGTCGATGCCCCCGGGCATCACCAGCAGGCCGCGCGCATCGAACGTCTCGCCGCCGGTTGTGATGGTCTCGGCGACCGCGATGATGCGGCCGTCGCGGATGCCGATGTCGGCTTTGATGGTGTCGGATGCGGTGACGACGGTCCCGCCGCGCACCACCAGGTCATAGGCTTCCACGAGGCCTCCTCTTTCGGCGTCCAAAGGCGTTCACCCGAACCTGACTGCACAGCCGGCCCGACCGGCGACGTCATCAAGCTGGGCACGCTGCGCATAAGCAATCGACGTGCCATGCACACATGCTCCGGCCGCAGCTGCGGTTTGAGGCCGGCTCGTTCGGGCCGCCAGTGCCCGAGGGGGCGCAATGTCGATTGAACCTGGCGATACCGGCCGGCGGGCACGGGCGGAGCCAGCCACGGTTTCGCACTAGCATCGGCCGCAATCCTGGTCTATGCGACTCGGATGATCAAGACGAGAACCGCCAAGTTTCAGATCGGGCAGATCGTCCGCCACCGGATCTTTTCGTTCCGCGGGGTGGTGTTCGACATCGATCCGGAATTCAACAACACCGAGGAATGGTGGCTGTCGATCCCGGAAGACGTCCGGCCGCACAAGGATCAGCCGTTCTATCACCTGCTCGCCGAGAATGCGGAGTCGGAATACGTCGCCTATGTCTCGGAACAGAACCTGCTGCCGGATGATTCCGGCGAGCCGATCCGGCATTCGCAGGTCGCCGAAATCTTCGTCAAGGACAAGGCCGGCGGCTACCGCCCGCGCAATCCGTCACTGAATTAAGCCGACCAAGTTGCCCGGCCGCCGCCCGGCGCCGCAACCACGCTGAAACGACAAAGGGCGCCCGACCGGGCGCCCTTTTCGTTGTGCGGAGAATGGACCGGTTACTTCGCGGCCGGATTGGCGCCGGCCGGGGCTTGCGCCTCGAGCTTCTTGCGCTGTTCCTCGGCACGCTTCTGCAGCTCTTCCTGCAGCTTCTTCTGGGTCTCTTCGAACTGCTTCGGATCGGTCGGCGGACCGTCATACGCCTTGGCGAATTCGGCCAGCGGCAGCGGCAGCGTCAGCGGCGCGCCGTTGGAGTTGATCGCCTGCACGACCAGATTCTGGCCCTTCTTCATGCTGGCGATCAGTTCCGGCGTGGCTTCGTAATCCGACATGCAGCCGTTCGCGAAGCAGATCACATAAGGGCTCTGCTGCGGCGCGTTGGCGTCGACGATGATCCGCGTGCCGTGCACCAGCTGCATGCCGAGCGGCAGCGTCACGCGCAGGATCTTCTTCGGCTCGCCTTCCGGCTCGATGATCACGGCCGCGATCACCGGCTGGCCCGACTCGATGCGGCCGTCCTTGCCGGTGAAGCAGACCTGCTTGGCGTTGGCGTCCTGGCCCTTGAGGCAGAACTTGGTCCACGGCGCATAGATCAGCTGAACCTGCTGCTGTTCCTGCGGCTGGGCAGCGCCCGGCGCGGCGGCGGGCGCCTGTGCGGCGGGACCCTTCGGCGCAGCCTTGGGGGCGGCCTTCGGTGCCGGAGCGGCCTTGGGAGCGGCCGGCTGCTGGGGCTGCGGGGCCTGCGCTTGCGCTGCGGACGCGACGGTCAGGGCGGTGAAAGCCGCCGCCGTGAGCAGAACTAATGCCCGCCCGCGCGGCCCGGCCGTCGCGACCAAGTTGCAAGACATCATTGCGGAAAACCCTTTCTGAAACGGTCGCGCACCCCACCGCGACGCGGGAGCTGACATCTGGCCGTTTGGCCGGTCTCTCGGTGCCAATTGAGGCAGTTACGTGACGGGCCGATCTGGCCTCGTCGAGTGATCGCCTTCAATACATCGGCGCACGAAAAGATCAATGGCGACAATCATCCACGGCCCGTTTGATCACTCCCTTGTGGTAAATTCCCGCGGTGCGCCATACCGAATCAAATCGCCGATTCATGCCTCGCGCCGCCCTGCTCGCGAGTGTGGTGGCGGCCGTCGCCGGCTTCGGATTGATCGCCCCGCCCGGCCGCGCGGCCCCTGGCGGACCGGAAACGCCTCCGAAGCCCTCGTACGCGCTGGCCATGCACGGCACCCCGGCGCTGCCGGCCGAGTTCACGGCGATGCCCTACGCCAACCCCGACGCGCCGAAGGGCGGCCGGCTGGTCGAAGGCCTGCTCGGCACCTTCGACAGCCTCAATCCGTTCATCGTCAAGGGCATCGCCGTCCAGCGGATGCGCGGCTATGTGGTCGAAAGCCTGATGGCGCGCGGCAACGACGAGCCGTTCACGCTGTACGGACTGCTGGCGCAGACGGTGGAGACCGACGATGCGCGCAGCTACGTCACCTTCCGGCTCGATCCGCGGGCCCGTTTCTCCGACGGCAGCCCGGTGCTGGCCGAAGACGTGCTGTTCTCCTGGCAATTGCTGCGCGACAAGGGGCGCCCCAATCATCGGCTGTACTACGCCAAGGTGACGCGCGCCGAGGCGCCCGATCCGCGCACAGTGCGGTTCGATTTCGGCGACCTGCACGACCGCGAACTGCCGCTGATCCTCGGCCTGATGCCGATCTTTCCGAAGCACGCGGTCAACGCCGAGACATTCGAAGAGACCTCGCTGTCGCCGCCGATCGGTTCCGGGCCGTATCGGGTCAGCGCCGTGAAAGCCGGCGCCAGCGTGACGCTGACGCGGAATCCCGATTATTGGGGCCGCGATCTGCCGGTCAATCGCGGGCTGTGGAACTTCGACGAAGTCCGCATCGAGTATTTCCGTGAGGCGAACTCACATTTCGAAGCCTTCAAGCGCGGGCTGTACGACTACCGTCTCGAGAGCGAGCCGCTGCGCTGGCACGACGGCTACGACTTTCCCGCCGCCCGCAACGGCGAGGTGATCCGCGACGCCGTCAAGACCGGCATGCCGCAGCCCACCGAGGTGCTGGTGTTCAACACCCGCCGTCCGGTGTTCGCCGACATCCGCGTCCGCGAGGCGCTGCTGCAATTGTTCGACTTCGACTGGATCAATCGCAACTACTTCTTCGATCTGTACACGCGCGCCGGCGGATTCTTCGCGGGCTCCGAACTCTCGGCCTATGGCCGCCCGGCCGCCGCCGGCGAGTTGCAGCTTTTGAAGCCGTATCTGCCCGGACTGCGGGTCGATGTCGTCGACGGCAGCTACCGCCTCCCCGTCAGCGACGCCTCCGGCCGCGACCGGACCACGCTGCGCCGGGCGCTGTCGCTGCTCACCGAGGCCGGCTATCAGCTCGACGGCACTGTGCTGCGGCGGCGCGACAATCACCAGCCGCTCACTTTCGAGATCCTGGTGACCACGCGCGATCAAGAGCGCATCGCGCTGGCGTTCGCGCGCGACGTCAAGCGCGTCGGCATCCAGGCCACGGTGCGTGCGGTCGACGCGGTGCAGTTCGATCAGCGGCGGATCTCGTTCGACTTCGACATGATCCCGAACCGCTGGGACCAGTCGCTGTCCCCCGGCAACGAGCAGTATTTCTATTGGGGCGCCGAAGCCGCCGACACCCAGGGCACCCGCAACTACATGGGCGTGAAGGATCCGGCGATCGACGCCATGATCGCCGCGATGATCGCCGCCCGCGAGCATCCGGAGTTCGTCGATGCGGTGCGCGCGCTCGACCGCGTGCTGACCTCGGGCTTCTACGTGATCCCGCTCTACAATATCCAGGAGCAATGGATCGCCCGATGGAATCGGATAGAACGGCCGACAGCGAACGCCCTGACCGGCTACCTGCCCGAGACCTGGTGGGCCCGGCCGACGCCGCAGCAACGGTGATGCAGCAAAGGTGATCAAGTGAGCCAGCCCAACGCTTCGCCGACGCTCGACGGACTGTTCCGCCGCATCCTGGCGCGCCAGCCGGACGCGATCGCGCTGATCGATCCCGCCGACAAGCCGCGCATCACCGGACAGCAGCCGGCCCGCCTGACCTACGCCCAGGCCGACAAGGCGATCTCCGCCCTCGCCGCGCACTTCGCCGCCGCCGGCCTGCCGGCCAATTCGGTGATCGCGCTGCAGCTCCCGAATACCATCGAATTCCCGCTGACGATCCTGGCGGCGCACCGCGCCGGACTGGTCGTCGCGCTGCTGCCGCAGCTCTGGCGGCAGGCCGACATCACCACCGCGCTGAACCGCACCGGCGCGCGCGCGATCGTCTCGACCCGCTGGATCGACGGCGTCAGCCATGCCGACCTGGCGATGAACGCCGCGGCCGAGGCGTTTTCGATCCGCTATGTCGGCGGCTTCGGCGACGATCTGCCGGAGGGCATGGCGTCGCTCGACGTGGCGATGACCGACGACGTTCCGCCAGATGCTCCGTCCGTCCAGGATGCGCGCCGCGCCGCGATCATCTCGTTCGACACCACGCCCGAAGGCGTCCGCGCGATTCCGCGGACCCATCTGCACATGATCGCCGGCGGGCTCGCGGTGTTCCTGGAAAGTCGCGTGCCGCAGGGCGCGATGCTGCTGTCGGCGCAGGCGCTGTCCTCCTTCGCCGGTCTCGCCTCCTCGATGGTGACGTGGCTGCTGAGCGGCGGCACACTGGCGCTGCACCATCCGTTCGACGAGGCGGTGCTCGAAGGCCAGATCCGCGACCTCGGCTGCGATACGCTGGTCGCGCCGGCGCCGCTCGCGCTTCGGTTGGGCGAGACCGGGCTCGCCGGGATGCCGACGCTGCGCCATCTGATCGGGATGTGGCGGGCGCCGGAGCAAGTGGCGGCGAGCCCGACATGGACTGCCGCGCCGGCGACGTTCACGGACGTCTATCTGTTTGGTGAGGCCGGTCTGTTCGGCGCGCGCCGCAACGAGGATGGCGCCCCGGCCGCGATCATGCCGGGGCCGCACACGGCGCCGCGCAACCAGGCGGGCTCGTCGGCCGCCGGCGAAATCCTGATCACGCCCAAAGGCACGCTCGGGCTGCGCGGCCCGATGGTCACGCTCGCCGCCTACGCGCCCCTGCCGCCGCTCGGCAGCCCGGTGTCGGCGCCGCCGATCGACCATGTCGATACCGGATTTGCCGCCCGGCTGGATCGCAGCAGCGGTGCTGTCTGCATTACCGCACCGCCGTCTGGCGTGATCGCCGTTGGCGGCTACCGCTTCCTCGCGCAGGACCTGCAGGAGTGGGCGAAGCGCCTCGGCCAGGGCGCGCTGCTCACCGCGCTACCCGATCGCTGGAGCGGATATCGTCTGGCCGGCCGCGCACAGGACAACGCGCGAGCTCGTGAAGCACTTTCGGAACTCGGCCTAAACCCCTTGATGGTCGAGGCATTTCGGGACTCGCCCGTGCGCAGCGAGGAAACTGCGGGTCAGCATTGACCTCGCATTAAGGGTAGCGAACTAGGGTCGGACGCTGTCGACAGCGGAGTACCGGCTCTCAAAGATGTCGTATCACGCACCTATTCTCGTCGTTTCAGGCGATGACAACGTGCCGATTCTGTCGGCTCTGACCGACGCCCGTCTGTCGCCCGCGGTGACGACCGGCTGGCCGGAGGCCGCGGACGCCGTCGCGCGACTGATGCCCTCCGCCGTCATTGCCGCCAATGGCCCCGATACGTCGCTGAACGCGCTCGCCAGGCAGGTCGCGGCGATCCAGCCTTACGTGCCGCTGATCGCGCTGAATCCGCGCGGCGTACTCCCCGAGAATGTCATCGGGTTCGAGGGCGACGATCTCGCGCGACTCACCGCCCGGCTGCGGACGGCGCTGCGGGTTCGCTCCCTGCATGCGACCACGCTGCGCCGGCTGATCGACGATGGCGCCAGCGGTGCTCCCGAGATCGACCCGATCCAGGACGCGATCGTTCTGCTGATCGGGCGCGGCGCGGCCTACCCGGCCCTGTCGGTGGCGCTCGGCGAACGCGTCGGCGTGGTCGGCGCGCTGTCGATCGAGGCGGCGGCGAAACACCTCAACCTTCGCGACCTCGACGGAATCATCCTGGCCGAAGGCTTCAGCTCGCGCGTGGTCGACGCGTTCCTGACCGTGCTGTCCGAAGACGCCCGCTTCCGCAATCTGCCGGTCGTGGTCACCGTGCCGCCGCCGGAGCATCGCTTCGACCTGCCCAATCTGGATTTCGCCCAGGGCGATCCGGCGCGGATCGTCGCCGATGCGCTGCCGCTGATCCGCCAGCACGCGTTCGAGGCGCGGCTCGGCCGCACCCTGCGCTCGCTCGACGCCGGCGGTCTGATCGATCCGCGCAGCGGGCTGTTGACCCCGACCGCGTTCGAGCGCGATTTTGCGGCCGCCGTGTATCACGCGCAGACGCGCGGCGACGGATTGTCGGTCGCGAAGTTCACGCTCAACCGCGCCGATCAGCGCGTGCTGTTCGACACCGCCCGGATCGTCAGCCGCCTGATGCGCAAGATGGATTTCGGCACGCTGCAGGCCGACGGCAGCATTCTCGTGGTGTTCGCCGAAACCGACCTGCGCGGTGCGCAGGGGATCGCCCGGCGCCTCACCGCGATCATGAAACAGACGCTGCATTCCGGCCGGCGCGAGGCCCGGATCGATCCCGATGTCCAGCTCGCGACCTTGATCCCCGGCGATTCCGCCCGCGCCATCCTCGCCCGGCTGACCAAGCTGGACACCAGGCGCGCGGCATCATAGGCGGCCACGCTCTTCAGCGCTTATGACTTCGTCATGGCCGGGCTCGTCCCGGCCATCCACGCCTCGCTGCGTCTCAAGGACTCAAGACGTGGATGCCCGGCACAAGGCCGGGCATGACGGGTTGAGAGCATGGCAGCTGATCGATCAGACTGTCGAACGGCTCACGCCGCTTTCTTCATCTCCGCCAATTCCGCAAGCTGCTTCATGATGTCGGTGGTGCCGACCAGACGTTCTTCGGGCGTCTCCCAGACCTGGAAGAACACCACCTTCATGTCCGGCCGCACCTTGGCGGCGTCGCCGTGGCGTTTGATGAACGTCACGAGGCGGTCGGGCTGCGCGAACGCGTTGTCGCGGAAGGTGATCACCACGCCCTTCGGCCCGGCGTCGACCTTCTCGACATTGGCGCGGCGGCAATACGCCTTGATCGCCGCGACCTTGAACAGATAGCGCACCTCGTCCGGCAGCACGCCGAAGCGGTCGCGCAGCTCGGCGGCGAAATTCTCGATCTCGTCGTCGGTGTCGAGATCGGCGAGCCGGCGATACAGCGACAGCCGCACCGACAAATCGTTGACGAACTCCTCGGGGATCAGCACCGGCATGCCGATGGTGATCTGCGGCGACCAGCGGTCGGCGACCGGCTCGACCACGCCGGCCTTGAGGTTGGTGATCGCCTCCTCCAGCATCTGCTGATACAGCTCGAAGCCAACTTCCTTGATGTGGCCGGACTGCTCCTCGCCGAGCAGATTGCCGGCGCCGCGGATGTCGAGATCGTGCGAGGCGAGCTGGAAGCCGGCGCCCAGCGTCTCCAGCGATTGCAGCACCTTCAACCGCCGCTCCGCCTGCGGCGTGATGTTGTGCTGCGGCAGCGTGAACAGCGCGTAGGCGCGCAGCTTGGAACGGCCGACGCGGCCGCGCAGCTGATACAGCTGCGCCAGGCCGAACATGTCGGCGCGGTGCACGATCAGGGTGTTGGCGCTGGGGATGTCGAGGCCGGATTCGACGATGGTGGTCGACAGCAGGATGTCGTATTTGCCGTCGTAGAATGCCGACATGATGTCTTCGATCACCGTCGGCGGCATCTGGCCGTGGGCGACCGCGACCTTCATCTCCGGCACGTGCTTGTCGAGGAAGTCCTTCACCTCGGCGAGGTCGTCGATCCGCGGCACGACGTAGAACGCCTGACCGCCGCGATAGCGCTCGCGCAGCAGCGCCTCGCGGATCATCAACGGATCGTGCGGCGCCACGAAGGTGCGGACCGCCAAACGATCGACCGGCGGGGACGCGATGATCGACAGATCGCGCACCCCGGTCATCGCGAGCTGCAGCGTGCGCGGGATCGGCGTCGCGCTCAGCGTCAGCACATGGACCTCGGCGCGGAGCTGCTTCAGCTTCTCCTTGTGGGTGACGCCAAAATGCTGCTCCTCGTCGACCACGACGAGGCCGAGATCCTTGAACTTGATCGTCTTGCCGAGCAGCGCGTGGGTGCCGACGACGATGTCGATCTGGCCCTCGGCGAGGCCCTTCTTGACCTGGGTCAGCTCCTTCGGCGACACCAGCCGCGACGCCTGGCCGACATTGACCGGGAAGCCGCGGAAGCGTTCGGTGAAGGTCTTGGCGTGCTGCCGCGCCAGCAGTGTGGTCGGCACCACGACGGCGACCTGCTTGCCGTCGAGCGCCACCGCGAACGCCGCGCGCAGCGCCACCTCGGTCTTGCCGAAGCCGACGTCGCCGCAGACCAGCCGGTCCATCGGCATGCCGCGCTCGAGATCGCCCAGCGTCGCGTTGATCGCCGCGAGCTGGTCCTCGGTCTCGTCATAGGGAAAGCGGGCGCAGAATTCGTCGTAGAGATGCGGCTGCACGGCCAGCTTCGGCGCCTCGCGCAGATGCCGCTCGGCCGCGACCTTGATCAGTTCGCCGGCGATCTGACGGATGCGGTTCTTCAGCTTGGCCTTGCGCGCCTGCCAGCCGCTGCCGCCCAGCCTGTCGAGCTCGACGCTGGTGCCGTCGGAGCCGTAGCGCGACAGCAGTTCGATGTTCTCGACCGGCAGAAACAGCTTGGTGTCGTTGGCGTAGTGCAGCTCGACGCAGTCGTGCGGCGCGCCGCCGACCTCCAGTGTCTGCAGCCCGATGAAGCGGCCGATGCCGTGCTCGACGTGGACGACGATGTCGCCGGTCGACAGGCTGGTGACTTCCGAAATGAAGTTGTCGAGCTTCTTCGACGATTTGCGTTGTCGGACGAGACGATCGCCGAGCACGTCCTGTTCGGTGATCACCGCGAACGCGTCGGTCTCGAAGCCGGATTCGAGGCCGACCACCGCCAGCATCGCCTCGTTGCGCGGCGTCGCCTGCACCGTGCGCCAGGAATTGACGCTGGTGAGATGGACCAGCCTGTGGTCCTTCAGCATGCTCGCCATGCGGTCGCGCGAGCCTTCGCTCCACAGCGCGATCACCACCTTCTTGCGCGCCGCCTGCAGCGCCTGCACGTGCGACACCAGCACCTGAAACACATTGACGCTGGTGTCGGCCCGTTCCGGCGCGAAGCTGCGCCCGGCTCGCGCGCCGGCGTCGATCACCGTGGCGGCGTCATCGGGCACGTCGAACGGCGTCAGCCGTGCCAACGAGGCGCCCTGCAGCCGCGCCGTCCATTCGGCATCGGTGAGATAAAGCTGATCCGGCGGCAGTGGTTTGTAGATCGCGCCCGAACCGGGATGTTCCATCGCCTCGCGGCGGGCGTCGTAGTAATCGGCGATCTGCTTGAACCGTTCGCGCGCGGAATCCTCGGCTTGCGGCTCGATCGCCACCGGCGCGCCCGGCAGATAGTCGAACAGCGTGTCCATCCGCTCCTGGAACAGCGGCAGCCAGTGCTCCATGCCGGGATGGCGCCGGCCCTCGCTGATCGCCGTGTAGAGCTGGTCGTCGCGATTCGGCGCGCCGAAGGCGGCGACATAGCCCATCCGGAAGCGCCGGATGGTTTCCGTGACGAGCTGGAATTCGGACACCGGAACGAGGTCCAGGCCGCGCATGGTGTGCTGCGTGCGCTGGGTCTCGGCGTCGAAAGTGCGGATCGATTCGAGCTGGTCGCCGAAGAAGTCGAACCGCACCGGCTGCTCGAGCCCGGCGGGGAACAGATCGAGGATGCCGCCGCGCACCGCGTATTCGCCGGGCTCGCGCACGGTCGAGGCGCGGCTGTAGCCGTTGTGTTCGAGCCACGCCACCACGGAATCCATCGGCACGACATTGCCCGGCGCGACCGACAGCGCCTGCGCGGCGATGATTTCGCGCACCGGCACGCGTTGCACGGCGGCGTTGACCGTGGTCAGCACGATCAGCGGCTTGTCGGAGCCCGCGAGGCGCGACAGCCGCGCCAGCACGGTGACGCGCTGCGCCAGAATGCCGGCATGCGGCGAGACGCGGTCGTAGGGCTGGCAGTCCCACGCCGGAAACTGCATCACGCCGACGTCGGGCGCGAAGAATTCGAGGCTGCGCGCCAGCGCCTGCATCCGCGGCCCGTCGCGGCAGATCACCACGAGGCTGACCGCCGGCGGCTTCGGCCGCGCCGCGACCGCACGCGCGAGATCGGAAACAATCAGCCCCTCGGCGCCCTCGGCGACATTGGCGAAGGTCAGCGCCTTGCCGGGTCCCAGCAGTTCCGCGGGCGATCGCTGCGGCGTCTTCATGCCGCGCCGCCCTGATGACCGTAGGTTTTGACCCGCTCGAACAGCCCGCCCTTGAACGCGGCCGGCAGCGTGTCCGCGCCGGACACCGCGGCGTAGAGGTCGTGATCGTTGAGCTCGATCAGACCTTCCAGCTCGTCCAGCTCGGCGTCGGTCAGCGTGCCGATTTCGGCGTCGGCGAACTGACCGAGAATCAGGTCCATCTCGCGGGTGCCGCGGTGCCAGCAGCGGAACAGAAGCCGCTTGCGGCGGTCGTCGAGCCCGCCGCTCGATCGTGTCGTACCGGTCATGTTGAACACCTTGCTGAACGCCGAAAGCCCGGACGTGCCGGGCGGGCCTGATATAGCCCCCGGCAGCGGCAATGTCAGCCCGCCGCAGCGCATTGCAATCCGCGCGAAATGCATTCAAGCCTGCGCGACCGTCAGCCCAATCGAGCCGGTTCGATGCGCCCTGCTCTGCTCAATCCTCTGTTCGCCCCGGTCACCACCCTCTCCGGCGTCGGTCCGAAGCAGGACAAGCTGTTCCGCTGGCTGCTCGACCGCGACGACACCCCGCGGCTGGTCGATCTGATGCTGCATCTGCCGGTCAGCGTGATCGACCGCCGGTCGCGGCCGAAGATCCGCGACGCCGCCCCCGGAACCGTTGTGACGTTGGAGGTCGTGGTCGACCGCCATCGCCCGCCGCCGCCCGGCCGTTCGCGCGCGCCGTATCTGGTCTATGCCAGCGACGACACCGGCGACGTCATCCTGACGTTCTTCCGGGCGAAGGCCGAATACATCGAGAAGCTGCTGCCGGTCGGCGAAAAGCGCTACGTCTCCGGCACCGGCCAGCTCTACGACGGCACGCTGCAGATCGTGCATCCGGACCGCGTCGTCGACGAGGAAGGCTTCGCCAAACTCCCGAAGATCGACCCGGTCTATCCGCTGACCGAGGGGCTGGCGATCGGCTCGCTGCGCCGGGCGGTGGCGCAGGCGCTGACCAAGCTGCCGGCGCTGCCGGAATGGATCAGCCCCGAGGTGCTGCGCCGCTGTAGCTTTCCGCCTGTCGCCGACGCCCTGAAGCGCGTCCACATTCCGAACGAGCCGACCGACATCCTGCCAAACGGCCCGTATTGGTCGCGCCTCGCCTATGACGAACTGCTCGCCGGCCAGCTCGCGTTGGCGCTGGTGCGCGCGCAGCTGCGTCGCCCCGCCGGCACCCGCAAGGCCGGCGACGGCCGGCTGCGCCACAAGATCATCGACGCGCTGCCCTACGCGCTGACGACATCTCAGCAGGAGGCGGCCGCTGCGATCGCCGCAGATCTCACCCAGCCGGTCCGAATGCTGCGGCTGCTGCAGGGCGATGTCGGCTCGGGCAAGACCGTGGTGGCGCTGCTCGCCGCAGCCGCGGTTGCCGAGGCCGGCAAGCAGACGGCGCTGATGGCCCCGACCGAGATCCTGGCGCGCCAGCACATCAAGACCATCGCGCCACTGGCGGAACGCGCCGGCATGCAGGTCGCGATCCTGACCGGCCGCGAGAAAGGCAAGGAGCGCCGCGATCTGCTGGCGCGGCTGGAGAGCGGCGAGATCGACTTCCTGGTCGGCACCCACGCGCTGATCCAGGACGACGTGATCTACAAATCGCTGGCGCTGGCGGTGGTCGACGAGCAGCATCGCTTCGGCGTCCGCGAGCGGCTGGCGCTGACCAGCAAGGGCGATGCGGTCGATGTTCTGGTGCTGAGCGCCACGCCGATCCCGCGCACGCTGGTGCTGACTTATTTCGGCGACATGGACGTCTCGGAATTGCGCGAGAAACCCGCCGGACGCCAGCCGATCGACACGCGCACCCTGTCCGAGCAGCGCCTGCCCGAAGTGATCGACGGCATCGGCCGGGCGATCGGCGCCGGCAAGCGCGTGTACTGGATCTGCCCGCTGGTCGAGGAATCCGAAAACGTCAAACTCACCGACGCCGAGCAGCGCTACGAGTCGCTGCGCCGGCGCTTCGGCGACGCGCATGTCGGTCTGGTGCACGGCCGGATGAAGGGCGCCGACAAGGACCGGGTGATGGCGCGGTTCGCCAGCGGCGAAATCAGCGTGCTGGTGGCGACGACCGTGGTCGAAGTCGGCGTCGACGTACCCGAAGCCAGCATCATGGTGATTGAGAACGCCGAGCGTTTCGGCCTCGCGCAACTGCATCAGCTGCGCGGCCGGATCGGCCGCGGCAGCGAGGCCTCGACCTGCCTGCTGCTGTACAAGGAGCCGCTCGGCGAAATGTCGGCGGCGCGGCTGCGGGTGATCCGCGAGACCACCGACGGCTTCCGCATCGCCGAGGAAGACTTGAAGCTGCGCGGCGAAGGCGACGTGCTCGGCACAAGGCAGAGCGGCCTGCCCGGCTACCGGATCGCACGGTCGGACGTGCACGGCCAACTGATCACGCAAGCCCGCGACGAGGCGCTGCGCATCCTCAAGGACAATCCGAAACTGGAAGGTCCGCAAGGCGAAGCGCTGCGGTGTTTGCTTTACTTGTACGAACGCGACGAAGCGATTCCGCTGCTGGGGGCTGGTTAGAAGAGGATCGTCATTCCGGGGCGCGCGAAGCGCGAGCCCGGAATCCATAGCCCCTGGCCTCGCGATTGAGTGCCGGCGATGCCATGCCCATCATCAGCGTCGGTGGTTATGGATTCCGGGCTCGCCGCTTCGCGGCGCCCCGGAATGACGAACTTTGGTGTTCGCAGCAACGGGCAGCCCGTCGAGCCCTCAGCCAACTAATCGACCTTGTCGGGCGCCTTCACGCGCCGCCGCGAGAATGCCGATTCCGGTTCGCCCGCGGCCTTCTTGGCGGCCAGCGCGGTCGCCGCCAGTGCGGCGATTTTCTTCTGCGGGTCGGAGCCCGGCTGCACCACGCCCGCCGACATGATCAGCGTCGCGGCTTCCTCGGCGCTCATGTCGACCGGGATCACCTTGTGCCGCGGCACGTAGAAGAAGAACCCGGTGGTCGGGTTCGGCGCGCACGGCAGGAACACCGAGATGTGCTCGTCCTGGCTCGGGATTCTGGTCGCGACTTCCTGGTTCGGCGGCAGCGAGATCAGCACGATCGACCACATCCCCGGCGACGGAAACTCCACCAGGCCGACCTTGCGCAGGCTGGAGCCGTTGCCCGAGAACAGCGTTTCGAACACCTGCTTCAAGCCGCGATAGATCGCGCGCACCACCGGCATCCGGCCGAGCAGCCGCTCGCCGAGATCGACCAGCGACCGTCCGATCAGATTGGCGGTGAGGAAGCCGAGCAACGTCAACGCGACGAAGGCCACGACCAGACCGGAGCCCGGCACCGCGAACGGCAGGTAGGTCTCCGGCCGGTAATCCGGCGGCACCAGCGGCCGCACGAAGCCGTCAACCCAGTTCACGAACCACCAGGTCAGATAGAAGGTGATGGCGACAGGGCCGGCAACGACCAGACCGGTCAGAAAATAGTTCCGGACGCGGCCCATGAACCCGCGCGGCGGGTCCGGGACGGTCTCACCGAGATTCGGGCTTGGTTGATCGGTCATCAGGCGTCCAGGTCGAAAACATCCAAATTCGCGGCCGAAGCCACGATGCGCTCGTTCAGTCTAGCAGACATCGACCGGTGCCGTACCGGGCCGATCCGACTGCACCCAGACGAGGCTCGTTGAGCGCCCGCGCCGAATGGTCCCGATATAGGGCCTTCGTGCCGGCTCAACAACAGCCAGGATGTGGATAGAGTGGCGGTGGCCGCCTATTCGACGGTCACCGATTTCGCCAGATTGCGCGGCTGGTCGACGTCGGTGCCCATCACGACGGCCGTATGGTAGGCGAGCAGTTGCACCGGGATCGCGTACACCAGCGGCGTGAACGCCGCCGCCATGTCCGGCATCACGATCGTCACCAGCGACTCCACCGTCGCCTCCTCGGCGCCCTTGGCGTCGGTGATCAGGATGATCCGGCCGCCGCGCGCCGCGACCTCCTGCATGTTCGACACCGTCTTCTCGAACACCCGGTCGTAGGGCGCGATCACCACGACCGGCATCTTCTCGTCGATCAGCGCGATCGGGCCGTGCTTGAGCTCGCCGGCGGCGTAGCCTTCGGCGTGGATGTATGAGATTTCCTTGAGCTTCAGCGCGCCTTCCAGCGCCAGCGGGTAGCTGGTGCCGCGGCCGAGATACAAAACGTCCTGCGACTTGGCGATGTCGCGCGCCAGCCGCTCGACCTGGTGCTCGGTGGCGAGCGCCGCGGCCATCAGCCGCGGCAATTCGATCATGCCCCGGACCAGCTTCGCCTCATCCGCTTCCGACAATTCGCCGCGCGCCCGGCCGGCGGCGACCGCGAGGGCGGCCAGCACCGTGAGCTGGCAGGTGAACGCCTTGGTCGAGGCGACGCCGATCTCTGGACCCGCCAGCGTCGGCATCACCGTCTCGCTGTCGCGGGCGATCGTCGAGGTCGAAACGTTGACGACCGACAGCGTGTGCAGCCCCTGCTCCTTGGCGTAGCGCAGCGCCGCCAGCGTGTCGGCGGTCTCGCCCGACTGCGAAATGAAGATCGCGAGATCGCCCTTGCGCAGCGGCGCTTCGCGATAGCGGAATTCGGAGGCGATATCGATCTCGACCGGCAGCCGCGCGAAGCGTTCGAACCAGTACTTGCCGATATAGCCGGCGTAGTTCGCGGTGCCGCAGGCGGTGATCGAGATCCGCTCGATGTCCTTGAAGTCGAACGGCAGCTTCGCCGGCAGCGACACCCGCTCGGTCGCCATGTCGAGATAGCGCGCCAGCGTGTGGCCGACGACTTCCGGCTGTTCGTGGATTTCCTTCGCCATGAAATGGCGATAGTTCGCCTTGTCGACGACGAAAGACGAGGCGCCCGACTTCATCACGCCACGCTGGACGACATCGCCCTTGGCGTCGCGGACTTCGGCGCTGTTGCGGGTCAGCACCACCCAATCGTCGTCGTCGAGATAGCTGATATCGTCGGTCAGCGGCGCCAGCGCGATCGCGTCGGAGCCGAGATACATCTCGCCGTCGCCATAGCCGATCGCCAGCGGCGAGCCCTTGCGGGCGCCGATCATCAGATCGTCGTGTCCGTTGAACAGAAACGCCAGCGCGAACGCGCCGCGCAGCCGCGGCAACGCGGCCTTCACCGCGTCGACCGGCGACGCGCCCTTACGCATGTAGCTATTGACCAGATGCGCAACGACTTCGGTGTCGGTCTCGCTGGTGAACTTGGCGCCGGCGGCTTCCAGCTCGGTGCGCAGCTCGCGGAAATTCTCGATGATGCCGTTGTGGACCACGGCGACGCCATCGGCAGCGTGCGGATGCGCATTGGCCTCGGTCGGCTTGCCGTGCGTCGCCCACCGCGTATGGCCGATACCGGCATGGCCGGCGAGCGGCTCGCGCTTGAGACGCGCCTCCAGATTCTTCAGCTTGCCTTCGGCGCGACGCCGTTCGAGATGGTCGCCTTCCAGCGTCGCCACGCCGGCGGAATCATAGCCGCGATATTCGAGCCGTTTCAGCGAATCGACCAGTTGCTCCGCAACCGGTCCACGTCCGAGAATGCCGATGATGCCGCACATGAAGTCGATTATCTCCCGAACGCCGGCCATCGATCGGCGTCACCGATATGTAGCGAGTTCCGCAAAAGCAGAGATACTCAATAATTATTGCGGATTGCGACAGGGTTAAGCGACGTGTCGTTAACCAATCGCGTCAGCGATCAAGATCGGCTCACCCTTCTCAACATGTGATGCCCGACACAAGCCCGGCCAAGACGACGATGGCTCACTTCGGTTTCTTCGCCCGCGCCTTGGTCTCGCGAAACCGTTTGGCCCAACCTTCGCGGAGCGTCTGGTCGCCTCGTTCGACTGCGAGCGCATCGTCCGGCACGTTCTTGGTGATGACCGATCCAGATCCGATATAGGCACCGACACCGATTTTGACAGGTGCAACCAGCGACGAGTTCGAACCGACGAAGGCGCCGGCGCCGATCTCGGTCTTGTGCTTGTTGAAGCCGTCGTAGTTGCAGGTGATCGTGCCCGCGCCGATATTGGCGCCTTCGCCGATGTGCGCGTCGCCGATATAGGTGAGATGATTGACCTTGGCGCCGGCGTCGATCTGCGCCGCTTTGGTCTCGACGAAATTACCGATCTTGGCGCCGTCGCCGAGCGACGTGCCCGGCCGCAGCCGCGCGTACGGGCCGACCGACGTGTTCTTGCCGAGCGACGTTTCGACGAGGTGCGAGAAAGAGTGCACCACCGCGCCGTCGGCGATGCTGACGCCGGGGCCGATCACCACGAACGGCTCGATCGTGACGTCCTTGCCGAACGTGGTGTCGGCGGCGAGGTGAATCGTCTCCGGCGAGATCAGCGTCACGCCGGCGGTCAACGCCGCCTGGCGCAGCCGGGTCTGCATCACCGCTTCGGCTTCGGCGAGTTGCGCCTTGGTGTTGATGCCGCGGACTTCGTCCTCGTCGGTTTCGATCACGCTCGCGACGAGGCCGCGCTGCCGCACGATGCCAACCGCGTCGGTCAGGTAGTACTCGCCCTTGGCGTTGGCGTTGCCGATCTGCTCGAGCACCTCGAGCGCGATCTTGCCGTCGATCGCCATCACGCCGGCGTTGCACAGCGTGATCTTCAGTTCGTCCGGGCTGGCGTCGGCCTGCTCGCGGATTGCGGCCAGTTGCTTGCCTTCGACCACCAGCCGGCCGTAGCCGGTCGGGTCGGCGGCGCGGAAGCCGAGCACCACCAGCGCCGAGCCGTGATGCAGCGGTTCGCGCAGCCGCGCGAAGGTCTCGGCGGAGATCAGCGGCGTGTCGCCGAATGCGATCAACAGATCGTCCGCGCCCTTCGCGATCGCATCCTTGGCGGCCAGCACCGCATGCGCGGTGCCAAGCCGCTCGCGTTGCACGTAGATCTCCGCATCCGGGCGGACGCGCTTGACCTCGTCGGCGACGGCCTGATGATCCGGGCCGATCACCACCGCGATCCGATTGCCCTCGCCCTGCGGCGCTGCGGCCAGCACGTGCGCCAGCAGCGGACGACCTGCGACCGGGTGCAGCACTTTCGGCAGCGACGATCGCATCCGCGTCCCCTCGCCGGCCGCAAGTACGATCGTCAGGCTGGTTCTCGTCGTCATCGCTATTCCCGCAAGCTCGATTTGCAGCCCTCATAAATGGTTTTGAGCCTGAGGGGAAACCGCTTTCCGGGAACGAAAATGCCTCGCGCCCCGCAGCGAGCCGACATTTCCCTGTTAATGTTAGCGACGTGATTCGCTTGGGCGGCAGGGGCTTTTGGACGTTCGGATGGCGAGGAACAGCGATGATCTGGCGGACAGTTTCGCGACCGACGAGTCGGGCGGCTGGCTGACGCGCTTTCTGGCGGACGAGGAAGAGCTCGACACCCGCGGCAAATGGCGGCTGGCGTCGTGGGCGGCCGGTTCCCTCGGCGCGCTGCTGATCGCGATCCTCGCCAGCCAAACCGCGGTCGACCGTCGGCGCGATCAAGTCGCCGCCGCCGATCTGGCGCGGCAGTCCCAGCAGATTCAACGACTCGCCAAAGAGAGCCAGGGTGAAGCGAGCCGGCTGGCCGCGGCGATCGATACGCTCAACAGCGACCGCGACCGGCTGTATTCGCGCCTCGGCTCGCTCGAGCAGGGTCTCGAATCGGTCACTGGCTCGATCGCGCGGGTGACGGCGTCGGCCAAGCCGACGGCCGGTACGGACAAGGCGGCCGCTCTGCCGGACATCCCGGTGAAAGAGCACGCCCACCCGGCCCCGCCGATTGCTGCTGTCGAGTCCAAGGCGAGTGCGCCGGCGACGGCCGCAGTCCCCGCCGCGCAACCGATGCCGTCGACAGCCAAAAGCTCCGCGCCGGTTGCAGCCACCGAACCTGCGCTTCCGCCGGCGGCGCCGGAGCCGGCCGCCACGGTTCTTGCCGCAGCACCCGCGGCCGCAGCTTCACCTTCGGCAACGCCCGCCCCCGCCATGCCGGCATCGCCGCCGGCCACCGCGGCCGCCGAAACCAAGCGGCCCGACAAGCCGGCCCTGGCTGCGGTCCAGCCCGCCACGCCGTTGATGCCGTCGCGCTCGATGCTGGCGCCGCCGGATTCGGCCGCCGGCAGGCTGGTGCAACCGCAGGCCTCGACGCCGCCCGCTCCGGAAGGCGAGCCGGACGTCGATACGCCCGAGGAGACGGCGGTGGTCGTGCCGCGCGCCGAATTCGGCGTCGAACTCGGCGGCGCCAACTCGGTCGATGGGCTTCGCGGTCTGTGGCGCCGGCTATCGAAGGCTCACAAAGAGCTGAAGGACATGCGACCGATCATCATGGTCAAGGAGAATGCCAGCGGCGGGCAACTCCGACTCGTGGCCGGCCCGCTCAACGACGCCGCGGCGGCTGCCAAGCTGTGTGCGGTGCTGGGTGCCGCCGACCGGACCTGTGAGACCTCGGCGTTCGACGGCCAGCGCCTGCCGCTGACCTCGACGGCGCCGCCGCCCCGGGCGCCGCGCAAGCGGCCGCCGAAAGTGACCGCCGCGCCCGAGCCCCCACCCCCGCCGGAGCCGCCGCCGGCGCCGAAGCCGGCGGCGTCGCTGTCGTCGATTCTCGGTCTGCGCTGAGATCGAACCGACCGCGCGGCGGCGGGTTGTTCGCAGCCGCAAACCGCAGCATAATCGCCCGATGAAAAAACAACCGTTCCGCCTCACCCCCTATCAGGTGCAGTGGCTCCTGATCGTGGGTTTCCTCACCGTCGGTTACGCGCTGTATCTGCGCTATCTCGCGATCGAACTGTCGACCGTGGCGCTCGCCTGCGACGCCGGCCTGCAATCGATGCTGTGCAAGACGCGGCTGCTGATGACCTACCTGTTCCGCAATTCCGTGTTCGGAATCGCGGCGGTGGTGATCGCCGTGCTGCACTTCATCAGGCCGTCGATCGTGCTGCTGACCGCCGGCCTGGTCGTCGCCGGCTTCGGCATCGTGCTCTACAATATCGGCCTGTCGGGAATTGCGATCGGCCTGCTTATTTTGGGGTTTGCACGGCCCGCGCCCGCCACAGCGTGAGCGCCATCATCGCATAGACCGCACAGGTCCACAGCGACTGCCAGTTCTTCGGGCCCTCGTTGAACACGGTGTAGACGGCGCAGACCGCGAACACCCCGGCGAACACCGCCTCTGCGATCGGCCGTGCGCCCTGCTGCGGCCGATTCAGCAGCATCAGCAGGAACAGCGGCAACACCGCCATCGTCAGCGACGCGAACGGGAAGTCGCGGTAGCGCGGGTCGAAGGTGAAGCCGAGCGCGGTCTGGGCGCCGATCAGCACCGTCACCACGACCGACAGACCGAGCGCATAGGTCAGGAACGACCGGCTGCGGTCTTCGCGCGGCCCGAACAGGTCGAGGAAGGTCGGCACCGGGCGGCCGGACATCAGCGCGTTCGCCGCCAGGATCGGCGTCAGCACGCCGCTCGCCAGCAGCAATCCCCATTGCAGCCAGCGGCCCCAGCCGTAACTTTCGACCAGCATCTTGTCGACGGCGATGCCGAGCAGCACGCCGCCGGCGGTCGCCGACGCTCCCACCGCCAGCCACGACACCAGCCGCGGCGGCCACGGCTTGCGCCGCAGCGTCAGCATCCCGGTCGCGAACACCAGCACGCTCAGCACCATGCCGGCGGCCATCGACAGCTTCCACTGCGGGAAGTTGCTGATCGGCACCCCCGCCGGATATTTCAGCTCGCGGTTGTCAGCGTCGATCAGCCCCCAATAGCCGCCGACGGTGCCTTCGAGATCGCGCTTCCACGGCTGGTCGTAGGCTTCGATCAGGTTGACGCGGAAATTCTCCAGCTTGGCGAGGCTCAGGATCTCGGACACCACCCGCGCCTGATTGGCGCGCGACGGCAGCGCGCCCTCGCGCATCCGCCCGGCGCTCGGCCAGCCGGTCTCACCGATCAGGATTTCCTTGGCCGGAAATGCGACGGCGACCCGTTTGCGAATCTGATCGACATGCGCGGCCGCGTAGCGCGCACGGATCGGCAGGTCTTCCCAATACGGCAGGATGTGAATGGTGACAAAATCCACCGCATCGTAGATTTCGCGATTGCGCAGCCAGTATTCCCAGACGTCCGCATAGGTGACCGGAATCTTCGCCTGCGATTTCACCAGCCGGATCATCCCGGCGAGGTCCCCGGCCGTCATCTCGCCGCGCAGCAACACTTCGTTGCCGACCACCAGCGAGGTGATGACGTTGGGATAGTCCTTGGCCAGGCCGACGGCGACCGCGATCTGCGCCAGGTTCTTGGCGCGCTCATTGCCGAGCCAGATGCCCTGCAGCACCTTCAGCCCCACCTTGCCGGCGATCGCCGGCAACTGCTCGAGGCCGTTGTCGACCGAATAGGTGCGCACGCATTTCGAGATCTTGGCGAGCTGGACCATATCCTGCTCGATCTGCTCGGCGGCGATCCGCGTGGTCGGATCGAGTGGCGTCTGCTCGCCGCGGAACGGCGCATACGACACGCATTCGAGCTTGTCGCTCGGGTCGATCGGGGCGCGCGACAAAGTGACCGGCGTGGCGATCCACCACCACACGCCGAAGATGATGCCGAGAGATATCGGGAGAAGCGCCAGCGGCGTGCGAAAAGAAATGGTTCCGTCCTCCAGAAGTCCCGTCGATTAGCCGCTCGCGGGCGATCTGCCAAGGGCATAAGCTGACGCGCCGTCCGACGCGCCAAAATGAACGCGCGTTAAGCTACGTGAATTCGTCGCCATGTCGTCGCCGATCGATTGTCATTGCTGGACAAAACTCGAAATGTCCGTCATGGGAAAACGTGCAGGGTCAGGCTGTATCGGCGACAAATTTCGGCGGCGTCGGGGCGGATGGGGATCGAGGCCGTTGTGGTCCTGCCAACCAGATCGGGGACGCTATGCGACGTGTATTCCTTGAGTTCCAGAACGCGCTGTGGCGTGGCCTGGCCGCGACCGGACTTGCCCTGCTGATCGGCATCGGCGGCGCGATCGCCCAGAGCGGCGACCTGCGCGCCCAGGATCAGAACGCCAAGCCCGCAGCCAATGCCAATCAGCCGGCGCAGGCGCCCGCGGACGCCCTCAAGGAGAGCCAGCGCAAGACCGACGAATTCGTCGAAGCCGCGCAGGCGATCAACGGTCCGGCCGGCAATCCGGAATGCGTCTGGCTCGGTCGCCGCGTCGTGGTGCTGATGTGGCGCGACGATCTCGACACCGCGTTCCGCCATCTCGATCTGTACGACCGGTTCGGCTGCCCGACCGGCCACATCCAGGCGGCGTTCCGCTGCCTGGTGCGCTCCGGCCCGATCGATCCGAAGGTGCCGGAAGGTCTGAGCGGCCGCGTCCATGCCTGCTGGATCAATCCGAACGCGCAGCAGCAGCCCGCCGCAGCGGCCGCCACTCCGGCCGCGCCGGCAGCCAAGCCCGCGGCGCCGGCGACGACCCCGACGCCGGCCGCACCGGCGACGCCCGCGCCTGCTCCGACTCCTGCCCCGGCGAAATAAACCGGCGCGGTTTCGGAACGGCCGGAAAATTTCGCGGTTGGCTTGCGACCGCCCTTAATTCGCCACGGCCCCGTATGATTTGATCGTCAACGGGGCCGAGCGCTATGCTTGAGTTGCTACCGCCTTGGTCGGACCTCGGGGACGGGTCCGCTGACCAGCCATCTGGGCCCCGTATGGTTTAGTCGCGATGCGCGCCGTCGTCGCCGTTCTGCTGTTGGTCACTGCCGTTCACGCCGGTCTCTGGGGGATCCTCCAGAGCAAAGAAAAAGCCTCCGACTTCTCCGGCATCCTGCCGAGCGTCTCCTACGCACCGTTCGACGGCTCCGCGCATCCCGACGTCGACAACATTCCGAGCGCCGAACGGATTCGCAGCGACCTGAAGACGCTGTCGACGATGAGCCGTGCGATCCGCCTGTATTCGTCGACCGGCGGCGTCGAGCTGGTGCCGCCCATCGCCAACGAGGTCGGCCTCAAGGTCACCGTCGGCGCCTGGATCGACAAGTTCACCGACCGCAACGAACGCGAAATGCAGGCGGCGGTCGATCTCGCCAAGCACAACAGCAACGTGAACGGCATCGTCGTCGGCAACGAAACCATCTACCGCGCCGACCAGAAGGTCGAGGACCTGATCAAGCTGATCCAGCGGGTCAAGAGCCAGGTCAGCGTCCCGGTGACCACCGGCGAGATCTGGAACATCTGGCTCGAACATCCCGAGCTCGCGTCCTCGGTCGACTTCATCGCCGCGCACATTCTGCCCTACTGGGAAGGCTTCTCCGACAAGCAGGCGGTCGATCAGGCGCTGATCATCTATCAGAAGCTGCGCGACGCCTTCCCCGGCAAGCGCATCGTGATCGCCGAATTCGGCTGGCCGAGCGCCGGCTACAATCTCAAGGCCGCGATCCCCGGCCCGTTCGAACAGGCGGTGACGCTGCGCAATTTCGTCAGCCGCGCCGAAGCGATCGGGATGGAATACAACATCGTCGAGGCGATCGATCAGCCCTGGAAGTTCTTCGAAGGCGGCGTCGGTCCGTATTGGGGAATTCTCAACGCCTCGCGGCAGCCGAAATTCGCCTGGACCGGCCCGGTGGTCGATCCGGCGTATTGGAAGCTCGCGACCATCGCGCTGCTGGTCGGCATCCTGCTGTCGCTGCCGATCCTGCAGCTCGCCGCGCCGACCGCGATGCAGACGCTGCTGCTGTCGGCCGGCGCACACGGCGTCGGCGCCTGGGCCGCCACCGTGTTCGCCTATTGGACTGGGCATTATTTCGTGTTCGGCTCGGCGTTCGCCCTGACGCTCGGCATGATCCTGCTGGTGCCGCTGGTTCTGATCGCCTTGGCGCGGGTCGAGGAAATCGCCGTGGTGGCGTTCGGCCGCAAGCCGCGCCGGCTGATCACCCGGGCTCTGACCGATGCGCAGCAGGCCCGAACCAAGGCCGACGGCACCGCGCATTATCCGAAGGTCTCGATCCACGTCCCGGCCTATTTCGAGCCGCCGGAGATGCTGAAGCAGACGCTGGATGCGGTGGCGCGGCTCGACTATCCGAATTTCGAATGCGTGGTGATCATCAACAACACGCCCGATCCGGCCTTCACCCAGCCGATCCAGGACCACTGCCGCGAGCTCGGCGAGCGCTTCAAATTCATCAACGCAGAGAAGGTGCAGGGCTTCAAGGCCGGCGCGCTGCGGATCGCGATGGAGCGCACCGCGGTCGACGCCGAGATCATCGGCATCATCGACGCCGATTACGTCGTGACGCCGGACTGGCTGAAGGATCTGGTGCCGGCGTTCGACGATCCGCGGGTCGGCCTGGTGCAGGCGCCGCAGGAGCATCGCGACGGCGACCGCTCGCTGATGCACTACATCATGAACGGCGAATATGCCGGCTTCTTCGACATCGGCATGGTCCAGCGCAACGAGGTCAACGGCATCATCGTGCACGGCACGATGTGTCTGATCCGTCGCGCCGCGATGGACATGGCCGGCGGCTGGTCGAGCGACACGATCTGCGAGGACAGCGATCTCGGCCTCGAGATCATGGAGCACGGCTGGCTCACCCACTACACCAACACCCGCTACGGCTACGGCCTGCTGCCGGACACCTACGAGGCGTTCAAGAAGCAGCGCCATCGCTGGGCCTATGGCGGCTTCCAGATCATCAAGAAGCACTGGCGCCGCTTCCTGCCCGGCAACAGCCGGCTCAGCCAGGACCAGAAGCGCGAATTCGGCCTCGGCTGGCTGAACTGGCTCGGCGCCGAAAGCCTCGGCGTGGTGGTGGCGATTCTCAATCTGATCTGGGTGCCGATCGTCGCCTTCGCCGACATCGCGATTCCCGACAAGATCCTCACTCTGCCGATCATCGCGTCGTTCGTCGTGACGCTGGCGCACTTCCTGGTGCTGTACCGGCTGCGGGTGAAGATCAACGTGCCGCAGATGCTCGGCGCGATGCTGGCGGCGATGTCGGTGCAGTGGACGGTGTCGCGCGCCGTGGCGCAGGGCCTGATCACCGAGCACCTCGCTTTCGCCCGGACCTCGAAGGGCGGCCTGACCCTGATGTCGGTCGAGTTCCAGGCGTTCTGGGAAGCGGTGATCGGCGTGCTGCTGCTGATCGGCGCCGGCGTGCTGGTGGCGTCGAACTCCTTCCGCCAGATCCATGAGATCTACATCTTCGCCGGCGTGCTGGTGCTGCAGAGCCTGCCGTTCCTGGCCGCGGTGGTGATCGCGATCCTGGAGAATTCCCGAATCAATTCGTTCCAGTGGTGGACCGACACCAGGATCCGCACCGCCGAGCTGATCGGCCTGCGGCCGGTGACGCTGCCGCCGGCGATCCCGGCCCGGCAGAAGGTCGCCCAGGAAGTCCACCACGACGCCGCCTGAGACGTTTTCCAGCGCTCATCCAGGGTTGAGCGCTTGGACGAGGAGCGCGCCGTAAATATCTGTGTCTCCGGGCAAATCTCGCCGAAACCGGGCGCAATCGCCCGCCCACGGCTATTGACCCGCGCGCCCCCGCCCCCTACACAGCGCGGCACGTGAGCGCGTAGCTCAGACGGTAGAGCACGTGACTTTTAATCATGGGGTCGAGGGTTCGAGTCCCTCCGCGCTCACCATTGCATCTCAACAGCAGTTCATTTCCGTCAGGTCCGGCGTTCGCCGATCGGTTGTCAAAATGTTGCCGGGCTCGAAAGCGCGTCGTCTGCTGTTCGCCGTGGCGCTGATGGCGGTCCTCGCCGTCGGCGTCGCCTCCATCGCCGGCTTCGTGCTCTCCAGCCGCAACCCGTTCGACCGCTTCGTTCGCTTCCATCCGGCGATCGCCCCGGAGGGCGGTTTCTACCCGACCGCGCGTCAGGTTCGGGCGCTGGCGAAAGCCGTGCTCGACCCCGCCAGGACGAACGTGATCATTGGCGGCAGTTCGGTGATGTACGGCGTCGGTCAGCCGGCCGACCTGATCTGGACCCGCGAGCTCGCTTCCGTGCTCGGCGACGAGTACCGCGTGATCAATCTGGCGATGCGCGGCGGCGACGTCGCCGGCATTGCCTCGTTCACCGCGGAGATGCTGGCGCGCGAGGGCTACCGGATCGTCTACGTCGCCGACCTCGCCGTGGCGCTGACCGCCCAGCCGATCGGCAGCACGCCCTACCAATATTTCTACTGGGAAGCCCGCGCCCGAGGCTATCTCGCCGACCATCCGCCGCGCGATCGGGCGATTGCAGCGAACCCGCTGATCGCCAAGCCGATGCTGGACGACCGGCTTCTGACGCCGCTCCTGCTCAATATCAACGAGCTGCGGAGCTATGCGGCGATCAGGTCGCGGAAGGACGCCGTCGACCCGGAAATCGATCCGCCGCAGGACATCCGCTACGGTGCCCCCGCCGCCAATCTGGCGCTGTACATTCACCTGTCGGGTTTGCAGCCCGAGGCGCAATGGCCGGCGGTGCAGAGCTATTTCGAAACGGCCGTTCCGCCGTCGATTCGGCGCAGCACGATCATTTCGGTCTGCCTCAACAGCCCGGGTGTCGCCGATCAGGCCCCCGACCAGGCCCGCGCCAACTGGAAAACGATGGAGTTGCTGACCCAGCAACGCGTCGAAGCGGCCGGCGCGCGTGCGATCGGCGGCTGCGACGGGTTCACGCCGGCGGACTATGTCGACCGGGTGCATTTGTCGGTCGAAGGCGGCCGCAAGCTCGCGCATCGCGTGGCCGTGGCGGTGCGTCGGCCATCGGCTGCGCCGATCGCCGAGACGCCGGGACCGCTGGATCCGGCGCTGGCGTCGCGTCGCTAGTCTAGACGGGTATCAGCAACACGGCACACGGCGCCTCGGCCGCTGCGCCGGTGGCGGTGTCGCCGTGCCAGAGCCGGTAGAGCGCGCCGTGATGATGCACCCCCAGCATCAGCAGATCGGCCTCGGACCTGGTCGCCTGATCGAGGATGGTGGCCAGGATCGGTCCCTGCACGGTCAGCGTCTGATCGACCGTGACGCCCTTCTGCCGCAGGGCCTCGCCCACCTCCCGGGTCGCCTGATGCTCGGCGCGCAGTTCCTGCGCCCGCGGCATCCGCCCGCTGTCGATCACGTCCTGCTCGGCGGGATCGTCGCTCTTGATGTATCCGATGAACGGATCCGGATCGCTGACATGGAGGACATCGACCACGGCGTCCAGGGCGCGCGCGTAGCGCTCGACCTCCGCGACCAGACGCGTCATTCCCTGCTCGAGATCGACCGCCAGCAGAATGCGAAATTGCTTGCCCGATTGATTGCTCATGAGAGCCTCCCGCTCGCTGGATAGCGGAACGGTCGGTGCGGGCCAAGCCTCCCGGTCCTTGCGCGGGCGCTCGCGATCGGATCAAACCGGCCTCGCCATCCACCTGCCCGGCCGTCCAGGCCCTGTCCCGTCATTCTCGGAGATCCAACGACATGCGCATCACCCTCGTCGGCTCACGACATTTCGGCGTGGCCACCCTGGAGATGCTGCGCGGCCGCGGGATCGCGGTGCCGCAAGTCGTGGTCGCCGACGGCAGCGATCGGCTCGCGCTGGCAGCCGAGTCGGCCGGGATCGCCGTCACCGTGCAGGCCAGCCCAAAGCTGGTGACAGCCGCCGAGATCGCGCCGGACACCGACCTGATCGTCGCCGCGCACTGCCACGCACGGGTCGGCCGCGATGCGCTGGCGGCGTCCCGACTGGGCGGGATCGGCTATCATCCGTCGCTGCTGCCGCGACATCGCGGCATCGCCGCGGTGGAATGGACCGTCCGCGAAGGCGACCCGATCGCCGGCGGCACGGTCTATCACCTCGCCGACCGGATGGATGCCGGCGCGATCGCGCTGCAGGAATGGTGTTTCGTGCACAAGGGCGAAACCGCCCGCGAGCTCTGGGAGCGCGCCCTGGCGCCGCTCGGAATCACCCTGCTGGCGCAGGTGATCGATCACGCCCGCGCCCACGCGACGCTGCCGGCGCAGCCACAGGACGAGCGTTTCGCCACACATGCTCCGCGATTGGCCGGCTGAAACAGCCAATTTCGCTACCTAGTTACCGCAAAAGCGCTTCGTGCGACTTTTGTACTCACGAAAAATTGTTCTTGCGCAATGTCGTCGGTTCCGGCCCGGACCAATATCGCGCCATCGATCGCCGTTCCGCGGCGGTTCGATTCACAGCACAACTCAGTTTGAGGTTCTCAAAATGGCTGAAAAGACACTGACCGGTCTGTCGGTCGAGGAGTCGGAAGAGCTCCACAAGCACGTGATCGATGGCACCCGTATCTTCGGTGCGATCGCGATCGTCGCGCACTTCCTCGCCTACGTTTACTCGCCCTGGCTGCACTAAGGAGCACTGACCATGAATCAAGGTAGAATCTGGACTGTGGTCAGCCCGACCGTCGGCCTGCCCCTGCTGCTCGGCAGCGTGACTGTCATCGCGATCCTGGTGCACGCTGCTGTTCTCAGCAACACCACCTGGTTCCCGAAGTACTGGAACGGCAAGACCGCCGCGATCACCTCGACCGTCCAGGTCGGCTGATTCGGCTCGTTCGAGCCAAGCTAAAAGACCGGGCTCCCATGGAGCCCGGTCTTTGTTTTTGGATTCGCAGTCGCGCGGTTACGCCGACTTCTTCGGCACCGCCAATTGTCCCGCGGTGCGCTTGACGGTCTTGGCGACCAACAGCGCCTGCTCCTTGGTCAGCGCGAAGTCCTGCACGCCCTTCTGCGTGGTCAGCGACAGGACAAGCAAATCGGGCTGGTTCTCCGGCCAGCCGGTGGCGAAGGCCGTGACGAAATCGGCCGAAGTGGAACGCTGGGTCATCGATCGAACTCCTTGCAAGCTGGCGGTTTGTCGGCCGAAACCTGCCGCCTGGCAAGAGCGCCACACCTCGCCTGTCGCCGCTACCGCGCCGGCACGAAGGCGGTGACCTCGATCTCGACCTTCGCCTTCGGGTCGACCAGTCCGGAGATGTAGAGCAGCGTCGAGGGCGGGAAATGCCGGCCGAGCGTGTCGCGCCAGGCCGCGGCGATGCCGGCGCCGGCGGCGGCATATTCGTCGCGGCTCGTCAGATACCAGGTCAGCCGCACGATGTGTTCGGGCCCAGCTCCCGCCTCCGCCAGCAGCGTCACGATGCGCTTCAGCGCGGCGCCGACCTGCGCCGCCAGATCGTCGGAATCGTACTCGCCCTTGGCGTTGGTGCCAGTCTGGCCGGCCAGCACCAGCCATTGCCCCGGGCCGATGAAGGCCACGCCGTGAGAAAAGCCGCGGGGCTTCGCCCAATCGGCCGGCTGCAAGGTCCGCATCACTCGTCCTCCTCAGTGTTCGCGAGCCGGCTTGTGCGGCTCTTCGCTCCGATCGGGGCACAGCAGCCGGCGGAAATCAACCATGCCGTTCTGCGCGGGCGTGGGTTGCCAAGCCCGGCGCGGTCGCCGATAGAGCAAGCGGAAACGCCTGGCGATCAGAAAAGCAGAACAATCCGCCGATGACCCGACAACCTTCGAAGAGCATGGCCGCGCTGTGGATGTCCGGCTGGCTCAGCCTGATGCTGATCATCGCGGTCGCCGGCCGCGAGACGCTGCGCGAGCTCAACGTCTTCCAGGTGATGGAACTGCGTTCGCTGATCGGCTTTGCGATGCTGTATCCGCTGGTGCACGCCGCCGGCGGTTTCGCCGCGATGGCGACGGCGCGGCCGCTGCCCCACCTCGCCCGCAACGTGGTGCACTACTCGGCGCAGCTCGGCTGGTTCTTCGCGCTGACGCTGATTCCGATCGGTCAGGTGGTCGCGATCGAGTTCACCATGCCGATCTGGATCGTGATGCTCGCGGCGATCTTTCTCGGCGAACGACTCAGCGTCTGGAAGCTCACCGCGGTCGCGCTCGGCCTGCTCGGCGTGGTGGTGATCGTTCGCCCGACCACCGGCGCCATCGATCCCGGCCAGTTGATCGCGCTCGGCGCCGCGCTCGGTTTCGCCGTGACGATCACGCTGGTGAAATCGCTGACCCGGACCGAAACCACGCTGACCATCATCTTCTGGATGCTGGTGATCCAGAGCGCGCTCGGGTTCTTCCCGGCGCTGTATGTCTGGCAGTGGCCGTCGACCTACGCCTGGATCTGGATCGTGGTGATCGCGTTCTGCGGCACGTTCTCGCACTACTGCATGGCGCGCGCGCTGTCCTATGCCGACGCCACCGTGGTGGTGCCGATGGACTTCCTCCGCGTGCCGCTGAGCGCCACCGCGGGCTGGCTGATCTACGGCGAGCGGCTCGATATCTACACCGTGCTTGGCGCCGTGCTGATCCTCACCGGCAATCTGCTGAACCTGCGCGCGGTGCGCCCCGCCACGGCGGCGCGCGCCGAAAGCTGAGCCGGGCGCTACAGCCCGGCCGCCTTGCGCAGCGCCGCGTTGATGCGGTCCTGCCAGCCGGGGCCGTCGTTCTGGAAATGCTCCAGCACGTCCTGATCGATCCGCAGCGACACCATCTCCTTGACGCCGGGCAGGCCCTGCTTCTTCACGACCGGCGCCTCCACCGGCTTGGCCGTGACCTTCTTGAACGCGGCCTCGGCCTCGGTACGGGCGTCGTTCAATGTGCGCGGGCGGCGTGGCGGCTGAGACATGATGTCCTCTTCGATGGCGAATTTGAGTCGGAATGACGAACGGGTCGGCGCAAGGCTTGCGACGGCGCCTCTGTTGGGTTTGGTAACGAACCGTTCACGATGCATTGCACTCGGCGATACGGCGTGAACTCGGCAGGAAGGGACTCGAACGCCCGTGATTGCGGCAGATTCTACACCACCACCACGAGCGCTGCATTGCAGAATCGAATTCTCGAAACGAACGCATTTGTGTTGCGACATCGTCAGAGTTCCTGGTGTATACTTCGTGCAACTCGGAAGTTCAGCTACTGACGCTCTGACGACTGGATGCGCTCACAATTGGATGCTGAGGAGGTCACGATGCCAGCGATTGCTGAAGTCCTGTCGACCAAAGCCCCTCGTCCTGCACCGCGTGGAAGCGATCTGCCGACCTGCCCGGTCTGTGCAGATTCGATGGTGGCAGCCGAAGCCTCTGCGTTTCTGACCGAGAACATCATCAGCTATCTCTGGACCTGCGACACCTGCGGCTACGGCTTCGTCACGCGGCATGCGCTGAAGCGGTTCGCCTGCAACTGATCGCAGCTGTCGAGACCGCCCCAGCCGGCCATCCGGCAGCTTCCTTGACCCAATGCAATGCGTCCGATGACTACCAGAATCGGATACATAAACATTATCGGCAATCGGCGGCGCCGGCGGCAAGCTCATGAATGGATCGCAGGGATCGATTTGTTGAGAGGCGGCAGGAGGGTGAGCTGGCCGGCCGACGCCGGCGACAGGGGCCCGCCGTCGGGGCTGCTTTCGCTGCGTCATCGGTCGACATCGCGGCGCGGGCTGGTTCTCGACCACGACCGGAGGTTCAGCGCCTCGCCGCGCTTGTCCATGCCGACGGAAGGCCTCGCCGGGTCGACGAACCGGCTGTCTTCAGTTGACTTCTTGCCCAGCGCCACCGAACTGGTCCATCTGCGCAAGGTCGACGAGACCGGCGCGCTGCTCAAGCACTAGCGCCGCGCGCGTACAACCTTCCACGATGGCGGCGCGAACCTGCAACGCAACTCCGGGATGGATGCTCGAACCTCACGCGCTCAATGCTGTTCGCTCCATCCTCCGAAAACAGCTGAAAGATTCTTCCATTTCGATCGGGCTTTTTGAGATGCGACGCGATGCGGGCGGCCGGTCGCGAGATGGGTCGATATCACTGCACATGCATTAGAGAGCACCTTTCGCAGCTCTTATTCTATCCTCCGCGCATCCTGTTGACGGAGGCAGCCCGTTGTCGCTCTTGCAGAAGTTCGAACGCTACCCCCTGACTTTCGGCCCGACGCCGATCGAGCCTTTGCCGCGCCTGTCGGCGGCTCTCGGCGGAACGATCCAGATCTACGCCAAACGCGACGATTGCAATTCGGGTCTGGCGATGGGCGGCAACAAGCTCAGAAAGCTCGAATACATCGTGCCGGATGCGATCGCGTCCGGTGCCGACACGCTGGTGTCGATCGGCGGCGTGCAATCCAACCACACCCGCATGGTCGCTGCGACCGCGGCGAAGATCGGTATGAAGTGCGTGGTGGTGCAGGAGAAATGGGTGCCGCACTACGACGCGGTGTATGATCGTGTCGGCAACATCCTGCTGACCCGGCTGATGGGCGCGGACAGCCGGCTGGTCGACGCCGGATTCGACATCGGCATTCGCAAGAGCTGGGAACACGCGATCGCGTCGGTCGAGGCCGCCGGCGGCAAGCCCTACGCGATCCCGGCCGGCGCCTCGATGCACAAATATGGCGGGCTCGGCTATGTCGGCTTCGCCGAAGAAGTCGCCGCCCAGGAAGCCGCGCTCGGCTTCCGCTTCGACTACATCATCACCTGCGTCGTCACCGGTTCGACCCAGGCCGGCATGATCGTCGGCTTTGCCGACCAGGGCCGCGCCGATCGGGTGATCGGCATCGACGCTTCCGGCACCCCGGAGCAGACTCGCGCGCAACTACGCGAGATCGTCGATCACACCGCTGCGCTGGTCGGATTGGGCCGCGCCGTGCGCGAGGACGAGATCGTCGTCAATCCGAACTACGCCTATCCCGCCTATGGCGTGCCGTCCGACGCGACCAACGACGCGATTCGGCTCGCCGCCCGGACCGAGGCGATGATCACCGATCCGGTCTACGAGGGAAAATCGATGCAGGGCCTGATCGCGCTGACGCGCGACGGCTTCTTCCCGCCGGGCTCGCGGGTGCTGTACGCGCATCTCGGCGGCGCCCCGGCGCTCAACGGCTACGGCGCGTACTACAAGGACGGCTGAGCCGCTCGCCGTTCTCCCGCGCAACACCCCGTCTCGATGCGCTGCCGCGGGCTGGCCCCTCGGCAAGCGATGCAGCGCATGCGCCGCGCGCTGCACCGACCACATCGCCTGGTGCCGAAAGGCCCAATCAACGATCCACTCCCCACCCAACCCACTGATCGAGAAGGCCGCCAAGGCGACGGCGAAGTAACGCCCCGCCCCGACTTTGCTCGAAAGAAGAGCAGAGCCGGAAACCGGACGATGATCCGGCACCTTCGGCGACAACGCATCATGCCCGGCCGCGTGCCGGGCATTCCCGTTCTGCTGACAGCGGTGACGCAAAAGCACGTCATGACCGGGGCCGGCCATGACGTGCTGTTTGCGGAACGGACGATTGACCAGGCCGCACCAACTCCATACGCGTGAGAACAACGTTGCGGGTGGCACCCCTCGATGCCGCCCGCACGAGCTGTCGGGTGGCGAGAACTACGCGCTCACCTGCTCGACGGGGTCGAGCCAGTTGTCGTGCGCAGCGCAGATCATCTCGGCGGCGCGTTCGCCGATCACGACGCAGGGCGCCATGGTGTTGCCCGATGTGATCCGCGGCATGATCGACGCATCCGCGATCCGAAGGTTCTTGATCCCGTTGACCCGAAGCCGGTGGTCGACCACAGCCATCGCGTCGCGGCCCATCTTGGCGGTGCCGCACTGGTGCCAATAGGTCACCGCCGCGTTGCCGATGAACTGGTCCATGGCGCGGCGGTCCCGGCTCCGCGGCGCGACTTCCCGCTGCACCAGCCGGCCGAACGCCGGTTGATTGCCGATCTCGCGGCACAGCTCGATGGTCGCCCGCGCCGCGGCCATGTCCTCGGGCTCGCTGAGCGAGTTGGGCTCGATCAGCATGGCGTCGCCGACATCGGGCCCGGACAGACGAATCCGCCCACGGCTTTTCGGGTGAGCCAGCCCGGCGAACATCGTCCAGCCGTGCTCGGGGGGCGCAATCCCCACCTCGGCCGGCGAAGGCACGGCAAAGCCGAGCTGGCATTGCAGGATGTCCGGCGCGTCCAGCCGCGCATCGCTCTTCCAGTACAATTTCGCCTCGCAGCCTCCGCTGCCGACCTCCTGCGGCTCCAGATATTCCCAGGTGCAGCCGAACGCGACGTGGTCCTGGTGGTTCTGGCCGACGCCGGGCAGATGCTGCACCACCTCGATGCCATGGGCGCGCAGCTCATCCTCCGGGCCGATGCCGGATTGCATCAGCAGCTTCGGCGTGTTGATGGCGCCGAGCGACAGCACCACCTCGCAACGCGCGTCGAACGTCATCAGTTCGCCGCCGACCAGGGCCTGCACCCCGACCGCCTTGTTGCCGTCCAGAACGAGACGGCAGACGGTCGCGTCGGTCAGCACCGTCAGGTTCGGCTGATGCATGCGCGGATAGGTGTAGGACTGATGCACGGATTGTCGCTTGCCGTTCTTGATCCGCAAATCCGCGAATGCGACGCCGCCGGTGGCTTCCATCATCTCGCCATTGGCGCTGGCGAAACGCGGAAGGCCGAGCGTGCTCGCGGCCTCGATCATCGCGCTGGCGACGGGCCGCGGTTGGGCGGCCTGTTCGACATGCACCGGTCCGCCCGCGCCGCGCCGGCGCGGGTCCGGATGGCCTTGCCAGTCCTCGATACTGCGATAGATGTCGAGCACGGACTCGTAGCCCCAGCAGGCATCGCCCGCCTCCGCGGCGAAGTAGTCCCAGTCCGCGCGATGACCGCGCGCCCAAACCATGACGTTGATACTCGAGCCGCCGCCAAGCCCCCTCCCCATGTTGAGCGGCAGCCGCCGCCCGTTCAGGGTCGCGGCCGGCTGCGACTCGAACGCCCAGTCGCGCTCGGTGCCGAGATTCAACGGCCACATCGCAGGTTCGAGTAGCCGCGGCGACATCTCGCCGTCGCCCGCTTCCAGCAGCAGCACCCGCGCATCCGGCTTTTCGGCCAGGCGCGCGGCGACGACGCAGCCCGCAGATCCGGCGCCGCACACGATGTAGTCGAAGCCGTCCGCCAGTCGCCGCCGGAGCCGGCTCTGGTTGTCCGCCACTGCTCGGGCGTGATCGATATCCTGCATGTCCTGTGTCATCGCACGATCCTGGTTTGACGCCGGCCTGACGGCGTCGGTTGAGGTGAGCTGAAGGGCGCGGCGCGTCCGACGGTTCGACACGACCTGGTCGTCGGCGGCGCGTTCTCTGCTTGGGCGAGAGAGACGATGTCGCGCGCAGATGTCGGCGGTGTTGCTGCGGCGACGCCGAGCGTTACAAATGAAAGATCAAATGCAACGCTTGCGACGACGGTCCGGCAGGTAGCGCGCCATCGTCGCGCGCGCCGTCGACGCCGCATGCGCATGCGGGCGCTACAACGGACGCGTCGGCCCGATGGTTTCTGCTTCGGTGAGCGCGGTGGAGATCGCCCAGGCGAGGCGGGTCGTGGTGACGGGCTCGCGCAGGAACTGCACCTGACTGACCAACCCCTTGCCCGCGATGCTGGATGGCGGAGGCTCCCCGATCAGCAGAATCGGGACGGGATCGAAGTGCCGCTTGATGCCGGACGGATCGGGATGGCCGGGCCACAGGCCGGTGTCGAGGATCACCAGATCGGCGGCGCGGCCGCGTTTCGCGATCCAGCTCTCGACATCGGTCAGGCTCGAAAACCCGATCGGCTCGTAACCCAGCGCCGCCGTCTTCTCTTCGTACATCATCCGCGCCGCCTCATCGCCCTCCGCGATCACCACCGTCTGTCCGGCTCCCATCGGGACGGACTTGTCGACCGTGAAGTCGCGGATCGACACCGAGGGGCGATGGGTGACGGGAAAGTACAGATCGAACCGCGTTCCGTTGCCGACGCGGCTGTGGACGTCGACATGGCCGGCCATCGCGACGATCGCGCCGTGCACCGCCGCCAGGCCCAGCCCGGTCCCTCCGCCTTCGGAGCGCGTGGTGAAGAACGGTTCGAAGATGTGCGGCAGCGCGCCGGGTTCGATGCCGTCGCCCGTATCGGCAACCCGCAGCACCGCGTAGTTGCCGGGCGGCGCGTTGCCGTGGGACAGTCGCGTCGCGCTCCGCAATTCGACGGCCGACAGCGTGATCGTGATCCAGCCCGCCTCGCGACAGGCCTGGGCGGCGTTCCTGCAGACGTTCATGATGATCTGCTGAACTTCGATCGGATTGCCGGTCACCGTCAGTTGCCGCGAAGGCAGATCGACTTCGAGGGCGACGTGGTCGGGCAGCGACACGGTCAACAGCGGAAGTACGTCGTTCACCGCCTCGCCGATGTCGAACGGCTTGCTGCTCCGTCCGCCTTTGCGGCTGAACGCCAGAATCTGATCGATCACCAGCTTCGCCCGCTGCCCGCTGTGAATCGTCTCCTGGATGTAGCGCGCCGCGGCGGAATCGCCGGGGCTCGCGTCGAGCGCCATCTCGCTGTAGCCCATCATCGCCAGCAGGATGTTGTTGAACTCGTGCGCAATGCCGCCGGCGAGCGTCCCGACCGCCTCCAGCCGTTGCGAATGTTCCAGCCTTGCGTGCAGCGCGTCCCTCTCCTCGCGGTCCTGCACCAGCCTGATGCAGCCGACCAGACACTCCGCGGCCTGCTCCAGCAGAATCCGGAGCTCAGCGCCGCGTTCGCGCAGGCCCCCGTCCACCGTCACCTCGAGCAATGCCGCACACTGCGCGTCGAGGCGGACGGTCAGAGCGGCGTCGACGGCGTCCCCGCGCGGGACGATCCGCACATCGCAGCGCTTCGACGACGGCTCGCAGGCCGCACCCGGCGCGTTCGCCATCCGCGCCACGGCATCGGCGACGGCGGCCTCCGCCGTCCCGTGCCGCGCTGCTCCGAACGCGTGCGCGACGGCGCCGGTCTCCACGTTGAACATCGTGAACCTGCCTTTCGGGCCTTCGAAGAATCCCGCGAGCAGATCCAGCGCCTCGTCGACCGCGGTATCGATCGCCGTCGCATTGTCGGCGAAGCGCCGTCTGATGTCGTCGAGCATGCCGTCGAACCGCGACTGCAGCGTCAGCTTCCGATCGTCTTCGCGGCGGCGATGGACGAGCGTCGCAACGAAGCCGAACAAGGCCAGCGACACCGACCCGAGGACCACGCGGTGCCGCGTCAATTGCAGGGCCGCGGCTTCGTAGGCATCGAGATAGTGCCTCCGAAGCGCGTCGGCCGTGTTCAACGTGCCGGAGCCCTGAATCGCCAGCGTCGTCTGATCCACCGATGGCATCGTTTTCAGGATCATCGCCGCGTGCGCGGCGAGGCCGCGAACATGGTCCCGACCACTCCCCGCCTGGTTCCGAAGGCCGTCCAGTTCCGCGGTGATCTGCAGCTCGAGATCGAGCGACGGATTGGCTGCGAACCGCATCATCAGATTGCCGAGCTGGCCCGACCGCCGGCTCGGCGGCTGCCCCTCGAAATACGGATCCTGATAGCGCTGGCCGAGCAGCTGATTGAAGATCTCCAGCGAGTTCTGCAGCAGCGAATTGCTGGTCTTGAACTGATCGACGAGGCGCTCGTCCGACGCGATCGAACTGGAGATCGCCGACAGCTCATCGTCGAAGCCGGACAGGCCGTCGCGACGGCTGGCGCCGAGCAGCCGTCGCAGACTGTCCGTCGACGCCTGCAGACCGGCGATCGCGCGGACCAGCGGATCGTAGTTCCTCAACAGACCGGCCCGCGCCTGCAACACGTCGCGTTGCAGCGAGGCGTGCTGCAGATCGATCATGCGCAGCGTCGTCAGGATCCCGTCATGGACGTCGCGCGACGGCACATAAGCGAGCGCGACGCCGCCGAGCACCAGCGCGACCAGCGTCAGCATGCCGATCCGCCAACGCTCAAGGGTCGATTGAGGTGGCGGGGTTTTCGAGCGGGCGACCATCGTACTCCCCGGTCAGCGTGTTCAAGAAGGCAACGATCGCTTCGATGTCCGACGGAGCCAGGGTCTGACCGAGCTGACGCCGCCCCATGATCGACACCGCTTCCGAAAGACTGTCGACGCGGCCGTCGTGGAAGTACGGCCCGGTGATCGCGACATTGCGCAGACTCGGCACCCGGAACAGATCCTCCTCAGAGGCCGGCGTACCCACCGGAGGCGAAGCCGTCTCATTCACCGAAGGGCCAGCCGGATCGCTGAAGATCCCGAACCGTTGCCGCATGTTACCGCCGAGGTTGACGCCCTGGTGGCACGAGGCGCAGCCATAGCTCATGAACAGCTGCAGCCCTTTGCGCTCACTCGGCGTCAGCGCGGACGCATCGCCGCGCAGGTGCCGGTCGAAACGCGAATTCGCCGTCACGAGCGAGCGCTGAAAGGTCACCAGCGCGTCGAGAACGTTCGTGCGGTCCGCCTTGCGTCCGTAGATGCGCCGGAACCACGACGCATAGGGCCGGCCCTGATCGAGACGATCCGCCAGCAGACTCCAGTCCGCGGCCATCAGGCGCGGGTCGAGCAGCACCTTCTCGTTCAGCACCTCGAGCGACTTGTGCGTGCCGCGCCATCCGAGCAGATAGTTCGCGGCGACGTTGAACACCGTGGGGGCATTGAAGCCGTGCTCCTTCCCATCGTTGGCGATGGCGCTGGACAGACTCACCGTTCCGCCGCGGGCCAGATCGTGACAGGATGCGCAGGAGATCGCCTGCGACCGGGACAGGATCGGATCCGAAAACAGCTTCCTGCCCAGGGCGACCTTGTCGAGGTCGAGCGCCGCCGCCGCTTCCAGCGGCGCGAACGTCCGGCGCTCTCTCACCTCGGTCGCCGATCCGCCGACCGGAGCGACGAGAAGCGCCGTGCCTAGTCCGGCGAGCGCGCAACGAAGACGGTCGGGGCGATTCATGGTCGCCCCCGATCGGCGCCGGGCGGGCGCGGGCGATGTTCGACCGCCACCTCGGCATCGAAGATGTATCCGGCGCCGCGCTCGGTCACGATTAGCTTCGGGTTCGACGGATCCGGCTCCAGCTTGCGGCGCAGCCGCAGAATGATCACGTCGATGCTTCGGTCGAACACCTCCTCATTGTGGACGCGGCTCGCGGCGAGCAGTTGCTCCCGCGACAGCACCTGCTTCGGGGCCGCAAGGAAGGCCACCAGCAGGTTGAATTCGGCTGCCGTCAGCTTGACCTCGCCGACCACGCTGGACGTCAGCTGTCGCCGCTTGGTGTTCAGCGTCCATTCGGCGAAGCGATAGATGCTGCGATCGGATTTGACGTAAGGCGCCGACTTGACGCGGAGCGCCGCGCGGATTCGTGCGACGAATTCGCGCAGGCCGAACGGCTTGGTGATGTAGTCCGACGCACCGAGCTCGAGTCCCACCACCTTGTCGGCCTCATCCAGCCGGTCGCCGCTGATGATGATGATCGGCGCATCGGATTTGGTGGAATGCGAGCGGACGATCTCGAGGCCGTCCTCGCGGCCGAGATTGAGGTCGACGATGATCAGATCCGCGGGGTCGTTGGCCAGAATCTGCGCGAGCTGATGGCTGTCCTTCGCCGCCGTCGCGCGAAAGGCGTGCTGCGTCAGGTAATCGACCAGCATGCTGCGAAGCCTGCTGTCGTCGTCCACCACCAGAATATGTTTCACGTCATGCTCCAAGACGACGGGGCCGCCGCGCCTGTCTCGATCGGACGCGCGGCCCGGTTCGGGATCTGCAATGCCGGTGTAGGGTAGCGAATTTCATCCGGAACGTGCTCTCGACTTTGCCGGTCGATATGATAGTCATCATGGCATCAGCACCGGATGTTGGATGTTTCGTTCGTTGAAAGGCAACCGCATGGAAGAAGCTTCCACCCCTCAACTCGACCGGATCGACACCAAGATCCTGCGCGCGCTGCAGGGCGACGGTCGGCTCACCAACGCCGAACTCGCCGTGCGCGTGAACGTCAGCCCGGCCACCTGCCACCGGCGCACCCAGCGGCTGTTCGAGCAGGGCTACATCGCCGGCGTTCGGGCGGACGTGGCGCCCGGCAAGGTCGGGCTGGGCACCCTGGTCATGGTCGGCGTGGTGCTCGACCGTTCGACCCCGGAGAGCTTCGCGGCGTTCGAAGGCGCGGTGTTGCGGATGAAGGACGTGCTCGACTGCAATCTGGTCGCCGGCGATTTCGACTACCTGCTGAAGATCCGGGTCCGGGACATGGAGGACTTCAACAAGCTGCACGGCCAGAAGCTGATCGCCCTCCCCGGCGTTCGGCAGACCCGCACCTTCTTCGTGATGAAGACGGTCAAGGAGAATGCACGCCTGCCATTCTGACCGCACGCCGGACAGCCCGACGGCGGTCGAGCGCACCAGCTCCGCCAGGCAGCACGACAGCAACCGGGCGAATGCATCGAGACGGCCGCAGCTACGCATGAGGTCGTCCGCGCCGCGTCCGCGACCAGGTCAGCACCGATGCGACGATCAGCAAGGCGATCAGCCCGGCGTGGTCGGTGGCGAGATGCAGGGCCGTGACGCGCAACTGATCGCCGGCGACGCCGCCGACCGGATAGCCCGCCGGCAGCGGCAAGGCCGTCAAGCCGCCGCAGGCACGGACTCGCAGCGACGCCTCCCGGACGACCTTGATGAGAGGCCCGGCCCCGCGTCGACCGCCGCTTCGCCGGATCGTCATCGCTGCGGTGCGCAGATCAGACCGCGGGAGCCCGGCGCTACTCCGGGACACCTGCATCGACGGTGCGCCCCCATCGGCACGGGATCGGGCCGCGCATGAGCCGCCCGCCCCGGCAGCCAGTGTTCGGAGGGTGTTTGCGATGCGAGACATGCTGAGCGATCCAGTTTTCAGGCGATGCGGGTTTTTCGGATCTGGATCTTTCGCTTCGATGTCGCGGCGTTCCGATTGGGCTACAAATGCAACCGTCGCTCTCCCACCCGGGCCGCCGGCAATGGCGTGTCGTGGCCCGGTTCGATCGAATGTCGGTGCCGGCTAGGCCGTCGGCACCGTGCCGCCGTCGATGACGTATTCGGCGCCGGTGATGGCGCTGGCGCGCGCCGAGACCAGAAACGTGATCAGGTCCGCGACTTCGTCCGGACGGCTCGGACGCCCGAGCGGGACGCCGCCGAGGCCGGTCATGATGATCCGTTGTCCGCCGGCGTAGTCGGTGCCGGCTTCGGCCGCGAGACGCTCGGCGAAGCGAACGGCCGCTTCGGTTTCGACCCAGCCCGGCGAGACGCGCAGCACGCGCACGCCCTTCGGCGCGACCTCCTTCGACAGACTCTTGCTGTAGGTCGAGAGCGCCGCTTTCGCCGCCGCGTAGCCGGTGGTGGATTCGGGCAACGGCAATTCGTGCTGGATGGAGGTGACGTGAACCACCACACCCGATCCCTGCGCCACCATCGACGGCACCAGCGCGCGATCGAGGCGCACGGCGGCCATCAGGTTCGCGTTGATCTCGTTCGCCCAGACGTCGTCGCTGAGCGCCTGATAGCCGCCCGCCGGCGCCGTCGAGCCGCCGACCACATGCACGATGAGATCGATGCCGCCGAGCCGCCGCTCGACCACGGCAGCCACGCGGGCGCAGCCGTCCGCGGTGGTCAGATCGGCCGGCTCGTAGTGAGCGTGATCCATTGTGGCGGCCGGTGCCGAGCGGGCGGTCGTCACCAGTTCGACGCCGGCCGCGCTCAACGCGCGGACCACCGCCGCGCCGATCCCTTTGGTGCCGCCGGTCACCAAGCCGCGACGTCCCTTCAGTTCGAGATCGAAGCTCACGGGACGATCTCCAGCGACGCGATCCTGTCGCCGTCGAGCCGGAACCGATAGCGCAGATCGACCGGGCTGCCGGGGAAGTTGCCGGTGACATGGCAGGTGACGACGGTGGCGCCGTCGACGGTTTCGGCCGCGACCGGCCGACTGGTGAAGTCGTACTTCGCCGCACTGTCGTCGATCCAGCGCGCGATGGCGGCGATGCCCACGTAGCTGTGGCCTTCGTCCCTGACGACGGCATCCGGAACGAACAGCGCGGCAACGCTGTGGCTCCGGTCGGCGGCGAAGTAGTTGGCGATCGGAGGCGGCAAATCGAGTGGCATGACGTTGTCCCTTTCACGTGGCGTGGCCGGCGAGCGGCGCATGCGGCGGATCTAGGCGTGGACAACCGTTTCGATAAGCCGATAGAATGAGGACAGCTCATTTCGAAAATCGGGACAATGACGCGGACCGCGCTGCAGGATCTGGAAGCGGTGATCGCGATCGCGCGCCGCGGCTCGTTCCGCGCCGCCGCGCTGGATCTCGGCCTGTCGACGACGGCGCTGAGCAATGCGATCGCCAAGCTCGAGTCGAGCCTCGGCATCCGCCTGTTCAATCGCACCACGCGAAGCGTGTCGCTGACGGACACCGGACAATTGTTCGTCGACCAGATCGGCCCGGCGCTGCAGGACATTCAGGCGGCGATCGAGACCGCGCGCTCCAGGCAGGCGACGCCGTCCGGCACGCTGCGGATCAACGCCTTCACGATGGCCGCGCGCGAGATTCTGTCGCCGCTGGTTCTGGAATTCCTGCGCCGCCATCCGGACGTTCACATCGATCTCGTCACCGAAGGACGCCTCGTCGACATCGTCGCCGAGGGCTTCGACCTCGGCGTGCGGGTGGCCGACCTGGTGCCCAGCGACATGATCGCGGTGTCGCTCGGCCGCAAGCAACGCTTCGCGGTGGTCGGCTCGCCGGCTTATGTCGCCGATCACGGCAAGCCGCTGGTGCCGCCCGACCTCCTCAATCACCGCTGCATCCGCGCCCGGCTGCCCAACGGCGCGCTGCTTCGCTGGCTGTTCGAGAAGAATGGACGCTCGGTCGCCATCGACGTCACAGGGCCGATCACGCTCGACGAAGCCTCGCTGGCGCGCACCGCGGTGCTGGAGGGCATCGGGCTCGGCTTCTTCATGGAACAGGACGTCCTCGCCGACATCGAGACCGGGCATCTCGTTCGCGTGCTCGAGGACTGGACGCCGCCCTTCGCCGGCCTGTGTCTGTACTACCCGGGGCGTCGTAATCCCTCGGCGGCGATGAAGGCCTTCATCGCCATGGCCCGCGCCTTCGCCGGCACCGCGACCTCCGACCGCCCGCGCCGCGGCCACACCCGGAGCTTGAAGAAGCCCGTTTGAACCGGCGCAGTGCCGACGTCAGCAGTCGATGCAATAGCGCACCGTCCACGCGATGTCGGAGCGGCTCGGAATGCCGAGGGCGCGCAGGGTTTCATCATCGAGCCGCGCCAAGGCGGCCACAGCGTTGATCGCATCGCGCTCGCGTGCCGGACGGCAGCGGCGCGGCGTCACAGCCGTGCCGACGAGCGATCGGTGGAATTGACCTCGATCGCCGCGCTCGCGCTTGGTCGGCTGCGTCATCGATCTTGTCCTCCCTTGTGACCGGCGACAGGATCGTGGAGCGCGATGACAGCGCGACGTCGGCCACTCGCATTGGCGTTACAAGTGCAACCGAGCGACGCACGTCTGAAACGCGACAGAAATAGCGGCCGGACACAGTTGCGGTGTTGACGACGGATGCAGCCGAAACGGCGTCATCCGACGCGACGCCGTGCTTCGCGTTCCGAGTAAGGCGCTATCAGCTCGCCGATAGCAGCCAGCCTTTCATCCGCCGCTCCTCCAATGACGAGGTCTTTCGTGAATCGCCTGCAGCCCGTGCGGATCGTCGATCTGTCCAAGGAGATCGTCGACAACCCGGCCGACCCGTTCTTCATGCGCGTGAAGGTGAAGCATCATCGACACGGCCGGGCCCGCTGGCTGGTGCGACTGCTGGGCTTGCCCTTCCGGCTGTTCCCGAAAGACTTCGACGGCTGGGCCGACGACACCATCACCCGCCTCGGCGTTCATGCCACCACGCATATCGACGCGCCCTGGCACTACGGCCCGACCGGCAGCGACGGGCGCCCGTTGCCGACGATCGAACAGATGCCGCTCGACCTGATGTTCGGTCCCGGCGTTGTCTTCGACATGACCCACAAGCAGGACGGCGAGGAGATCGAGGTTGCCGACCTCGTCACGGCGCTCAGCGGCATCGGCGTGCCGCTGTCGCCGGGCACGATCGCGCTGATCCGGACCGGGCGCGATCGCTTTCAGGGCCAGCCGGACTACTGGAAGCTCGGCACCGGCGTCAGCGCCGAGGCGACCGAATGGCTGATCGACCACGGCGTCCGCGTCATGGGGATCGATCAGTGGGGCTGGGACCTGCCGTTCCATCACCAGATCCGCCGCAGCAGGAGCGAAGGGCGGAACGATCTATTCTGGGCCGGTCACCTCGTCGGCCGGCGCAAGCCCTACTGGCACATCGAGCAGCTGCGCGGTCTCGACGCCCTGCCCACCCACGGCTTCGATATCGGGATCTTTCCGTTGCGGCTCAAAGGCGCGTCGGCCGCCCCCGCGCGCGTGGTCGCGTTCCTCTACGCGTAGTCCGTTCGCCGGAGGGCTGCGCCGATCAGAGCGCGGACCTCATCCGCCTCATCCGCCGCACCCGTCATCGCGCCGCGATGTCGCCCTGCTCCCAGCCGGCGCGCGTCTGCGCGCGGAACGCCTCGAAGCTTCCAGCCGCGATCGCCGCGCGCATGTCGCGCATCAAATGCTGGTAGTACGCGATATTGATCTCGGACAGCAGCATCGCGCCGAGCGTCTCGCCCGACTTGATCAGATGGTGCAGATAGGCCCGCGAGCAGTTGCGGGTCGAGGGCCAGTCGCTACTGTCGTCGAGCGGTCGCGGATCGTCGGCATGACGGGCATTGCGCAGATTGACCGGGCCGAATTTCGTGAACGCGACGCCGTGGCGTCCGTTTCGCGTCGGCATCACGCAGTCGAACATGTCGATACCGCGCGCCACCGCTTCCAGAATATCCTCCGGCGTGCCGACGCCCATCAGATAGCGCGGCCGATCCTGCGGCAGGATCGGGGCCGCCTCCTCGATCATCGCCAGCATCACCTCCTGCGGCTCGCCGACCGCGAGGCCGCCGATCGCGTAGCCGTGGAAGCCGAGTTCGATCAGCCCGCGCGCCGAAGCGTGGCGCAGCTCCGGCACGTCGCCGCCCTGCACGATGCCGAACAGCATGTGGCCGTCCGGCGCGCGCTCGAAGGCGCGCTTGCAGCGCTCGGCCCAGCGCAGCGACAGCTGCATCGCGCGGTCGATATCGGCGTGCTCGGCCGGCAGCCGCACGCATTCGTCGAGCTGCATGGCGATGTCGCTGCCGAGCAGCAGCTGCACCTCGATCGCGCGCTCCGGCGACAGCTCGATCGCCGCGCCATCGATATGCGAGCGGAAGGTCACCGCCTTCTCTGAGACTTTGCGGAGCTGCGCCAGCGACATCACCTGGAAGCCGCCGCTGTCGGTCAGCATCGGCCCGTTCCAGGTGGTGAAGCGTTGCAGCCCGCCGAGCGCGGCGATCCGTTCGGCGCCGGGGCGAAGCATCAGGTGATAAGTGTTGCCCAATACGATATCGGCGCCGGCATCGCGCACCTCGCGCCAGTGCAGCCCCTTCATCGCGCCGGCGGTGCCGACCGGCATGAAGGCCGGCGTGCGCACCACGCCGTGCGGCGTGGTCAGCCGCCCGGTGCGCGCCGCGCCGTCGGTCCCGAGCAATTCGAAATGGTTCGGCACGCTCATGCGGGCTCCCGGAACAGCAGGCTGGCGTCGCCATAGGAGTAGAAGCGATAGCCGGAGTCGATCGCGTGGCGATAGGCCGCCTGCATCGTGTCGAGGCCGCAGAACGCCGACACCAGCATGAACAGCGTCGAGCGCGGCAGATGGAAATTGGTCATCAGGATATCGACCGCGCGAAAACGATAGCCCGGCGTGATGAAGATCGAGGTCTCGTCGGCGAACGGCGCGATCGTGCCGTCGGCACGCGCGGCGCTCTCCAGCAGCCGCAGCGACGTGGTGCCGACCGCGACGATGCGGCCGCCTTTGGCGCGGGCCGCATTGAGCGCGTCGGCGGTCTCTTTGCTGATCATGCCCCACTCGGCGTGCATCTTGTGCTCGGCGGTGTCGTCGGCCTTCACCGGCAGGAAGGTTCCTGCCCCGACGTGCAGCGTCACGCGATGCAGCGTCACGCCGCGCGCCGCCAGAGCGGCGTCGAGGTCGGGCGTGAAGTGCAAGCCAGCGGTCGGCGCCGCGACGGCGCCTTCGTTGGCGGCGAACATGGTCTGGTAGTCGGCCGCGTCCTGCGCATCCGGCGCGCGCTTGGAGGCGATGTAGGGCGGCAGCGGCGTCGCGCCGAGTTCGGCGATCGCCTGGTCGAGCGCAGGGCCGTGAAAACTGAAGCTCAGCGTCACCTCGCCGGCGTCGCCCTTGGCCTCGACGGTGGCGTCGAGATGGCCGAGCAGACAGACCCGCCCGTCATGGCCGAACCGCACCACGTCGCCTTCGCTGAGCTTCTTGGCGGGCTTCACCAGCGCCTGCCAGCGCGAGCCGTCGAGCCGCTTGATCAGCGTCGCGTCGATCTTCGGCTCGGTGGCGCGGCCGATGCGGCGGCCGCTGAGCTGCGCCGCGATCACCCGCGTGTCGTTGACGACGAGTTGATCGCCGGGGGCAAGCAGCGCCGGCAGGTCGCGCACGATGCGATCTTCGAGCGCCGCGCCCGGACGCACCACCAGCATCCGCGCAGCATGGCGCGGCGACACCGGCCGCAGCGCGATGTTGTCGGTCGGCAGCTCGAAGTCGAACAGGTCGGTGCGCATACGATGTCCGTCATCGCCGGACTTGATCCGGCGATCCATCCGCTTCGAAAGATGGATGCCCGGGCCTCCGCCGCGCCGAAGGGGCTCCGGCCCCGCAGGCGGGTCAAGCCCGGGCATGACACCTTCTATGTAACGATGCCCGCCGCTAATGAGCGGGCGCCGTCGCTAATCAAGCCGCCGCGTCGGCGGCCATCGAGGCCTTGACGATCTTGTCGGGGTTCTGCACCGGCTCGCCGCGCTTGATCTTGTCGACGTTCTCCATGCCTTCGATCACCTTGCCCCACACCGTGTACTGGTTGTCGAGGAAGCGGGCGTCGTCGAAGCAGATGAAGAACTGGCTGTCGCCGGAATCCGGATTGGCGGCGCGCGCCATCGAGGTGGTGCCGCGGACGTGCGGCTCCTTGTTGAATTCGGCCTTCAGCTTCTTGCCCGAGCCGCCGGTGCCGGTGCCCTGCGGGCAGCCGGTCTGCGCCATGAAGCCCTCGATCACGCGATGGAACACGATGCCGTCGTAGAAGCCTTCGCGCACCAGCTCCTTGATGCGGGCGACGTGGTTCGGCGCCAGATCCGGGCGCATCTCGATCTTGACCGGGCCCTGGGTGGTTTCGAGGATCAGGATGTTGTCGTTGTCAGCCATGCTGTCTTCTCATCTGGTTTTGGGGATTGCACTGCGATCGTCGAACCGCAGCATGAAGGCGCCGTCAATGCGCGACGGCGTGGCCGATGCCGTGCCTCAACGGCAGGCGCGACCTGGACTAACTGCTATTTCGCCACCACCGGCGCCGCCGCGCCGACGCGCGCCGGCCCGGCGGCGGCCGATTACTTGACGTCCGAGGCGACCTGCACCTTGACCATCTTGTCCGGGTCGGTCACCGAGCCGCCCGGCGAGCCGGCCGAGGCCTTCTTCAGCTTGTCGACCACGTCCATCCCGGACACCACCTGCCCGATCACGGTGTACTGGCCGTTCAGGCTCGGTCCGTCGTCGAACATGATGAAGAACTGCGAGTTCGCGCTGTCGACGCTGTCGCCGCGCCGCGCCATGCCGACGATGCCGCGCTTGAACGGCACCTGGGAGAACTCCTGCTTCAGGTTCGGATATTTCGAGCCACCGGTGCCGTTGAAATTCTGGCCGTCGCCGGTCTGCGCCATGAAGCCGGCCATCACGCGATGGAACGGCACGTTGTTGTAGAAGCCCTCGCGCGCCAGCTGCTTGATCCGCTCGGCGTGCTGCGGCGCGATGTCCGGCCGGAGCTGGATCACGATCCGGCCCTTGCTGCTGTCGATGACGATGGCGTTCTGCTTGTCGAGGCCGGCGGGAAGCTGCTGCGCGACGGCCGGCAGCGCGAACACCAGCGCGGCGATGATGCCCATCAAACGGATCATGGAAACTCCGGATTGGAAAAGCCGGCTAGCCGGCGAATTTCGATTTCAGACTGGCCGCGACATCCGGCGGCACGAAGGCGGACACGTCACCGCCCATCGCAGCGATCTGCCGCACCAGTGTGGCGGTGATCGGGCGCACCCCGACCGAGGCCGGCACAAACACGGTATGAATTGCCGGCGCCATGGTCTCGTTCATGCCGGCGATCTGCATTTCGTAGTCGAGATCGGTCCCGTCGCGCAGGCCGCGGATCATCAGCGTCGCGCCGACCTGCTGCGCCGAGGTCACGGTGAGGTTGTCGTAGGTGGTGCAATCGAACGCACAGCCGGCCGCCTTGGCGACCGGTTCGAACACGGAGCGCACCATCGCCAGCCGCTCTTCGGTGGTGAACAGCGGCTTCTTGCCGGGATGGATACCGATCGCCACCACGAGTTTGTCACACAACGCGACCGCGTGGCGGACGACGTCGAGATGACCGTTGGTGACGGGATCGAAGGAGCCGGGATACAGCGCGATACGGGACATACGTCCGTCTAGCGCGCCCGCCGAAAGCTCGCAAGCCGATCTGGTTCCGGCACCAAAGCGGGTTTTATTTCGCTCTGCGGACCGAACCAAACGGCCGCTTCGAACGTCTATTCCGGGACAGGTGGACGACTGAAAACATTACGGTTTTTGCCGGAATGTTTCATGGAACCTTGACCGGAGAAACAAATTCGGGCGGCCACGAAACCTGATTGGGGCCGTGACGAAGATGTCCTGAAACCGGGCTTGGCTAAACCATCAGCATTGGGAAGCGACAAACCACCGGGCCGAAGGCCCGCCGACAGGGGACCGTCTATGATCAAGGCTCTTTCTGCAGTCGCCATCGCAGCGTTCGTGGCTGCTGCCCTCACCATCCTCCCGGGCTTCGCGCCGCGCGTCGAAGCCAGTGTTCCGGTGGCGCTCGCCAAGGGCGACCGGCTCGACATCCGCCCGCTGGGCACGAGCTGTTCGGAACAAGCCTGGCCGAATTTTGAGCCGTCCTGCCTGCGCAACGCCGACGCCCGCAAGGCGCCGGTCCGTCAGGCCCGCCTCGTGACCGCGGAACGCCCGTGAGGTTCGTGCGTTAACGCTCTGAAATCACCAAGCGCCTTCCCTCCAGGAGCGCTCTTCGAAGGCCCTCGGTATGCCCCACCGGGGGCCTTTCGATTCCAGGGTCGACCAGCGGCCGATCAGCCGCCGTTGCCCGTCTCGGCCTCTTCAGCTTCCGGAATGTGCTCGACCGACACCACCTTCTCGTCGTCGGCAGTGTCGAACACGATCACGCCCTGGGTCGAGCGCCCGGCGACGCGGATGCCTTCGACCGGGCAGCGGATCAGCTGGCCGGCGTCGGTGACCAGCATGATCTGGTCCGAATCCTCGACCGGGAACGACGCCACCAGTTTGCCATTGCGGTTGTTGACCGACATCGCGCCGATGCCTTTGCCGCCGCGGCCGGTGGTGCGGTATTCGAACGACGAGGTTCGCTTGCCGTAGCCGTTTTCCGAGATCGTCAGCACGAACTGCTCGGACGCCGACATCTCGACGTAGCGCTGTTCGCCGAGCTCGATGGCGCCGACCGACGCCTCCTCGCTTTCGGCCCCGGCGGCCTCGTCCTCCACCGCCGCCCGCTCCTCGACCCCGCCGCGACGCACCGCATTGGCGCGGCGCAGATAGGCCGCGCGTTCCTCGGAGCCGGCGTCGAGATGGCGCAGGATGCACAGCGAGATCACCTTGTCGCCGGGCGCCAGCGCGATGCCGCGCACGCCCATCGAGGTGCGGCCGGTGAAGACGCGGACCTCGGGCACCGCGAAACGGATGCACTGGCCGCCGGCGGCGGTCAGCAGCACGTCGTCGCGCTCGGTGCAGATCTGCACGTCGACGATCGCCTCGCCCTCGTCGAGCTTCATCGCGATGATGCCGGAGCGGCGCACGTCGACGAAGTCGGACAGCTTGTTGCGGCGGACGTTGCCGCCGGTGGTGGCGAACATCACGTCGAGCGTCGCCCAGGTCGACTCGTCCTCCGGCAGCGGCATGATCGTGGTGATGCGCTCGCCCTGCTCCAGCGGCAGGATGTTGATCAGCGCCTTGCCGCGGCCGTTCGGCGGCGCGATCGGCAGACGCCAGACCTTCTCCTTGTAGACCTGGCCGCGCGACGAGAAGAACAGCACCGGCGTGTGGGTCGAGGCGACGAACAGCCGCGAGACGAAATCCTCCTCGCGGGTCGCCATGCCGGAGCGGCCCTTGCCGCCACGGCGCTGCGCCCGGTAGGTCGACAGCGGCACGCGCTTGACGTAGCCGGCGTGCGACACCGTCACCACCATGTCCTCGCGCTGGATCAGGTCTTCGTCTTCGACCTCGCCTTCCTGCTCGATGATCAGGGTCCTGCGCGGCGTAGCGAATTCCGACTTCACCGCGCCGAGTTCGTCCTTGACGATGGTCTGCACCCGCGCCCGCGAGCGCAGGATGTCGAGATAATCGGCGATCTCGACGGCGAGCTTGTCGAGCTCTTCGGCGATCTCCTCGCGGCCCAAAGCCGTCAGGCGCTGCAGCCGCAGATCGAGGATCGCCTTGGCCTGCTCGAAGGACAGCCGCGCGGTGCCGTCGGGGTTGAGCTTGTGCCGCGGGTCGTCGATCAGCGTGATCATCGCCGCAACGTCGGCCGCCGGCCAGTCGCGCGACATCAGGGTTTCGCGCGCCGTGTTCGGATCGGGCGAGTTACGGATGACGCGGATGATCTCGTCGATATTCGCCACCGCGATGGCGAGGCCGACCAGGATGTGGGCGCGGTCGCGCGCCTTGTTGAGCAGATACTTCGTGCGCCGGGTGACGACCTGCTCGCGGAACGCGACGAACAGCGTCAGCAGATCCTTGAGGTTCATCAGCTGCGGACGGCCGGCGTCGAGCGCCACCATGTTGGCGCCGAAATTGGTCTGCAGCGGTGTGAAGCGATACAGCTGGTTCAGCACGACGTCCGGCACCGCGTCCCGCCGCAGCTCGATCACCACGCGAAAACCGTCGCGGTCGGATTCGTCGCGCAGGTCGGAGATGCCCTCGATCTTCTTCTCGCGCACCAGTTCGGCGATCCGCTCGACCATGGTGGCCTTGTTCACCTGGTACGGGATCTCGGAAATGATGATCGCTTCGCGATCCTTGCGGACCGTCTCGATCTCGACCTTGCCGCGCATCACGATCGAGCCGCGGCCGGTGTGGTAGGCGAGACGAATGCCGGCGCGGCCGAGAATGATGCCGCCGGTCGGGAAATCAGGCCCCGGAATGATGTTGATCAGATCGTCGATCGACAGCGCCGGATCGTCGATCAGCGCGGTGCAGGCGTCGATCACCTCGCCGAGATTGTGCGGCGGGATGTTGGTCGCCATGCCGACGGCGATGCCGCCGGCGCCGTTGACCAGCAGGTTCGGGAACTTCGCCGGCAACACCTGCGGCTCGCGGAACGAGCCGTCATAGTTGTCCTGATAGTCGACGGTGTCCTTGTCGAGATCGTCGAGCAGCAGCTGCGCGACCTTGGTCAGCCGCGATTCGGTGTATCGCATCGCGGCCGGCGCATCGCCGTCGACCGAGCCGAAATTGCCCTGACCGTCGATCAGCGGCACGCGCATCGAGAAGTCCTGCGCCATGCGGACCATCGCGTCGTAGACCGACTGGTCGCCGTGCGGGTGATACTTACCGATGACGTCGCCGACGGTGCGCGCCGATTTGCGATACGGCTTGTTCCACTCGAAGCCGTTCTCGTACATGCCGAAGAGAATCCGGCGATGCACCGGCTTCAATCCGTCGCGCGCATCCGGCAGCGCACGCGCCACGATCACGCTCATCGCGTAATCGAGATAGCTGCGCTTCATCTCGTCGAGAATGGATACGGGGCGAATATCCGAGGGCGCCTGAGGCTCCCCGGGCTTCTCGTCGTCTTTGTCGGACAAGGGTGAGTTCCGGTCAGATTCTGTTGCGAATCATATAGCGCATCGAGCCGGCGCAAGCCACCCTCGCGGGTCCCTTTTCAGGGCTTTTTCCAGCCGTTTTTCCAATGACTTAGCGGAGGTTTGGAGCGAGCCTTCGGCGGCCTCGGCGGAGCCGCCGGAAACGCCGATCACTCGGCGCGCGGAACCGCGCCGAAACGCTCGACGACGACGTCGCGCTTGGTCTCGTCGACCCGCACCGTCATGGCGTAACGGCCCTCGTGCAGCTCCTTGGCGAGCACCTCGGCGTTGCGATGCAGCCAGCTCACGCCCGCGCCGTCGGCGGCGTCGATCGTCAGATCGAGCACCGTCCGGGTCATCGCCAGCCGCTGTTCGATCGCCAGCAGCAGTTCGTCGATGCCCTCGCCGCTCACCGCCGACACCAGGAAGCACGGACGATCCTCGGCGCGCCTCGCCGCGATGTTGCGCAGCTCTTCGCGCTGCTCCGGCTCGAACCGATCGATCTTGTTCCAGATCTCGAGAATACGGCCGCCATCGGCCTCTACGCCGAGCTGGCGCAGCACCGCGTCGACGTCGCGCTCCTGCGCCTCGGCGTCTTCATGCGAGATGTCGCGGACGTGCAGGATCAGATCGGCTTCCAGCACCTCCTCCAGTGTGGCGCGGAACGCCGCGACCAGCTGGGTCGGAAGATTGGAAATGAAGCCGACGGTGTCGGACAGCATCGCCTTGCCGCCATGGGGCAAACTCAAGGCACGCAGCGTCGGGTCCAGCGTCGCGAACAGCATGTCGGCGGCCTGCACGTCGGCGCGGGTCAGCCGGTTGAACAGCGTCGATTTGCCGGCATTGGTGTAGCCGACCAGCGCGACCACGCGATACGGCACGCGCTGGCGGCCGGCGCGATGCAGCCGCCGCGTCGCCTGGACCTTCTTGAGCTCGTTCTCCAGCCGTGAGATGCGATCGCCGATCAGGCGGCGGTCGGCTTCGATCTGGGTTTCGCCGGGGCCGCCCATGAAGCCGAAGCCACCGCGCTGGCGTTCGAGATGGGTCCAGGACCGCACCAACCGCGAGCGCTGATAGTTGAGATGCGCCAGCTCGACCTGCAACGCGCCTTCCTTGGTCTTGGCGCGGCGGCCGAAGATCTCCAGGATCAAGCCGGTGCGATCGAGCACCTTGGCGCCCCAGGCCTTCTCCAGATTGCGCTGCTGGATCGGCGACAGCGCGCAGTCCATCACCACGAGATCGGCCTCGTGGCCCTTGATGATGCCGAGGATCTCCTCGACCTTGCCCTTGCCCAGATAGGTCGCCGGCCGGATCTGGCTGATCGGCGTCAGCACCGCCTCGGCGATCTCCAGATCGATGGCACGCGCCAGCCCCGCCGCCTCGTCGAGCCGGGCGTCGCTGTCGCGCACGGCCAGGATGCCGGCGGCGTCGGGATCGGTCTTGCGGACACGCAGATACGGCCCGACGACGATCACTCGCCCGGTTTTGCCGTCTGTTGCCGACCGCGGACGGTCGGCGGCCCCGTCAAAGCTGCGGGGTTCCAATCAGGACCTTCTCAAGCTGGTGAGTCCTCGCCGCCTTCGAACAACTGAATCGGCGCACCCGGCATGATCGTCGAAATCGCATGCTTGTAGACCAGCTGCGAATGACCGTCGCGCCGCAACAACAGGCAAAAATTATCGAACCAAGTGACAATGCCTTGCAACTTGACCCCGTTCACCAAAAAAATCGTCAGAGGAGTCTTCGTCTTACGAACATGGTTCAGGAAGGTGTCTTGTAGGTTTTGTGCGCGGTCTGCCGCCATTTTTATTCCCGCAATTGGAATTGTCTTTTCTTGCCGCGGTGCGTCTCTCTGCGGAGCTTCACCTCGGTTGTCAGCCTCCCTGAGATCCCCCTCCGGAAACTGACAGAGAGATTAGAGGGCACGCGTGCTTGTTAGGCAAGCAGCTAAATCGGACGGCGTGCTCCGCGAGCCACAAAATTCAGGAAAAGGCCGAAAACCGATGAAACTGCTCGCGCAGCCGGCGAGCCACCGGGCCCGGCGTGCCACTTCCGATGGCATGCCCGTCGATCGCGACCACCGGCATCACGATCATGCTCGCGGCGGTGACGAACGCCTCCGCCGCCTCGGCCGCCTCGGCCGGCGTGAACGGGCGCTCCTCGAACCGGATCTGCAGCGCCTCCAGCGCCTCGATCAGCACGCCCCGGGTGATCCCCGACAGGATCCCGGACTTGTCCGGGCGGGTCACCACCCGCCCCTCCTTGGTGACGATCCAGGCGTTGCTCGACGAGCCCTCGGTGACGAAGCCGTCGCCGTCGACATACCAGGCCTCGTAGGCGCCGGCGTCGCGGGCCGCCTGCTTGGCCAGCACGTTGGGCAGCAGCGCCGTTGATTTGATGTCGACCCGCGGCCAGCGGTTTTCCGGCACGGTGATCACCTTGATGCCGCGCGCGGCGTTGTCGGCGCCCTTGGCCGGGTTGATGGTGCGCGCGGTCACCACCAGGCTGGGCTTGACCGCGCTCGACGGAAAACCGTGGTCGCGCCGGGCGACGCCGCGGCTGATCTGCAGATAGACGATGCCGAAGCTGACGCGGTTCCGCCGCACCACCTCGTGCAGCACCACCGCGAGCGACGACAGCGGCATCGGCAGCGCGATCCGCAGTTCGCCGAGCGAGCGCTGCAGCCGCGCCAGGTGCCGCGGCATGTCGACGAGTTGGCCGCCGCGCACTTCGCAGACTTCGTAGACGCCGTCGGCGAACTGATAGCCGCGGTCCTCGATGTTGACGCTGGCGTCGCGCATGTCCTGATAGCGGCCGTTCACATAGGCGATGCGCGACATCGATCAATTCCGGAAACGAGTGCAGGTGAGGACGACGCTCAGCCGACGCCGAGCGCCTTGAGCTTGCGATGCAGCGCCGAGCGCTCCATGCCGACGAATTCGGCGGTGCGCGAGATGTTGCCCGAGAACCGGCTGATCTGCGCGATCAAATAATCACGCTCGAACACTTCGCGCGCCTCGCGCAGCGGCAGGCCCATGATGTGCTCGCCATTGTTGCCGGTCGGCATCGTCGGCACCATCGAGCCGACGTCCTGCGGCAGCATGTCGGCGGTGATCACCGCATCCGGTCCGCCGCCGGCGAGGATCATCACCCGCTCGACATTGTTGCGGAGCTGGCGGACGTTGCCGGGCCAGACGTGGGACTGCAGCACCGCCATCGCGTCCTGGCCGATCTGCCGCTTCGGCAGGCCGGTCGCGGCCGAGATCTGCTCCATGAAGTACTCGATCAGTTCGGGAATGTCCTCGCGCCGCTCCGACAGCGGCGGCACCCGGATCGGCACCACCGAGAGGCGGTGATACAGATCCTCGCGGAACCGCCCTTCCGCGATCTCGTCTTCGAGATTGCGCGCGGTCGAGGAGATGATGCGGACGTCGACATTGACCTTGGCGGTGCCGCCGGAGCGCTGGAAGGTCTGCTCGACCAGCACCCGCAGGATCTTGTTTTGGGTCTCGCGCGGCATGTCGGCGATTTCGTCGATGAACAGCGTGCCGCCATGCGCTTCTTCCAGCGCGCCCGCCTTGCGCGGGTGCTCGCCGTTCGGCTCGATGCCGAACAGTTCGACCTCCATCCGCTCCGGCGTGATCGCCGCGGCGTTGATCACCACGAACGGCCCCTCGGCGCGGCTGGAGGCGTTGTGCAGCGTGCGCGCCGCCAGTTCCTTGCCGGAGCCGGACGGGCCGACGATCATGATGCGGCTGTTGGCCTTGGCGGCGCGCTCGATGGTCTGGCGCAACTGGTTCATGCAGGCCGAGCGGCCCATCAGCGTCGAGGCGGACGGCGCCTGCTGCTTCAGTTCGCGCACCTCGCGTTTCAGCCGCGAGGTCTCGAGCGCGCGCGTCGCCACCAGGATCAGGCGATCGGACTTGAACGGCTTCTCGATGAAGTCGTAGGCGCCGCGCTTGATCGCGGCGACGGCGGTTTCGATGTTGCCGTGGCCGGAGATCATCACCACCGGCACCTCGGCGTGTTCCTTCTTGATCTGTTCGAGCAGTTGCAGGCCGTCGAGCTTGCTGCCCTGCAGCCAGATGTCGAGGAAGATCAAATTCGGACGCCGGTTCGCGATCTCCGCCAACGCGGAATCGCTGTCGCGCGCGGTGCGCGTCGTGAAGCCTTCGTCCTCGAGAATACCGGCAACGAGATCGCGGATATCCGCTTCGTCATCGACGATCAAAATGTCATTCGCCATCTGTCGAGCCTGTCATTCTAGCCGCTGCTCGCGGCTTCTATCTTTGGTTCGTTGCCGGCTTTGGCTTTTGGTTCACCGGCGGGCGGTGTCACGGGTTGTCCTGACATCGCGAAGCGCAATCGCATCCACGCGCCGCGCTGTCCGGGGCGAATGTCGGACGCGTCGTTGAGTTCGATCCCGCCGCCATGATCGACCAGCACGCGCCCGACGATCGCGAGCCCGAGGCCGGTGCCCTTCTCGCGCGTGGTCACGTAGGGTTCGAGCAGGCGCGAGCGGCTTTGTTTGGGCAGGCCGATGCCGTTGTCGATGACGTCGATGATGACGTCGTCGCCGTCGCGCGCCGCCACCACTTCGATCTTGCCCTTGCCGAGTTCCTCGGGCGGCACCGCCTCGATCGCTTCGGTGGCGTTCTTGATGATGTTGGTCAGCGCCTGCGAGATCAGGCGACGATCGAACCGCGCCCGCAGCGGGTCGTCCTTGATCTCGGTCTCGATGTCGACGTCGGGATGGCCGACGCGCATCAGGAACACCACCTGGCGCACGGTGTCTGCGACGTCCTCGCCCTCGATCACCGGCTTCGGCATCCGCGCGAAGCGGGAGAACTCGTCGACCATGCGCCGGATGTCGTCGACCTGACGGACGATGGTGTCGGTGCACTGTTCGAAGATGCCCTTGTCCTCGACGATCACCTTGCCGAACTTGCGCTTGATCCGTTCCGCCGACAGCTGGATCGGCGTCAGCGGGTTCTTGATCTCGTGCGCGATCCGCCGCGCGACGTCGCCCCAGGCCGAGGTGCGCTGCGCCGACACCAGTTCGGTGATGTCGTCGAGGGTGATGATGTAGCTGTCGCGCGCGTGCCCGGTCTGCTCGGCGGTGACCCGCACCGATAGAATGCGCTCGCGGCCGTCGCGGGTGATGGTGATCTGGCCCTGCACCAACCGCTGCGTCCCCTCGCAGGCGGAAGCCATGATCTCGTCGAGTTCGGGAATCACCTCGGACAGCGGATGGCCGAGCGTCTCGGATTCCGAGTGACCGATCAGCTTCTCCGCCGAGCGGTTGAGAATCCCGATGCTCAGCGAGCCGTCGACGCCGATGATGCCGGCGCTGGCCGACGACAGCACCGCCTCGATGAAGCGGCGGCGGCTGTCGATCAGGTCGCTGGCGCTGACCAGTTCGTCGCGCTGGGTCCGCAGCTCTTGCGTCATCCGGTTGAAGGTCTCGCCGAGCTGCGACAGGTCGCCCTCGGACTTGAACACCGGCACCTGGACGTGCAGATCGCCGGTCGAGACCATCTTGGCCGCGCCCATCAGCCGGCGAATCGGCGCCACCAGCCAGTTGGCGAAGTTCAGCCCGATCAGCACCGACGACATCAGCACCGTCAGCGCGATCACCGTGAACATCAGCGCGAACGCGACCTGGACGCCGAGCCGGCGCGCCTCGATCTCGGCATATTCGGCGACGCTGGCCTGAGTCTGCCGCAGCTGCGCCACCACCCGCGGGTCGAGCAGCCGGGCGACGTAGAGGAAGGTGTCGTCGAAGCCCTTCAGCCGGATCACCGCGGCGACGTAATTGGCCTCGATGAACACCGCGATCTGCGGCTCGGTGTCGTCGACATTGCTGAGGAATTCGGGGGCCGGCGTGTCGAAATCGCGCTGGATGCCGGTCTGCGCCGACTCGACGATGTTGCGATCCTTGTCGATCAGCATCGCGCCGGGCAGATTGCGCGACGCCGCGTCGGTGGTGAGGAATTCGCGGAAGGATTTGCGGTCCTGGTCGAACAGCGGCCGCACCCGCGAGATGTCGTTCGCCATGCCGATGATGTCGCCGCGAATCAGCTGGCCGTGCTCGTGCAGATAGGCGTTGGCGACGATCAGCGAGTTCTGGATCACCGCCCGGGTCGGCCCGGAGAACAGCCGGTCGAGGCCGCGGTCGAGCGTGACATTGGCGACGATCGACACCAGCACCGCCGGCAGCACCGCGATCACCGAGAACAGGCTGACGATCTGGACGTGGAGCCGCGCCGCCGCCCGGCCGCGCCGGCGCGCCTGGATGATCTTCCAGACCTCGTGGACGATGATGCCCACCAGCAGCAGGATGGTGGCGCCGTTGATCAGCAGGAAGGTGACGACGACGTCCCGGGTCGGCGCGATCGGCGTCAGCCCGGTCAGCACGACGAAGGTCAGGAACGCCGAGAACAGCGCCACGCCGACCGCGATCGGCGCCAGCAGCCGGCGCCAGGTGGCGGCGCGCGGCTCGGCGATCGACGGGTCGTCAACGGGTTGGGCCGACGTCTCTGCGCTGCTCATTCTGGCAAAAATCAATGAATGCGAACGGCCGCCGTTGCAGGCGAACCATGTGATGCATTCCTACAACATTGTTGCTCAATTGCGACAATATCGCGGCGCGCCGCCCCAAGCACCTCGGGCGGCTACGCAGTCCACAGCCGAAAATCTTGCCCCGGCGTCTCAGCCGCCGGTGCGGTAGACCTGAATATCGAGGTCCCGGATCTTTTTCCGGAGCGTATTGCGGTTCAGGCCGAGCAGATCGGCCGCCCGGATCTGGTTGCCCCTCGTCGCCGCCAGCGCGGCGGTGAGCAGCGGCACCTCGATCTCGCGCAGCACCCGGTGATACAGGCCCGGCGGCGGCACGCCGTTCGGGAAGCCGGAGAAGTGCGACGACAGGTACATTTCCACCGCCCCGCCGAGATTGTCGACAGTGTGGGCGACGCTGCCGCCGGAGACCACCGCGGGCGGCGCCAGCTCGCCGTCGATCACCGAGGCGGTGATGACGTCCTGCGGGTACAGCGCCGCCAGGCGGCGCGCCAGATTCTCCAGCTCGCGGACGTTGCCCGGCCAGCGATGCTGCTTCAGCCGCTCCAGCGCCGCGCTGTCGAGCTTCTTGGCCGGCAGGCCGTCCTTCTCGGCCAGCGCGAAGAAGTGCCGCACCAGGTCCGGCAGGTCCTCGATATGTTCGCGTAACGGAGGAAGGCGCAGCGGCACCACGTTGAGACGGAAGAACAAATCCTCGCGGAACAGGCCCTGCTGGATGAGGATGCGCAGGTCCTTGTTGGATGCGGCGACGATCCGCACGTCGGTCTTGATCGGGGTGCGGCCGCCGACTGTGGTGTATTCGCCCTGCTGCAGCACGCGCAGCAGCCGGGTCTGTGCCTCCATCGGCATGTCGCCGATTTCGTCGAGGAACAGCGTCCCGCCCTCGGCCTGTTCGAACCGGCCGGAGGCGCGGGTGTTGGCGCCGGTGAAGGCGCCGCGCTCGTGGCCGAACAATTCCGACTCGATCAGGTCGCGCGGAATCGCCGCCATGTTGACCGCGACGAACGGGCCGTTACGGCGCTTGCCGTAATCGTGCAGCGCGCGCGCCACCAGTTCCTTGCCGGTGCCGCTCTCGCCCGAGATCATCACCGTGAGGTCGGTCTGCATCAGCCGCGCCAGCACGCGGTAGATTTCCTGCATCGCCGGCGAGCGGCCGACCAGCGGGATCGAGTCGAACTCGCCCTCGTCGTTGGCGTTGCTGGCCCGCTCCTTCGGCTCGGCCAGCGCGCGGCCGACGATCGCGATCAGCTCCTTGAGGTCGAACGGCTTCGGCAGATATTCGTAGGCGCCCTTCTCCGACGCGCGGATCGCGGTCATGAAGGTGTTCTGCGCGCTCATCACGATGACCGGCAGGTTCGGCCGCATCTTCTTGATCCGCGGCAGCAGGTCGAAGGCGTTCTCGTCCGGCATCACCACGTCGGTGATCACCAGATCGCCCTCGCCCTGGCTCACCCAACGCCACAGCGTCGCGGCGTTGCCGGTCAGCCGCACCTCGTATCCGGCGCGCGACAGCGCCTGATTGAGCACCGTGCGGATGGCGGTGTCGTCATCGGCGACAAGAATACTACCTGCGGGCATTGCTCGTCCTCATCTTGCAGTCTGTGAGGCAGCGGATGACGCCGGCACGTCGTCGCCGTTGCTCTGATTGTAGTTCTTCGCCGTGTTGAACATCGGCAGCAGCACGCGGAACGTGGTCTTGCGCGGCTGCGATTCACATTCGATGATTCCGCCGTGGTCGCCGACGATCTTGGCGACCAGTGCGAGACCCAGCCCCGAGCCCGACGCCTTGGTGGTGACGAACGGATCGAACAGGTTCGGCAGCAGGTCCTCCGGCACGCCCGGACCGTTGTCCTTGACGCAGAATTCCAGCGGCAGCGACACCCGCGTCTTCTTGCCGGGCACCGACAGCCGCACGCCGGGACGGAACGCGGTGGTGAGCTGGATCTCGGCGTCGCTGCCGAGATCGACCACGGCTTCGGCGGCGTTCTTCACCAGATTGAGGAACACCTGAATCAGCTGATCCTGATTGGCGAGCACCGGCGGCAGCGACGGGTCGTATTCCTCGACGAACTTGATGTTGCGCGCGAAGCCCGACTGCGCCAGCCGTTTCACGTGATCGAGCACCGAATGGATGTTGACCGGCCCGCGCGCCACCGGGCGGTCGTCGCCGAACACTTCCATGCGGTCGACCAGGGTGACGATGCGGTCGGCCTCGTCGCAGATCAGCCGCGTCAGCATGCGGTCTTCCGACGAGGCCTGCTGCTCGAGGAGTTGCGCGGCGCCGCGGATGCCGGACAGCGGGTTCTTGATCTCGTGCGCCAGCATCGCCGCCAGCGCGATCACCGAACGCGCGGCGCTGCGGTGAGTCAGTTGCCGGTCCATCTTGTCGGCGATGGTGCGCTCCTGCAGCATCACCACGATGTGGCCGGGCCGCTCGTTGAGCGGGGCGACGTGCAGATCGACCTGACGGTCGGCGCCGATCCGCGGCGTGCCGAGATCGACCTTGTATTCGTTGACCGGCGAATTGCCGCTGCGGACCTGTTCGATCAGCGCCAGCAGCGGACTGCCGAACGGCACCAGCTCGGTCAGCGACTGCCGGCGCAGCAGCTGCGTCGAGATTTCGAAGAACGATTCCGCCGCCATGTTGGCGTCGATGATCTTGCCGTCCGGGCCGACCAGCAGCACGGGATTGGGCAGCGCGTTGAGGATCGCATCGCTTTCGGTCGGCTTCGCTTGGCGCGGTTCGAGGACGGCGTTCATGCTGCGGCTCTCCAGGCGAAATCGTCGTAGGCGTCGGCGAGCGCACAATGCACACGGGCCGGATTGGTGTCGGTCAGGATCTGGGTTCTCCACTGCTTCAGCGTCGCCGCAGGCGCGCCGCTGGCCGCGGCCGCGACGTCGAGCGACCAGCCGAGATGTTTTCGCGCGTGGCGCAGGCCGATGCGTTCGCCGTAGAGGCCGAGCACGCCGTCATAGAGTTCGCGCAGATAGCCGAGCTGATCGGACAGCGACGGCATCGCTTCGGCGGCTCCGCCCTGCAGCCGGCGGCCGATCTGGCCGGGCAGCCACGGCTGTCCCTGCGCGCCGCGGCCGATCATCACCGCGTCTGCGCCGGACTGATCGAGCGCGTCGACCGCCGTCTGATACGAGGTGATGTCACCGTTGACGACCAGCGGAATGGTGACGGCGTCGCGCACCGCGCGGACGGCGCGCCAATCGGCCTCGCCCTTGTAGAACTGATTGCGGGTGCGCCCGTGCACGGTCACGAGCTGGACGCCGGCGTCCTGCGCGCGGCGCGCCAGCTCCGGCGCGTTGCGCGAGCTGTCGTCCCAGCCGAGCCGCATCTTCAGCGTCACCGGCACGCGCACCGCGCCGATCGTCGCCTCGATCAACGTCAGCGCGTGATCGAGATCACGCATCAGGGCCGATCCGGACTGACCGCCGGTCACGTGCCGGGCCGGGCAGCCCATGTTGATATCAATGATGTCGGCACCGCCGGCTTCGGCGATTCGCGCCCCCTCCGCCATCCAGTGCGGCTCGCAGCCGGCGAGCTGAACGACGTGCGGGCCGCCGTCGATCGCATCGCAGCGCCGGATCGACATCGCACGGCCATGCACAAGATCTTCGCTGGCGGTCATCTCGGACACGACCAGTCCGGCGCCGAGAGCTGCGACTTGTTTGCGAAAAGGCGCATCTGTAATACCGGACATCGGCGCCAGCAGCACCCGATTGGCCACCGCAATATTGCCAATTTTCAAAGGCGGCGAACCTGTTACTGTAGGGCGGGTCACAAGCTGCTCATTCTGTCGCCAGCGCGCCATTGCAACTGGTCTAGCTCAATGTTTGAGCATTATAGGTCATTGCCTACAGTTTAGCCAGTTATACCAGACATGCAAGTGCGTTGCAGCAAATCTCCCAAGCAGCGGAGCGTGGAAACATGCTGAATCGACGCCCAAGCATGCTAAGGGCTCTGCTCACCCCGCCTCCTGGTTCCTGCCCGTCGAGCGACTGACCTAGACCGATGCCGAATCCCCCACGTACCGCCGCCATCATCGTCGCCGCAGGCCGCGGTCTCCGCGCCGGCGCGGGCGGCCCCAAACAATACCGCACGCTGGCCGGCCGCCCCGTGATTGCGAGGGCTTTGCAGCCGTTTTGCACCCACCCCGAGGTGTTCGCGGTGCAGCCGGTGACCAATCCGGACGATACCGCGATGTTCAACGAGGCGGTCGCCGGCCTCGATTTCCGGCCCGCGGTCGGCGGCGGCGCCACCCGGCAGGCCTCGGTGCGCGCCGGGCTCGAGGCGCTGGCGGCGCTGAACCCGGACATCGTGCTGATCCACGACGCGGCGCGTCCCTTTGTCACGCCGGCGCTGATCTCGCGCGCGATCGTCGCCGCGGGCACCACCGGCGCGGCGCTGCCGGTGGTGGCGATCAACGACACCGTCAAGCAGATCAACGCCGCCGGCGAAGTCGAGGCGACGCCGGACCGCGCCCATCTGCGAATCGCCCAGACGCCGCAAGCATTTCGCTTCGACGTCATTCTCGATGCGCACCGCCGCGCCGCGCGCGACGGCCGCGATGATTTCACCGACGACGCCGCGATCGCCGAGTGGGCGGGATTGACGGTCTCCACCTTCGAAGGCGATGCTGCCAACATGAAACTGACGACGCCGGACGACTTCTTGCGCGAAGAGAGCCGCCTCACCGCGACGCTCGGCGATATCCGCACCGGGACCGGCTACGACGTCCACGCCTTCGGCGACGGCGACTACGTCTGGCTGTGCGGGCTGAAAGTGCCGCACAATCGCGGCTTCCTGGCGCATTCCGACGGCGACGTCGGGCTGCACGCGCTGGTCGATGCGATCCTCGGCGCGCTGGCCGACGGCGACATCGGCTCGCACTTCCCGCCGACCGATCCGCAATGGAAGGGCGCGGCCTCCGACAAGTTCCTGAAATACGCGGTCGACCGCGTCACCGCGCGCGGCGGCCGGATCGCCAATCTCGAAGTGACGATGATCTGCGAGCGACCGAAGATCGGCCCGCTGCGCGATCCGATGCGTCAGCGCATCGCCGAGATCACCGGCGTGCCGGTGTCGCGCGTCGCCGTGAAGGCGACCACCAGCGAGAAGCTCGGCTTCACCGGCCGCGAGGAAGGCATCGCCGCCACCGCGTCCGCCACCATCCGGCTGCCCTGGGGCGCCGAAGGCCTGGCCTCCTGACGATGAGCGGCAACGACGCCCGCGCTCTCGCCCGCTCGTTGCTCGACCTGTGCCGCTCGCGCAAGCTCACCATCGCCACCGCTGAATCCTGCACCGGCGGCCTGGTCGCCGGCGCGCTCACCGACATCCCCGGCTCGTCCGACGTGATCGACCGCGGCTTCGTCACCTATTCCAACGCCGCCAAGCACGCGATGCTCGGCGTCGAGACCGCCACGCTCACCACCTTCGGCGCGGTCAGCAAGGAGACCGCGCTGGCGATGGCGGTCGGCGCGCTGGAACACGCCGACGTCGATCTCGCGGTGTCGATCACCGGCATCGCCGGCCCCGGCGGCGCGGTCCCCGGCAAGCCGGTCGGGCTGGTGCATTTCGCCGTCGCGGCGCGCGACGGAAGGATCATGCACCGCGAACAGCGCTTCGGCGCGATCGGCCGCAGCAACGTACGTCAGCGCTCGGTGGTCGAAGCCCTGCGGATGCTGATCGAAGTGGCGCGCGGCCCGAAGCCGCCGGTGAAAACGAAACGCGCACCCGCGACCGGCGTCCACAAGCGCGTCGCCCGCACCCCCCGCCGCGCCGCCGCCGGCAAACGCGTCCCGCCGAAACGGGCAGCGAAGCCGAAGTCCGGAAAGTAGCGTCTTCGCAGAACAGCTCATGGTTCGAGACGCCCGGCTACGCTGCGCTTCGCCGGGCTCCTCACCATGAGGGCCGCGAGTGTTGCACCGCTGCAGGCACAACCCTCATCCTGAGGAGCCCGGCGCAAGCCGGGCGTCTCGAAGGATGAGTTGTTAGTTCGAAGCATCGACCCCAATCGTCATTGCGAGGAGCAAAGCGACGAAACAATCCAATTCAGTGCACGGAGCTGGATTGCTTCGCTGCGCTCGCAATGACGATTGGGGCGGGCGGCGGTGAGGAACTAACTACGCCCGCGACAGTTTCGGCGCGCCGCCGTAGACCTGATCGGCGCGCGTCTCGAAGGCGGCGGCGAAGCGGTGGAAGGCGGTGTCGAACATCGCGCCCATCAGCGTCGCCAGAATCCGGCTCTTGAATTCATAGGCGATGAAGAAGCCGACCTCGGAGGCGCGCTCGGTCTTCGCCACAAAGGTCCAGCGGTTTTCCAGGCTGCTGAACGGGCCCTGCAGATATTCGACCAGAATCTTCAGATTGGCGCGGTCGAGCGTGACGCGGCTGGTGAAGGTTTCCTGCACCAGCTTGAACGACACCGTCATGTCGGCGATCACCACCTCGGTGCCGTCGTCCTGCCTGGTGCGCTGGCGGATCTTCAGCGCCTTGCACAGCGGCACGAATTGCGGATAGCGCTCGACGTCGGCGACGAGGTCGAACATCTGCTCCGCGCTGTGCGGCACCCGGCGCTTGCTGGAAAATTGCGGCATCGTCCGAACTCAGCGCGACAGCGCCGCGCGCGCCGCCCGCAGCTTGGCGAAATCGTCGCCGGCGTGATGCGACGAGCGCGTCATCGGGCTCGCCGACACCATCAGGAAGCCCTTGGCATACGCCGTCTTGGCGTAGCCGCCGAACTCGTCCGGGGTGACGTAGCGCATCACCGCGTGGTGCTTGCGGGTCGGCTGCAGATACTGGCCGATGGTGAGGAAGTCGACGTCGGCCGAGCGCAGATCGTCCATCACCTGCAGCACCTCGTGGCGCTCCTCGCCGAGCCCGACCATGATGCCGGACTTGGTGAAGATCGAGGGGTCGAGTTCCTTGACCCGCTGCAGCAGCCGGATCGAATGGAAGTAGCGCGCGCCCGGCCGCACCGACAGATAGCGCGACGGCACGGTTTCAAGATTGTGGTTGAACACGTCGGGCTTGGCGGCGACCACGACTTCCAGCGCGCCGTCCTTGCGCAGAAAGTCCGGCGTCAGAATTTCGATCGTGGTGGTCGGGCACGCCTCGCGCACGGCGCGGATGGTGGCGGCGAAATGCGCCGCGCCGCCGTCGGCGAGATCGTCGCGGTCGACCGAGGTGATGACGAGGTGCTGCAGGCCGAGCTTGCGAGTCGCCTCGGCGACGTAGGCCGGCTCGTTCGGGTCGAGCGCACCGGGCATCCCGGTCTTGACGTTGCAGAACGCGCAGGCCCGGGTGCAGGTGTCCCCCATGATCATGAAGGTGGCGTGCTTCTTGTCCCAGCACTCGCCGATGTTCGGGCAGCCGGCTTCCTCGCACACCGTGACGAGGCCGTTTTCCTTGACGATCGAGCGGGTCTCGCCGTAGCCGCGGGTGGTCGGGGCGCGGACGCGGATCCAGTCCGGCTTCTTCGGCGACAGCGCATCCGGCCGCGCCGCCTTCTCCGGATGCCGGGGGCGGACGGGGGTGGATGACACCGTATCGACGAGAACGACCATGGGCAAATGAACCTTCGCGAAGACCCTACCTAATCCGCCCGCTGCCGTCCCGCAACCTGCGCTCCTTGCAGGGGCTTATCCCTTGGAATAATGCTCGAATTCCGGTCGGCGCGGGACGCGGCGACGCCGCTCGATTGCCCCCGCCATGGCCCGCTCGCCCTCGCCCGCCCCGCCTGCCAAGCTCGGCCCCAAGCTGACGCGGCGGTTCTTCGCCCGCAGCGTCCATGCCGTCGCCCCGGAACTGATCGGCGCCACCCTGCTGTATGGCGGCGTCGGCGGGGTGATCGTCGAAGTCGAAGCCTATCACCACACCGACCCGGCGGCGCATTCCTATGGCGGCCAGACGCCGCGCAACGCCGTGATGTTCGGCCCGCCGGGCTACGCCTATGTCTACCGCTCCTACGGCATCCATTGGTGCGTCAATGTCGTCTGCGAGGCGAAAGGCTCGGCCAGCGCCGTGCTGATCCGCGCGCTGGCGCCGACCCACGGGCTGGATGCGATGCGCGACCGCCGCGGCCTCGACGACGAGCGCCTGCTCTGTTCCGGCCCCGGCAAACTGACCCAGGCGCTCGGCATCAGCATCGCCGCCAACGGCCTGCCGCTCGACGCCCCGCCATTCACGATCCACCGCCGCCCGGCCGAGCCCGACATCGTCACCGGCCCGCGCATCGGCATCACCAAGGCGGCGGACTACCCGTGGCGCTACGGGCTGAGAGGCTCGCGGTTCCTGAGCAAGCCGTTTCCGCGTTGAGTGTCTTGGGCAGCGCTTCCCCGCCCTCTCCCGTCATCGCCCGACTTGATCGGTCGACCAAGTATCCCAGAGCGCTTCAATTCAACACGAACACCCAGCAATACTGGGCCCTCCGCTTTCGCGGAGGGCGACGTTTGTTTTTGGGGCCACGCTTCGGATCTGACTTTCGCGAAGCCTGCGAGTGCGTGCAACACGACGCTCAGCGCGACGCCGCCCTCACCTCCCGCAGATGCTCCGGATACCAGACCGTGAACATCGCGGTGCCGATCAGGATCGCGTAGGAGATCAGTTCGTAGGCGAGCTCCGACAGCGCGACCTGCTCCATCTTGCCGAACGCCAGCACGGCGTTGAGCGTGAACGCCGTCGCCCACACCGCGGTCATCAGCACGTTGGTGCGAATGAAGAATGGATCGGTCCACAGCGACGGATCGACGTGCTCCTTGGCGTAGTCGAGCGTGAACGGCTTCTTCAGCGCGATGGTCAACCAAGCGCCCAGCGCCAGCGCGCCGTTGGCGAGCACGCCGAGATGGCGCAGCGTCCAGCTGTCGTGAAAGCCGATCACCGCGATGGTGGCCGCGCCGAAGAACACCACGCCGACCCACAGGATGATGCCGCGGTGCAGCCGCAGCACGCCCATCACCACCGTCAGCGCCAACGCCACCGACAATCCGATCTCGACCCGCAGCAGCGTGTCGCGGGCGATGATCAGAAACGACAGCCAGGGCGCGAACGACATCAGCAGCTTGAAAAAGGCGAGCATCGGACGCGGCCCCTGTTGAGCGAGCCGATCCTAAGCGGTTCGGCCGCCGTCAGGCTTTGGCGCCGATCAACTCGACGTCGCTTCGGCGCCCGGCCCGCTCACACCATCTCCAACGCGAGGGCGATGCCCTGGCCGCCGCCGATGCACAGCGTGACGATACCTTTGCGCAGGCCGTCGCGTTTCATCGAATGCAGCAGCCTGGTGGTCAGGATCGCGCCGGTCGCGCCGATCGGGTGGCCGTGCGCGATGGCGCCGCCTTCGACATTGACGATGTCCTCGGCGAGGCCGAGCTCCTTGATGACGGCGAGCGGCACGGCGGCGAAGGCTTCGTTGATCTCGATCCGTTCGACCTCCGACAGTGTCCAGCCGGTCCGCTGCAGCGCCTTGCGCACCGCGGGCACCGGCCCGAGGCCGAACATGCCCGGCTCCACCGCGGCGACGCCGTAGCCGGCGAGCCGGGCCAGCGGCTCCATCCCCGCCGAGTCGGCAAAGCCCTGATCGGCGACGATCATCGCCGCCGCGGCGCTGTTCAGGCCGGGCGCATTGCCGGCGGTGATGGTGCCGTCCGGACGAAACGCCGGCTTGAGCTTGGCCAGCACCTCGACGGTGGTGTCGGGCCGCGGCGCCTCGTCGGCGACGAAGGCCTCGACGCCCTTGCGGCCCTTGACCGGCACCGCGACGATCTCGGCCTCGAACCGGCCGGCCTGCTGCGCGGCAGCGAAGCGCTGCTGCGAGCGGGCGGCGAAGCGGTCCTGTTCGGTGCGGGTGATCTGCAGTTTGGTGACGAGGTCTTCGGTGTGCCAGCCGGAGTGCTCACCGGAAAACGCATCGCTCAATCCGTCGGTGAGCATGCTGTCGAGAATCTCGGCCGGGCCCATCCGATATCCCCAGCGCCCACCCTCCATCAGATACGGCGCGCGGTCCATGTTCTCCATGCCGCCCGCGATCGCGACGTCGATGTCGCCGCCGGCGATTTCGAGCGCGGCGGTGACGATGGCCTGGGCGCCCGAGCCGCAGACGCGATTGACCGTGTAGGCCGGCACCGACACCGGCAGCTCGCCGCCGATCGAGGCCTGACGCGCCGGGTTCATGCGGTTGCCCGCCTGGATCACGTTGCCCATCACCACCGAGCCGACCGCGTCGGCCGCGAGGCCGGCGCGGTGCAGGGTCTCGGAAATGACCACGCTGCCGAGGTCGGTCGCCGGCGTTCCCTTCAACGACCCGTTGTAGCCGCCGATCGCCGTGCGGACGGGATGGCAGAGAACGATCTCGCGTGCGGTCATGGTGGCGTCCTCGATGGTTGATCCGTTGGTGCCGCGCAGAACCTTCGGCCGGTGCCGTGCGCGCGACGGCCTTATAGTATGTTGACCATCATATCATCGCAAGAGGTCGCGCCGCGAGCGACGGTCGCGGCCGTCGGTGGACCGGCTGTCGTCGGCAACCGCGCGCTGGTTTGTTGAAGCAAGGGAAATTGGGTGGATCGGCCGCGACGTCCGCGCGCGGTCACGCAGTGGTGATCGTGTGACACGCCGCTTCGAGGCGGTTGCCGTCGGGATCGGCCAGAAACGCGGCGTAGTAGCTCGGGTGATAATGGGTTCTCAGACCCGGCGGGCCCTGATCGACGCCGCCATGGGCGAGCCCGGCGTGCCAGAACGCATCGACCGTGGGCCGATCGATCGCCTTGAAGCACCAGTGCCGGCCATGAGCCGGCTCCGGCCGGTCGCCCCGACGGATCGAGATGTAGACCCGCTCGGGATGCTCCGGCCGCGCGCGTTCGCCGTAGCCGAGCCAGTCGGCGCGCGCGCCGACCTTGACGACGCCGAGCGCCGCCATGATCGCGTCGTAGAACGGCTCGGCCACCGCGATGTCGGAGACGGTGATCGAGACGTGGTCGAGCATCGCGTCAGCTGGCGTTCTTGATCCGCAGCAGCGCTTCGAGGATCTTCATCTTGCGGGCGAGCGCGGCCTCGCGCTTTTCCTTCTCTTCCTCGACGACTTCTTCGGCGGCGTTGGCGACGAACTTCTCGTTCGCCAACTTCGCTTCAGCCCGCTTGATGTCGGCTTCGGCCTTGCCGAGCTCCTTCTCGAGCCGTGCCTGTTCGACCGCGAAGTCGATCACGCCCTTCAGCGGCAGCGCCGCGACGTCGCCGCGCACCAGCAGCTGCACCGCGCCCTGCGGCGCCGCGTCGGCGAAGGTGATGTCGCCGACCCGGGCGAGCCGCTTGATCACGTCGCTCCAGCGCTCGGCGCGGCCGCGCGTTTCGGCGGCGGCGCCGGCCAGCACCAGCGGCGTCAGCGTCGACGGCGCGATGTTCATTTCGGCGCGCACCGAGCGGATCGCGGTGACGAGATCGACCACCCAGCCGATCTCGGCTTCGGCCGCGTCGTCGGTGAAGTCCGGCTGCTCGACCGGAATGTTGAGCAGCGCCGCCCCGACCATCGGGTCGCTCGCCGCCGACGCGGTCATCACCGCGAGCTGCTCGTCGCTGAAGCCGGCCTTGCGCGACCACGGCGCCAGCACCAGGAGACCCTCGCGCGGCGCCGTCACGGCCCACAGTTCTTCTGTGATGAACGGCATGAACGGATGCAGCAGCTTGAGGATCTCGTCGCGCGCCCACGCCACCATCGCGCGGGTCTCGGCCTTGGCGGCACTCTCCTCGCCCATCAGCACGGGCTTGGCGAGTTCGAGATACCAGTCGCAGAACACGTTCCAGACGAAGCGATAGGCCGCGCCCGCCGCGTCGTTGAAGCGATAGCTCTCGATCGCCTCGGTGACCTCGCGCGTCGCGCGCACGGTCTCGTGCGCGATCCAGCGGTTGAGCGTCTCCGTCGCGGAGGTGTAGTCGAAATCCTTCGGCGCGGCGCAGCCGTTCATTTCGGCGAAGCGGCAGGCGTTCCACAGCTTGGTGGCGAAGTTGCGGTAGCCCTCGACGCGGCTCGACGCCAGCTTGATGTCGCGGCCCTGCGCCGCCATCGCCGCCAGCGTGAAGCGCAGCGCGTCGGCGCCGTAATCGTCGATCAGATTCAAGGGATCGATGACGTTGCCCTTCGACTTCGACATCTTGGCGCCCTTCTCGTCGCGGACGAGGGCGTGGATGTAGACGGTCGGGAACGGCACGTCGTTCTTGAAGTGCAGCCCCATCATCATCATCCGGGCGACCCAGAAGAAGATGATGTCGAAGCCGGTGACCAGCACGTTGGTCGGGTAGTAGCGCTCGAGCTCGGGGGTCTCGTCCGGCCAGCCGAGCGTCGAGAACGGCCACAGCGCCGAGGAAAACCAGGTGTCGAGCACGTCTTCGTCGCGGGTGATGAAGCCGTCGCGCTTATTGGCGTCCTGCGTCATCTCGTGCGCCTGCGCCGGCGTGATCACTTCCTGC
>JACRJB010000058.1 GCA_016215605.1 Rhodopseudomonas palustris
CCGAACTCGATCGCAACCATGCGTCTGCTCCTGATCCGCGCACTTGCCAAAACCCTGCCGCGATGCCCCTGTTGTGGCCTCGCCGCAGCATCAAGCCGGTGGCGGAAACTTATGACGCAGTAGTACTAACCCACCCTACGAAAGAATGCGTTCGACGTTTAGGATGTCTCGCCGCTCGCCCGGGCTACTGCTCGCTCCGATAGACGGCAGTCATGCCGCCGAGGCCGCCCGTAGAACGCTCTACCTCCCCATCCACGGATCAACCACCGTAATCCCGCAATCGGCAAAGTCCGCGGTGTTCCGCGTCGCCAGCCGGGCGCCGCGGGAGCGGGCGATGGCGGCGATCTGGGCGTCGATCTGGCTGATGGGGTGTCCGCTGTGTCGCCGGCCCGCCGCGATGGCCGGATAGGCGTCGGCGGCGTCGGTGTCGAACGGCAGCACGCGACCGGCCAGATCGATCTCGAAGATCGGCCGCGCGGCGGCAGTGAGGTCGTCGCGGCGGCGTCCTTCCGGCAGCAGCGCCAAGCCGTAGAAGATCTCCGCCTGGGTCAGGGTCGTCGTAAACACGCCCGCCACCGGCTGCTCACCGAACCACGCCAGCACCACGGCATCCGGCTTTGGACGCATCAGCTCGGAAATGACGTTGGTATCAAGGATGATCATGTGCCGAAGTCCGGCGGCTGCCGGATAGCCTCGCGCCGCGTGTCGGGAAGGTCGACGCCGCCCAGCGCCGCGAACCGCTCATGGATGGCTTGCCCGAGATTGCGCGGGCGCGGCTCGTCGGTCGACAGCGCCGACCGCAGGATGTCGCGTGCCTCGTCCTCCATCGAGCGTCCATTGATCGCGGCGCGCACGCGAAGCCGCTTCTTGATGGCGTCGTCGATGTTCCGGATCGTCATCACCGCCATGGCGCCCTCCATCAGTCAATGACTGCAAATTAATTATTGATGCGCGAGGGCGCAACTCCGGAGTGGGGCATCAGCCCGGGTCAAAGCAGCCGTTGGCTCGGGCGGCGCGGACCCGGGTTCTCGACCAAAGGGCTCGCTCCGTCGGATGTCGCGCGCTGATCCGTGCTGCAGCCGAGCGGCCGACCTCATCGCCATTTGTTCACCACCCACAGCGCGCCCCAGCATCCCGCCAGGGTGACGAGCATCGTGCCGGCGAGTGCGGCAGCCATCACGGCGCCTCCGGCGACCGCCAGCGACGAAGACCCCTGCACGAACGGGCCGAGCAGCATGGTCATCACCAGGCCGCCGAGCGGGGCGATCAGAAAGACGCCGGCCAGCACGACGACGATGTTCACGATCCAGCCGAGCACGCCGCGCTTCCTGGTCCAGGCGTCGTGAACGCCGACGGCAAGCGCGCCGACGAAGACGGCCAGCGCGATCACCATCGGCCCGCCGACGCTGCCCGGCGGGATCGCGCCGGACGCCTGCAGAAACAGGATGCCGATCACGGCGGTGAGCGCGATGTAAGGCATGCGGGGCGTCCCTGCGATGTCGTCGGTGCGGTTGATGGTCTCGGCCGACGGACCCGCGCGATCAGCCCGGCCGCGCCGAGCCGCCCGCGGTGTCGTCCGTCGGTTCTCCCCTATGTCGAGCAACCGCACCTCCGCGTTCAACGCGGATCGCACTGGGCGGAGAGGGGCGTCGGATCGTCGGCGGGTCGATGGCTCTTTTGGCGATCAGTCGCGCACGCCGGGTGAGGGCAGGGCGCATGTGCGCGGGGCCCACGCGGGGTGTCGCGTCGTGGGGAGCGGCGATGGAGGGTCGCTTCGCTGCGCGCCACATCCACACGACGGCCGATCGCTCGTCATTCCGGGATGCGCTGCGCAACAGCGCAGGCCGGACTCCATCATCGCTGACGGCGCGGTGAGGCGCAGTGTTGCCGCGCTGTGTCGTGGTCGCTGACCGCGGTGGTTATGGAGTCTGGTCCGCGCTAAGCGCGCCCCGGAAAGACGAACGCGAGGTGATGCGTTGGTCCGCCGGGCGCGCTCGCGGTGTCGATCGGTCTGCTATTTCTTCTTGCCGGTTCCCAGCGTCGGCTGCCAGCCGCCGGTCTTCTGGCTCGGCGCGGCGGCGATGGTCTTGGGCTTTTCCTTCTTGGGTTTCTTGGTCTCGCGATTACCCTTTTGCTCGCCTTTGGCCATCGTGGTCTCCTGTTCAAGGTGGGTGGTGGGACGTGAATGACTGGCGGTCTTGCGTGTCGAGCGAAGCGGCATGCGGTTCGCGCGACGACGACGCGTCGCATCGGGAGTTCCGGAGCGCCGGTTCCGATGTCACCGGAGCGGCTGCAGCCGGGATCGGGGCTGCGTTCGACGACTCACCAGCTCGGCGTCGATCGCCGCACCGTGCGCCGATCGCGCGCAACTAGCCATGCAATTCGTCTGGGTGGCGCCGATCCGATCGGGCGCCGGCTCGACCGAGGCCGGCAAAAAATCAGCCACAGCGCCTTGACGAAATTCCTATTATGATTATAGTCCGCACTGTCCTGTCCGTGAGGGGCGCTTCGCGAGGCGTCGTACAAGCGGGACAGATCGGACGGGCTGGGCGACCGGTCCCGATGATAGTTCGACGATGCCGGCTCGGCCGGCGGAGTCGGACGGACGCGGCGTCCTGCGCGTTGCGGTTCGCACCCGCACGTCCGGGAGGCTTCGGGGACCCGTCCGGGCCTACTACGAGGCTCTGCGACTTGTTAGTTCGCTGGACGGGGGCAGGTGAAGGCGGCGTAATCCGCCGGATCCGTGGGGTTTCATTACCCTTGCCTGTCCCCGGAAGCACGGGCCTGAAAGCCAAAAACCGCCGCGGTGGGCGCGCCGGAAGGCGTTGCGCGATGGTCCGCAAAGCCATCGCGAAAACTCACCACCTTTGCGCCGACCGGCGCGCCCCCACCCCTCGCTGTGAAGCGACGGGTGCAAACCTCGGGCTCAGCGGAGCCGCGAGAATGAAGAGTCGTGGCTGTTTGATAGTTGGATCGGACGTTACGGGGGGCACTGCGTTGCCACATCCATTCCCGTCATGCGCGGGCTTGACCCGCCTGCGGGGCCGAAGCCCCTTCGGCGCGGCGAAGGCCCGCGCATCCATCGCGCGCGTCAGCGCGCTATGAGGAGTTCTTTGCGAAGAGGATGGATTGCCGGGTCGAGCCCGGCAATGACGTGGGGTCCTGATAACAGGCCATCACGTCGTGTCCTGCCGCCGTCGCCCGCGACTAGCCGCGGAATTTCTTGGCTTTCTTCTTGAAGCTCGCGTTCTTGGCCGACGGATCGGCGCGGCGGGCCTTGCTGACATAAGCGGGCTTGTCGTCGCGCGGTGTCTTGGTCTTCAGGCCGTCCGGCTTGAAGCCGTCCGGTTTGAATCCGTCCTTCTTGAACCCGTCTTTCTTGAAGCCGTCCTTCTTGTAGGTGTCCTTCTTGAAACCGGCGTCCTTGAATCCCGCGTCCTTGCCGGGACGCGGCGGGCGCGGGTCGGCGAGCGGCTCGATCTGCGGCGACCATGAATCCGGCCGCTTGCTGCGGCGCGTCTCGCGTTCGGACATCTGCCCGCCATGCGGCTTGGGCGCCGGCCGCTCGTCGCGCGGCTCGATCGGCTTGGCGCCGATCAACGGCTCGATCCGGATGTTGTCGTCCTTGTCCGGGTGCTTGATCTGCGCGGCGAAATCCACCGCGGCCGTGGCCGAGATTTCGAATTCGGTGGTGGTGTCGAGGATGCGGATCGCGCCGATGTCCTGGCGGGTGATGCCGCCGCGGCGGCAGATCATCGGCAGCAGCCAGCGCGCCTCGGCGTTCTTGCGCTTGCCGATCGCGGCGCGAAACCACACGCCGCCGTCCATCGCGTGTTTTGCCCCCGCCTTGCCCGGGCGCGCCCGCGGACCGGTCTCGCGCGGACCGTAATCGCGCTCCTCGCGCGGCCCGCGCGCGCTCTTGCCGGCGGCGCGATCGTCGCGGCCGCGCGGCGCGCGTTCGCCGGGATCGAGAATGTCTTCCGGCGACGGCAGCCTAGCGCGATAGAGGCGCGCCAGCGCGACCGCGATCTCTTCGGCGCTGCGCTCGGCGAGCAACGTCTGCGCCAGCGCCTGATCGTCGGCGGTCGCCTCTTCGGTGAACAGCGAGTCCTGCATCATGCGCTGCTGATCGAGCGCGCGGATCTCGTCGGCCTGCGGCGCGGTGCCCCAGACCGCCTCGATGCCGGCGAGGTTCAGCAGCATCTCGGCTCGGCGTCGGCGTGCCGGTGGCACTAACAACACGCTGACGCCCTTTTTGCCGGCGCGCCCGGTACGTCCCGAGCGATGCTGCATCACTTCCGGATCGTTCGGCAGGTCGGCGTGAATGACCAGGCCTAGATTGGGAAGGTCGATGCCGCGTGCGGCGACATCGGTGGCGACGCAGACGCGGGCGCGGCCGTCGCGCAGCGCGTTCAGCGCGTTGGTGCGTTCGTTCTGGGTGAGTTCGCCCGACAGCGCCACCACCGAGAAGCCGCGCTCCAAGAGCGCGGTCTGCAGATGCGTCACGCCGCTGCGGGTGGCGCAGAACACGATCGCGGTCGGCGATTCGACGTAGCGTAGCGTGTTGACCACGGCGTGTTCGACGTCGCTCGGCGCGATCCGGACCGCGCGATATTCGATATCGGCGTGGCCGCCGTCGCGGCCGGCGACTTCGATGCGGAAGGCGTCGTGCTGATAGGTCTTGGCCAGCGTGATGATGGTGCGCGGCAGCGTCGCCGAGAACAGCAGCGTGCGGCGGGTCTCGGGCGTGGTCTTGAGGATGAACTCCATGTCCTCGCGGAAGCCGAGATCGAGCATCTCGTCGGCCTCGTCGAGCACCACCGCTTTCAACTGCGAGACGTCGAGCCGATGACGGCGCAGATGGTCGCACAGCCGTCCCGGCGTGCCGACCACGATGTGGGCGCCGGCTTCCAGTTCGCGCTGCTCGCGGCGCGGGTCCATGCCGCCGACGCAGGAGACGACGCGGGCGCCGGCCTGGCCGTACAGCCAGTCGAGCTCGCGGTGCACCTGCAGCGCCAGTTCGCGGGTCGGCGCCACGATCAGCGCCAGCGGCGTCGCGGCACGTTCGAAGCGCTCGGCATCGCCGAGCAGCTCGCGGGCGATCGCTAGCCCATAGGCGACGGTCTTGCCGGAGCCGGTCTGCGCCGACACCAAGAGGTCGCGGCCGGCTGCATCCGGCGCCAGCACTGCGCTCTGCACCGGAGTGGCTTCAATGTAATTGCGCTCCGCCAGAGCTCGGGCGAGCGGCGGGGGGGAGGTCGAAAATGGCACGGACAGAACCTTCTGGGCGATCACGCCGAATGGGAAATCCCGGGACCAACGGGTCCACGCTGCAGACCCTGGGCGACGCGAGCCTTGGGGCGATGCACAGCCGCGAGCGGCCGACGATGACGGGAGGTTGCCCCCGCTTTAAGCCAAAGACGGCCAAAGCGCCAATCATTCCTCCGCGACCTGGGCCCGCGCGCGCCGCCAGCCGGCCGCGACTTGCCCGGCCGATCCTGCTATGCAGCGGCCATGTTCAGGATTGAATCGCCCGTTCGGGCCCGCTCAGCCGCTGTTCGGGGCCCGCGATGAGCGCGCCGCGGCCTCTGGTGATCGGCGCCACCGGGATGGTCGGCGGCGCGATTCTGCGCCGGCTCGCCGCCGACGGCGCCCGGCCGATCGGCGTTTCCCGCGCCCCGCAGGCCGCCGGCGACGGCGTCGACTGGCTCGCGGCCGATCTCGCCGCGCTCGGGCAGACGTCGTTGCCCGCGCTCGACACCGTGTTCGCCACCGCGCCGGTCGGCCTCGTCGCCGATGCCGTCGCCCCGCTCGCCGCCGCCGGGATGAAACGCCTCGTCGTGTTCACCTCGACCAGCATCGCGACCAAATGGGATTCGCCGGATCCCGAGGAGCGCGCGGCGATCCGGCGCTGGGGCGCCGACGAGGCCCGGCTGATCGCGGCCTGCACGGCGCACGGCGTGGCCTGGACGGTGCTGCGGCCGACGCTGGTCTATCTCGAAGACCGCGACGGCAATGTCAGCCGGATCGCCGCGCTGATCCGCCGCTTCCGCTTCTTCCCGCTGATGGGGGGCGGCGAGGGGCTGCGCCAGCCGGTCCACGCCGATGATCTCGCCGCCGCCGCCGTCGCCGCAGCGACGCGCCCGCATTGCGCCGGCAAGGTCTACAATCTGCCGGGCGGCGAGACGCTGAACTATCGCGAGATGGTCGGGCGGATCTTCGACGGCCTCGGCCTGCCGCGCGCGATCGTGCCGGTGCCGGGCTGGGCCTGGCGTCTGGTGCTGCCGGTCGCGGTCCGGGTGCTGCCGGGACTGTCGGCGACGATGGCGACGCGGATGACCAAGGACATGACCTTCGATCTCGCGCCGGCAGCCGCCGAGATCGGCTGGCAACCGCGGTCGTTCCATCCGAGATTTCGGTGATCGCCGCGACGGTCGCGGCGAACGCGCGCCTTGAATGTCAGGCGCTGGACGTCAGTACGACGTGCCGATCATCATCGCATGGGCCGCGCGGGTCGACGTCGTCTTGTGCTTGGCGACGGACGGGCCGGTCGCGACGCTGCATCCGGTCAAGGCGATCAGCAGCAGGATGGCGACGACAGGCTTGAGCATGGTGTCCGGCCTGGAGAATCGAGAGGGGATGCCGCGCGGTCAGCGAACCAGCGCGACCACGCCGAGCTGCGGCGCTTCGCTGACGCGCCACGTCAGCCCCGCGGAGGCCTGTGCCGCAGCGAGAAACAAGACCAGCGCAACCGAGACCACGATGTAACGTCTGATGTCCGAGACCATGAGTTGGCTCCTGACCAGCCCCCAGATGATCCTCTGCGATTAACCTTAACCAAACGCTAACGCCATCCTGACGATGGTCAATTCGAGCCAGAGTCGAACTATTCCAGTCCGGCCGCGAGAACGATTCCAGCTTCAGGCTGCCGGACCGATCGCCACCTTCAGTGTACCGATACCGTCGACGCCGCATTCGACCGTGTCGCCCGGCACCAGCGCAGCGACGCCGGCAGGCGTGCCGGACATGATGATGTCGCCGGCGCCGAGCGCGACCTGCAGCGACAGCTTCGAGATGATCTCCGCAACGTTCCAGATCATTTCCGACAGGTCACCCTTCTGCCGCTCGGTACCGTTGACCGACAGCCAGATCTTGCCTTTGGATGGGTGGCCGATTTCCGAAGCCGCACGCAGCGCGCCGCACGGCGCCGAGTGATCGAACGACTTGCCGATCTCCCAGGGCTGCTCCTTCTTGCGCGAAATCGTCTGCAGGTCGCGCCGAGTGAGATCGACGCCGACTCCGTAGCCCCAGACGTGGTCGAGCGCCTTGTCGACCGGGATGTTCAAGCCGCCGCTCTTCAGCGCCACGACCAGTTCGACCTCGTGCTGCATGTCCTTGGTCAGCGTCGGGTAGGAGATCGTTGCGCCGTCCGGCGCGACCATGTCGGCGTGCTTGGCGAAGAAGAAGGGCGGGTTGCGCTCGTCATTGCCGAGCTCGCGAATGTGTTCGAGGTAGTTGCGCCCGACGCACCAGATCCGGCGCACCGGAAAGGTCTTGCTGTCGCCCTGCACGGCGAGCGCGGGTTGCGGGAGCGGTGCGATCACGGTGGTGGGATTGCTCATGACTGACTTTCGCAGATTGCGGGGATGTTCAGGCGCAGCGCGTGCGAGGCGGACGACGACAATCTAGATGGCGGTTTCGGCGGGGGCCAGCGGCGCGGCGTGGCGTTGCTGCAGCCGGAAGAACGAGGCGTAGCGGCCGCTGCGCCGCAACAGGTCGTCGTGGCGGCCCTGTTCGACGATCTCGCCGCCTTCGACCACCAGGATGGCGTCGGCATGCATGATCGTATGCAGGCGATGCGCGATCACGATGGTGGTGCGGTTCAGGCACAGCCGTTCGATCGCCTCCTGCACCAGCTTCTCGGATTCGGAGTCGAGCGCCGCAGTGGCCTCGTCGAGCAGCACGATCGGCGCGTCGCGCAGCAGAGCGCGCGCCACGGCGATGCGCTGGCGCTGGCCGCCGGACAATTGCGCGCCGTGCTCGCCGACCGGCGTGTCGTAGCCGAGCGGAAAACCCATGATGAAGTCGTGCGCGTGCGCCGCCTTGGCGGCGGCGACGATCTCGTCCTCGCTGGCGCCGATCTTGCCGAAGGCGATGTTGGCGCGGATCGTGTCGCGGAACAGATAGACGTCCTGGCCGACATAGGCAGTCTGCTGCCGCAGCGAGCGGCGCGACACCCCCGCGATCGATTGGCCGTCGATCCGGATGTCGCCGGAGCCGGCTTCGTACAGCCGCAGCAGCAGCGCCAGCACCGTCGACTTGCCGCCGCCGGACGGACCGACCAGCGCGGTCATCTTGCCGGGTTCGGCAACGAAGCTCATGGCGTTGAGCACCGGCTCGTCGGGCCGATAGGCGAAACCGACATTGTCGAATTCGACCCGCGCTTCATTCAGCACCAGCGCCGGCTTGTCGCCGTCGTCGGGTTCGCTCGACGGGCTGTCGACGATTTCCAGCAGCATCCGGGCGCCGACCAGGCCGCTGTTGAGTTCGATGTTGAGCCGCGCCAGCCGCTTCGCCGGCTCGTAGGCGAGCAGGAAGGCGGTGAGGAAGGAGAAGAACTGCCCCGGCGTCGCGCCGGTCGCGACCACACGGTAGCCGCCATACATCAGCGACGCCGCCACCGCGAAGCCGCCGAGCGTTTCCATCAGCGGGCTGGAGCGATTGGACACGCGCGCCATCTTGTCGGAGTTCTTCCGAACCGCTTCGATGCTGGCGTTGATGCGGTCGCGCATCGTCTGTTCGAGCGAGAACGCCTTGACGGTGCGGATGCCCTGCAGCGATTCCTGCATGGTCTCGAGGATCTCGGCGTTGCCGGCGAACTGCGTGTAAGCGAGCCCCTTCACGCGCCGCACCAGCTTGCGCAGCACGAACACCGCCGGCGGCGCGATCAACAGCCCGAACAGCGCCATGAACGGGTCCTGCGACACCATCACGACGACGAGCGCGATCAGCGACAGCAGATCGCGGCCGACCGCGTTGATCAGCAGATTGAGAACTTCGGTGACCGAATTCGCCCCCGAGGTGAGGCGCGCCAGGAATTCCGAGGAGTGCCGATGCGAGAAGAAGCCGAGGCTCTCGTTCATCAGCTTGTCGAACAGCCGTCGCTGATTGTTGGCGAGGATGGCGTTCTTGATCTGGGTCAGGATCACCGACTGGCCGTAGGTCGCCACGCCCTTGATCGTGAAGATCGCCAGGCTGACCACCGACAGCAGCATGATGCCCTGCAGGTTGCGGTCGACATAGGCCTGGTTGATCACCTGCCCGAGCAGATAGGCGGACAGCGCGGTCGCGGCGGCGGCGATCGCCATCAGGGTGAAGGCCAGCAGATAGCGGCGCCAATACACCGAGGCCTGTTCCATCACCAGCCGGCGGACGAGCTGGGCCGCGCCATAGGGATCGTCGGTAATCTTGCGTGGGGCGTCGGTCATCCGCGTTCCATCAACGGCGTCGAACAGGTCGCGCGCGTTGGATCGGCGTGCGTAACGACGCCTCCTTGCCCCCGATAGGCCGGGTTTTCAAGCCAAAAGCTCGGGAGGCGAGGCCGACTTAAGCTGGAATCGCTTGTCGTTCAAAGCCTTGGCGCTGCGCCAGGAGCTTGCGCTCCCACGCCAGCGCATCGGCCGCGATGCTGTCGAGGTCGTCGTAGCGCGGCGTCCAGTCGAGCGTCGCCCGAATCCGTCGGGTGTCGGCGACCATTGCCATGATGTCGCCGGGCCGGCGCGGCGCGGTCGACACCGCGAAATTGCGGCCGGCGACCCGGCGCACCGCGTCGATGGTTTCCAGCACCGAATAGCCGCGGCCGTAGCCGCAGTTCAGCGTCACCGGCGCGCCGCCCTGGCGCAGATAGTGCAGCGCCGCGCCGTGCGCCTGGGCGAGGTCGCTGACATGGATGAAATCGCGGATGCAGCTGCCGTCCGGCGTCGGATAGTCGGTGCCGTACACCTCGATCTGCGGGCGCTGGCCGGTCGCGGCTTCGACCGCGATCTTCAACAGATGCGTCGCGCCGATCGTGGCGAGCCCGATCCGCGCCTGCGGATCGGCACCGGCGACGTTGAAATAGCGCAACGCCACGTAGTTCATGCCGTTCGCTGACGCGACGTCGTGCAGCATGATCTCGGTCATCAACTTCGAGCAGCCGTAGGGCGACAGCGGCCGCGTCGGTGCTTCTTCGGCGACCGGCGTGCGGTCGGGATTGCCGTACACCGCCGCGGTCGACGAGAAGATGAACTTGTTCACGCCGCAATTCACCGCCGCGTTCAGCAGGCTGCGCGACGTCATGGTGTTGTTGCGATAGTAGCTGAGCGGATCGCGCATCGACTCCGACACGATCACCGAGCCGGCGAAATGAATGATGGAGTCGACGCCGTGAGTCTTGATCACACCCTCGACCAGATTCTCGTCGCCGGCTTCGCCGATGAACAGCGGCACGCCTTCCGGCACGAAGCTGGAGAAGCCGGTGCTCAGATTGTCGATCACCACGACGCTTTCGCCGGCCTCGACCAGCGACAGCACGGTGTGGCTTCCGATATATCCGGCGCCGCCGGTCACGAGCACGGTCATGGAGGGCTCCTCCGTGTGAGGGTTGCGGGCCCGCGCCCGCGCGGTCCGCCTCAATCTTTCGTCAAACGATGGACTTGCGGTATAGCCAAGCCGCCAAACGCCGCGGTTTTCCAGCGTTCCACGAGGGGAATCGACAATATGGTTGCCGAACTGTAACGAGTGCCGGTTGTTGTGGCGGCCATCGGCGGCGATGTCGGACATTCTCATCATCAAGACTTCCTCGCTCGGCGACGTGGTGCACCAGATGCCCGCGATGACGGATGCCGCGCGCGCGGTTCCGGGATTGCGGCTGTCGTGGGTGGTCGAGGAATCGTTCGCGCCGCTGGCACAGCTGCATCCCTCGGTCGCGGATGTGATTCCGGTGGCGACGCGGCGCTGGCGGTCGAAGCTCGCCGCGCGCGCGACCTGGCGTGAGATCGCCGACTTCAACACGCGGCTGCGCGAGCCGGACTTCGACAAGGTGATCGACACCCAAGGGCTGATCCGCTCGGCGGTGATCGCGTGGCTCGCCCATGGCGAACGCCACGGCTACGATGCCGGCAGTATCCGCGAGCCGCTGGCCGCGCGGTTCTACGATGTCACGCACACGGTGGCGCGCGATCTGCACGCGGTGACGCGCAATCGCTTACTTACGGGGCTGGCGCTCGGCTATCAGCCGCCGGCGGAGATCGATTACGGTCTGATCCGTCCGGCGCGCGCGGACGTCGGCGCCTACGCCGTGCTGCTGCACGGCACGTCGCGCACATCGAAAGAATGGCGCGCGGAGGACTGGGTCGAAACCGGCCGCTGGCTGCAGGGGCGCGGCGTGCAGGTGGTGCTGCCATGGGGCACCGAGGCCGAGCGCCAGCTCTCTGAACGACTCTGCAGCGCGATCGCGGGCAGCCGCGTGCTGCCGCGGCAGCGGCTCGATCTCACCGCGCAGGTGATCGCCAATGCGGCGCTGGTGATCGGCGTCGACACCGGCCTGATGCATCTCGCCGCGGCCTATCGCGTGCCGCTGGTCGGCATCTATGTCTCGACCGACCCCGGCCTCACAGGGCCGGTCGGAAGCGGGCCGATGAGCGTGCTCGGGGGCAAGAGCGGTGCGCCTTCGGCGCGTCAGGCGATCGAGGCCGCCGAGACGTTGCTGGGCTAGTTCGACGTTGCGGTGATCGGCGGTGCTTTGTGGACTCTAACGCGCCGGGGCGAGGCCGGCCGCGCCGAGCGCCTGCAGCGCCGCGGTCATGACATCGTCGGCCGGGATGTCGCGCATGCAGCGGTGATGCAGCATCCGGCAGGTCGGCTTGTGGCACGGGCGGCACGGCACGTCGGTCTTGGTCTCGATCACCGCCTCGATCGGGTTGAGCGGCGCATAGTGCCAGGCGCTGGTCGGCCCGAAGATGCCGATGGTGCGGCTGCCGATCGCCGCCGCGACGTGCAGCAGGCCGGAATCGTTGGAAATCACCAGGTCGGCCGCCGCCAGCGCCATGATGCCTTTGCGCAGGTCGGTCCCGGTCAGATCGCGCGCGCGGGGGCCGGCCGCGGCCACGATCTCGGTGGCCTTGTCCTTCTCGCCCGGGCCGCCGATCACCCAGACCTCGAAGCCGAGGTCGGTCAGCGCCTTGGCGGTCTCCGCATAATAGGTCCAGCGTTTCGACGGGCCGACGGCGCCCGGCGCCAGCGCCACCGCGGTTCGGCCTTCCAGCTGGTTGGTCCGCCGCCAGGCGGCGATGTCGTCCTGCGGGACCACCAGTTGCGGCTCCGGCCAGTCCATCGGCAATTCGATGCCGACCGGCAGAGCCAGCGCGGCGCAGCGGTCGATCATCCGTGGCAGGGCCTTTTCGCCGCGCCGCCAGTCGTTCAGTAGGCCGAAGCGGACTTCGCCGATGAAGCCGGTACGGTTGGGAATCCCGGCGAGAAACGGCGCAATCGTCGATTTGAAGGTGCGCGGCATCACCAGCGAGTCGCCGTAGCCTTGTTCGCGCAGCTTGGCCGCCAGCGCCCGCTGCTGGCCCAGCGCCAGCCGTTTCCGTGGCAGGTCCCAGACGATGCCCTGGCGCACGCCGGGCATATAATCCACCAGCGGCGCGCACAGCGTGGTGGTCAGGACGTCGACCGGCCGGTCCGGCCAGCGGTCCTTCAACACTCGCACGACGGTGTGGCACCGCACGAAATCGCCGATCCACATATACGGGATCAGCAAAACCGGGCTGGTCGCCGCACGGTCGTCCGCTGTGGCCAGTCTCGATTTGAGTGAATCGTAATTCATCGCGCCGGTCTGCGGGGCTCGGACACCCCCGGGTTGAATGCGGTGATGCCGGTTAGCGCTTGGCAGGCCCGGCGTCCAGCCGGATTTCCGCGGGCACGCCGGTTCCCGATTTCGCCGAAAGTCAGAGTTCAAGTTGCCTGCCCGGGCGGAGTGGGGCAAAGGTGGCCGCGCAAATCGAGGCGGGGGAGTCATGCTGCTGGTAACCGGAGGCGCCGGTTTTATCGGATCGAACATTGCGGCGGCGCTCAACGAGTCGGGCCGCAGCGATGTTGCGGTCTGCGATTTCCTCGGCCACGACGGCAAATGGAAGAATCTGGCCAAGCGCCAGCTCGCCGATGTGGTGCCGCCCGCCGAACTGTCCGACTGGTTGAAGGGGCGCCGGCTCGACGCCGTGTTTCACATGGGGGCGATCTCGGCGACCACCGCGACCGACGGCGACCTGGTGATCGATACCAACTTCCGGTTGTCGATGCGGCTGCTCGACTGGTGTACCGAGAACCGCGTGCCGTTCATCTACGCCTCGTCCGCGGCGACCTACGGCGACGGCGCGCAGGGCTTCAGCGACGATCCTTCGCTGGACGCGCTGAAGCAGCTCCGGCCGATGAATCTGTACGGCTGGAGCAAACACCTGTTTGATTTGGTGGTGGCTGAGCGCGCGGCGCGCGGTGAGCGTTTGCCCCCGCAGTGGGCGGGGCTGAAGTTCTTCAACGTTTTCGGGCCCAACGAATACCACAAGGACACGATGGCCAGCGTGCTGGCGCGGCGCTTCGACGACATCAAGGCCGGACGCGTGGTGCAGCTGTTCAAGTCGCATCGCGACGGCATCGCCGACGGCGACCAGCGCCGCGATTTCATCTATGTCGACGACGTCGTGCGGGTGATGATGTGGCTGTTCGCGACGCCGTCGGTGAGCGGATTGTTCAACGTCGGCACCAGCCATGCCCGCAGTTTCCGGGATCTGATCCTGTCCGCCTATTCCGCCCTCGGAACGCCGCCGCAGATCGAATACATCGACATGCCGGAGCAGATTCGCGACAGCTATCAGTATTTCACCGAGAGCGAAGGCGACCGGCTGCGCGCCGCAGGCTATAATGGCGGCTTCACGCCGCTCGAAGATGCGGTGGCTTCCTACATCAGGGGCTACCTTGACGCCAGCGATCGCTTCCGCTGATCCCGCTCCAACCGCGTCGAGTTCGATGGTCAATTTCGACACCCTGCTGCAATCGATCGCCCGCACCACGGTGCTGTGCGTCGGCGACCTGATGCTCGACGAATTCGTCTATGGCGAGGTGTCGCGGATCTCGCCGGAAGCGCCCGCGCCGGTGATCGCGGTTCAGCGCAGCGAGATCAATGTCGGCGGCGCCGGCAACGTCGCCCGCAACATCGCCGCGATCGGCGCGCGCTGCATCTTCGTCGGCCTGATCGGCGACGACGAGGCCGGCCGCACGCTGAGCGCGGAGCTCGGGCGCGAATCGCGGATCGAGCCGCTGCTGGTCCGCGATGCCGCGCGGCCGACCACCCGCAAGGTGCGGTTCGTCTCCGAGCATTTCTCGACCCACATGCTGCGCGCCGATTGGGAGACCGCAGCGGCTGCGTCCAGCGAAATCGAGCAGCGCCTGCTCGACGCCATCCTGCCGCAGCTCGAACGCGCCGACATCGTGCTGCTGTCCGACTACGCCAAGGGCGTGCTGACGGCGCGGGTGATCGCGACGGTGATCGAGTCGGCGCGCAAGCTCGGCAAGCGGGTGATCGTCGATCCGAAGAGCGCCAATTTCGCGATCTATCGCGGCGCGACCCTGCTGACGCCCAACCGCAAGGAATTCGTGGCCGCAACGCGCAGCGCGGCCGAGACGATCGATGGCATCGCCGCCGCGGCGCAGGACGCCATGGCGCTCGCCGAGTGTGAGGCGATGCTGGTGACGCAGAGCGAGCACGGCATGACGCTGGTGCCGCGCGGCGGCGATCCGATCCACGTGCCGGCGCTGCCGGTGAAGGTACGCGATGTGTCCGGCGCCGGCGACACCGTCGCCGCGGTGCTGGCGGTGGTGCTGGCGTCCGGCGCCGACTGGGCGACGGCGATGCGGGCGGCGAGCGCCGCCGCGGCGGTGGCGGTCGGCAAGAACGGCACCGCCGTGGTGACGCCGGCGGAGCTGCGGCGGAAGATCCTGCCGCACGCCTCGCTCGCCGCGGAGGACAAGATCATCGGCAGCGACGCCGATCTCGATCTGCGCCTCGCCGAATGGCGCCGCGAAGGGCTGCGCGTCGGCTTCACCAACGGCTGTTTCGACATTCTGCATCCGGGCCACGTCAAGGTACTGACCGCGGCGCGCGGCGCCTGCGACCGGCTGATCGTCGGCCTCAACAGCGACGCCTCGGTGCGCCGGCTGAAAGGCGAGAGCCGGCCGGTGCAGAGCGAGCGCGCCCGGGCCGAAGTGCTGGCGGCGCTCGAAGCGGTCGATCTGGTAGCGATCTTCGGGGAGGACACCCCGCTGAGACTGATTACCCGGATTGAACCGAGCGTTCTGGTCAAGGGCGGCGACTACACTCGCGAGCAGGTGGTCGGCCACGAGATCGTCGCGGCCAAGGGCGGCGAAGTGCTGCTGGTCGACGTGCTGCCGGGGTTCAGCACCACCTCGCTGGTCGAAAAAGCGCGCGAGGGGGCGGCATGAAACGGCGCGCATCGTTGAAGCGAGACGAGAGATGCTGACCAAGATCTCGTCGTTCACCTACCGAAACTGGCTGATCGCCATTCACGATGCGGGCGTCACCGCGATCGCGGTCGTGCTCAGTTTCTTTCTGCGCTTCGACGGCGAAAACCTGCTGGACCGGCTGCCGCTGCTGCTGAAGATCCTGCCTTACTTCGTCGTCTTCAGCTTTTTCGTCTGCTACGCGTTCCAGCTCACCACCACCAAGTGGCGGTTCGTTTCGATCCCGGATCTGCTGAACATCCTGCGCGCCTCGAGCGTCCTGACCGTCGCGCTGCTGGTGCTCGACTATATTTTCCTCGCCCCGAACGTCTACGGCACGTTCTTCCTCGGCAAGACCACCATCGTCATCTACTGGTTCCTCGAGGTCTCTTTCCTGTCGGGATCGCGGCTGGCCTATCGCTATTTCCGCTACACCCGGACGCGCAACAAGGCGCGCACCATGGACGCAGCGCCGACGCTGCTGATCGGTCGCGCCGCCGATGCGGAAGTGTTTTTGCGCGGCATTGAAAGCGGCGCGGTGAAGCGGCTGTGGCCGGTCGGCATCCTGTCGCCGGCGTCGTCGGATCGCGGGCAGACGATCCGGGGCATCCCGGTACTCGGTGGGATCGACGATCTGCAGAATGTGGTGGAAGACTTCGCCAATCGGACCCGTCCGATCGAACGCGCGGTGATGACGCCGTCCGCGTTCGAAACCGATGCTCAGCCCGAAGCGGTGTTGATGCGGGCGCGCAAGCTCGGGCTCGTGGTCAGCCGGCTGCCCTCGCTGGAAGAAAGCCGCGATACGCCGCGGCTCGCGCCGGTGGCGGTCGAGGATCTGCTGCTGCGGCCGAGCGTCAAGATCGACTACGGCCGCCTCGAAGCGCTGCTCAAGGGAAAGTCGATCGTCGTCACCGGCGGCGGTGGGTCGATCGGTCTGGAAATGTGCGATCGTGTCACCACTTTCGGCGCCGCCCGGTTGCTGGTGATCGAGAACTCCGAGCCGGCGCTGCACGCCGCGATGGAGACGCTGTCGGCCAAGGTCACGCAGACGGTGGTGGAAGGGCGCATCGCCGACATCCGCGACCGTGAACGCATCTTCCAGCTGGTCACCGAGTTCAAGCCCAATCTGGTGTTCCACGCCGCCGCGCTGAAGCACGTGCCGATCCTCGAACGCGACTGGGGCGAGGGCGTCAAGACCAACATCTTCGGCTCGGTCAACGTCGCCGACGCGGCGCGCGCCGCGGGCGCCGAAGCGATGGTGATGATCTCGACCGACAAGGCGATCGAGCCGGTCTCGATGCTCGGCCTCACCAAGCGGTTCGCGGAAATGTATTGCCAGGGGATGGACCGCGAACTGGCCGCAGGCGCCGGCGGCAATCCGGCGATGCGGCTGATCTCCGTCAGGTTCGGCAACGTCCTGGCGTCGAACGGATCGGTGGTGCCGAAGTTCAAGGCGCAGATCGAGGCCGGCGGCCCGGTCACCGTGACGCATCCGGACATGGTGCGCTACTTCATGACGATCCGCGAAGCCTGCGATCTCGTCATCACCGCCGCCACCCACGCGCTCAACGCGCAGCATTCGGACGCCTCGGTGTTCGTGCTGAGCATGGGGCAGCCGGTCAAGATCGTCGATCTGGCCGAGCGGATGATCCGGCTGTCCGGCCTGCAGCCCGGCTACGACATCGACATCGTCTTCACCGGCATCCGGCCGGGTGAACGGCTCAACGAGATCCTGTTCGCCAAGGAAGAGCCGTTCGCCGAGATCGGCATTCCCGGTATCGTCGCGGCGCGACCCAACGAACTGCCGCTCGAGACGCTGCGGACCTGGCTGACCGGTCTCGACGCGGCGATCGCCGCGCAGCGGCACCAAGAGGTGGTCTCCATTCTCAGGGATGCGGTTCCGGAATATGGCGCCGCGGTCGCGGGCGATCAGGCGGCGCGGGCAGAAGCGGGCAAATAGTCAACTGGCTTGGTTTCGTCGCTTGAAGTGCTGCCGCGGCCGGTGAGCGCCGTGTCACATCCGACGGAACTCAAGACCCGGCGGCGCGCTCGCGATCGTCGGGCTTGGTCCGGAACACCACGAAATGCGACATCGAGAAGTTCACGGCGAAGCTGACGGCGATCGACACCAGCTTGGCGGCGAACACCGGCATGAAGTGAGACAGCACGACCAGCGTCGTGGTGGCCGCGGCGACGCCCAGTGTGCCCGACGCGACGAAGCCGAGATACGCCTTGCGCCGCAGCTTCCGCCCCGACTCGGTGCGGAACGTGACCATGCTGTTCATCACGTAGGAGCACGACACCGCGACCAGCCACGCGAGAAGATTGGCCGGCACCAGCGGGAGCTTGAACACCTCATACGCGATCGTGAAGATGCAGAGGTCGATCGCAGCGTTGATCACTCCGATCCCGGCGAAGCTGACCATCTTGCTGATCAGCGGCCGTGAGCGCCACTCGTCGCGGAGACGGTTGAATAGAGACTGCATCAGAGAGATCCTGGCCGATCGATCGGGCTCAATAGCAGGAACGCCGCGACGAGTCCGTTTTTTTGCCCGTGTTCCGTCCCCGAAGCATTTCCGGTTCGAAAAGCTCCGGATTCAAGTTTGATGCGTTTCTTCACCTGAACAGGGTTCTCTTGTTCTAGCGCATGCTGCCGCGGCGGGGCCCTGCGAACCGAACCAGCACTATCGCCACAGCGGCCGCTCCGCCGAGCAGAGTTGCAATGGACACCGGCGCCGAATTGAAAGCCACCGAAATCCCGGCCAGCGCCGCCAGCACCAGATTGAGCACGAAAACTTCGCCGACCACGGCAGTCACTGAGAAGCCGTTGTCGGTGGCGCGCTGATAGAAGTGGGTCCGGTGCGCCAGCCAGAACGGTTCGCGCTTCAGGATGCGGCGGACGAGCGTCAGCGTGCTGTCGGCGAGATAATACAGCGGGAGTAGCAGCGCGGCGGCGACATGGCCGTGCAACGCCAGCTGCAAGAGGCACCAGCCGAGCAACAGTCCGATCGGCAGGCTGCCGACATCGCCGAGAAAGACCTTCGCCGTCGGCCGGTTGAACGGCGCGAATCCGAGCATCGCGCCTCCGAGTGCGGCGGCGATCAGCGTCGCCGTGAGCGGCAGCACGCCGAACAAGCCGAAAAGCAACAGAGTCAGCGTGACCGGCAGCGTTTCGCTGACCGTCATCCAGTCGAGCCCGTCCATGAAGTTGACGAGGTTCACGAACCACAGTCCCGCGATCAGCAGCGCGGCGCGTTCGATCCACACCGGCAGCAGCGGAAGGATTTGCAGGTCGGCGGGCAGCGCGAAGATCACCGCTCCGACCGCAAGCGCCTGCAGTCCCAGCCGCGGCAGCACCGGGATCGGCCGGATGTCGTCGACCGCGCCGACGGCTGCTATCAGAATGGTCGCGCCGAACAGCAAGGTCGGTACCGCTGCCGCCGACGAGAGCATGACGATCGCCGTGCCGGCCACCGCCAGGGTGGCAGCGATGACGGCGATCCCAGCCCCCTGCGGCGTCGGCACCCGATGCGATGAGCGGGCGTTCGGACGGGCCAGCGCGTAGCGCGCCAGCAGCGGCATGATCGCGACGATCAGCGCCGCGCAACCGATTGTCGCGGCTGCGATGGCGACGAACGCGACGAGTTCGGTAGAGCTGGTCATCGCGTACCGCCGAACCGCAGCGCCGCCGAGACCTTGAATCGGGCTGCTGAAAGCGGAGTGCGGCGCATGAGGGTCCGTGGGAGGTGAACGCATGCAGCGGCCAACCCGCGCTTGCGGCTGCGAAAATCGCCGTCTTGGTATGGTTTTGTCGCTGATCTGGCAAGTGCAGCGCACGCGGCGCTTGCCGCCGCCGTACCGCCGCGGCTAAACAGGCGCGCTTGGTGGCCAGCGGGGCACAGTTCGGGCTTGGGGGCGTGATGTCGGAGACAACCATCCTGGTCACCGGAGCCGCCGGCTTCATCGGCTATCACGTCGCGCGTGAATTGCTGGAGGCGGGACGCCAGGTCGTCGGTCTCGACAGTCTCAACACCTATTACGATCCAGCGCTGAAGCAGGCCCGGCTCGAATTACTGCGTGCGTATCCGCACTTCACCTTCATTCACGCCGATCTCGCCGACCGGCAGGCGATCGCCGCGTTGTTCGCGGAACGGCGATTCCCGGTGGTGATCCACCTCGCGGCACAGGCCGGCGTCCGGCATTCGCTCAGCCATCCGCACGACTACGCCGATTCAAATCTCGAAGGCTTCCTCAACGTGCTCGAAGGCTGCCGCCACAACGGCTGCGAGCACCTGGTCTATGCGTCGTCGTCGTCGGTCTACGGCGCCAATACCAAGCTGCCGTTCTCGGTCGACGACCGCACCGATCATCCGATCAGCCTGTACGCGGCCTCGAAGAAGGCCAACGAACTGATGGCGCATTGCTACAGCCATCTCTACCGGCTGCCGACGACGGGACTGCGATTCTTCACCATCTACGGGCCGTGGTATCGGCCGGACATGGCGCTGTTTCTGTTCGCCAATGCAATCACCGAGGGCCGGCCGATCAAGCTGTTCAATCACGGCCGGATGCGCCGCGACTTCACCTATGTGGCGGATGTCACACGGGTGGTGTTGCGGCTGATCGATCTGGTTCCGGCCGGCGTCGAGGGCAAGGCGGCCGGTGCGCCGGCACGGGTCTACAATGTCGGCAACCACCGGCCCGAGGAGTTGATGCATGTCGTCGGCCTGCTCGAGCAGGAACTCGGCCGCGTCGCGGTCAAGGAAATGCTGCCGATGCAGCCGGGCGACGTGCCGGCGACGTTCGCCGACGTCGACGATCTGATGCGGGATGTCGGTTTCAAGCCGGAAACCGCCATCGAGGACGGAATCCGCGCTTTCGTCGCCTGGTACCGAGGCCACTACAATGTCTAATGTGTCCCGCGAAGCTCATGCGGGGGTTGTAATTCTCTGAATCAAAACGTGTTTGGGCAATTTCCGGGGCACATCGCCACATCTGTGGCGGCATGCTAGGAAGCGCCCATCGCTAATTTCCGAGGCATCACGCCATGACGTCCCCTTCAGATCCGGCCACCAAATCCTCGCTTCGCGTCGGCGTCATCGGCGCGGGCGTCATGGGAACCAACCATGGGCGGGTGCTGGCCGGGCTGCCGGGGGTGACGCTGGTCGGCATCGTCGATCCGCTGGACGAACATCGCAATCGCGCGGTCGAACTGATCGGCTGCAAGACCTTCGCAACGGTCGACGAACTGCTGCTGGCCGGCGTCGATGCGGTGACGATCGCGGCTCCGACGCATCTGCATCACGAAATCGCACTGACCTGCCTCGGCCGCGGCGTGCATTCGCTGGTCGAAAAGCCGATCGCCTCGACTGTCGAGGAAGGCCGCGAGATCGTTGAAGCCGCGCGCAAGGCCGGCGTCACGCTGATGGTCGGCCATGTCGAGCGTTTCAATCCGGCCGTCGCCGCCATCAAGCAGGCGATTCGCAACGAGGATATTCTGTCGATCGGCATCACCCGGGTCGGCCCGTTCCCGCCGCGGATGTCCAATGTCGGCGTGGTGATCGATCTCGCGGTGCACGACATCGACCTGATCCGCTGGTTCACCGAATCCGAGATCGTCGACGTCCAGCCGCAGCTGTCCAGCGCGGTCGCCGAGCGCGAGGATATCGCGCTGCTGCAATTCCGCACCGAATCCGGCGTGCTCGCCCACATCAACACCAACTGGCTGACGCCGTTCAAGGCGCGCAACGTCACGGTCGCGACCCGCGGCAAATACGTGATGGGCGATCTGCTGACCCGTCAGGTCACCGAATGCTTCGGCTTCAAGGCCGACGGCAGCTATTCGATGCGGCATCTGCCGGTCGGCCACGACGAGCCGCTGCGCGCCGAACTGATCGCCTTCCTCAACGCCGTGCGCACCAATGGCGTGCCGGCCGTAACCGGCGAGGAGGGCGTCGCCAGCCTCGAGATCGCCATCCAGTGCCTCGAACAGCCGCCGAAGGCCGCCGCGGGAGGCCGCAAGGCGCCGCTGCGCGCAGCCAGCTAGCGACCGCAAAGTCTTCGGGCGCCCGGCGCCCCCGCGCGATCACTTCATCACGATGTTCACCGACCTCATCAAGGCGCCATGAATCAACACATCCGAACCGAGCCTGTGCCCTTCGTCGACATCGGCGCCCAGCGCCGCCGGATCGGGCAATCGATCGACGATGCCGTCGGTCGCGTGCTGGCGCACTGCCAGTTCATCGGCGGCCCGGAAGTCGCGGAATTCGAGGGCAAGCTCGCGGCCTATACCGGCGCCAAGCACGTCATCGGCTGTGCCAACGGCACCGATGCGCTGCTGATGGTGCTGATGGCCAAGGGCGTCGGCCCCGGCGACGCGGTGTTCTGCCCATCCTTCACCTTCTGCGCGACGGTGTCGCCGGCGGCGCGGACCGGCGCGACACCGATCCTCATCGATGTCGACGAGGCCAATTTCACCATCGACATCGCCTCGTTGAAGCGGGGCATCGTCACAGCGAAAAAGCTCGGCCTCAAGCCGAAGGCGATCATCCCCGTCGACCTGTTCGGCCAGCCCGCCGACCACGATGCGATCGCCGCCATCGCCGAGGCCGAGGGCCTGTTCGTGCTCGACGACGCGGCCCAGAGCCTGGGCGCCACCTACAAGGGCAAGCGTCTCGGCACTTTCGGGGCCGCGACGACGACCAGCTTCTTTCCTGCCAAGCCGCTCGGTTGCTACGGCGACGGCGGCGCGATCTTCACGGACGACGATCAGCTCGCCGCCGATCTGCGCAGCATCCGCGTGCACGGCCAGGGCTCCGACAAATACGACAATATCCGCCTCGGCCTGACCGGCCGGCTCGATACCATCCAGGCCGCGGTGCTGCTCGAGAAGCTGAAGATTTTTGATGACGAGATCCTCGCCCGCAACAAGGTGGCGGAGCGCTATGCGCAGAGCCTCGGCAATATCGTCACAGTGCCGCGCGTGACGGAAGGCAATACGTCGATCTGGGCCTGCTACACCATCCGGCTGCCCAAGGGCACCGACCGCGACGCCTTCGCGGCATCGCTGAAGTCGCAAGGCGTGCCGACCGCGGTCTACTACGGCAAATCCGTGCACATGCAGTCCGCCTACAGCATTTTCCCCGTGGCCGACGGCGGTCTGCCGGTCTGCGAGGCGCTCTCCGCGGACGTCATCAGCCTGCCGGTCCACGCTTATCTCGACGAGCCCACCCAGGATCGCGTCATCGAGGCCGTGCGCGGCGCGGTGGGGCACTGACTCTCGTCATTCCGGGGCGCGTGAGCGCAAGCTCGCGCGAACCCGGAATCTCTGATTGCCAACAACTTCTGGATTCTGGGTTCGCGCGCCAAACGGCGCGCGCCCCGGAATGACTCGTCTGGGGCAGGGGCAGGCGCGAAGGCGGCAACCGTTTCCGGTTTTGCGGGCCCGCCACTTCCTGTAGAAGCGGGCGCATGCTCAAGCGCATCTTCACCGTCGGCGGCTTTACCCTGCTGTCGCGTTTGACGGGCTTCGCCCGCGACATCCTGCTGGCGGCGATCCTCGGCGCGGGCCCGATCGCCGACGCCTTCTTCGTGGCGCTGCGGCTGCCCAACCATTTCCGCGCGATCTTCGCCGAGGGCGCCTTCAACGCCGCCTTCGTGCCGGCCTACGCCCATGTCCACGGCGAGAAGGGCGAGGCCTCGGCGAAGCTGTTCGCCGACCGCATCTTCACGCTGCTGTTCGTCTCGCAACTGGTGCTGCTGGCGGCCGCGCTGCTGTTCATGCCGCAGATGATGAGCATCCTGGCGCCGGGCTTCACCGACGATCCGGCGCAGCGCTCGCTGGCGATCGAGCTGACGCGGATCACCTTTCCGTATCTGCTGCTGATCACGCTGGTGACGCTGTACGGCGGCATCCTCAACGTGATGCAGCGCTTCGCCAGCGCTGCGGCGGCGTCGATCTTCCTCAACATCTCGATGATGGCGACGCTGGCGCTGGCCGCGTTCTTCCCGACCGCCGGCCACGCCGCCGCCTGGGGCGTGCTGATCTCCGGATTCCTGCAGTATGCGTTGCTCGCCGGCGATCTGTCGCTGCACGGCGGGCTGCCGCGTTTCGCGCGGCCCCGGCTCGACGTTGACGTCCGAGCCTTCTTCCGCGCGCTGGGCCCGGCGACGGTCGGCTCGATGGGGACGCAGCTCGCGCTGTTCGCCGACACCATCATCGCCACCTTCCTGCCGGCCGGTGCGCTGTCGGCGCTGTACTACGCCGACCGGCTCAATCAGTTGCCGATCGGCGTGATCGGCATCGCGATCGGCACCGTGCTGCTGCCCGAGATGTCGCGCCAGCTCACCGCCGGAGACGATGCCGGCGCCAAGGCGTCGCAGCGCCGCGCGTTCGAGTTCACGCTGCTGTTCTCGATGCCGTTCCTCGCCGCCTTCCTGACGGTGCCGGACGTGATCATGCGGGCGATGTTCGCGCGCGGCGCTTTCACCCGCGCCGATGCGCTGTCCGCCGGCGCGACGCTCGCCGCCTATGCCATCGCGCTGGTGCCGTTCGTGCTGATCCGCAGCGCGGTCGCGCCGTTCTACGCGCGCAAGGACACCGCGACGCCGGTCAAGGCGGCCTTGACCGGCGTCGCCGCCAATGTGGTGCTGAAGGTGCTGCTGATGGGGCCGCTGGCCCAGGTCGGCCTCGCGCTCGCCACCGCCGCCGGCGCCTGGATCAATCTGCTGCTGGTGATCTTCTTCTCGGTGCGCGCCGGCTATCTCGAATTCGATCGCGCGCTGACCGGCGCGATCGTCAAGTTCCTCGCCACCGGCCTGCTGCTCGGCGCGGCGCTGTGGGCGACCACATGGTTCGGTGCGCCGTATCTCGCGCAGCTCCCGTCGCTGCGCGACGAAGCGGCGCTGCTGCTGCTGATCGTCGTTGGCGCCGTCGTCTACGGCGCCGCCGTTCTCGTGCTGTTCGGGCCGCGCTGGATCAAGGCGCTGGTGCGCGGCTGATCGGTCAGAATGCGAACGGCCTCTCGGCCCGTCGTCCCCGCGAAGGCGGGGACCCATAACCCCTGGCGCCAAAGTTCTGCACAACGGCGAGGTGCACGCACCACCGCCATTGCTCCGCCGCGAGTCCAGGGGCTATGGGTCCCCGCCTTCGCGGGGACGACGCTGTGCGGGCGGAGGTGTGGTCGGGTCACAGCGACCCTCCCGTCAATGCCGCGTGGGAGTTTGTCTAATCACCCCACCCGCGTCGTCGCGCGTACCAGATTGGTGACGTCCGAATAGACTTCGAGCACCGGGTTGATGAAGCGGTGGGCCTTGTTCTTCGACACGATGGTGTCGTGCATCACCAGATAGTCGATGCCGGTGGTGAGGAAGCAGGCCATCGCGTCGCGCGGGGTCTCGACGATCGGCTCGCCCTTGATGTTGAACGAGGTGTTGACCAGCACCGGCACGCCGGTGAGGGCCTCGAACTCCTTCAGGATGTAGTACAGATCCGGCGCGGTCTCTTCGTCGACCGTCTGCACCCGCGCGGTGCCGTCGACATGGACCACAGCGGGAATCTTGTCGCGCCACGCGGCGGCCACCGGCTTGGCCATCAGCATGAACGGCGAGTCGCCTTTGCCTTCGAAAATTTCGTCGGCGCGTTCCTTCAAAACGATCGGCGCGAACGGCCGGAACGGCTGGCGGTGCTTGACCCGGCTGTTGAGGATGTCCTTCATCTCCGCCTTGCGCGGGTCGGCGAGCAGGCTGCGATGGCCGAGTGCGCGGGGCCCGAATTCCGAGGAGCCCTGAAACCAGCCGATCACCTTCTGGTCGGCGAGCAGCTTGGCGGTCTCCTTGTAGACCTGATTGCTGCGCACGACGTTGATCTGCGGCTTGACGAAGAACCGCTTGGTCGCGTCCTCGACTTCGCCGTCGCTGTAGCGGCGCCCGATGAAGGCGTGCTTCATCTCGAAGCTGCGCGGCTTCTGCTGGATCGCGAGATGGCCGTAATACGCGCAGCCGATCGCAATGCCGTCGTCACCGGCGGCCGGCTGGACCCAGACGTTCTCGAAGCCCGCCTCGCGGGCGATCCGGCCGTTGGCGACGCAATTCAGCGCGACGCCGCCGGCGATGCAGAGATTTTTCGCGCCGGTGGTTTCGCGCAGCCAGCGCGCGCGCTCCAGCAGCACGCGCTCGGTGTCGTCCTGCACCCGCCAGGCGAGATCTTCCCAGTGCTTCATCGCCGGATGGGTCTCCCACTTGCCGGGCGAATCCATGATGTAGGGCTGGTTCAGCTCCGACGTCCAATGCGGAACGGTGAGTTTGTTGTTCTCGAACTGCAGCATCGGCGGAATGGCGTTCGGCCGGCCATACGGCGCCAGTCCCATCAGCTCGCCGCATTTGTTCCAGTCGCCGAACACGTAGCTCGAGGCGCGGCTGTAATAGGCGCCGAGGCCCGGCATGTTGTAGAATTCGTCGGACAGGAAGCCGCGCTCCGGCTCCATCCAGACTTTCTTCAGGCACTCCAGCTTGGTGCCGCTGAACTTGTAGTAGCTTTCGGATTCGCGGGCGAGCGGCGTGGCCTCGTCGCCGGGGAAGCTCTCGTCGACATCGGAGCGATAGCTGCCGACGCCGTCGACGATCATCACCACGCCCTCTTCGAACGGGCACGGCGCGAACGCGCTGTAGGCGTGCGCGAGATGATGCGAGATCGTCGTCACCTTGTTCGAGGTGCTGCGGAACAGCGCGTGCATGCCGGCGTCGGCGCGTTCATGCTCGGGCAGGAAGGCCGGCATGTCCTGATACATCAGCCGGTCTTCCATTTCCTGAACCGGCAGGATGTAGCAATTGCGCACAACCAGATCGACGTCGGCCAAAGTGATGCCTTCGGCAGTCAGACAATAATCGATCACCTCCCGGTAGAAGCCGGTCGCGTGCTTCTCGCGGGTGATCCGCTCCTTCTCGATCCCGAAGGCGATCGCGCCGTCGCGCAACAGGACGGCACTGACGTCGTGATCATAGGTGTTGAGGCCGAGGATGTAGGTGTGCTGGTTTGACATTGACCACTTTTCTGGGGCGCGTGCCGCGGACATCGTGGCGCGCGTCTTCCTCTTGAAGTCGATCCGCGCGGAGCTGCGGTTCACGTTCTCTGCAATATAGTGTCTGGACGGCGCATGAACACGACTTTGGGCCGATGTCGACAGCCGACATCGATGGTTGCGCCTGACATCGAATTGCCGCAGTGCACAAATGAACTTGTCGGCGCTGAGTCCGTTTTGCATTCCATGGCCAAGCCGTTGTTCACCTGCCGGAAATGCCGAACGCGGCTTGACCCAAATGGTTGCTTGCTTCTAAGCTCGCCACTATGAGGCCGCAAAAATCGGTTTGATCGGAGCGCATTTGAACCCGCACGAACGACTTGCTTACCAATGCAGGTGAAGTTGTGTGGAAAATGCTCAAACGACCGGGAGAAAGACGTAGATGGCTCAGAATGTTTCGAAGGCCCGAAAAGGCATGCTGGCGCGAGTGCTCGCGGCGGCGGCGTTGACCGGCATCTATTGCCTCAGTCTGGTTGGTACCTCGGCGGTGTTCCTCACTGCCACCACCACCAAGGCTGACGCCCAGCGCGGGCGTGGTCGTGGTCGCGGCGGCTGGGATCGCGGCCGTGGCCGTGGTCGCGGATTCTATCGCGGGCGCGGGCGCGGCTATTACGGCGGCGGCTGCGTGTTCAATCCGGTCTATGGTCGGGTGATCTGCTACTAACATGCCGGTTCGGGCGGCAACGCCGGATTGGTTTTGAACAATCGATCGAGGTGCATCGGGAAACCGGTGCACCTTTTTCTATTCGCGGGTCATGATCGATATTGCCGACGTCCGATCCGCGGCTTCCCGGCCGTGGTGCGCTTCCTGGTTGATCGAGGCGGCAATCGGGTGACGGCGTTTGCATGGATCGCCGATCCGCTGCAAGATGGCTGCAAGAACGCAAGAACCAGAGAGGGTGATCGATGGCTCCCACCAAATTCGGCGTCGGCCAGAGCGTCATGCGCAAGGAGGACGATCCCCTCATCCGCGGCAAGGGCCGCTACACCGACGACTATGCGCCGCAAGCTTCGGCGCATGCGCTGGTGCTGCGCTCGCCGCATGCCCACGCTGGCTTCAGCCTCGACGCGGCGGCGGCGCGGAGCCTGCCCGGCGTGCTGGCGATTCTGACGGCCGACGACGTCAAGGATCTCGGCGGGCTGCCGTGCCTGTTCAATCTGCCGGACAATCCGTTCAAGGGGCCGGACTACGCGATCCTCGCCAGCGGCGTGGTGCGTCATGTCGGCGATGCGGTGGCATTCGTAGTGGCGGACACGGTGGCGCATGCGCGCGATGCGCTGGAGGCGATCGCGGTCGAATGGACGCCGCTGCCGGCCGCCATCGGCGCGGCCAACGCGGTCAAGCCGGGGGCGCCGCAGGTCTGGCCGGAGTTCGCCAACAACGTGCTGTTCGACGCGGCGATCGGCGACAAGGCCGCCACCGAGGCGGCGTTCGCCAAGGCTCACGCGGTCGCCGAGATCGCCATCGTCAATCCGCGGATCGTCACCAACTACATGGAGACCCGCGCCGCGGTCTGCGAATACGACGCCAAGAAGGACCACTTCACGCTGACGATCGGCAGCCAGGGCAGCCACCGGCTGCGCGACATCCTGTGCCAGAACGTGCTGAAGATCCCGGTCGAGAAGATGCGGGTGATCTGTCCGGACGTCGGCGGCGGCTTCGGCACCAAGCTGTTTCCGTATCGCGAATACGCGCTGCTCGCGGTGGCGGCGAAGACCATCGGCAAGGCGATCCGCTGGACCGCCGACCGATCCGATCATTTCGTCGGCGACTCGCAGGGCCGCGACAACGTCACCAAGGCCCGGATGGCGCTCGCCGAGGATGGCAAGTTCCTCGGCATGGACGTCGACCTGATCGGCGATCTCGGCGCCTATCTGTCGACCTTCGGGCCGTACATCCCCTATGGCGGCGCCGGCATGCTGCCGGGGCTGTACGACATCCAGGCGTTTCACTGCCGCGTCCGCACCGTGTTCACCAACACCGTGCCGGTCGATGCCTATCGCGGCGCCGGACGGCCGGAAGCCGCCTACGTCGTCGAGCGGCTGGTCGATGCCTGCGCGCGTAAGCTCTCGATGTCGCCGGATGCGATCCGGCGCAAGAATTTCATCCCGCCGCGTGCGATGCCGTACAAGACCGCGACCGGCAAGGTCTACGACTCCGGCGATTTCACCGCGCACATGAAGCGCGCGATGGAGATCGGCGGCTGGAAGGAGTTTTCGAAGCGCGCCAAGGCGGCGAAGAAGCACGGCCTGGTGCGCGGCATCGGGCTGGCGTCCTACGTCGAGGTCTGCGGCACGATGGGCGAGGAGACCGCCAAGGTGGTGCTCGATCCGGACGGCGACATCACCGTGCTGATCGGCACGCAGTCGAGCGGGCAGGGCCACCAGACCGCCTATGCGCAGATCGTCGCCGAACAATTCGGTGTGCCGCCGGAGCGGGTGCGGGTCGTCCAGGGCGACACCGACAGGATCGCCACCGGGCTCGGCACCGGCGGCTCGGCGTCGATCCCGTCGGGCGGCGTCAGCGTGCAGCGCGCCACGCAGCAGCTCGGCGCACAACTGCGCGAACTCGCCGCCGACGCGCTCGAAACCAGCCCGGCCGACCTCGAGATCAGCGACGGCCTGGTGCGGATCGCCGGCACCGACCGCTCGGTCTCGTTCGCCGATCTCGCCAAACGCCCCGGCGTCGATCCGTCGAAGCTCGACGCCAGCGCGACCTTCGCCAGCGCCGACGGCACCTTCCCGAACGGCACCCACGTCGTCGAGATCGAGCTCGATCCGGCGACCGGCAAGATCGCCATCGTCAACTACGTCATCGTCGACGATTTCGGCGTGACGCTGAACCCGCTGCTGCTCGCCGGCCAGGTTCACGGCGGCACCGTGCAGGGCATCGGCCAGGCGCTGATGGAGCGAGCGGTGTACGATCCGAACGACGGCCAGCTCGTGACCGGTACTTTCATGGATTACGCGATGCCGCGCGCCGCCGATGCCGCGCCGATCGTGTTCGAGACCCACAACGTGCCCTGCACCACCAATCCGATGGGGGTGAAGGGAGCCGGCGAGGCCGGCGCGATCGGGTCGTGCCCGGCCGTCGTCAACGCGATCATCGATGCGCTGTGGCGCGAATACCGGATCGATCACATCGACATGCCCGCGACTCCGGAACGGGTATGGATGGCGATCCGCGAACACGAGCGGCAGCACCGCCTGTGAGTTGTTGACGATTGCGTGATCGCGAAGGCGGCATGGGTACGATCGTGCAGAATTTCCGTGAGGTGCGGTGAGAGACCGCACCTGCCGTGCTGTCTTCTGTTCCACGATATGGAATAGTTCTAGCCGATCGGTGTTTGCAGGAGTCGGGTCCGGTCATCGCCGGATTGCCCTTCATTGGACTCGAGCCCGTGGGAGATGATGGATGTTGCGAACGATTGTGGTGGCCGGAGCCTTGTTGCTGAGCGTGAATGCGGTGCTGGCGCAGCAGGATCTGGTCGACAAGACGCAAAAGCTGATGAAGGACAACGGCCGGAACGTGATGGCGCTGAGCGCCATGGTCAAGGGCGACAAGCCCTATGATCAGGCCGCGGTCGACGCTGCGTTGAAGCAGTTCGACGAGACGGCGAAGGATATGCCGAAGCTGTTTCCGGACAGCGTGAAGGGTCTCAAGCCGTTCGACAGCCAGTATAGCTCGTCGCCGAAGATCTGGCAGGAGCGCGCCAAGTTCGACGCCGAGATCGCCAGCTTCGCCAAGGCCGTGAGCGATGCCAAGGGCAAGGTCAAGGATCTCGAGACCTTGAAGGCCTCGTTCCCGGCGATCGGCAAGTCCTGCGGAGGCTGCCACGAAAACTTCCGTCAGAAGGACGGTTAGTCAACGCGACCGAGGCGGGCGCCCGCGCGTCCGCCTCGGCCGGCGTCGGTCGCCCGACGCGAATGGCCCTCCCGATATTGCCCGAGTGAGGAGCGGCAGTGGTTCGTAGATTTGGTTTGGCCGTCCTTGCGATCGCGCTCGTCGTCGGCATCGCCTTGTGGTTCCTGACCGCGCCGGCGACGATTGCGTCCGGCGCGCTGCCCGCGCGCAGCCCCGATCTCGCCAACGGCAAGACCGCATTCGATGCGGGCGGCTGCGCCTCCTGCCATGCCACTCCCAATCAGGAGGATCGCACCAGGCTGGGCGGCGGGCTGGCGATGCCGTCGCCGTTCGGCACATTCCACGTCCCCAACATCTCGCCCGATCCGACGGCCGGCATCGGCCGGTGGAGCGAGGCGGATTTCGTCAACGCGGTGATGAAGGGCACGTCGCCCGACGGCGCCCATCTGTATCCGGCGTTTCCCTATCCGTCCTACGCCCATGCGCGGCTCGACGACGTCCGCGACCTGTTCGGCTACATCAAGACGCTGCCGGCGGTGGCCGGGCAGGCGCCGCCGCACGAACTGCCGTTCCCGTTCAGCATTCGCCGCGCCGTCGGCCTGTGGAAGCTGCTGTTCTTCGACGACAAGCCGTTCACGCCCGACCCGGCGCAGACCGCGCAATGGAATCGCGGCGCCTACCTGGTCAACGGCCTCGGCCATTGCGCCGAGTGTCACAGCCCGCGCAATGCGCTGGGCGGCATCGTGAAATCGAAGCGCTTCGCCGGCGGGCCCGATCCTGAGGGCAAAGGCTTCGTGCCGAACATCACCCAGAAGGGCCTCAAGGGGTGGAGCGAAAAGGATCTCGCTTATTTCCTCGAGACCGGGCAGACGCCGGAGGGCGACAGCGCCGGCGGCTCGATGGCGCGGGTGATCCGCAACACCTCGCAATTGAGTGCCGAGGATCGCAACGCGATGGCGGTCTATGTGAAGTCGCTGCCGTCGGTCGACGGGCCGCCGCGCCCGCCGCGCAAGAATTGAAGCGGCTTTATTTCGGCCCGAACGCCTTGAAGGTGATGATGGTGTGGGTGTCCTTGATGCCCGGGATCACCTGCACCTTTTCGTTGACGAAGTGGCCGATGTCGGTGGCGCGGTCGACGTAGAACTTCACCAGCAGATCGTAGTCGCCCGCGGTCGAATAGATTTCAGACGCGATCTCCGCTTCGGCGAGCGCATTCGCGACCGCATAGGATTGGCCGAGCTCGCATTTGAACTGAACGAAAAACGGGACCATGGCTTGTCTCTCCGGGGCGTGGCGTCGGCGCCATCAAGCCCAAAACCACCCGCTGTGGCAAGCGCGTGGCAAACTTGCGGCAGCCGTGGCCGCGCGCTAGGACCGGTCTGGACGCACGGCTTCGGCGCCGGCCGGACCTCGAATCACGGCGAGTATGCGCATGGCAATTCCGATCGCATTGACGATCGCCGGTTCGGACTCCGGCGGTGGCGCGGGGATCCAGGCCGACCTCAAATCCTTTTCCGCCAACGGCGTCTACGGCGCCTCTGTGATCACCGCGCTCACGGCGCAGAACACGCTGGGCGTCAGCGCCATCCACGACGTGCCGGCCGACTTCGTCACCGCGCAGATCGATGCGGTGTTCAGCGATCTGGATGTCGCGGCGGTGAAGATCGGCATGGTGTCGCAACGGCCGGTGATCGAGGCGATCGTGGCCGGCCTCGACCGCTGGGCGGCGCGCAACGTGGTGCTCGACCCCGTGATGGTGGCGACCTCCGGCGACCGTCTGATTGCCGATGATTGCGTCGAGGCGTTGCGCAGCGCGCTGATTCCGCGGGCGCGGATCATCACGCCGAATCTGCCGGAAGCGGCGGCGTTGCTGGACGAGGCGGTGGCGACAGATCAGGCGACGATCGAACGTCAGGGCCGAAAGCTGCTCGCATTGGGTTGCGGCGCGGTGCTGATCAAGGGCGGTCACGGCCAGGGGCCGACCAGCACCGACCATCTGTTCAGCGCCGCCGGCATGCTGGCGCTGGTGGCGCCCCGGATCAAGTCCCGGAACACCCATGGCACCGGCTGCTCGCTGTCCTCGGCGATCGCCGCGAATCTCGCCAAAGGCAGCGAGCTGGAGACCGCCGTCGGCGACGCCAAGGCCTGGATCAGCGAAGCGATCGCCGCGTCCGGTCGCCTCTCGGTCGGCAAGGGCCACGGCCCGATCCATCACTTTCACGCGTTCGACTGAGATCGCGCCGGACACCGCTGCGTTCACCGTCGAAGCGCCGCTCAGCCGCGCCGGTGACTTCGTCAGGTTTCGCGCGGAGATGGATCTGATTGCCGGACTGACCGCCTGTTTGGCACTGCAGTCCAACAACTACGCGTTCAAGCCGATCGACGATCGGGTCGAGTGAGACCGCCGCGCGATGTCGGGAGCGCGGATCGCTGCTATTCCGCGTCCTGATCGCCACCGCTCGGGCCGATCGGTGACCATGATCCCGGGCATCTCCTTCTAACATTTGGGTATTTCGGCACCGTGGGGGTGCGCGCTTTGTCGCAGCACCGTCGCACTCCGCTGCTAATCGGAAATCACTGATGAATTTCCAGATTCGCGACGGACCAAGATGACGCCCGACCTCGACAAATCCCTGGTTGAAACCGCTTACGCCCGCTGGGCTCCGATCTATGACGCGGTGTGCGGTCCGGTGATGGTCAAGGGGCGCCGCGCGGCCGCCGCCGAGGCGCGGATGCAGGGCGGCAGGATCCTCGAGGTCGGCGTCGGCACCGGGCTGTCGTTCGACGATTACGATGCGTCGACGCAGATCACCGGCATCGATCTCAGCGAACCGATGCTGGAGAAGGCCCGGGCCAAGATGGCGACCGGCCGCTATCCGTGGGTCAAGGAAGTGCGCCGGATGGACGCGCACGCCATGGAGTTCGCCGACGCGAGCTTCGACTGCGTGGTCGCGCAATTCGTGATCACGCTGGTCGCCAATCCGGAACAGGTGCTGTCGGAGTGCCACCGCGTGGTCAAGCCGGGCGGCCGCATCATTCTGGTCAACCATCTGTATTCGGAAGTGGGTGTCGCCGCCGCAGTCGAGCGCTGGGCGGCGCAGAAGACGCGCGGATTGGGGCTGCGCCCTGAATTTCCGTTCGCGCGGCTGCAGGCCTGGGCGCAGGCCAACAGCGACGCGATCCTGGTCGAACGGCGCAAGATCAAGCCGTTCGGTATCTACACGCTGGTGTGTTTCGAACGAGCCGGCCCACCGCTGGCGGCGTGAAGCCACCGCATTGTCATTCGCTGCCGCGGGCAGCCTGGCATGGGACATAGACCGATGAGCGACGACGGTCCGGAACGACGTTTCCGTACGCTTTTCATCTCAGACGTTCATCTCGGCGCACGGGGATCGCAGACGCATCTGCTGCTCGATTTCCTCCGCGTCCACGATGCCGACACGATCTATCTGGTCGGCGACATCATCGATGGATGGGCGCTCAAATCGAGCTGGTACTGGCCGCAGTCGCACAACGACTTCGCCCAGAAGATGCTGCGCAAGGCGCGCAAGGGCGCGCGCGTCATCTACATTCCCGGCAATCACGACGAGTTCCTGCGCGCGTATTACGGCACGCATTTCGGCGGCATCGAAGTCGCGGAAAGCGCGATCCACGCCGGCGCCGACGGCCGGCGCTATCTGGTGATCCACGGCGACATGTTCGACCTCGTGGTCCAGAATGCGCGCTGGCTCGCCCATGTCGGCGACAAGGCCTACGATCTCGCGATCCGGCTGAACCGCATCGTCAACGCGTTGCGGCGCTGGATCGGTGTGCCGTATTGGTCGCTGTCGCAATGGGCCAAGCACAAGGTCAAGAACGCGGTGAACTACATCGGCGCGTTCGAGCAGACGCTGGCGCAGGAAGCGCGCCGCCACGGCACCGAGGGCGTGATCTGCGGCCACATCCACACCGCCGCGATCCGCGACGACCACGGCATCCGCTACATGAATTGCGGCGACTGGGTGGAGAGCTGCACGGCGCTCGCCGAGCATGAAGACGGCCGGTTCGAGATCATCACCTGGACCGACCCGGTGAAGCGCAACCTGCCGCTGCCGACGGTCGCAGCGCGTGCCGCCTGATGCGCATCCTGATTGCGACTGACGCCTGGCACCCGCAGGTCAACGGCGTGGTGCGGACGCTGACGATGATGGCCGAAGCGGCGAAGTCGCTCGGCGCCGAGGTCACGTTCCTGACGCCCGAGCCGTTTCCGACGGTGCGGCTGCCGAGCTACCCGGATCTGCGCATTGCCATTCCGAGTCCGGTCAAGATCGCGCGGATGATCACGGCCGCGCAGGCCGACTGCATCCATATCGCCACCGAAGGCCCGATCGGCCTGATGGCGCGGCGCTATTGCCGCAAGCGGGGCCTGCGCTTCACCACCAGCTTTCACACCCGGTTTCCCGAATACGTCTCGGCGCGGGCGCCGATTCCGGAATCCTGGGTCTGGGCCTTGCTACGTCGCTTCCACGGCGCGAGCCACGCGGTGATGGCGGCGACGCCGGCCTTGGCCGATGAGTTGCGCGGCCGCGGCTTCCGCAACGTGGTGCTGTGGCCGCGCGGCGTCGACGGCGAATTGTTTCATCCCCGCGAAGGCGCCGATCTCGGGCTGCCGCGGCCGGTTTACTTGTCGGTCGGCCGGGTCGCGGTCGAGAAGAACCTCGAAGCCTTCCTCGCGCTCGATCTGCCGGGCACCAAGGTTGTGGTCGGCGACGGGCCGGCGCGGGCCGCGCTGCAGCGCGACTTTCCGCAGGCCGTGTTCCTCGGTGCGAGGCAGGGCGAGGCGCTGGCGCAGGTCTATGCCGCCGCCGACGTGTTCGTGTTCCCGAGCCTGACCGACACCTACGGGCTGGTGCTGCTCGAAGCGCTGGCCAGCGGGGTGCCGGTCGCGGCGTTCCCGGTGACAGGCCCGCGCGACGTGATCGGCGACGCGCCGGTCGGTGTCTTGAGCGACGATTTGCGGCAGGCCTGCCTCGGGGCCCTGAATCTCTCGCGCGACGCCTGTCTCGATTTCGCCGCCGACCACACCTGGGCCGCCTCGGCGCGGGCCTTCATCGACAACGTCACCCGGGTCTGGATGATGGACCCCGGTCCGGCGCTGGCGCCGGAGCCCGCGAAGCCGCGTCGTCTGGTCGCCTGAGCCTGGCGCAAGCTCAAGGCAACGTGCGTTGCCGCGCCGCGCGCGGCCGCGTTAGTGTTCGGCCATGATGGATTCAGTCTCGTTCCCGATCACCGCCGCGGATATCGACGCGGCGGCCGAGGTGCTTGCGCCCTATGCGGTGCGGACCCCGCTGTTGACCTCGCCGGCGCTCGACGCCGTCACCGGCGCGCGGGTGTATCTGAAGCCGGAGATGCTGCAGCGGACCGGCTCGTTCAAGTTTCGCGGCGCCTTCAACAAGCTGTCGTCGATCCCGCAGCAGGCACGGGGCGGCGGTGTGGTGGCGTTCTCGTCCGGCAATCACGCCCAGGGCGTCGCCGCGGCGGCGCAGATCCTGCGGATGCGCGCGACCATCGTGATGCCGGCCGATGCGCCGGTGTCGAAGCGCGAGCGGACCAAGGGTTATGGGGCGGAGGTGGTGCTGTACGATCGCGACCGCGAAGACCGCGAGGCGATCGCGCGCGACATCGCCGGCAATCGCGGCGCGACGCTGGTGCCACCCTATGACGATCCCAAGGTGATCGCAGGGCAGGGCACCGTCGGCCGCGAGATCGCGGCGGACCTCGCCGCGCTCGGCGTCGTGCCGGACATCGTGGTCGCGCCCGCCTCCGGCGGCGGCCTCGTCGCCGGCGTTGCGGTCGCGGTGACGTCGCGCTTTCCGGACGCCGCGGTGATGTCGGCCGAGCCGCAGGCGTTCGACGATCACGCTCGGTCGATCGCCGCCGGCCGCCGCGAGCCGCACAAGGCCGAGGGCCGCACCATCTGCGACGCGCTGATGGCGTCGATCCCCGGCGAGCTGACCTTCGCGATCAATCAGCAGCTGCTGACGCGCGGCGTCACCGCCTCCGACGCCGAGGTGGCGAAGGCCGTGGCCTTCGTGTTTCGTGAGCTGAAGCTGGTGGTCGAGCCCGGCGGCGCGGTGGCGCTGGCCGCCCTGCTGGCCGGGCACATCGACGCGCGCGGCAAGACCATCGCGATCGTGCTGTCGGGCGGCAATGTCGATGCCGATCTGTTCGCGAAGCTGATCGCGTAGAGCAATTCAGCTTCTGATCGAATCAGAGCTGAAGATCCGTAACGCCTGCCACACGCACAACCTCATGGTGAGGAGGCGCGTAGCGCCGTCTCGAACCATGCGCCGCCGGCCCTTGCCCCATCCTTCGAGACGCCCGGCTTCGCCGGGCTCCTCAGGATGAGGACTCAGTGCTTTCGGCAAGGTCGGATCGTTTCAATCAAGCGATGAACCGCTCTGAAGCTCCGCGTCGCTCGCTTCAGGCGCGGCTCAGGAGAAGAACGCGACCTTCTCGGCCTGGCTCATCCGCCGCAGCGGCGCCAACGCATCGCTGCGCGGCTGGGCTGGCTGGCCGACCACGCCGCTCGCCAACAGGGCTGCGCCCAGAGACGTCGAGGCCGAGGCTTCGGCGCTCGCCATTGCCGGAGCGGTGTCGCTGATCGCCGCCATCGTCGGCGCGGCCGCGACGGACTGACTCATCGCCGGCGCCGTCATCACCGGCTCTGCGAGGTGGATCGGAGTATCGAGCAGCTCGCCGCGTTCGCCGATCTCGAGCCGCGAGACATCGATCGAGGGGACATCGCTCGGCGGCGCCGGCTCGTGCGCGACCGCGACCTCGGCGGCGAGACGTTCGATCTCGGCCTGCTCGGCGGCCAGCAGGCTGGCTTCAGCCAGTTCGGCCTCGGCCTGTGCGGCGGCGACAGCCGCTTCGAGTTCGCCGGGCTCCGGCGGCTGCGGCGCCGCCATTTCCATCGCGACGAGGTCGAGCATCGCATCGACGTCGGCCGGCGGCTCTTCGAAGGCCGGTGCGGCGGCCGCAGCGGGGGCCGGTTGCGCGGCGGCCACGCCGGTGGCCGGCGTCTCTTCCGGCTCGACGAATTCAATGTCGTCGGTCTCGGTCGCCGTGACGATCAGCACCCCGGCCTCGGCGGCCATCTCGGGCGCGGCGGGCTCGCTCGCGGCGGACGGCTCGGGCTCAGGTTCGGGTTTGGCCGGGGCCATCGCCGCTTCCGGCTGCGAGGCCATGGCGGCTTCCGGCATCTCGCCGTCGGCGATCGGAGAGGGCGTCTCGTCCTGGTCAGGCGAAACGGGGGCGGCCGCTGCGCTCCGCGGCTCGCCGGCGAGATCGTGGATGCGATCGAGCAGGCCGTCGAAGGCCGAAGCTACCGCATTGAGGTCGATCTCCGTGACCAGCCGATGGCCGGCGTCGATCGCCACCAGTTGCGAGTCGAGCAGATTGCAGATCCGGATATCGGCGCCGCATTCGCGCAGCGTCCACGACACCTCACGGATGATGCGGGCGCCGTCGTGCGCCGCCGCCAGCACCGCGTCGTTCTCCAGGCCGACGATCGCCTTGGCGACGCCGGCGCGCGCTTCGCCGACCACCGCCCGGATCGCGACGAGTGTTTCGCTCAGGGACGGGCCGCCGGCCTGTTTCTGTGTAGCGATATTCTGCTCGATCCGCGCCACCGCATCGAGCACCATGCGGGTGTCGGCGTTGCGATTGCGCTTGGCGTACTCGGCGAGAAACCAGCGTCCCCGCGAGGTTTCCATGAAGGCCTCGCGGATCGCATCGTAGTCAGCGTCGTTCGGCATCACCGGGCGAGCGGAGATCGGCGAGAGTGCGAAAGCTTCGTCGGCCATCAGGGACTCATTGCGCAAATCGCTGCGCGTCACGATAACGATCATCACGATCCGCGCCGAATCGCAATTGAATTGATGTCTACCGAATCACAAATCCCCATCAGAACAAAGGCTCCGAAGCGATTCGCGGCCGGGCTCGCGGTGTTCTACGCGACGGTGTTCGGCGTCACCGGCACCTATCTGCCGTTCTTCACGGTGTGGCTGAAGGCGATCGGCGTCGAGGCCTCCTGGATTGGCGTGATCGTCGCGACCCCGTCGATCACCCGCTTCACCGTGCTGCCGTTCATCACGGCGGAGGCGGAACGGCGGCACGCGCTACGCAAGGCGCTTATTATCACCGCGACCGTCACGACGCTCGGCTTTATTGGCCTCGGAGTGCTACGAGGCCCGCTCGCGATCCTCGCGGTGTTCGTCGTCACCGCCTGCGCCTGGACGCCGATGGTGCCGCTCACCGACGGCTACGCGCTCAAGGCGGTGGCGCGGTTCGGCCTGAACTACGGGCCGCTGCGGCTGTGGGGCTCCGCGGCCTTCGTGGTCGGCGCGCTGATCAGCGGCGTGCTGGCCGATCTGATCGCGCCCGAACATCTGATCTGGGTGATCGCGGGTTCGGCCGGGCTCGGCGTGATCGCCGCGTTCGGATTGCAGCCGCTCGATGCGCCGGGGACGCGGCCGGCGGCGCCGGTGCGCCGGGTGGCGCTGCTGCGCAACCCGGCCTTTCTGGCGATCATCATTCCGGCCGGGCTGATCCAGGGCAGCCACGCCGCGTACTATACGTTCGGGTCGATCGTCTGGCAGGGCGCCGGCTACAGCGGCACCACCATCGCCAGCCTGTGGGTGCTCGGCGTCCTCGCCGAGATCGTGGTGTTCGCGCTGTCGCCGCGCTTCACGCTGTCGCCGGCGCTGATGATGCTCGGCGGCGCGCTCAGCGCGGTGCTGCGCTGGCTGATCGCCGCGCAGGATCCGCCGCTCGCGGTGCTGATCGTGGTGCAGCTGCTGCACGGCCTGACCTTCGGCCTGACCCAGCTCGGCACCATGGGCCTGTTGATCCGCCATGCGCCGAGCCACGTCATCGCGCGGGCGCAGGGCTACTACACCGCCTGCTCAGGGCTGGCGATGAGCAGCGCCGCGATGCTGTCCGGCGTGCTGTTCGCGCGCTACGGCCTTGCCGTCTACGATCTGATGGCGGCGATGGCGCTGGTCGGCGCGGTGGTCGTCGCGCTGTCGCGGCGCCGGCTCGAGGCGCCGCCGGCGGGCGATCAGCCCCATAGTTCGGGTTCAGGCGGATAGACGATGCTGCCGTCGTAGCGCAGGCCGCCATCGCGATCCTTCGCCAGCAGCAGCGGGCCGTCGAGATCGACGAAGCGGGCGTGCGGCGTCAGCAGCATCGCCGGCGCCATCGACAGCGACGTCGCCACCATGCAGCCGACCATGATGTCGAGGCCGAGCGCGCGCGCCGCCTCGGCCATCGCGATCGCTTCGGTGACGCCGCCGGTCTTGTCGAGCTTGATGTTGATGGCGTCGTAGCGGCCGCGCAGGCCCTCGAGCGAAGCGCGGTCGTGGACGCTTTCGTCGGCGCAGACCGCGATCGGCCGCCGGATCTGCGCCAGCGCGTCGTCGCGCCCGGCCGGCAGCGGCTGCTCGACCAGCGTGACGCCGGCGTCGGCGCAGGCGGCGAGGTTGCGGGCGAGATTGTCCGGGGTCCACGCCTCGTTGGCGTCGACGATCAGTTCGGCCTGCGGCGCGGCGCGGCGGACCGCGGCGATCCGGGCGTCGTCGCCGTCGCCGCCGAGCTTGATCTTGAGCAGCGGGCGGGCGGCGGCCCTGGCGGTGGCCTCGGCCATCGCCTCCGGCGTGCCGAGCGAAATCGTGTAGGCGGTGGTCGCGGCGTGCGGCGCGGCGCTGCCGAGGACGTCCCAGGCGCGGCGGCGGCTCAGCTTCGCCTCGAGGTCCAGAAGCGCACAATCGAGCGCGTTGCGCGCCGCGCCCGGCGGCATCGCCGATTGCAGCGCGACGCGGTCGAGTCCCCGGCGCAGCGGCTCGCGCATCGCCGCGATGGCGGCGAGGGCGGTGTCCGGTGTCTCGCCGTAGCGGGCATATGGAACACATTCGCCGCAGCCGGCTTGTCCGTCGCGGCTGACCTCGGCGATCACCACCACGGCCTCGGTCTTGGCGCCGCGGCTGATCGTGAACGCGCCGGCGATCGGCCAGCGCTCGATGCGAGCAGTCAATTCAGTCGGATTGATGGACGTCATTCGGATTTCTGGCACACTCAAACCGAGGGTTGCCCGGCGCAACTAAGTATGGCTGGTAGAGCGCCTTCCTCACAAGTCGTATTGAACTCCGGATTGGCTCAAAATGGCACAGCAACTGGCATTGGACGGTGGTCCGACGCTCGAACAGATCGCGCGGGGCGACGGGCTGGCGCTGTGCGCCGCCGGGTCCTGGACGGCCCGGTTCGCGCCGGCGCTGGAGCGCATCGTCGCCGAGGCCGAGCAACTGACCGGGACACGGCCGAACATCTTCATCGATGTTTCCGAAGTTGCACGGCTGGACACGTTCGGCGCCTGGCTGATCGAGCGGCTGCGCCGGACGCTGACCCGGAACGGCGTCGAGGCCAAGATCGCCGGCTTGTCGGCGAACTATGCGAGCCTGGTCGACGAGGTCCGTCAGGTCGAACCGGCCGAACTGGCGGCGCCGTCGCGCGGCGGGCTGCGGGCGCCGATCGAGAAGCTCGGCCGCACCATGTACGCGTTCGGCGACGACATCGTCGCGCTGATCAGCATGCTGGGCGCGGCGCTGGCCGGCGTGATGCGGGCGATCCTGCATCCCTCGACCTTCCGCCTGACCTCGACGGTGCACCATCTCGAGCAGGTGTGCTGGCGCGCGGTGCCGATCATCGTGCTGATCACCTTCCTGATCGGCTGCATCATCGCGCAGCAGGGCATCTTCCATTTCCGCAGGTTCGGCGCCGACGTGTTCGTGGTCGACATGCTCGGCGTGCTGGTGCTGCGCGAGATCGGCGTGCTGCTGGTGGCGATCATGGTCGCCGGCCGCTCCGGCAGCGCCTACACCGCCGAGCTCGGCTCGATGAAGATGCGCGAGGAGATCGACGCGCTGCGCACCATGGGGTTCGATCCGATCGACGTGCTGATCGTACCGCGGCTGGTGGCGCTGCTGCTGGCGATGCCGATCCTGACCTTCCTCGGCGCGATGTCGGCGCTGTATGGCGGCGGCCTCGTCGCCTGGCTTTACGGCGGCGTCGATCCGGAGGCGTTCCTGCTGCGGTTGCGCGACGCGATCTCGATCAATCACTTCACCGTCGGCATGATCAAGGCGCCGGTGATGGCGCTGGTGATCGGCATCGTCGCCTGCGTCGAGGGGCTGGCGGTGCAGGGCAGCGCCGAGTCGCTCGGCCAGCACACCACCGCCTCGGTGGTGAAGGGCATCTTCTTCGTGATCGTGATGGACGGCGTGTTCGCGATCTTCTTCGCCTCGATCGGGATCTGACGATGGCGGCGGCAGCAGCGGCGCAAACCACCGATCCGATCATCCGGGTCAGCGACGTCTCGGTGCAGTTCGGCGCCACCAAGGTGCTGGACAATCTCAGCCTCGACGTGCGCCGCGGCGAGATCCTCGGCTTCGTCGGTCCGTCCGGCGCCGGCAAATCGGTGCTGACGCGCACCATCATCGGGCTGGTGCCGAAGCTGAGCGGCCGGATCGAGGTGTTCGGCACCGACCTCGACGCCGCCGGCAAGGTCGAGCGCCGCGGCATCGAACGGCGCTGGGGCGTGCTGTTCCAGCAGGGCGCGCTGTTCTCGTCGCTGACGGTGGGGCAGAACATCCAGTTCCCGGTGCGCGAATATCTCAAGCTGTCGCAGCGGCTGCTCGACGAGATCACGGTCGCTAAGCTGGTGATGGTCGGGCTCAAGCCCGAAGTGATCGACCGCTACCCGTCGGAACTATCCGGCGGCATGATCAAGCGCGTCGCGCTGGCGCGCGCGCTGGCGCTGGATCCGGAACTGGTGTTTCTCGACGAACCGACCTCGGGGCTCGACCCGATCGGCGCCGGCGAGTTCGACGAGCTGGTGCGCACCCTGCAGCGCACTTTGGGTCTCACCGTTTTCATGGTAACTCACGACCTCGACAGCCTGCACACCGCCTGCGACCGGATCGCCGTGCTCGGCGACGGCAAGGTGATCGCGGCCGGGTCGATGGCCGACATGCAGGCGTCGCAGCATCCGTGGCTGCGGTCGTATTTTCACGGCAAGCGCGCCCGCGCGGTGGTCGGCGAGCGATGAGCGTGCGGGTTCGGTTTCGGATTGTTTCAGAGGTGTGCGCCGCGTTGAGTCCGCAATTCACGCGCAAAGCGTGCGGGCGGATGGCGCCGGACTGTGTCGGAGTTGGTTGAATGGAAACGCGGGCGAATTACTTCCTGATCGGCACGTTCACCCTGGCGGTGATCGCCGCGGCGTTCGGCTTCGTGCTGTGGTTCCAGAGCCTGCACTCCACCAAGGCGCGCAGCCCGCTGCGGGTGGTGTTCGAGGGCGCGGCGTCCGGCCTGCGCAACGGCGGCAGCGTCAACTTCAACGGCGTCCGGGTCGGCGAGGTGATTTCGGTCAAGCTCGACAATCCAAAGCGCGTGGTGGCGCTGGCGATGGTCGAGAACACCGCGCCGATCCGCAAGGACACGCTGGTCGGGCTGGAATTCCAGGGCCTCACCGGCGTCGCCGCGATCTCGCTGAAGGGCGGCATGGAGACCGCGCCGCCGGTGCCGCTCGACGAGGACGGCGTGCCGGTGCTGACCGCCGATCCGGAACTCTTGATGGACATCTCGGAATCGGTGAAGGCGACGCTGCGCAACGTCAACAAGGTGGTGGCCGAGAACGCCGAGTCGGTGAAGGATTCGCTGCAGAACCTGCAGGTGTTCACCTCGAGCCTGGCGCGCTCGTCGGACAAGATCGACAGCATCATGGCCAAGGTCGACGGCGTGATCGGCAAGACCGACAGCGTGATGCAGGGCATCGACGCGCTGGCCGGCGGCAAGGACGGGGGCGAATTGTTCCAGGCGGTGAAGTCGTTCCGGGAACTCGCCGACAATCTCGACAAGCGCTCCGGGGCGCTGATCCTCGACGGCCGCCGCACGCTCGCCGACATCAGCAAGGCGGTGAACAATCTCGACCGCAACCCGACCCGGCTGCTGTTCGGCCCGAGCAACACCGCGCAGCAGGAGCAGGCGCCCGGTCCGCGCGCCGAGCAGCCCCGCCCGGCAGCGCCGCAGCCGCGCCCGCCGCGGCGCCGGACGGCGCAGTAAGCGGCGGTCGATCAAGTCCAAAGTCATTGCCGGGCTCGACCCTACGGGATTCACACATTTGGTCTGAGCTTCCAGCCTGCGAGCATGGCTTTGAGGGATTGGAGGCCGTGAAGGATCACGATGGGGCCTGGCTTGCCGTAGTATCCTGTCCATCCGCCGAGGCGGGCGCAGATCCAGC
>JACRJB010000007.1 GCA_016215605.1 Rhodopseudomonas palustris
CGCGGGCCCGGAATCCATACTCCCGGCGGTGGTTATGGATTCCGGGCTCGCGCCAAGAGGCGCGCCCCGGAATGACGAACGCGATGTTTGAGATCAGGCGAAATCGGTACCGAGGATGAATCAGCGCATGCCCCTTCAAGGAAGCAGCCGTCGATGAGCACCCTTCAAACAACATCGCCGGTACCGTCGCGTGGCGGCTCGACGGCGTGGCAGCGGTTGCAGACCAACCGCAACTGGCTGGCGCTGTGGTTCATGATGCCGGCGGCGGCGTTCCTGATCCTGTTTCTGGCCTATCCGCTGTTCCTGGGCGTGTGGATGAGCTTCACCGACGCCCGGATCGGCCGCGACGGCGTGTTCGTCGGCGTCGAGAACTACGAATGGCTGTGGGACGACAGCATCTTCTGGCTGTCGGTGTTCAACACCATCCTCTACACTGCGGTCGCCAGCGCGATCAAATTCGCCGTTGGCCTGTATCTCGCGCTGCTGCTCAACCGGCACATGCCGTTCAAGGCGATGATCCGCGCCGCGGTGCTGGTGCCGTTCATCGTGCCGACCGTGCTGTCGGCGATCGCGTTCTGGTGGATCTACGATTCGCAGTTCTCGATCATCTCCTGGTCGCTGATCAAGCTCGGCCTGATCGAGCAGAACATCAATTTTCTCGGCGACTCGAACTGGGCGCGCGCCAGCGTGATCTTCGCCAACATCTGGCGCGGCGTTCCGTTCGTGGCGATCACGCTGCTGGCCGGCCTGCAGACGGTGTCGCCGTCGCTGTACGAGGCCGCGACGCTCGACGGCGCCACTTCGTGGCAGCGCTTCCGCTACATCACCTATCCGCTGCTGACGCCGATCATCGCCGTGGTGATGACGTTCTCGGTGCTGTTCACCTTCACCGACTTCCAGCTGATCTGGGCGCTGACCCGCGGCGGGCCGGTCAACGCCACGCATCTGATGGCGACGCTGAGCTATCAGCGCGGCATTCTGTCGGGCCGGCTCGGGGAGGGCGCGGCGATCGCCACCGCGATGATCCCGTTCCTGCTCGCGGCGATCGCGATCTCCTGGTTCGGCATGCAGCGCCGCAAGTGGCAGCAAGGAACGGACAATGACTGAGACCACCGCCTCCGATCCGCGCCTCGCCGCCAAACCCGCCACCGTCGCCCAGGACGACGACAGCGAGGGCATGAGCTATCTGGAGTCGCTGCCGCGCCGGCTGGTGACGCTGTATCTGCCGCTGCTGATCATCGTCGTCATCCTGCTGTTCCCGTTCTACTGGATGGCGCTGACCTCGATCAAACCCGACGAGCAGCTGATCGACATGGAGACCTACAACCCGTTCTGGGTTGTGAAGCCGACCTTCAAGCACATCTCCAAGCTGCTGTTCGAGACGCAATATCCGCGCTGGCTGTGGAACACGATGTATGTCGCCGCCGCCGCCACCACGCTGTCGATCATCGCCAGCGTGCTCGCCGCCTATGCGATCGTCCGGTTGCGCTTCCGCGGCGCCGACAGCGTCGGCGCGGCGATCTTCATGGCCTATCTGGTGCCGCCGTCGATCCTGTTCATTCCGCTGGCCTCGGTGATCCAGGCCTATGGCCTGTTCGACTCGCCGCTGTCGCTGATCCTAGTGTATCCGACGCTGCTGATCCCGTTCTCGACCTGGCTGCTGATGGGCTACTTCAAGACCATCCCGTTCGAGCTGGAGGAATGCGCGCTGATCGACGGCGCCTCGCGCTGGCAGATCCTGACAAGGATCATCGTGCCGCTGGCGGTGCCGGGCCTGATCTCCGCCTTCATCTTCTCGTTCACGCTGTGCTGGAACGAATTCATCTACGCGCTGACCTTCCTGCAATCGACGCCGAACAAGACCGTGCCGGTCGCGATCGTCAACGAATTCGTCGACGGCGACATCTACAAATGGGGCTCGCTGATGGCCGGCGCCCTGGTCGGCTCGCTGCCGCTGGTGATCCTCTACGCGTTCTTCGTCGAGCACTACGTGTCGGCGATGACCGGGGCGGTGAAGGAATAGGACTTCATCATCGACTTGACTCCAACCACATCAGAGTTCGTCATTCCGGGGCGCGCGCAGCGCGAACCCGGAATCCATAACCCCTGCAGGGAGTATGGATTCCGGGTCTTCCACCAGTCGGCTCCGCCGCCTGGTGGAATCCCGGAATGACACAAGATAGGGGACCGTTCGTTGCACATTCTGATTCTCGGCGCGGCCGGCATGGTCGGGCGCAAACTCACCGACCGGCTGCTCGCGGACGGCCGTCTCGGCGCGCGCGACATCACGCGGATGACGCTGCAGGACGTGGTCGAGCCGGCGCGGCCGCCGCATGCGTCGATCGCGATGTCGACGGTGACCAGCGATCTCGCCGAGCCGGGCCAGGCGGCGGCGCTGGTGGCGCATCGGCCGGACGTCATCTTCCATCTCGCCGCGATCGTCTCCGGCGAGGCCGAGGCGGATTTCGACAAGGGCTACCGGATCAATCTCGACGGCACCCGGCATCTGATCGATGCGATCCGCGCCGAGGGCGACGGCTACAAGCCGCGGCTGGTGTTCACCTCGTCGATCGCGGTGTTCGGCGCACCGTTCCCGGAACAGATCGGCGACGAATTCCTGTCGGCGCCGCTGACCAGCTACGGCACCCAGAAGGCGATCTGCGAACTCCTGCTGGCGGATTATACGCGGCGCGGCTTCCTCGACGGCATCGGCATCCGCCTGCCGACGATCTGTGTCCGCCCCGGCAAGCCCAACAAGGCGGCGTCCGGTTTCTTCTCCAACATCATCCGCGAGCCGCTGGCCGGGCAGGAAGCGGTGCTGCCGGTCGGCGATGACGTGATGCACTGGCACGCCTCGCCGCGCTCGGCGGTCGGCTTCCTGATTCATGCCGGCACGATGGACACCGCGGCGATCGGCCCACGCCGCAATCTGTCGATGCCCGGTCTCGCCGCGACGGTCGGCGAGCAGATCGCGTCGCTCGAACGCGTCGCCGGAAAGGGCGTGGTGGCGCGGATCAGGCGCGAGCCCGATCCAACGATCATCGGCATCGTCTCCGGCTGGCCGCGCAATTTCTCCACCGACCGCGCGCTCAGCCTCGGCTTCACCACCGCGGAACAGACCTTCGACGACATCATCCGCATTCACATCGAGGATGAACTCGGCGGGACGTTCGTGGGCTGAGCCGAAAAAAACCGTCATCGCCGGGCTCGACCCGGCGATCCATCTTCTTCGTGTGATGGATGCCCGGGTCAAGCCCGGGCATGACGGATCTATGTCTGGAACGGGGGATGCTTTTGGCTGACGGGCGTCCTATATTCCGGCCAAACCAGCAACCCGAGCGAGGAGACACCCCATGACCGCCAGTATCGTTGGATGGGCGCATATGCCCTTCGGCAAGTTCGACGCCGAGACCGTCGAGAGCATGATCGTCCGCGTCGCCAACGAGGCGATCGCCGATGCCGGCATCGCCGCGAGCGATGTCGATGAAATCGTGCTCGGGCATTTCAACGCCGGCTTCTCGCCGCAGGACTTCACCGCGGCGCTGGTGCTGCAGGCCGATCCGGCGCTGCGCTTCAAGCCCGCCACCCGCGTCGAAAACGCCTGCGCCACCGGCTCCGCCGCCGTGCACCAGGGCATCCGCGCGATCGAGGCCGGCGCCGCCAAGGTGGTGCTGGTGGTCGGCGTCGAGCAGATGACGCGCACGCCGGGGCCGGAGATCGGCAAGAACCTGCTGCGCGCGTCCTATCTGCCGGAAGACGGCGAGACGCCCGCGGGCTTCGCCGGCGTGTTCGGCATCATCGCGCAGAAGTACTTCCAGAAATACGGCGACCAGTCCGACGCGCTGGCGATGATCGCCGCCAAGAATCACCACAACGGCGTGTCGAATCCCTATGCGCAGATGCGCAAGGATTTCGGCTTCGAGTTCTGCCGCGCCGAAGGCGACAAGAACCCGTTCGTCGCCGGTCCCTTGAAGCGCACCGATTGCTCGCTGGTCTCCGACGGCGCGGCGGCGCTGGTGCTGACCTCGGCCGAGAACGCCAAGACCATGGGCAAGGCCGTCAACATCCGCGCCCGCGCCCATGCGCAGGACTTCCTGCCGATGTCGAAGCGCGACATCCTGTCGTTCGAGGGCTGCACCGTCGCCTGGCAGCGCGCGCTGGAGCAGGCCGGCGTGACGCTGAACGATCTGTCGTTCGTCGAGACCCACGACTGCTTCACCATCGCCGAACTGATCGAATACGAAGCGATGGGGCTGACGCCGAAGGGGCAGGGCGCCCGCGCCATCAAGGAAGGCTGGACTCAGAAGGACGGCAAGCTGCCGATCAATCCGTCCGGCGGCCTGAAGGCCAAGGGCCATCCGATCGGCGCCACCGGCGTGTCGATGCACGTGCTGACGGCGATGCAGCTGCTCGGCCAGGCGCCGGAAGGCATGCAGATCAAGGACGCCAAGCTCGGCGGCATCTTCAACATGGGCGGCGCCGCGGTCGCCAACTACGTCTCGGTGCTCGAGCCGGCGAAGTAATCCAACGCGATGGCTCTCTCGCCCGTCATGCCCGGGCTCGTCCCGGGCATCCACGCCTTCGGCGGTGGACGCGGCAAAGACGTGGATGGCCGGGCCTTCGCCGCGCCGAAGGGGCTTCGGCCCCGCAGGCGGGACAAGCCCGGCCATGACGGCAAGCGGGCCGGCAGTCGCGTCCCCATTGAACACTCGGTTTGCGGGGGCTTGCGATGAATCTGGCGGAATGGCTCGCCGCGAGCGCCCGGCTGCGGCCCGGCGCCCCCGCGCTGCTGACCGGCACGACGATCGAGGCGGATTACGCTACGTTCGCGGCGCGCGCCGCCTCGTTCGCCGCGGCGCTGGGGCGCGACTACGGCGTCGCGCCCGGCGACCGCGTCGCGCTGTTCGCGAGCAATTGCACGGCCTATCTCGAAGCGCTGTACGGCGTCTGGTGGGCGGGCGCGGCGGCGGTGCCGATCAACGCCAAGCTGCACGGCCGCGAGGCGGCGTGGATCTGCAGCAATTCCGGCGTGAAGCTGGCGCTGATCTGCGACGACACCGCGGAGAGCTTCGACGAGGCCGCCGGCGATTGCCCGCCCGGCATGGCGACGCTGGCGCTCGACAGCGACGCGTATCACCGCGCCCGCAGCGGCGAGGGGCCGATGGTCCCGGTGGCGCGCGACGACCGCGACCTCGCCTGGCTGTTCTACACCTCGGGCACCACCGGGCGGCCGAAGGGCGTGATGCTCAGCCACGGCAATCTGATCGCGATGTCGCTGTGCTATCTGGCCGACGTCGATCAGGTCGGGCCCGACGACGCGGCGCTGTATGCCGCGCCGATCTCGCACGGCGCCGGACTCTACAACATGATCCACACCAGATTCGGCGCGCGCCACGTCGTGCCCGACTCCGGCGGCTTCGATCCGGACGAGGTGCTGACGCTCGGCAAACAGCTCGGCGACGTCGCGATGTTCGCCGCGCCGACCATGATCAAGCGGCTGGTGGAAGCCGCCAAGCGCCGCGGCGAGAGCGGCGAGGGACTGCGCACCATCGTCTATGGCGGCGGCCCGATGTATCTCGCCGATATCCGCGAGGCGCTGGCCGTGATGGGCCAGCGTTTTGTGCAGATCTACGGCCAGGGTGAGAGTCCGATGACGATTACCTCGCTGACGCGTGCGCGGCACGCCGACGTCGCTCATCCGCGCTATCTGGAGCGGCTGGCCTCGGTCGGCACCGCGCAGAGCGTGGTCTCGGTGCGGATCACCGGTGCCGACGGTCGCGAGTTGCCGGTGGGCGAGACCGGCGAGATCGAGGTCAAGGGCTTGACCGTGATGCTCGGCTACTGGAACAACCCGACCGCGAATGCCGAGACGTTGAAGGACGGCTGGCTGCGCACCGGCGATGTCGGACGCCTGGATGAGGACGGCTTCCTGACGCTGTCGGACCGCTCCAAGGACGTGATCATCTCCGGCGGCACCAACATCTATCCGCGCGAGGTCGAAGAGGCGCTGCTGACGCATCCGGCGGTGCGCGAGGTGTCGGCGATCGGCGTCGCCGATCCGGAATGGGGCGAGAATGTCGTCGCCTGCGTCGTGCTGGCCGAGGGCGCTGCACCCGACGACGCTGCGCTGGATCAGCACTGCCTCGCCGCGATCGCCCGCTTCAAGCGTCCGAAGCGCTACGTCTATCTGGAGGCGCTGCCGAAGAACAATTACGGCAAGGTGCTGAAGACCGAACTGCGCAAGATGGTGAAGTAGTTTCCATCGCTCCCTCTGTCGTCATTGCGAGCCACCGGGTCGGCGCGAAGCGCCGCCCGATGACAGGCTCCGCGAAGCAATCCAGCGCGGTGCACTAAGCTGGATTGCTTCGTCGGCTTCGCCTCCTCGCAATGACGAGGGTTAGCTCATTCGTCCTACCATCGCAGCCCGTTCATCACCATCGACCCACAACGCGAAGGCGTCGCCGTCGGTCGACGCGGCGTGCCGCAGCGTGACGTCGCGGCCGTAATACACCGGGCCTTTCAGCCAGAGATCGAGTTGCCGCGGCGGTGCGTGCGTCGGCGGAAGGTGCCCGAGACATTGCGCCGCGATCCGCTGCGGATGCGCCGATGCCGCGGCGAAGCCGGTCCGGCGCGCATAGGCGTCGAGCAGGTGCAGGGGATTGCAGTCGCCGGTCAGCCGCGCCCAGCGCAATCGCCGTCCGCCGTCGACGCGCCAATGCGCGACCGGCGGCTGCGCGGGATCGACCATCGGCGAGACGAAATCGGCGCCCGCGGCCGCGCCGTGCGACAGCAGCGGCGCGAAGCGGCCGCGATAGTAGAACGTCGTGACGCTCTCCCACGGGCAATCGTCGCCCTGCAGCAGCTGCACGTGGATGTCGAGCTCGATCCCCTTGTCGTGGACGCGCCAGGCGATCGCCTGCGCGATCAGATCGGACGGATAGGCGAGTTTGATCTCGCCGCTGCGCGTCAGCCGATTGCGCAGTTGCAGCGCGCGCCAGATCGGCAGCGGCCAGATCGGGTGCATCAGCATCGCCAGCGTCAGCCGAAAGCCGCTGACGTGCGGCGCCAGCAACAACAACCGATCGGTGGTGGCGGAGTCGTCGCTTCCGGCGAGACGTTGCAGCACGCCGAGGACATCGCGTCCGATGCGATAGTCGCGCCAGATGAAACTGAAGGTGGGGAAGCCTTCCTTGCCGCGCCAGCCCGGCGACGGCCACAGCGCGCCGAGGCCCATCGCCGGCAGCGATGGCGGGGCCAGGAAGGTGGTGTGATGCGTGGTCATCGGAAGCTCTGTCGGCGAGATCGCGGTTCCGGTCGATCCCAGTGAAGACGGCCGAGGCCGCCGTGGTCAATGACGCCCCGCAACGATTCCGCGCCACGGAACATCGGCGCGCGGCGGGGACGGCCGCAGGGGCGCCATGCCGGCGACCGGCTTGATCTCGGCGCGGGCTCCACGCTACAGGGGAACGACGGTGCCGACGAGAGCGCCGCTGCTGCACCGGGAGATGACGCGGCGATGGGGCCACTCGAGGGCGTGAAGATCGTCGACATGACGTCGGTGCTGATGGGGCCGTATGCGACCCAGATGCTCGGTGACTACGGCGCCGACGTGATCAAGATCGAATCCCCCGACGGCGACGTCACCCGGCAGATCGGGCCGTCGCGCCATCCCGGCATGGGTCCGGTGTTTCTCAACGCCAACCGCAACAAGCGCAGCATCTGCCTCGATCTCAAGCACGCCGCCGGCCGCGACGCCGCGCTGCGGTTGATCGCCGGCGCCGACGTGCTGGTCTACAACGTCCGTCCGCAGGCGATGGCGCGGCTGCGGCTCGGCTATGACGACGTCGCCGCCATCAATCCGCGGCTGGTCTATGCCGGCGTGTTCGGCTTCGGCCAGGACGGCCCGTATGCGGCGAAGCCCGCTTACGACGATCTGATCCAGGGCGCCACCGCGCTGCCGGCGCTGAACGCGCGGATCGGCGACGGCACGCCGCGCTACGTGCCGAACGCGCTGGTCGATCGCATCGTCGGCCTCACCGCGGTCGGCGCGATCTGCGCGTCGCTGGTGCATCGCGACCGCACCGGTCAGGGCCAGCGCGTCGACATTCCGATGTTCGAGACCATGGCGAGCTTCGTGATGGGCGATCATCTCGGCGGCCTGACCTACGAGCCGCCGCTCGACCGCGGCGGCTATGCGCGGCATCTGTCGCCGGACCGGCGGCCGTACCAGACCGCCGACGGCTACATCTGCGCGATGGTCTACAACGACAAGCAGTGGTTCAGCTTCCTGCGCGCGGTCGGTCGCGACGATCTGCTCGGCGACGAGCGCTACACCAGCTTCGCCAAACGCGCGGTGCATATCGATGTGGTCTATGCCGAACTGGCGCGGATCTTTCAGACCCGCACCACGGCGGAGTGGACCGAATTGCTCGACGCCGCCGACGTGCCGGCGATGCGGATGCACGATCTCGAAAGCATGCTCGACGATCCGCATCTGGTCGCGACGGAGTTCTTCCCCGTGGTCCAGCATCCGAGCGAAGGCGCGATCCGCGACATGAAGGTGTCGGCGACCTGGTCGGCGACCCCGGTCGAACGCCAGCGCTTCGCGCCGCGGCTCGGCGAGCAGGGCGCGGAGGTGCTGCGGGAAACGGGATACACCGACGACGAGATCGCCGGCTTGGCGGCCTGCGGCGCGGTGAAGCTGCCGCAGGGGAGCTGAGAGAGTGCTACGCGCTCAGTGCCCGTGGACCCCCACCCCCGACTCCTCCCCGCAAGGGGGAGGGGAGAAGAGCACAGCGCGCTCCCTCTCCCGCTTGCGGGAGAGGGCTGGGGTGAGGGCGACGCGGGCGCAGTGCCTGTGCGAAAGCGACGCTAGCGCAGTGCCCGGTGACCCCCACCCCCGGCCCCTCCCCGCAGGGGGGAGGGGAGCGCGCCGTGCTCGGGCTCTCATTCGTGGTCCTCATCGCCGTCAGCGTCGTCACCCTCTCGTTCGTCATTCCGGGGCGCCGCGCAGCGGCGAACCCGGAATCCATAACCCCTGCCAGGGAGTATGGATTCCGGGTTCGCGCCAAGGGGCGCGCCCCGGAATGACGTTGAGAGGTGGTTCCTGTGCGCAACTTCTTCCTCGGGTAGTCGCGTCATGAGCTACATCACCGGCGTCGGCCTCACGCGGTTCGGCAAGATCGACGGCTCGACGACGTTGTCGCTGATGCGCGATGCGGCGGAGCAGGCGATCGCCGATGCCGGGCTCGTGCGCGGCGACGTCGACGGGCTGCTGTGCGGCTATTCGACGACGATGCCGCACATCATGCTCGCCACCGTGTTCGCCGAGCATTTCGGCATCCGGCCGAGCTATTGCCACGCGGTGCAGGTCGGCGGCGCCACCGGCATGGCGATGGCGATGCTGGCGCATCAGCTGGTCGAAAGCGGCGCGGCAAAGAACATCCTGGTCGTCGGCGGCGAGAACCGGCTGAGCGGCCAGAGCCGCGACGCCTCGGTGCAGGCGCTGGCGCAGGTCGGTCACCCGGTCTACGAGGTGCCGCTCGGGCCGACGATTCCCGCTTACTATGGCCTGGTGGCGTCGCGCTACATGCACGACCACGGCGTGACGGAAGAAGACCTCGCCGAATTCGCGGTGCTGATGCGCGCGCATGCGGCGACCCATCCCGGCGCGCAGTTTCACGAGCCGATCAGCGTCGCCGAGGTGATGGCGTCCAAGCCGATCGCCTCGCCGCTGAAGCTGCTCGACTGTTGTCCGGTGTCGGACGGCGGCGCGGCGCTGGTGATCAGCCGCGAGCCGACGACACAGCATCGTATCAAGGTGCGCGGTTGCGGCCAGGCGCACACCCATCAGCATGTCACGGCGATGCCGGCGGAAGGGCCGTCCGGCGCCGAACTGTCGATCGCGCGCGCCAAGGCCGCGAGCGGCGTTGCCGTCAGCGATGTGCAGTACGCTGCTGTGTACGACAGCTTCACCATCACGCTGCTGATGCTGCTCGAAGACCTCGGCCTCGCCGGACGCGGCGAGGCGGCCGCGCGGGCCCGCGACGGCCATTTTTCGAAAGACGGAGCGATGCCGCTCAACACCCATGGCGGGCTGTTGTCCTACGGCCATTGCGGCGTCGGCGGCGCGATGGCGCATCTGGTCGAAACCCATCTGCAGATGACCGGCCGCGCCGAGGGCCGCCAGGTGCGCGATGCCTCGCTGGCGCTGCTGCACGGCGACGGCGGCGTGCTGTCGTCGCATGTCAGCATGTTCCTGGAGCGGGTGCGATGAGCGCGGCGACACTCTCCGACTGGACGGCGGGCGAGGAGGCGATCCTCTATCAGCGCTGCACCGCCTGCGGCGGCGTGCAGTATTTCGGCCGCGCGTTCTGCGCCGCCTGCGGCAGCAACGACCTCGCGACGCTGCGCGCCAGCGGCGACGGCGTCGTCTACGCGGCGACGCTGGTGCACCGCGCCGCGACGCCGGAGGCGCGCGAGCACGTGCCGTTCAAGATCGTGCTGGTCGACACCGCCGAAGGCTTCCGCATGATGGCGCACGGCGCCCAGGATCTCGCCATCGGCGATCGGGTGACGGCGCGGTTCGCGCGCTTCACCGGCCGCCTCGTTCCGTTCTTCGAAAGGACATCTGCATGAGCCGTCTGCGCGCCGCCCTCGATCCGAAATCCGTCGCCGTGATCGGCGCGTCGGATAATCCCAACAAGGTCGGCGGCCGGCCGGTGCATTTCCTCGGCAAGTTCGGCTTCAAGGGCAAGATCTATCCGATCAATCCGAGCCGGCCCGAGATCCAGGGACACAAGAGCTACGCGTCGCTCGCCGATCTGCCGGAAGCGCCCGAGATGGTGATCGTCGCGGTCGCCGGCGACAACGCCATCGCCGCGGTCGAGGATTGCGCCGCTGCGGGCGTCAAGATCGCGGTGGTGATGGCGTCGGGCTTCGGCGAAGTCGATGCGGTCGAAGGCAAAGCGAAAGAGCGCCGCATGGTCGAAGCCGCGCACAAGGCCGGCATGCGGATCGTCGGGCCGAACTCGCAGGGCCTCGCCAATTTCGGCACCGGCGCGATCGCGTCGTTCTCGACGATGTTCGTCGACATGGAGCGCGCCGCGGAGGGCGCCAAGGGCCACGTCGCGATGCTGAGCCAGTCCGGCGCGCTGTCGACCGTGCCGGTCGGGTTCCTGCGCCAGAGGGGCATCGGCGTGCGCCACACCCACGCCACCGGCAACGATGCCGACATCACCGTCGGCGAGCTCGCCTGCGCGGTCGCGGAGGATCCCGAGGTCAAGCTGATGCTGCTGTATCTCGAGAGCATCCCGGACAAGACCTATCTCGAAGAACTCGCCGGCATCGCGCTGGATCGCGATCTGCCGATCATCGCGCTGAAGTCGGGCCGCACCGAGGCCGGCAAGGCGGCGGCGCAGTCGCACACCGGCGCGCTCGCCAACGAGGATCGCGTGGTCGATGCGTTCTTCGAACATCACGGCATCTGGCGCGCGCCGGACATGCGCGGGCTGGTCGAGGCGACCGAACTGTATCTGAAGGGCTGGAAACCGCGGGGCCGGCGGCTGGTGGCGATCAGCAATTCCGGCGCGGTCTGCGTGCTGACCGCCGATGCCGCGACCAGCGTCGGCATGCCGATGGCGAAGCTCGCGCCGGAGACCGACACGAAGCTGAAAGGCATTCTGCCGAGCTTCGCCACCACCACCAATCCGATCGACCTCACCGCGGCGCTGCTGTCGAACAGCGCGCTGTTCGGCGATATCCTGCCGGTGATCGCCGACGATCCTGCGGCGGATGCGTTTCTGATCGGCGTGCCGGTCGCCGGCCCCGGCTACGACGTGCCGGCGTTTTCGCGCGATGCCGCGGCGTTCGCCAAGCAGACCGGCAAGCCGCTGGTGGTGGCTGCGACGCAGCCGAGCGTGGCGCAGGCCTTCGCCGCCAACGGGACTTCGGTGTTTCCCACCGAAGTCGAAGCCGTCAGCGCGCTGCATCAGTTCCTGGCGCATCGCGAATTGATGGCCAAGACCGTTGCGCGCCGCGCCGCGCTCGCCCCAAGCGACGCACTGCTCGCGGCGCCGGCGGAGACGCTGATGCTCAACGAGGCCGATAGCCTCGCGCTGCTGGCGTCACGCGGCATTCCGGTGGTGCCGCATCGGCTGTGCCTGTCGCGTAACGAGGCGGTTGCCGCCTTCACCGTGATCGGCGGGCCGGTGGTGGTGAAGGGCTGCTCGGCCGACATCGCGCATAAGTCCGAACTCGGCCTGGTCCGGCTCGGCGTGACGTCGGCCGATACCACGGGCGACATCTTCACCGAGATGGAGCAGATCATCGCCCGGAACGGGGCACGGTTCGACGGCATCATCGTCGCGGCGATGGCCGGCGGCCGGCGCGAGATGATGATCGGCGCGCACCGCGATCCGGTGTTCGGGCCGGTCGTGGTGGTCGGCGACGGCGGCAAATATGTCGAGATCTTCCGCGACACCAAGCTGCTGCTGCCGCCGTTCACGGCGCAGGAGGTGCGCGACGCGCTGCAGACGCTGCGGATCGCGCCGCTGTTCGCGGGCGTCCGCGGCGAACCGCCGATGGACCTCGACGCGCTGGTCGACGCGGTGGTGAAGATCGGCGAACTGATGCGCGATCCCGCCGCCGGAATCGTCAGCCTCGATCTCAATCCGGTGATGCTCGGCAGCGCGGGGCAGGGCTGCGTGGTGGTCGACGCCGTGGTGTTCCACGGCGCCTGACGGCGCCGCCGCTTACGACAGCGACGGCCGCGACACGGCAGGCGCGCGCGGCGAACGCGGTTCGCCCCCGCGCCGCACCAGCAAGGTTGCGATCAGCACGGTCGGCAGCAGGATGCACAGGCCGAGCCCGGTGACCTGAACCTGCGACAGCGGGTTGATGCCGCCGCCCGGCGTCGCCAGCACGAAGCCGCCGATCACCAGCGCGATCCGCAGCGGCCATTCCAGACTGCCTGTGCGGCGCAGATCGCCGATGCCGACCTGATAGCCCTGGATGCCGCCGCAGATGAACAGCGTGCCGATCGCCGCCAACGCCATCAGTCCGAGCGCGGCGAGATAGGGGGAGGGCCCCTGCAGCACCAGCGCCGGGTTCATCACGAAGAAGAACGGGATGAAATAGATGATGCTGCCGACCCACATCGATTCCCAGCCGGTCTTCATCGCCGGCGAGCCGGCGATGCCGGCGGCCGCGAATGAGGCGATCGCCACTGGCGGGGTGATCGACGACAACATGCCCCAATAGAAGATGAACATGTGCACCGCCATCCGGTTCAGCCCGAGCTTCTCCAGCGCGGGCGCGACCAGAATGGCGAGGAAGATGTAGCAGGCGGTGGTGGTCAGTCCCAGGCCGAGGATCAGGCTGGTCACCGCGCACATCGCCAGCAGCAGGAAGGCGTTGTCGCCGGCGAGCCGCAACAGGTCGCCGGCGAGGCTGGAGATCACGCCGGTCATCGAGAACGCGCCGATCAGCAGGCCGCAGCCGGCCAGAATGCCGATCAGCTCGACGAAAGTGCGGCCGTTGACCTCGAAGAACCGGGCGATCGTCGCCGGTGTCCAGCGCGTCTCTTTGGAGAACACCTGGTTGAGCACCAGCAGCAGCGCGGTGGCATAGAACGGGGCGTGGCTCTCGCGCTTGAAATACAGCAGCATCACCACCAGCAGCGCGATCACGAAGACGTAGTACCAGCCTTCCTTCAGGGTCTGAACGACGCTCGGCAATTCGCTGCGCGGGATGCCCTCCAGCCCGTGCCGGGCGGCGTAGGAATCCACCTGCATGAACAGGCCGATGTAATACAGCGTCGCCGGGATGATCGCGGCCAGCGCGACCTCGGCGTAGGAGACGTTGAGGAACTGTGCGATCACGAAGGCGGTGGCGCCCATCACCGGCGGCGCCAGCACCGCGCCGGTCGAGGCGCAGGCCTCGATCGCGGCGGCGTAGGAGGCGCGGAAGCCGCTCTTCTTCATCACCGGAATCGTCATCGTGCCTGCGGTGAGCACGTTGGAGATGATCGAGCCCGACATCATGCCGAGCAGGCCGGAGGCGAAGATGCAGACCTTCGCGGCGCCGCCGCGGAACGTGCCGCAGATCGCGAACGACAAATTGATGAAGAACTTGCCGGCGCCGGTCATCATCAGCGCGGTGCCGAATACCAGAAAGCCGATCACGGTGTCGGCGAAGGCCTGGATCGGAATTCCGAGCAGGCTCTCGCCGGACAGCACGTGATAGGCGGTCGCCTGTTCGAGCGTCGATTGCGAGCCGCCGAGCGGGCCGAGCCATCGGGCGCCGGCGAACAGCGGATACACCGTGAACGGAAACACGCAGAGCAGCAGGCTCCAGCCGCCGGTGCGGCGCAGCGCCTCCATCAGCAGCGCCCACATCACCAGCCCGGCGACGAACACCTGCGTCGGCGCGCCGCCGAATTCCCAGCCGGCCTCGGCCGCCTTGCGGACGTAGCTCATCAGCACCAGCGCCGCCGCGATCGTCGCCGCGAACAGCACGATGTCGTACCACGGCACGCGATCGAGCCGCGCCTGCGCCGAGCCGGGGAAGATCAGGAAGGTGAATGGCAGCATCAAGGCGATCAGGAGATAGAAATACTCCGTGTTGAGCTGGGTGAAGCCGATGAAGAACCGCAGCGAGAACTGCTGGTTGATGCAGAGCAGGATGGTGGCCGCCGCGGCCGCGATCAGCGCCCAGCGCCAGAAGCCCTGCAGGGTGCGAACCCGCGTGACTTCGGCTTCCTGCATGTTGTCGACCGAATGCGGATCGTCGAACACGATCCGCTTGGTCGGACGCGAGGCGTGCTGGTCCTGGCGCATGGCCGATCCCCGTCGGTTGCGGGGCGGCTACTGCGCGAAGCCGTTCGGCATGTCGGCCTTCTGCAGCGCCGCCGCGCGGGCCGCCATCCAGCCGTCGGCGAACTCCTTGTCGCCGGACGGCGCCGCGCCGGTGTATTGTTTCCACGCCGCCGCGAGCACGCCCTGACGCTTGATCAGGGCGTCATTGTGCGCCTGATCCTCCGGGCTCCACTGTCCGGCCTCCTGCAGCGCCTTCACCGCGCCGGGGTGGAACGGCACCACCCATTTCATCGTCTGGGTCTTCACCGCGAGGCCGGTCGCGCCCGGTGCGCTGTCCTTGTAGGCGTCGTAGTCGACGATCATCGCCTTGGTGATGGCGTAGACCTGATCGGCCGGCTGCGCCGCGTAGACCGTGGCGATCGGGTAGGGGTAGTTCGACAGTTCGATCGGCTTGGCCGGGTCGTGCGCGGCGCCGCATTTCGACATGTGCGGATTGAAGAACGGCGCCACCTTCTTGACGCGCTCCCACGCCGCCTTGTCGGCATGCGGCATCGGCGGCCAGATCAGCCCGCGCGGCGAATTCTCGGCTTCCTTGGCCGGCCCGGTGATGGTGGTGCCGAAGGCGGCGTCGACGTCGTTGTTGATCAGCCCCTTCCACATCGCGCCGTAGCTGGCGAATTCGACGATCTTGACGTCCTTCTGGGTGAGATCGCCATAGGCCATGATGCCGAGCGCGTTCTGGTTCAGCGCCGGCGAGCCGACCACGAAGCCGACGCGCTTGCCGCGCAGATCCTTGATCTCCTTGACGCCGGCATCCTTGGCGACGCCGAGCGAGGAGCCGTTGCAGTCGACCACGCTGAGGGTGATCTGCAGCGGCTGCGGGCCCCATTCCTTGGCGCCGAATTCGAACACGCCTTCCTGCGCGAAGTAGGTGCCGGAGCCCATCCAGGCCAGTTGCGCGCGGCCGGCGCGCAGCGGCGCGAGGCGGGCGACGTCGTTGCCGGCGGGAAGGACGCGGACGTCGGTGCTGTGCTTGTCCTTCATCATCTTGCCGACGGCGACGGCGATGTTGAAGCCGGCAGTGCCGGTGTCGTAAGCGGTGAAGGCCATCGTCGGGGGCAGCTTCGCCTCGTCGGCGGACGCCGCAGTCGCGATCACCGCCGCGCACGAGAAGGCGATGGTCGCCAGTGGACCGAAACGTCCCGTCATGTCTCTCTCCCCGAATGCATTCGCTTTGCGAATTGCTGTTCTTATCGGGAGATCATGTCATCGCGGGATGGTGAGCGCAACGACGCGCGTACCGCTCGCCGCGCGCGCCATTGTGGACAGATCGTCGCTGTGCGATGCGGCATTACGTCGCCGACCGTACTGTTCGCCCCGAAAGCGAGCGGTGAGACTCAGGTTTCGATCACCGCGAGCAATTGGCCCTCGGCGACGACATCGTCGAGCGCGACATGCAGCGACTTCAAAGTTCCGTCGGCCGGGGCAGCGACCGGAATTTCCATCTTCATCGCTTCGACGAAGACGACGTCATCGCCTTCGCCGATGCCGTCGCCGACGGCGACCGGCAATGCGCAGATGCGCCCCGCAACTTCGGTGACGATCTTGATTTCGGGCATGGCGGGTCCTCCGGCAGTTGCGAGCGCTGGCCGGTTTCACTGCCGGTAACGCGGGAAAATCTTGCGCCGAGTCGTCACGCGGGGCGGGGCGCGCTCGGCTTGTTTGTATTGTCGCCGCAGATTGCCTGATGTAGCGTTGTCTTCAAGTGGAATTATATTCCGCAGAGTGAAATAAAAAAAATGTGCGTCGGGACGGGTTCGGTGGGCGCTTCCGCCTCGGCGCATTTGGCATCAAGAACCAAGCGGGAAGAAGCACATGGGACGACGCTCGGAACGGCTCTGCAGACAGGGTGTGGGTGAACTCGCCGGCGAAGGTGACGTGATTCAGGTGGTGTCGCGCGCATTCGACGTGCTGCGCTGCTTCGAGGGCGCCGACGCGCGCCTCGGCAATCTGGAAATCTCCAATCGCTGCGGACTGCCGCGCTCGACGGTGTCGCGGCTGACCCACACGCTGACCCGGATGGGGCAGCTCGTGTACCTGCCGCGCGACCAGAAATATCGCATCGGCCCCAGCGCGGTGGCGATGAGCACCGCGATGATGCGCGGGTTGCAGCTGCGCAATTTGATCCGGACCCGGCTGCAAGAGGTCGCGGACCAGATCCCCGGCACGATCGGCTTCCTGATCCCGGACCGATTCCATCTGGTGTACTTCGAATACGCCCGCGCGCCGCACGCGCTCGGCCTGCATTCGACCACCGGCAGCCGGATCGCGATCGCCCGCACCGCGGGCGGCCACGCCTACGCCGCGGCGCTCGAAGAAGACACCGCCAACGCGCTGCTGACGGAGATGGAGCGGGAGTTTCCCGAGCACACGCCACTGCTGCGCAGCCGCCTCGAAGCCAACCGCACGATGCTGCGCGAACGCGGCTACGTGGCCTCCTGCGGCCTGTTCAGCCCGCACATCAACGGCATCGCGGTGCCGATGTGGTCGCCGCAGTACCAGACCTATGTGGTGGTCAATATCGGCCTGCTGTCGGCGATGTACGACGAGCAGCGGATGCACGACGAGGTGGCGCCGGTGCTGCTGCGGCTGAGCGGCACGATCGACGCGCTGGTACAGAATGCCGACAGCGGCCTGATCGCGGTCGGCCCGGGACCGACAAGAAAAACAAACAGACCGGAGGAAGCGAATGACCTGGAAGCCGGAGCTCGACGAGCTGGCCCGGCGCGAGACCTTGGCGCGGCAGATGGGCGGCGCCGACAAGGTCAAGCGCCAGCATGATCAAGGCCGGCTCACGGTCCGCGAGCGCATCGATGCGCTGATCGATTCCGGAAGCTTCCACGAGATCGGTGCGGTCTCAGGCATCGCTGAATACGACGACAACGGCGAACTCGTCGATCTGACGCCGGCCAACTGCGTGTTCGGCCGCGGCAAGATCGACGGCCGTCCGGTGGTCGTGGTCGGCGACGACTTCACGGTGCGCGGCGGCTCGGCTGACGCCTCGATCCACAACAAGCCGCTGATGGCGGAGGAGATGGCGCACGACTACCGGTTGCCGATCGTCCGCGTGATCGAGGGCTCCGGCGGTGGCGGCTCGGTGAAGACGATCGAGACCAAGGGCGCGTCGAATCTGCCGGGCGGCGTCGGCGGCACACGCTGGTTCTGGTTCACGACGGCCAACATGGCGCAGGTGCCGGTGGTCGCGCTCGGGCTCGGCTCGGTCGCGGGGCTCGGCGCCGCGCGGCTCGCCGCCAGCCACTACTCGATCATGACCAAGACTTCCGCGATGTTCGTCGCCGGTCCGCCGGTGGTGGCGCGGCTCGGCCAGGATCTCACCAAGCAGGAACTCGGCGGCGCGGACATCCAGACCCGCGCCGGCGCGGTCGACCATGCTGTCGACACCGAGGAGGAGGCGTTCGCCTGCGCGCGGCGCTTCCTGTCCTACCTGCCGTCGTCGGTGCACGAACTGCCGCCGACGCTGCCCTGCGACGACGATCCGGAACGCGCCGACGAGAAGCTGATCAAGGCGGTGCCGCGCAATCGCCGCCAGGTCTACAAGATGCGCCCGATCATCGAATCGGTCGTCGACAAGGGGTCGTTCTTCGAGATGGGCGCCAATTTCGGGCGCTCGGTCATCACCGGTCTGGCGCGGCTCGACGGCCGCGCGGTGGCGCTGCTCGCCGGCGATCCGTATCACTACGGCGGCTCGTGGACGACGGAGGCCTGCCAGAAGGTGGTCCGCTTCGTCGATCTCGCCGAAACCTTCCATCTGCCGGTGGTGTATCTGATGGATTGCCCGGGCTTCATGATCGGGCTCGACGCCGAGAAGTCGGCGACCATCCGCCACGGCGTGCGGGCGATGGCGGCGGTCAACCAGTCGACCGTGCCGTGGTGCACGATCATCGTGCGCAACGCCTTCGGCGTCGCCGGCGTGGTGCACCAGCCCGCCAACCGGTTCTCGATGCGCTACGCCTGGCCGTCGGCCTATTGGGGATCGCTGCCGCTCGAGGGCGGCATCGAAGCGGCGTATCGCGCCGATCTCGACGCCGCCGACGATCGCGACGCCAAGATGCGGGAAATCGAGGATCGGCTGAACAAGCTGCGCTCGCCGTTCCGCTCGGCCGAGAAGTTCTGGGTCGAAGAGATCATCGACCCGCGCAAGACCCGCTCGCTGCTGTGCGAATTCGCCCGTCTCGCCGAACCGTTGCGCCGGCCCGGCGAAGCCAGCGCGATGCGGGTGCGGCCGTAGTAAGCCCAAACCTCTCCCCGCATGGCGGGGAGAGGTCGACCGGCGCAGCCGGTCGGGTGAGGGGCCGGGCACTGAGGTTGCCGAACGAGCGCTCTCTCGGGCCTGATGACTTGCCTTCCTGATAACTCAATCGCGCTGAAGAGCCGTGCCAGGCCCCTCACCCCGACCCTCTCCCCGCATGGCGGGGAGAGGGAGGGCAGCTACGCCGTCGCCGGCCGCGGGTGCTTGCTGATTGTCAGCACGATCGCGGCCGCGATGATGCACAGCGCGCCGGCGACGAAGAACGCCGGCAAATAGCTCAGCAGCACGGTGCGCGACAGGCCAGCGCCGAACGACGCGGTCGCGGCGCCGAGTTGATGGCCGGCGAAGATCCAGCCGAACACCAGCCCGGCGCGTTCGGGGCCGAATTTCTGCGCGGTCAGTCGCACCGTTGGGGGCACGGTCGCGATCCAGTCGAGGCCGTAGAACATCGCGAACAGCGACAGTCCGTAGAAGGTGAAGTCGCTGAACGGCAGGAACAGCAGCGACAGCCCGCGCAGCCCGTAGTACCAGAACAGCAGCCAGCGATTGTCGTAGCGGTCGGACAGCCAGCCCGACAGGATGGTGCCGACGAAATCGAAGATCCCCATCGCCGCGAGCAGCCCGGCCGCCTGCACCTGCGGGATGCCGAAATCGGCGCACAGCGGAATCAGGTGGACCTGGACGAGGCCGTTGGTCGATGCGCCGCAGATGAAGAACGTCGCGAACAGAATCCAGAACACCCGCGTCTTCGCCGCGTCGCGCAGCGCGCCGAGCGCCGCCGCCATGATCGGCGCGTGGGCCGGCGGGGGCGGCGGCAGCGGCTCGCTGCCGGTGTCGCCGAACGGCCGCAGCCCGACGTCGCTCGGCCGGTCGCGCATCATCAGCAATACACCCATCGCCGCGACGCCGAGGCCGACGCACAGCAGCAACAGCGCGATCCGCCAGCCGTAGAGCTCGGTGAGCTTCGCCAGCATCGGCAGAAACACCAGCTGGCCGGTGGCGACGCTGGCGGTGAGGATGCCGACGACGAGGCCGCGGCGATGGTTGAACCAGCGCGCCGCGACCGTGGCGCCCAGCACCATCGCGGTGAGGCCGGTGCCGATGCCGACCGCGACGCCCCACAGCACGACGAGCTGCCACACCTGCGTCATCGCCACCGAGCCGATCAGGCTGAGCGCGATGATCACTTGCCCGGCGATGGTGACGTTGCGCAGGCCGTAGCGGTTCATCAGCGCCGCCGCGAACGGCGCCATCAGCCCGAACAGGATGAAGCGGATCGACAGCGCCGAGGAAATCTCCGCGGTGGTCCAGCCGAATTCCTGCTGCAGCGGCACGATGAACACGCCGGGCGCGCCGACCGCGCCGGCCGAGACCAGCGCCGTCAGGAAGGTCACGCCGACCATCACCCAGCCGTAGTGGACGTCGCGGCGGGCGAGGGCTGAGGCGAGCCAGGTCGAGATCATGCGGCGGGTCCTGAATGGGGGGAGGGACCGGCAGCGGCGCCGGTCGGGAGGAATATGACGATGATCATATGATGGACGACAGGTAATGCAAGCCGCCGCGGTGCAACAGGCCGTGATCGGGCTCAGCCGTTACCGTTTGCGGTTGAGGAACTCGCCCATCAGCGTCTGCGGCTCGCCGGTGAGGTAGGACTGGCCGAACACCTTGACGGAATGCTCGACCGATTCGCGCAGCGGCATGTCGTGCCAGGCGGTCAGCAACGCCTTCTGCGCCCGCAGCGCCTGCGGCGCGCCGGCGAGCAGCGCACCGACCAGGCGCTCGACCGCGTCGTCGAGTTCGCCCGGCGGCGCCACCTGGTCGATCAGGCCCCAATCGAGCGCGGTCGAGGCATCGATCGTCTCGGCGGTCATCAGCAGCCAGCGCGTTCGGCTCCAGCCGATCAGCCGCGGCAGCAGCGCGGCGTGGATCACCGATGGAATCCCGACCCGCACCTCCGGCATCGCGAATTTGGCGTCCGCGGTCGCGACCCGGAAGTCGCACGCCGCGGCGAATTCCAGCCCGCCGCCGAGGCACCAGCCGGGGATCCGCGCGATCACCGGAAACGGCACGGTGCGGACGGTTTCGCACAGATCGGCGAGCCCGGTGATGAAGCGTTCGGCCGAAGCCTGATCCAGCGTCGCCATCTCCTTGATGTCCGCGCCGCCGATCATGCTGCGGTCGCTCTGCCCGGCGATGATCAGCACGCGGAGCGTGTCGTCGGCGGCGAGCTGCTGCAGCCCCTCGCGCACGGCGTCGATCACGGTCGTGTTCAGGATGTTGAGCGGGCCGGCGTTGCAGATCGTCAGCGTGGCGACGCCGCGGGCATCCTCGGTGACGCCGCAATGGGAGTTGATCATCCGCATGAATTGCCTCACGTTTCCTCGATCCGCATGTCCCGGCGAACGGGGGTGTTTGTCAAGCGCGCGCCGCCGCGACGGGGCGCGGTTTCAACGGTGGCATTTCGCCGGGATCGCACTATGATATGATCAGGAACATCTGATAGGTGCCGATGCGCTACTCCAAGGAACACAAGCTCGAAACCCACGCCCGCATCGTGCGAAAGGCGTCGGTGCGGCTGCGCGAGAAGGGCGCCCACGGAGTCGGCGTCGCCGACCTGATGAAGGACGCCGGCCTCACCCATGGCGGGTTTTACGCGCATTTCGCCTCGCGCGAGCAATTGGTGATCGAAGCTTTCGCCTTCGCGATGGACCGCTCGATCGAACGCTGGCGCAGGCTCGCGGCGGAGACGCCGCCCGCCGAGCGGCTGGCGGTGATCGTCACCAGCTATCTGTCTCCGACGCATCGCGACGATCCCGGTCGCGGCTGCGCGGTTCCGGCACTCGGCGCCGAGATCGCCCGCGAGAGCCCGAAGACCCGCAAGGTGTTCGCCGCCAAGATGGAGACCATGATCGAGACGATCGCGGCGGAATTCATCGACGCGCCGCCGAAAGCGGCGCGCAAGCGGGCGATGGCCACGCTCGCCACGATGATGGGATCGCTGCTGATGGCGCGTGTCGCCGGCAGCGGGGAGCTGTCCGACACCATCCTGCAGGCCGGTCGCGACGCGGCGCTGGCGATGGCGGCTCAGCCGCAGCCGGCGGCGAGGCCGCGCGGCGCGCGCAAGCCGGCGGCCACCGCCAAAGCCGCGTCCACATCCAGATCCGCCGCGAAGGCCGCGCCGCGCCCCTGACGGCGCGGAAACCGCCGGCGTCGGCCCCGCGCGGCGGTGGTCTTATGCCGCTGGCGTCGCGCGTTGCATTTTGGCAGGCGACGGCTGCGCGCAGCCCCTTCCCAAAGCCGGAAAAAGGCTGTTCAAGGAAGTCCAGAAAACAGCCTTTTCAGGAGGAATGGATGCGCACGATCGGGCACTTCATCGGCGGCAAGGACGTCGAAGGCAAATCGGGACGTTTCGCCGACGTGTTCGAGCCGATGACCGGCGAGGTCAAGGCCAAGGTCGCGCTCGCCACCAAGGCCGAAATGCGCGCCGCCATCGAGAACGCCGCCGCGGCACAGCCCGCGTGGGGGGCCACCAACCCGCAGCGCCGCGCCCGCGTGCTGATGAAGTTCCTCGAACTGGTGCAGCGCGACTACGACAAGCTCGCCGAGCTGCTGGCGCGCGAGCACGGCAAGACCATCCCCGACGCCAAGGGCGACATCCAGCGCGGCCTCGAAGTCGCCGAATTCGCCACCGGCATTCCGCATCTGATGAAGGGCGAATACACCGAGGGCGCCGGCCCCGGCATCGACATCTACTCGATGCGCCAGCCGCTCGGCGTGGTCGCCGGCATCACCCCGTTCAACTTCCCGGCGATGATCCCGATGTGGAAGTTCGCGCCGGCGATCGCCTGCGGCAACGCCTTCATCCTGAAGCCCTCGGAGCGCGACCCCGGCGTGCCGATGGCGCTGGCGGCGCTGATGCTCGAAGCCGGGCTGCCGCCGGGCATCCTCAACGTCGTCAACGGCGACAAGGAGGCGGTCGACGCCATCCTCGACGATCCGGACATCCGCGCCGTCGGCTTCGTCGGCTCGTCGCCGATCGCGCAGTACATCTACGAGCGCGCCGCGGCGACCGGCAAGCGGGCGCAGTGCTTCGGCGGCGCCAAGAACCACGCCATCATCATGCCCGATGCCGACATGGACCAGACCGTCGACGCGCTGATCGGCGCCGGCTACGGCTCGGCCGGCGAGCGTTGCATGGCGATCTCGGTCGCGGTGCCGGTCGGCAAGGCGACCGCCGACAAGCTGATGGAAAAGCTGATCCCGCGCGTCGAGGCGCTGAAGATCGGCCCGTCGACCGATCCGACCGCCGACTACGGTCCGCTGGTCACCAAGGAAGCGCTGGAGCGCGTCAAGAACTACGTCGAGATCGGCGTCAAGGAAGGCGCGACGCTCGCGGTCGACGGTCGCGGCTTCAAGATGCAGGGCTACGAGAACGGCTTCTATCTCGGCGGCTGCCTGTTCGACAACGTCACCAAGGACATGCGGATCTACAAGGAAGAGATCTTCGGCCCGGTGCTGAGCGTCGTGCGCGCCCACGACTACGCCGAAGCGCTGGCGCTGCCGTCCGACCACGACTACGGCAACGGCGTCGCGATCTTCACCCGCGACGGCGACGCCGCGCGCGACTTCGCCGCCAAGGTCAATGTCGGCATGGTCGGCATCAACGTGCCGATCCCGGTGCCGATCGCCTACTACACCTTCGGCGGCTGGAAGAAATCCGGCTTCGGCGACCTCAACCAGCACGGCCCGGACTCGGTGCGATTCTACACCAAGACCAAGACCGTCACCTCGCGCTGGCCGTCGGGCGTCAAGGAAGGCGCGGAGTTCTCGATCCCGCTGATGAAGTAAGCTATCATCCCGGCTGGAGCGCAGCCGCGATCCAGCCGGGTTTCGAGGAGACCTGCGATGGCCGAGACCGAAACGCGTAGTCGCGTCGCCGAAATGGAAGCCGCCTTCGAACGCCGCGCCCGCGCCAACGGGCGGACGTTCGAGCAAGAGGTCGAGTTCCTGATCGAACGGCAGCAGCCGCTCACGCCGGAAGAGCGCGTTGCGACCATTCGTTATTTGCATTCGCGGTGCAACGGCATCCAGCCGTCCCTGACGCTCGACGAGATCAGGGAAGGGCTGATGTGACGACGTGGGTCGTTGATGCCAGCGTAGCCGTCAAATGGGTCGTGCCCGAAGAAGGGGCCGACGCGGCGCGAGAACTGTCAGGCGTTCCGGATCGTCTCGTTGCGCCCCGGCTGATCATGACCGAAGTCGCCAACGCGCTGGCCCGGAAGACGATGCAGGGTTTGCTCGATCGTCAGGAGGCGGCGTTTCACTTCCGCACCTTGGCGATCATGCTGGCCGATCTGATTTCGGTCGACGACCTGATCGAGCCGGCCTTGAGCAACGCCTGCGCGCTCCGCCATCCGATCTACGACCTGATCTATCTCGAAACGGCGCGCAAGCTGGACGCTCATCTCGTCACGGCGGACCGCCGGTTCGCCGCCAAGCTCGCCGGCACTGAACATGCGCGCTACGTGACGCTTCTTTCCGAGTGGCAACCCTCATGACGATGTTCGACCTCAACGAAGACCAGCGTGCCATCCGCGACATGGCGCGGGATTTCGCGGACGACAAGATCGCGCCGCACGCGCTGCAATGGGACGAGGACAAGCATCTGCCGCTCGACGTGATCCGGCAGGCGGCCTCGCTCGGGATCGGCGGCATCTACATCCGCGACGATGTCGGCGGCAGCGCGATGACGCGGTTCGACGCGGCCTTGATCTTCGAGGCGCTGGCCACCGGCTGCCCTGCGGTGTCGGCCTTCATCTCGATCCACAACATGGCGGCGTGGATGATCGACAGCTACGGCTCGCAGGCGCAGCGGCAGCAATGGTTGCCGAAGCTGTGCAGCATGGAGCTGATCGCGAGCTACTGCCTGACAGAGCCGGGCTCCGGCTCGGATGCGGCGGCGCTGCGCACCCGCGCGGTGCGCGACGGCGATCACTACATCCTCAACGGCCAGAAGCAGTTCATCTCCGGCGCTGGCGCCAACGATCTCTATGTGGTGATGGTGCGCACCGGCGGCGATGGTCCCGGCGGGATCTCGACGCTGGTGGTCGACAAGGACACGCCCGGCCTGTCGTTCGGCGCCAACGAGCGCAAGATGGGCTGGAACGCGCAGCCGACGCGCGCGGTGATCTTCGAGAATGCGCGGGTGCCGGTCGCCAACAGGCTCGGCGACGAGGGCATCGGCTTCAAGATCGCGATGGCCGGGCTCGACGGCGGCCGGCTCAACATCGGCGCCTGTTCGCTCGGCGGCGCCCAGTCGGCGCTCGACAAGGCGCTCGGCTACATGAAGGAGCGCAAGGCCTTCGGCAAGCGGCTCGACGAATTCCAGGCGCTGCAGTTCCGGCTCGCCGACATGGCGACCGAATTGGAGGCCGCGCGGACCCTGCTGTGGCGCGCCGCCGCCGCGCTCGATCGCAAGGACCCCGACGCCACCAAGCTGTGCGCGATGGCCAAGCGTTTCGCCACCGACGCCGGCTTCGCCGTCGCCAACGACGCGTTGCAGATGCACGGCGGCTACGGTTATCTCGCCGAATACGGCGTCGAGAAACTGGTGCGCGATCTGCGCGTGCACCAGATCCTCGAAGGCACCAACGAGATCATGCGGCTGATCGTGTCGCGCAAGCTGCTCGAGGACAATCGATGAATGCGCCCATCACCGAGCCCGACCTGATCGTGCGGCGCGAGGGCTCGGCCGGCGTGATCCGGCTCAACCGGCCGAAGGCGCTGAATGCGCTGACGCTGGAGATGGCGCGCGGTCTGGACGCCGCGCTCGATGATTTCGAGGCCGATCCCACGGTCGCGCTGATCCTGGTCGAAGGCGCCGGTGAGCGCGGGCTGTGCGCCGGCGGCGACATCGTCGGCCTCTACAACAGCGCGCGCGAGGGCGGCGATCTCGGCAAGGTGTTCTGGCGCGAAGAATACGTCATGAACGCGAGGATCGCCAAGTACCCGAAGCCCTACGTCGCCTATATGGACGGCTTCGTGATGGGCGGCGGCGTCGGCATCGCCGGCCATGGCAGCCATCGCATCGTCACCGAGAAGACCAAAATCGCGATGCCGGAAGTCGGTATCGGCTTCTTTCCCGACGTCGGCGGCACCTGGCTGTTGTCGCGCGCGCCGGGCGAGATCGGCACGTATTTCGGCCTGACGGCGGAGACGATGAACGGCGCCGACGCGATCCACGCGCGGTTTGCCGATGCCTTCGTCCCGACCGCGGCGTGGCCGGAGCTGCGGGCGGCGCTGACCGCGGCGCCCGAAGACGCCCATGCCGACAACGTCCGCGGCATCATCGCGCGCTTCACGACGACGCCGGAGGCCGGACCTGCACAGCGTCACGCGCAGCAGATCGACGCATGGTTCGCGCACGACACGGTCGAAGAGATCTTCGCCGATCTGGAGCGCGACGGCTCGGACTTCGCGCAGGCGACGCTGAAGGCGCTGCGCGGCAAGTCGCCGACCAGCCTCAAGGTGACGCTGACGCTGCTGCGGATCGCGCGTGGCGAGGCGTCGCTGGAAGACTGCCTGGTGCACGAATATCGTGCCGCGCTGCAGGTGTTCGTCAGCGACGATTTCGTCGAGGGCATTCGCGCTGCGGTGATCGACAAGGACCGCGCGCCGAAATGGCGGCCGGACAGGATCGACGAGGTGACGCCGGACATCGTGGCGCGTTACTTCGAGGATCGCGGCGCCGACGAATTGAAATTTCCGGACTGAAGAGCCGGGCATTCGAGGGACGAAGGGGGAGGATATGACGAAAATCGCATTCATCGGTCTCGGCAACATGGGCGGCCCGATGGCCGCCAATCTGGTCAAGGCCGGCCATCAGGTCGCCGGCTTCGATCTCGCCGCCGCCTCCTGCGACGCCGCCAAGGCCGACGGCGTCGCGATCGCCAACTCCGCGATCGATGCGGTGCAGGGCGCCGGCGTCGTCGTCACCATGCTGCCCGCCGGCAAGCACGTGCTGGCGGTGTGGAACGAGATTCTGCCGCACGTCGCCAAGGGATCGTTGATCATCGACTGCTCGACCATCGACGTCGAGAGCGCGGTGCAGGCGCATGCGCTGGCGGCGAAGGTCGGCATCGCCTCGATCGACGCGCCGGTCTCCGGCGGCACCGGCGGCGCCAAGGCGGCGACGCTGACCTTCATGGCCGGCGGCAGCGAGGCGGCGTTCGCGGCGGCCAAGCCGGTGCTCGAACACATGGGCAAGAAGATCGTGCATTGCGGCGGCGCCGGAGCGGGGCAAGCGGCGAAGATCTGCAACAACATGATCCTCGGCATCTCGATGATCGCCGTCAGCGAGGCGTTCACGCTCGCCGAAAAGCTCGGCCTGTCGCATCAGGCGCTGTTCGATGTGGCGTCGACCTCGTCGGGGCAGTGCTGGTCGCTGACCAGCTATTGCCCGGTGCCGGGCCCGGTGCCGGCCTCGCCCGCCAACAATAGTTACAAGCCGGGCTTCGCCGCGGCGCTGATGCTGAAGGACCTCAAGCTGTCGCAGGAGGCGGCCAAGAGCTCCGGCGCCGCGACCCCGCTCGGCCAGCACGCCGCCGAGCTCTACACGGCGTTCGAACAGGCCGGAAACGGCGGCGCGGATTTTTCCGGGATCATCAACTACCTGCGCGAGCAGGGGCGGAAGTGAGAGTCTGATGTCCAGCACGGCCGCGCCCAGATGAAACCCGTCATGCGCGGGCGCGACCCGCGCATCCATCCTCTTCGGAAACGGATGGATTGCCGGGTCGAGCCCGGCCATGACGGGTGAACCGAGAGCGGACGCCGTGCCTCACAAGCGAAGGTGTCGCCATGACCACGTTCCAGCAAGCCCGTTCGTTTCTGCTCGACCACCGCACCGACTACGCCGGCGCCGTTGCCGGTTTCCGCTGGCCCGATCCGGTGCCGTTCAACTGGGCGCTCGACTGGTTCGACGCCGAACTGGCGAGCCATGCCGACAGTCGCGATCGCGCCGCACTGTGGATCGTCGACGGCGCCACCGGCAGCGAGGTCAAGCCGAGCTTCGCCGCGCTGTCGAAGCGCTCCAATCAGGTCGCGAACTATCTGCGCGCCAAGGGCCTGAAGCGCGGCGATCATCTGTTGCTGCTGCTCGGCAACGTCGTGCCGCTGTGGGAGACCATGCTGGCGGCGATCAAGCTCGGCCTCGTGACGATCCCGGCGACGACGCTGCTGACGCCGGAGGAACTGCGCGACCGGCTCGACCGCGGCCGCGCCAAAGCGGTGGTCGCCGCGGCGGATCAGGTCGCGAAGTTCAAGGATCTCGGCGGCGACGATCTGTTGCGGATCGTCGTCGGCGATCCGCAGGACGGCTGGCGCGGCTACGACGAGACCGCGCAGCAGCCGGAGGCGTTCACGCCGGACGGGCCGACGCAGGCCGACGATCCGATGCTGCTGTACTTCACCTCCGGCACCACGGCGAAGCCGAAGCTGGTGCGGCACAGCCAGCGCAGCTATCCGGTCGGCGCGCTGTCGACGATGTTCTGGCTCGGGCTGCAGCCCGGCGATGTGCATCTCAACATCTCCTCGCCCGGCTGGGCCAAGCACGCCTGGAGCTGCTTGTTCGCGCCGTGGAACGCCGGCGCCACCGTGTTCGTCGTCAACCAGCCGCGGTTCGACGCGAAAGGCCTGCTGACGACGATCGGCCGCTGCGGCGTCACCACGCTGTGCGCGCCGCCGACGGTGTGGCGGATGTTCATCCAGGAGAAACTGGCGGACTACAAAGTCAGTCTGCGCGAAGTCTGCGGCGCCGGCGAGCCGCTCAATCCGGAAGTGATCGATCAGGTCAAATCCGCCTGGGGGCTCACCATTCGCGACGGCTACGGCCAGACCGAGACCACCGCGATGGTCGGCAATTCGCCCGGCCAACCCGTCAAGATCGGTTCGATGGGTCGGCCGCTGCCGGGCTACGTCGTCAAGATCACCGACGCCGACGGCCATCCCGCGAAGGAAGGCGAGATCACGCTGGCGCTCGGCGCCGCGCGCCCCGCCGGCCTGATGCAGGGCTATCAGGGCGAGGGCGGCAAGCTGTCCGGCGCCGACGGCGAGACCTATCGCTCCGGCGACGTCGCCTTCGCCGACGACGACGGCTATCTCACCTTCGTCGGCCGCACCGACGACGTGTTCAAATCGTCGGACTACCGTATCAGTCCGTTCGAATTGGAGAGCGTGCTGCTCGAGCACGATGCCGTCGCCGAGGCGGCGGTGGTGCCGAGTCCCGATCCGATCAAGCTGGCGATCCCGAAAGCCTATGTGCTGCTGACCGCGGACGCCGATCGCTCGCGCGACACCGCGCTGTCGATCTTCCGCCACATGCAGGCGCGGATGGCGCCGTTCAAGCGCATCCGCAAGCTCGAACTGGTCACCGAACTGCCGAAGACCATCTCCGGCAAGATCCGCCGCGTGCATCTGCGCCGGATCGAGCACGACAACGACCACGCCGACAGCCTGCGCGGCGTCGAATTTCGCGAAGAGGATCTTCCGGAGCTGAAGGCGACCCCAGCGAAGGAAGGGTGAGGGCGCGTCGCGCCAAGCCTCTCGTTCGTCATTCCGGGGCGCGCGTAGTTCGTAGGATGGGTTGAGCGTAGCGAAACCCATCAGCCTCCGTCGCGTGGCTCGATGGGTTTCGCTGCGTTCAACCCATCCTGCATGTCGTGACGTGGCGCCACCTCTCGTTCGTCATTCCGGGATGCGCCCGCAGGGCGCAGGCCTGGAATCCATCACCCCTGCGCTATCGTTAGGTTGGGTCGTCACGACCGCTGTGCGTCACCGCCGCTGCTGCGGCGTATGGATTCCGGGTTCGCCGCTACGCGGCGCCCCGGAATGACGGGGTGAGGTGTGCTGACAATGTCGGATTCCGGGTTCGCGAACTTCGTTCGCGCCCCGGAATGACGTGTGTGGATGGGCGGCGGTAGGCCGTGCGAGCGGAGAACGCTTACTTGTACTCGCGCTCGTCCCACCACGGGAAATACGCCGGCATATCGGCGGTGACCTTGTTCTTGAACTGCGCCGGGCGCTTTTCCAGGAACGACGAGACGCCTTCCTTGACGTCGTCGGAGCGGCCGCGTTCGTAGATGCCGCGGCTGTCGATCTTGTGGGCTTCCATCGGATCGTCGGCGCCCATCATCCGCCACATCATCTGCCGGATCAGCGCCACCGACACCGGCGCGGTCTTGGCGGCGATCTCCTTGGCGAGGGTGCGGGCGGTCTCGAGCAGTTGATCGGCCGGCACGACGCGGCTGACCAGCTTGCCGTCGAGCGCTTCCTGCGCCGGGAAGACGCGGCCGGTGTAGCACCACTCCAAGGCCTGCGCGATGCCGACGATCCGCGGCAGGAACCAGCTCGACGCCGCTTCCGGCACGATGCCGCGTTGCGAGAACACGAAGCCGAACCGCGCCGCTTCGGAGGCGATGCGGATGTCCATCGCCAGCTGCATGGTGACGCCGATGCCGACCGCCGCACCGTTGACGGCCGCGATCACCGGCTTCAGGCACTTGAAGATCCGCAGCGTCACCTGGCCGCCGCCGTCGCGCACCTGCGGGTCGCTGTAGTCCACCGACCCATCGGCGTTGCGCCGCACCGGGCCGCGCCGGGCGTCGCGATCGAACGTGTCGGCGCCGGAGGACAGATCCGCGCCGGCGCAGAACGCGCGGCCTTCGCCGGTGACGATGATCGCGCGCACGCTGTCGTCGGCGTCGGCCTTGTCGAACGCCTCGATCAGCTCGCGCTGCATCGTCGCGTTGAACGCATTCAGCTTCTCCGGCCGGTTCAGCGTGATGGTGAGAATCTGATCGGCGACCTCGTATTTGATCGTCTCGTAGGACATGGGTGTTTCCTTCGCCCGTTGTTGTTGTTCTTGTTGATGCCTCTCGGCGCGTCATTCCGGGATGCGCGCCTTTGCGCGCAGGCCCGGAATCCATAACCCCAGTCGGTGAGTATGGATTCCGGGTTCGCGCTGGCGCGCGCCCCGGAATGACAATCGTTAGGGTGTGCGCGGTGTCTCGGTCAAGCGCGACTACTCACCGCGGTGGCGTCGGCCACGGCTGCTGCGGGCCGCGCAGCTCTTCGAAGGCCTTCGCCATCCGCAGCACGCCGAGATCGTCGAACCGCCGGCCGACGATCTGCACGCCGATCGGAAAGCCCTTCGAACTGTAGCCGCCGTTGATCGACGCCGCCGGATTCTCCGACATATTCCACGGCACGGTATAGAGGATGTGGTCGAACGGAATTGCCGGATCGTCGAGCGGCGAGGGCAGGTCGGCGGCGAAGCTCACCACCGGCGCCACCGGCGAGATCAGGTAGTCGAATTCGGCGAACAGCTTCGCCGCCATCGCGCGCATCGCCATCGTCTGGTTGAAGCCGCGCACCACCTCGACGCCGGACAAGTTCGCGCCGCCCTCGGCCCAGCGCACGATATAGGGCAGCACCTGGGCGCGCTGCGCCTCGCCGAGCTTGACGACGTCGTCCCACATCCGCGCCCGCCAGAAACTGTCGAGCCCGTCCATCATCTCCCGGGTGAAGCCGAGTTCGACCTCCTCGACGATGGCGCCCTGCGCCGCGAACGCACGCGCGGCGTTGACGGCGACGTCGCGCACCTCGTCTTCGAGCTTCATGCCGAACGACAGATCGGTGACCAGCGCGATGGTTTTGCCGCGCAGATCGACCGCCAGATCGTGCCACGCGAAATCGTGCGGCGGCAGGCTCATGCCGTCGCGTGCGTCGGGCTGCGACAGCACGCTCATCATCAGCGCCGCATCGTCGACGGTGCGGGTCATCGGTCCGGCGCAGCGTCCGACATAGGGCGGATCGATCGGCACCCGGCCGAGGCTCGGCTTCAAGGCGAACAGGCCGCACCAGTTCGCCGGCAGCCGCACCGAGCCGCCGATGTCGGTGCCGAGATGCAGCGGGCCGTAACCCGCGGCGCCCGCCGCGCCGGCGCCGGAGGAGGAGCCGCCGGTGTTCTGGCTCGTGTCCCACGGATTGCGGGTGACGCCGTGGAAGCTCGACAGCCCCGACGACAGCATGCCGAAATCCGGCATCGTGGTCTTGGTCCAGATCACGCCGCCGGCTTCGCGCAGCCGCGCCGCGGGCGGCGCATCGACAGCCGCCGGCGTTGCCGCGGTGATCGGCACGCCGAGCGGCACCGGCACGCCCTTGGTCGCGACGTTCTCCTTGATCGTCACCGGCACGCCGTCGAGCGCGCCGATCGGTTCGCTGTTGTGCCAGCGTTCGGTGGACGCCTTCGCGGCGGCGCGCGCGCCGTCCGGATCGAACGCGTACAGCGCCTTGAGATGCGGCTCCCAGCGCTGCGCCTGGGCGATGACGTCGTCGATCACGTCGGACGGCGAGAACTGCTTGCCGTAGTAGCCGGCGAGCAGTTCCGTCGCGCTGAGGTCGTGCAGCGCAGTGGTCTTGCTCATCACCCCGTCAGACATTGGCGCCCGCCGGCAGCCGGGTTTCGATGATGCGGGCGAACATGCTGGCGCCGATCGGCAGGATCTTGTCGTCGAGCGTGTAGCCCGGATTGTGCACCGGCACGTCGCCGTCGTGGCCGATCCAGAAATACGCGCCGGGAATCGCCTGCAGCATGTCGGCGAAATCCTCGCTGCCCATCTTCGGCTGCTCGCGCGTCTTGACGTTGGCCGGTCCGACGACGCCGCGCGCGACTTCCGCCACCACGTCGCTCTGCTCCTGCTGGTTCACCAGCACGCTGAAGATGTCGCGGATGTCGACCTGGATCTCGACGTCGAACGCCGCGGCGATGCCGGCGGCCAGCGTCCGCATCCGCTCGCGCACCAGCTTGCGGATGTCGTCGGAGAAGCAGCGCACGGTGCCGGCGAGCCGCGCTTCGCCGGGGATCACGTTGTAGGCCGAGCCGGAATGGAACTGGGTGATCGACAGCACCACCGAGTGCAGCGGATCGGCGTTGCGGCTGACGATGGTCTGCAGCGCCTGGCCCAGCGTCATCCCGATCACCACCGGGTCCTTGGAGCGCTCCGGCATCGCGCCGTGCGCGCCGTAGCCGGAGATGGTGATGTCGAAGAAATCGGCGCCGGCCATCGCCGGGCCGGGCAGGATCGCCACTTCGCCATGCGCCAGATCGGGCGCATTGTGCAGGCCGTAGAGTTCGTCGCAGGGGAATTTCTGGAACAGCCCGTCCTTCAGCATCGCACGCGCGCCGCCGAGGCCTTCTTCGGCCGGTTGGAAGATGAAGTGCACGGTGCCGTCGAAATTGCGGGTCTCGGCGAGATAGCGCGCGGTGCCGAGCAGAATGGTGGTGTGGCCGTCATGGCCGCAGCCGTGGAAGCGGCCGGGGATGGTCGAGCGCCACGGCAGGTTGGTATGCTCCTCCATCGGCAGCGCGTCCATGTCGGCGCGCAGGCCGATCCGGCGCGCGCCGTTGCCCTTGCCCTTCAGCACGCCGACCACGCCGGTGCCGCCGAGCCCGCGATGCACCTCGATGCCCCACTGGTCGAGCTTCTCGGCGACGATGTTGGAGGTGCGGACCTCCTCGAAGCCGATCTCGGGGTGCATGTGGAGATCGCGGCGGATCGCGGTCAGCTCGTCGGCGAAGGCATCGATGCGGTCGATGGTCGGCATGTCTTGGATCACCCTTTGGGATGGCAGGTTGGGGGCGCGGGGGAGGTGGGTCGTACGCTGCGGTCGTGAGGCACGGATCGGCTATGCAAGGATCAGGCAAGGACTCCGGCACGGCGGACGGGCTCGGGCCGTCCGGCCCGGCGCCCGAGGGCGCCGGTCGGCATCTCAGCCGAACTTGCGGGTCAATGTCAAAGCGCGCGGATGGCGCAGCCACCGCGCAGCTGCAACCCCGCTTTGCGTTGCGCCGCGCCCTCGACTATGAATGCGGCGCTCTGGCGCGGAATGCGGCAATGCCGCGGCTGCCACGCCGGTTGCGGGCCTTCGGAACGCGCCGCACCGCGGCATCCACCATCGCGGGCGGCTCGGTGCAGCGCACCAGTCGTTTGCCGGCGGGATGCGGCGGAGTTGGCGCGGCCCGAGCGAGCCGGATGCGGACGTGGCGAAACTGGTAGACGCAAGGGACTTAAAATCCCTCGATGGCAACGTCGTGCGGGTTCGACCCCCGCCGTCCGCACCAGATCATCATCGGATGGCCGCGGGGCTCATCGAACGACCTGCGGCACGTCCTATGTGCTCGGTCGATCGATTCATGGTAGAATGACTGATGGCTCCGAAGAAACCATCCGCGAAGACGAGCAAGAGAGGCAGCTTCGTGATCGGCAGCGGCCGATTCAGGAAGATCAGTGCGGTCGAGGGCATCGAATTTTCCGGCGACATGAAGGGCAGCACGGCTGTCGACAAAAGCGAGGCCCGCAGCCCCGAACAACGCCGACAGGCGATCATCAAGGCGTACAGCAAGTAGCTCCCGATGTACGATGCCGTCGCCGACGATTACTGCTATCCCGGCACGACCATCCTGAAAAACAAGCTTGATCTGCAAGACGCGGATGAACTCGCCGGCTTCGAAGCCGAGGTGAGTGATGCGCGGTCGGACGAGGAAATCCCCGATGGGAGTCTGGATTTCAAGCACTTTAAAGCTATCCACCACCACCTGTTCCAGGACGTCTACGACTGGGCCGGGCAAATCAGGACCGTCCGCATCTCCAAGGACGGGAACATGTTCTGCTTCCCGGAGAACATCGAAAAGCAAGCCGAGAAACTCTTTGCTACTCTCAAGCGGGATGTCTGGCTGAAAGGGCTCTCTGCCGAAGAGTTCGCTCGGAAGTCCGCGCATTTCCTTTCAGAACTGAATGCCATCCATGCGTTTCGTGAGGGCAATGGACGAACGCAATTGTCGTTCTTCTTGCTCTTGGCGCAACAGGCCGATCATCCGTTGAATCTCGATTATTTCGAGCCGCGAGCGTTTCTCGATGCCATGATCGCGAGCTTCGGGGGCGATGAGGCGCCATTGGCTGCGGCGATCAAAAGGCTGGTCGAGTAGTCAGTGCGGGCAACGCCCGGACGCGGACATCAACTGCGGGTTTGCAGGGCACGTTCCATCCGCTTCACCATGTGCACGGCCCTGTCGCCGTTCGCGCGGGTCTCGATGCGTTCCTCGCTGTAGCCCAGCGACGCGTACAGGCGGATGTTCTCCTCGAAGCGTTCGTTGGTGTAAAGCCGCAACGTGTCGCGGCCGGCGTCGCGGGCGATCTGGTCGGCGAGCGCCAGCAGGCGGCGGCCGTGGCCGCGCTTTTGCGCGTCGGGCGACACCGCGACGTTGACGATCAAGAGATCGTCGTCGCGCAGGTCGGTCTCGATCAGCGCCACCAACGTGCCGCCGTGTTCGATAAGGTCGAAGCGATGCTGCTGGATCGCGACCGCGTAGTCGGCGAGCATCGGCAGCGGCTCGTGGCCGATCAGCGCCTTCCACTTGGCGTAGGCGCGCATCGTCAGCGCCGTGATCGCCGCGACGTCGGCGGCGGTGCCGCGCCGGATCAGTTCGGGCATCGCATGCCTTTCACGCGCGGTGCTACCCGGCCTGCGCCGCTTCCGCCTTCCCGAACACCCGGTCCAGCACCGGCAGGATCGAAGTGTCCTCTTCGGCGTTCATGTCCTTCTCGGCGGCGAAGTGCCAGTCGCTGTCGCGGGGGACGTGGGTGGAGGCGTCGCCGCGCTGGATCTTGGTTTGCAGATCCGACAGCGAGCGCGACCAGTAGTGATTGAGGCGCAAGAGGTCGAGCACCGGGCGGTCGCCCTGGAACGGGCGGCGCATCGTGTCGATCGTGTCGCCCTGCCAGTATTTGTACAGATGCACGTTGCGCATCGAGCGGATCCAGCGCGGATTGGCGATGGTCTTCGCCGAGATCTTCGACAGCGGCGAGCGCCGCGTGAACGCGCGCGAGATCGGCGTCGGCGGTCGCTCCTCGATGCCGGCCGAGCCGAAATAGGGCGAGAACACGCCGACCGCCGGCACGCCGTCGAACCGCGGCAGCACGTCGGTGACCTTGTCGGCCACCGGCGAGAACAGAAACTCGTCGATGTCGATGAACGCCATCCACTTCGCATCCAGCCGATGCTGCTTGATGCAATGGCGATAGGCCGGGAGCTGCCCGACCTCGACCGGCCAGTCGGTCAGCGTCACCATCCCGCGCGCGATCCACGGCGCCAGCACGTCGCGGAAGTGATCGGTGCTGAAATTGTTGTAGAGATAGAAATGGCCGACGCCCATGGCTTCGTGGAATCGCAGCCACTCGTCGAGAAACGGCGCTTCCTCGCGAAAGATCGCGACCGCCGCCAGCATCGGCACGTCGCGCCCGGCGACGGCCCGATCCAGGGCTCGCGCCCGCCACACGAACGGCGCCCGCAGCCACGACTTGAAACTCGACATCGATATCCTTTCAACTGCGATCGGCCGCCGTCGACATCGGGCGCCGCTGGCTCGTCAGGCGCGCGATCCGGGCCGGCGATATTGCCAAGCCCGGCCTGTTGCCGCAATCTCGCCGCCGCCCGCGCCGGGTCGCGCCCGGCTCGGCTGCTGCTGCGGCGGTGGTTCTATCGCGGACGTGGCGAATGGCCAAATCGCTTCGGACGTGGTTGTTGGGCGCGTGTCGCGTCGTGATCGACGGCGAGGCGGCAGCGACCGCGCCTCATTCCCGCCACTGCCGCCTGATCTTTCCGAAATCGCAACGTTGTCCTGCTAGTCCCGAGCGCCATGACCGATCGCCGCCGTGTTTCGTTTCGCCCGAGCCTTGTCGCCGCCGTCGCGCTGGTGGCCGGGGCGGCCGGGCTGTCCGGCTGCGCGGTGCTCGGCGACAGCGCGTTGTCGCAGGCGTTCGTCGATCCGGCGCGATATGATCTCTACAGCTGCGAGCAGCTTGCCACCGAGCGCACCGCACTCGATGCGCGGCTCACCGAAATCAACACGCTGATGCGCAAGGCGGAGACCGGCACCGGTGGCGCGGTGGTCTCCGAGGTCGCCTATCGCAACGACTACATCAACCTGAAAGCGCAGTCGCGGCTCGCCGAGCAGACCTGGCGCGACAACAAATGCGTCGCGGCGCCGCCGCCGGTGACGGCCGCCGTCCCGGTGGCTCCTGCCGCCGCCCCCGCGCGCGCCGGCCGCGCCGCGCGCTGACGCGGCTCGCAGTGCGCCTCCCGCCGCCTCACAGCCGCCAGTCGTAGACCCAGTTCTGCCGCGCCAGCAGCCGCTCGCCGCCGAGCGCCTGCATCGCCAGATCGCGCGCCAGCGCCATCGGCCCGGTGAGGTGATAAATCTTGCCGTTCTGCCGCGCCAGCCGTTGCACCCGCGCCACCCGCGCGCGGCGCGCCTGCGCGTAGCGCTGCAGCGACGCCGGCACCGACAGCGCGTCGCCCGCGGTCGGCCCGCCATGACTGTCGCCGAGGCATTGCGCCAGCACCGCCGCGTCCTCGATCGCCATGCCGGCGCCTTGGGCCGCGAACGGCAGCATGCCGTGCGCCGCATCGCCGAGCAGCGCAGTCGCGCCGGCGCTCCACACCCCGCCGTCGGGCATTGCGAACAGCGCCCAGCGCTTCCAGCTGTCGACCGCGCCGATCAGCTTTTGGGCCGCATCGGTCCAGCCGGCGGCGGCGAACCGGGCCCTGATGTCGCGCGGGTCGCCCGGCGCGCTCCAGCCTTCGCGATTCCAGTCGTCGGGCACGATCGCCACCAGATTGACCAGTCGCCCGCCGGAGATCGGATACACCACCAGATGCGCATCCGGCCCCATCCACAGCTGCACGCCGGTGCGCGCGTCGGCCTGCGGCAGCGCCTTGGCGGCGACCGTGCCGCGCCAGGCGATCAGCCCGCTGAAGCGCGGCTGCGCCGCCGGAAACAACTGCCCGCGCACCGCGGACCAGATGCCGTCGGCGCCGATCAGCGCCAGCGCGGCCTCCTGCTTGCGTTCGGTGCGGCGGCGCTGGCCGACGGTGACGCCGCGGGCGTGGCTGGCGAAATCCTCGAACAGGCAGCCGAGCCGCAGATCGATCGACGGATGGGCGACGACCTGCGCTTCGAGCGCGGACTGCAGATCGGCGCGGTGGATCACCCAATACGGCGCGCCCGCGCGGGCCGCGGCCTCGCCGAGCGGCAGCCGCACCAGCGCACGGCCGCTGCGCGCGCTCATCACCGTCACGGCGTCCGGCACCACCGCGCGCTGCGCGAGCCGGTCGCCGAGGCCGAGATCGATCAGCACGCGGCTGGCGTTGGGGGAGAGCTGAAGGCCGGCGCCGGCTTCCTCGAGCCGTTCCGCCTTCTCCAGAATGATGACGCGAAAACCTCGCGCGGCGAGCGCAAGCGAAGCCGTCAGTCCACCGATTCCCGCGCCAGCGACGACGATGGTGCGGGGGCCGGACACGCGACGATCAGGCGACTTTGTCCTTCAGCACGCATTCCGGCGGCCGGGCTTCGCCCGGCTTCAGGTCGGGCGCGTAGCGATACAGCGTCGAGCAGTACGGGCAGATGATCTCGTTGTCGTTGCCGAGGTCGAGAAACACGTGCGGATGATCGAACGGCGGATTCGCGCCCACACACATGAATTCCTTCGAGCCGATCTCGATCATTGGAACGCCGGCATCGTTCTGGAAATGTGGAACCACGTGGTCGGACATTCAGCTCACCTTTGCTCGCGACGGAGAGGGCAATCATCACGGTGCAGCGCACCATACCGGCGTCGGCTCCTGATTCCTAGAGCGCGCGGACAGGCTTTGCCCGTCGAAATTCGACACAATCCCATGATGTTGGAGAAGCCCTTCTTTCGTCGGATCGGTTGTGTCCGAGGTATGACACCCCACATTGAGATCAACGAGGGTCGCAGCATATGCGTCTGAAACTGGGCATTGCCAAGGCTGGCATCGCACTCTGCGCCGTTGCGCTGGTGCTGACGCTGCCGCATGCCCGTCGCAGTGCGGCGCTTCTTGCCGCGCAGGACGACCCGGCGCAACTGTCGGAACTGCAGATCGGGTCCGCGTTGCAGCAGGACCCCGGACTGATCGCGCGTCACATCACGGAGGCGCTCGACGCCCACGATGCCGACCTCGCTAACAGCTTGCTACAACTTACCGCTGCACGAAATATCGTGCTCCCGGCCGACCTGACGACGCGCGTCGCCGAGGCGGTCGCCGCCGAGCAGTCGGGCGCCGGCATCGCCACGCGCTTCGCCACCGGGCTCGTCACCGGGCGGGCCGACGACGGCGCCAGCCTGTCCGGCACGCTGGCCGGCGATCTGTTCGTGTTCGGCGACATCCGCGATGTGGTGCGCGAGGGCAAGAATCTCGCGACCGGCGCCGACGTCGATCGCGTCGTGCTCGGCCTGGCCGCGGCAGGGATCGCGGTGACGGCGGCGACCTATGTCACCGTCGGCGGCGCCGCGCCGGCCCGCGCCGGGCTGACGCTGGTCAAGGACGCCCGCAAGGTCGGCCGACTCGGCGAAGGGCTGGCGGCCTGGGCCGGCCGTTCGGCGCGCGAGGTGGTCGATGCGCCGGCGCTGCAACGCGCCGTCGCCGGCGGATCGATCGGCCGCCCGGCCGAGACGCTGACCGCGGTCAAGGCCGCGTTTCGGGCCGAGAAGGCCGGCGGGCTGATGCGGCTCGCCAAGGACGTCGGCCGCGTCGGCGAGAAGGCCGGCACCCGTGGCGCGCTGGACACGCTGAAGATCGCCGAAGGCCCCAAGGACGTCGCGCGCGCGGCGCGGCTCGCCGAAGCCAAGGGCGGCCAGACCCGCGCCTTCCTCAAGATCCTCGGCCGTGGTGCGCTGTTTCTGACGATGGGCGCCTGGAATTTCGCCTGGTGGATCTTCGGTGCGCTGATGACGGTGTTCGGTCTGGTCTGCTCGCTGAAGGCCGGCGTCGAGCGGATGACGCAGAACTGGATCGATCGCGGCAAGGCGCGGCGCGCGAAACGGCTGCTCGCTGAGGCGAAGTGCGCGCAAGCCGCGCAAGTCAATCCGTCTCCGGTCGCAGCGGCCCTGTCGGTTTCGTAGCTGTCGCCGGTCGTCGCAATTCTCTATCCTGCCGGTCTCTCCTTCCCGCTCATCCTCTTCAACAATCATCGGACGGTCGATGCCGAGCTTTGATCACGGCGGAGTCACTATCGCGTATCTCGACGACGGCGAGGGCGATCCGATCGTGCTCGTGCACGGCTTCGCGTCGAACAAGAACGTCAACTGGGTGTATCCGTCTTGGCTGTCGGAGTTGAAGCGCGCCGGCCGCCGTGTCATCGCGCTCGACAATCGCGGCCATGGCGAGTCGACGAAGCTGTACGATGCCGCGGACTACGGCCTCGCGACGATGGCCGGCGACGTGATTGCGCTGATGGATCATCTCGCGCTCGATCGCGCCGATATCATGGGCTACTCGCTCGGCGGCCGCATCACCGCGACGCTGGCGCGCCAGCATCCGGAGCGGGTGCGCGCCGCGATCCTCGGCGGCATCGGCAGCGGCCTCGTGATCGGCGGTGGGCCCGGCGAGACCGTCGCCCTCGCGCTCGAAGCGCCGTCGCTCGACGACGTCAGCGATCCGGTCGGCCGCACCTTCCGTGCCTTCGCCGATCAGACCCGTTCCGACCGCAAGGCGCTCGCCGCCTGCCTGCGCGGCTCGCGGCTGCTGATGAGCGAACAGGAGGCGGGCGAGATCAAAGTGCCGGTGCTGATCGCGGTCGGCACCGTCGACGACGTCGCCGGTTCGGCGCATCAGCTCAGCGGCATGATCCCGGGCTCCGAAGTGCTCGACATCCCGCGCCGCGATCACATGCGCGCGGTCGGCGATCGCGTCTACAAGGAAGGCGTCGTCGATTTCCTGGCGCGCCGCCCGTGAGACTGCGGTGGACCGGCGCCGCGGCAACTTGAAGGGCCCACTCTGCTCCCCATCTGGAGATTCCGCGACGCCGCTGGACAGGATCGGTCGTCGCGGTAATGGTGTCGTCGCGTCAATGGGTTAACCGCCAGTTTGGTGAGCCGGCCGGGATCCGCAAGGCGGCGCGACAGCCTCGCCGCCGGCGTGCTATACTGACCGTGACAGGGAAGAGCGAGAGAGCCGGCATGGTGATGCATCAGGTCAATCCGCAGTCCGCGCAGCTGACGTCGCTCGATCCGATCTGGGAACGGGTGCGCGCCGAGGCCGAGGATGTGGTCCGCCGCGAGCCGACGCTCGCGTCGTTCATCTATGCCAGCGTGCTGCATCACGATCGGCTCGAGGACGCGGTGGTGCATCGCGTCGCCGAGCGGCTCGACCACGCGGCGCTGTCCGGCGATCTGATCCGCCAGACCTTCGAGGAAGCGCTGCGCGACACGCCGGACATCGGCAACGCCTTCCGCGCCGACATGGTCGCGGTGTTCGATCGCGACCCGGCGACCTCGCGCTTCATCGATCCGCTGCTGTACTTCAAGGGCTTCCACGCCATGCAGACGCATCGGCTGGCGCATTGGCTGCATCTGCAGGGCCGCAAGGATTTCGCCCTGTATCTGCAGAGCCGCGCCTCGGCGGTGTTTCAGACCGACATCAACCCCGCCGCCCGGATCGGCCGCGGGATTTTCCTCGATCATGCGACCGGTCTGGTGGTCGGCGAAACCGCGGTGATCGAGGACGACGTCTCGATCCTGCACGGCGTGACGCTCGGCGGCACCGGCAAGGAGCACGAGGATCGCCACCCGAAGATCCGCCACGGCGTGATGATCGGCGCCGGCGCGAAGATCCTCGGCAACATCGAGGTCGGGCACTGTGCGCGCATCGCCGCCGGCTCGGTGGTGTTGAAGTCGGTGCCGCACAACATGACGGTCGCCGGGGTGCCCGCCAAGGTGGTCGGTGAGGCCGGCTGCGCCGAGCCGTCGCGCACCATGGATCAGATGCTCAACGCCATCGGGATCTGACGCTGGACTTTCGTCGCGCCGCGAATGCGGTTTGAAACTCGGCGCGAGGGGTTGCGGTGAGCGGCCCGAGAACGTACTGACGGCGGCCTCGCTCGCCGCGATCGCCGTGCGAGCCCAGCGCTCGCATCGCGCCGGAAGCCCTTGGATTCTAGTCTGGATTGGAGATCACCGTGGACGTTCAGGAAGTCAGAAAACTCGATGCGTATCTCAAGCGGGTGTTCGGCAATCCGAAGATCCGCGTGGTGCCGCGGCCGAAGAAGGACGATTCCGCCGAAGTGTATATCGGCGAAGAGTTCGTCGGCGTGCTGTTCGTCGACGACGAGGACGACGATCGCTCGTTCCAGTTCCAGATGGCGATCCTCGAAGACGATCTCGTCGACGTCGGCTGAGATCTCGTCACTCGATCAACGCGTATTCCGCAGACGTTCGCGGAGTACGCGTCAGCCGCGCACGGCGTGAAGCTGCGCGGTCAGGCGGTCGATCGCGGTCGCGACGTCACGCCATTGTGTCAGCCATTGCCGCGGAAACCGGAAGGTGAGGTCGGCGCCGTCGATCCGGCGTTCGCTGATGCACATCCCCGGCGTCTGCCGGTCGCGGGTGCAGCGCGCCGCGAACGGCGGCTGTTCGGCGGCGAACAGGTCCTCGGCACTGTAGGGCGATGCGTCCACGAACGGGCGGAGCGTCAGCCCGTCCTCGACCTGTTGCTGCGACGACGGCGTCAGATAGCGCGGATAGATCGTGCGCAGCCGCATCTCCGGCGCCAGCGCGTCGTGATGCGCGGCGATCGACACGAAGATGCGGTCGATCGGATGAAACTCTTCGATGTCCTCGGCGCTGGCGCGCTTCGGTCGCTCCGGCGGGGCGAGCGAGGGGTACAGGAAGGTCAGATCGACCCGCTCCTGCGGCCCGGAGTGGCGCTGGAACTTGACCCGGAACGCCTTGGTCGGGACGTTGAACAGCGTCTCGCCGATGCTCACCGGGGTGCGGTCGGGATCGCCGACCGGCTGCGCCCGCCAGGTCGGCCACAGCAGATAGGCGATTGCTGCGATCGCCAGCAGCGAAATCGTGCTGCCGATGGCGACCGGGACGCGATAGGTCCGCCGGGCCGCGGGAATGGCGCGGCGCGGGGCGGAGGCTGACGAAACCAAACTCATTGCAGATCAAAACCCGGACGAAATCACATGGACGAGCGATCCGGCAGTGCAGCGGCGAGGGCTGCCGCGGCGCGATCGTTATCCCTCTCACGGTCGCGTTAACCCAAACTTAACGATGCGGTGGCGGACAGGGCCGCTTTTTGCGACATTGCGGGCTGTGGTGTGCGGAAGCGAGACGGATCGATGTCGCCGGATGCGTTCAATAATCTGTTCTCGCTGCTGATCGGCTTCGCCGTCGCCGGTGCCCTGAGCAGCGGCTATCAGGCGATGGTGCGGCGGCCGGCCGGGTTCGGCCTGCTGCAGCAGGGGGTGGTGGCGCAGAGCTTCGCCGCGGTGCCGTTCCTGATGTTCGCCGCGCCCTTCATCATCATGCGCAACATCCTGCTCGGCCCGCGCACCGAGGGCCGCCGTCGCACCGAATTCGTGATGCTGGCGACCGTGCTGGCCGGCACCTGGAGCATGATGTCCGGCACCGTGCTGCTGATGGCGCTGCACGCGGTCGGCGTGGTCGCCTGAAAACAATTGCTCTCGGCTGCGGGCGTTGCCATGACTGGGCGCGCAACAGGAGACCGAGATGGCGATCTACGAGCTGGACGGCAACAAGCCTGATCTTCCGCAGGATGGAAACTACTTCATCGCCGAAACCGCCACGGTGATCGGCAAGGTGCGGCTGAAGCCGTCGGCCACCGTGTGGTTCGGCGCGGTGCTGCGCGGCGACAACGAATGGATCGAGATCGGCGAGGGCTCCAACGTCCAGGACGGCTCGACCTGCCACACCGATCCCGGCTTTCCGCTGACCATCGGCAAGAACTGCACGATCGGTCACAACGTCATCCTGCACGGCTGCACTATCGAGGACGGCGCGCTGATCGGGATGGGCTCGATCGTGATGAACGGCGCCCGGATCGGCCGCGGCTCGATCGTCGGCGCCGGTGCGATCGTCACCGAGGGCAAGCAATTTCCGGAAAATTCGCTGATCCTCGGCGCGCCGGCCAAAGTCGCGCGCACGCTCGACCCGGCACAGGCCGCGGCGATGGGCGCGCCGGCGAAGTTCTATGCCGCCAACGGCCCGCGCTACGCCAAGGGCCTCAAGAAGATCGGCTGACGCTGGCGCGGCGCGCCAACGCCCGAGACCGGCAACGGCGCGTCAGCTGCCTTCGGACTGGCTGGCTTCCATCGCGGTGGCGACGCGCTCGTGGCCGGCGGCCCACAACGCGTAGTCCTCGGTGCCCTCCGGATAGGGATTGGTCTCGGCGGGGATGTTGTCGCGCGCGGCGCGCTCGCCCTGTTCAAACGGATCGTCTGCCATCGGTGTGTCCTTCACTGTTTGCCGCGCTGCCGATCCGGCGCGGCCTTGGCGACCGCGCTCTTGCGCAGCGCGTCTTTCAGGTCGATCGGCACGCCGTGCTTCTTCAGCAGATCGGCGAACGCCTCGTCGGCGAGCTCCTGCAGCGTGGCCATCCGGTCGCGGCCGAGCTGCTTGAGCTTGTCGAAAGTGTCCTCGTCGAATCCGATCAGCTTGCGCATGGCGCCGACTCTCCCCCGTGCACAAAGCGCGGCGCCCGGCATTCGTTCCGCCGCCGGCGCCGGACGCTCAGTCGCGTAGATTTGAAATCCGGGAGGCGCCGGATGCCGAACAAAATGCGGCCGGAGGGCGCATGCTGGACGCGGGGCGAGGGTGTCCGGAATGGAGTGAAAGATGTTTGGTAAGGCGATCGTTGCGTTTTCGATCGGCGCGCTGGTCGCGCTGGCGGCGCCGACAGCGGCCTCGGCGCGTGGCGGCTTCCACGGCGGCGGCTGGCACGGCGGGGGGTGGCATGGTGGTGGCTGGCACGGTGGCGGTTGGCACGGCGGCTGGCGCGGTCCCGGCTTCGGCATCGGAGCGGTCGGCGTCGGTCTCGGGCTCGGCCTGGCGGCGCCCTATGCCTGGGGCGGCTACGGTCCCGCCTACTACAACGGCTATGGCTACAGCTATCCGGCCGCGGTCGGCTACGACGACGGCTGCTATCTCAGGACGCAGCGGGTGTGGACGCCCTATGGCTGGCGATTGCGGCGCGTCGAGGTCTGCTACTGACCGCGCGGCGCGACCTCCCAAAACAGGAAAACCTCCGGCGGGGCATCGCCGGAGGTTCCTGGAGGTTTACATGGGTCCTTTCGTCGTTGTTTAGAAAGTGCGCTGGACGCGGACGGCGCCGGTCCAGGTGTCCTGGTCCTTGAACTGGTAGACCGCGGTCGGCTTGGTCGCACCCGGGTTCACCGCACCGGTGTTGCCGGTGTAGTTCTGGTCGATGCGGGTGTAGATGACTTCGCCCGACAGCGTCAGGTTCTTGACCGGGGTCCACGCGGTGCGGGTACCGATCTGCGCGATGTTGAAGTTCGGGTTGCCCACGAAGGTGCCGCCGACCGCATTGCGGAGGCCGGTGGTGTAGAGGGCGCCGCCGGCGCTGCCGAAGTCGACCGACGAATACGCGCCGAAGATCGACGTGGCCCACTGCGGGGTCCAGTTGTGGTTGAAGGCGCCGCGGATGCCCCAGGCCTTGGTGGTCTCGATGCCGCCGCCGGTGGTGAACAGGCCGTCGACCGCCGAACCGATCGCGATGGTCTGGTAGGCACCGATGGCGCCGTTGCCGTACATCGAGAAGTTGTTCGGGCTGGTGCCGCCGATCACGTAGCGGATCGCGCCATCAGCATAGGTCGCATCGAGGTTGATGCTGTCGCCGGGGCCGGTCGGCAGGTTCTTGAGCGACAGCGCGGCGAGCACCGCGTAGCCCCACTTGTCGTCCGGATGACCCGAGGTCTCGAGCGACGGGTTGTAGTAGCTGGCGCGGATCTGGTGCGCCGCGGCCGACACCTGGAACAGGCCCCAGGCCTGGTCGACGCGGACCTTGCCGACGATGTCCGGGATCTGCGTGCCAGCGGTGTAGCTGGTGCCGACGCCGGCGCCCGACAGCCAGGTGGCCGGGGTGTTGGTGCCGCCGAGGCCCGAGGTGTTGAACACGCTGGAGACGCCCTGCGCCTGGCGATAGCTGCTCTGGTCTTCGAGGCTGATCGAGCCCGACACGCCGTTGCCGAATTCGGCGGTGTAGGAAACCTGGTTCACGCCGGTCGACGTATCGTCGCCGCCGAGCAGGTTCGACGTGATGTTGCCCGGAGCGCCGTTCCACGGGGTCGAGAACTGCGACACCGCCTTACCGAAGGTGAAGCCGGCGAACTGAACGAAGGCGAAGTACACGCCGAGGCTGCCGCCGGCGACCGCGTCGCCCGTGGTCCAGGTGAACACCGAGTCGAAGTAGGTGCGCACGACGCCGTATTCGGTCGCGGTGCGGGTGTCGATGTTGAGGTCCTGACGAACGCGCGAGATGGTGGTGTTCGCGAGGCGGTTCTGCTGGCCGGCGGCGCCGTTCCAGGCCGGGGTCTCGGTCATGCCCGAGGCGTTGAACGCGGTCTCGGCGCGGGTGTAGCCGCCGAGCTTGATGCAGGTGTCGGTACCCGGGATGTAGTAGAAGCCCGCGCCGTAGAGCGAGCAAACCTTGACGTATTCGACCGCCTTGGCCTTGAGCGGCAGGTCGGCAGCTTGCGCGGCCGTCGCCATCAGAACGGCCGTGCTGCCCAGCATCAGGCCCTTAACGAACTTCATTTGAAACCTCCAAGTTTGCCTTTTGGGCAATGCCGTGGGCTTCAAGTATCGGCCGCACGGCTCACCCGCGAACTACCCTGAAAGCGCCCGCAATGTCCGCGCAGCGCCGTTCTCGGGCAGGGACGACTTCGAGGTGCCCCCCTCCGTCGGTCTCAGACTCGATACATAACAAAGTTAGCTATTGAAAGGACCAAACAAAGATATCTATCTTGGTTTGGGTTATCTGTGGCAAGGTCGCAACACTGCGTCACGATTCTGTCACGATGCAGGATCAGGCATGGCGCACGAAAAACAACTCGGTCAAAACCGAGTCAGGGGGACAATTTGCTGAATCTGAAACGAATTTCAGACTGAAGCGTCTTCCTGGGAACATCCGGAAAGGATGACCTTGCGGGTAGATTGAGCGGAGTGGCCCAAGTTTGATCATGCAACTCCGCATGGGATACCTTATCAAAAAACATTCTGCTCTTCGCTAACTGGCAGGGCAGGGGAACGTTTGAGGAAACGTCGCGATCGGAGGTCTATGGAATGCCGAATCGGCACACCGCTCGCATCATTGAAACGGCCGAACCGGCGCCCGAGCAGGCGCCGATCGCCGTCACCGGCGACCACCCTGTATCCTACCAGGTGATCTGGGATTTCGTCTCGATCAGCAACAATCTGGAGGACATGCGCCGCGCCTGGGCGAAGCTGTTCGGCATCAGCGGCTCGCAATGGCTCATCCTGATGGCGATCAGCGATCTCGATCGGGGCAACGGCGTGTCGGTCGGCGACGTCTCCGACAAGATCCACGCGGTGTCGACCTTCGTCACGACGCAGACCAAGATTCTGGAGCGGCTCGGCCTGATCAACCGCGTCACCTCGACCGCCGACGCCCGCGTCGTGCTGATGTCGCTGTCGGAGGCCGCGCAGGCCAAGATGGCCGAACTGACGCCGCGCTGGGAAGCACTGCACGAATACATCTTCCGCGACTTCGACGTCGAAGCGCTGAACGACGTCAAGGCCAAGCTCGAAATGCTGAAGCGCCGCACCAAGATCGCGATGCAGCGCGTCGCGGAAGACATCTGAGGCGCGGCTGGTCCGGCGCGCTGTTTGGCCTGCAATGCACATGGATGGGATTGATCTTGACGATCGCACAGGCTGGTGCAACTAATTGAGATAGTAATTTTTGAATTGATTTTCGGTAGTGCAGGATTTCAGCGATGTCCCGTTTCCATTGGGCGGTCGTTCTGTTGTGCATGGTTGTGCCGGCCAATGCTGGCGGAGAGCCGAAATCAAAGCTCGCGCCGCATCAAGAGATTCCGGTTATCGACCCCATAGCGCCGCCGCCCGGTGCGCCGCGGCCCATTCCCCGTCCTGACACACAGATATTCGTTCCCTCGATGGAGGTCCTGAAGCTGGATGTGGTGCTGCCTCCGACCGAGCCGCCCCCGCGGACGCCTCCGCCCGCCCCGGCGCAGCAATAGCGGACGCCCGAGCCGGGTAGGATCAGTCACTTTTGCGAAATCGGCACAGTTATGATCATGCGACACGACCGCAAATTCATGCCTTTCTGGGAAGGCTCGACCATGCCACGGCTGATCGCGACGGCGATCATCGCCGTGATCTTGTCAGCAAGTTTGCCGGTGCTAGCGCAGGACCCGGCGCAGCCGGCCGCGCCGCGGCCAGGCACGGAAGCCGTCAAGGAGCCTGTAAAGTCGGCATCGCCCGCGGCGGTCGACGCTGAAGTGGCGAAATGGCGGAACTACGCGGACTTGGTGACGAAGCAAAACGAGGAACTGCGCGCGCGCCTCGACGGGATAGAGGCGCCGTTGTGGGAACGCTATCTCAAAGCCAAGATCAGCGAATACGATTTCAAAGTTGAAATGCTGGAGGTCAACAAGCGAGCCTTCGCGCATCAGTATTTCGCGTCGTACGTGATCCTGGCTCTGGTCGTCGCCGTCGTTCTCGGCGGTCTGTATTTCGCTCATGTGCAGTTGATGGCCGGCCTCCGACCATTGTTGGAGGCACCCGGTGCGGAGTCGGGCGCCGTGGCGCAGGGCGCCGGCACCGCTGGTCCTCCGGGTGATCCAAAGGCGCGGGGCGCTGGGGCGGTGCCGATCGACGCGACGACGTTGAGTGCCGAGATTGGTAAGGTCACGGTCACTTCGTCAATCGTCGGCGTCGTGGTTCTGGTCATCTCGCTGGCGTTTCTGTTCATCTACACGCAGCAGATCTACACCATCCGCATCACCGATCCGTATCGGCCGACGGTCGGCGAGCCGGGCAAGCCGGAGACGAAATCCGATACGGCTTCCTCCCCGCAAACAGCGAAGTAATCCACGCTGACGGCCGAAGCCCCCAAAAAGTTGCGGCCAGCCCTGGGGAAGGCTGGCCGCGCACGATCCGATCTGGGACGGGGAGGGGTGGGGATATGACCGGATCGTGTTTTCGCAAAGCTCCTGTCGGTGTCGTTCGTTGCTGTCGTCGCCTCAGCGCTGCTGTGCGCTGGCGGTTGCGATGGCCGGGCGGGAATCGCCGAGGGCGACCCATTCATTCGCGTCGGTCTGCGACTGACGCTTGACGAAGCGGTAGCCGGTCTCGGTCCAGGCGACGACTTCCTCGTTCTGATTGTCGAGGACGAACTCGCCCTTGTCGGTCTTCACCGTCAGCACCGCGTGACCTTCGTTCTTCTTGTCGCGGACCACGGTGATCAGCAGCGCTTCGCGCGGCCATCCGGCGTCGATCAGCATCTTGCGCTTCAGCAGCACGTAGTCTTCGCAATCGCCGTAACCGTCGGTGGGCAGCGACCACTTCTCGATCACGCCCCAATGGTCCATGTCGGTCAGCGGCTTGACGTTGTCGTTGACCCAGCGATTGACCTTCAGCAGGTCCTGCCACGCGGTCTGCGTCAGCACGATGTCGCGTGCCTGGCTGCGTCCGCCGCGGCAGTCGCCGGGATTGTCGGAGCAGAATTCGATCCAGCCGATCGGCGCACGCGTGGTATCACCGATGCTGGCGTAGCGAACTTTTTCTCCTGCCTGAGCCGCCGCCGTCATGGTGACGACCAGCGCCGCAATCGTTAGTCCCGTCCGCAATCCCCTGCTAACAAACATTGTGGCCCCCGTGTTCTTGTTGGGACCATGATTTCCACAAACGCTTTGCAGGGCCGCTAAATCAACTAAGTAAAGTCGAGACGAATACTCGTAAAACTAAGCGCGAATTCGATCTGTACTTGAATCGAATTCGCGTAAAATTTGATAAGACTGTAATTGATTCAAATTTGAACGATTAAGGCGTAACGCGCTGCGGCGTCGACGGATCTGGTTTCAACAGCCGCGCGGGTTAACCATCGCGGGCCGCTCGGCGCACGCCGGCGCGCCGCCGAAAGGCGGCGTCGTGGGGGCTTCAGAGGGCTGTCAGGGGCGGGATCGAAGGTCGCGCGCGTTCACCGCGCAGTAACGCTGTCTTCGAGGGTTTCTTCGGGCTGCTCGTGGATGAACTCCAGAGCGAAGCCGTCGTCGAGATGGCGGACGACGCGAGACTGCACCCGGCCGAGCAGAACCTGGGAGTCCAGCGGCGGCTTGTGCTCAGCGGCGATCGCCGCGCCGGAGCGCGACATGTCGATGATCCGGCAGGTCATCCGGCTGCCGTCCTCGAGCGTGAGCATCGAGATCGGGTTGCGCGGCACGATACGGTCGTGGCGGCGGTCTTCCGGCAAATTGAGGATGTCGCGGTTGGCGAGCCAGGTGAGCTGGGCCGCGAGCTTGTCGCGCTTGCGCGGCGTGGCGCCCACCGTCATCGCGAAGCCGTTGTCGATAATGCGGGTGATCTTGCCTTCGACGCGGCCGATATGGTCGAGATAGGCGATGACGCGATCGCCGACATTGCCGATCCCGGGCGCCAGCATCGCCAGGCCGCCCGGCGACATGTTGATCACCTGGCAGGGAAACTCCCGCCGATCCGGCAGCATGTAGCGGCCCAGCAGGTGCACCTTGACCCGCTGGAATCGCCGCCGCTCCGCCGTTGCCGACGGGATCACTGGTTTTTGCAACAACAAGGACTATCCGCTGGTCGGCCGGAAACGAAATATCCGCAACCGTAGGGCGAGCAGGGTTAACGGCTCGTTAGCATTCGCGCCCGACTGCGCCCGGGATCGGGAATTCGACGACATCGCGCAGTTTTCGCGCGAGGTCCGCCTTGCGATACGGCTTGGTCAGGATCGGCAGGTGGCTGCGGCCGCGGCTGCGCCCGGCGATGGTGTCGAGCGCGTAGCCCGAGGTCAGCAGCACCCGGAGATCCGGCCGCCGCAGCGTCGCGGCTTCGGCGAGCTCCCAGCCGCTGATGCCGCCGGGCATCACGACGTCGGTGAACAGGATGTCGATCGGCGTGTCGCCGTCGAGGATCTGCAGCGCGTCGCCGCCGTCGGTCGCCGCGATCACGCCGTAGCCGAGGCTGCGCAGGCACATCATCGCATAGGAACGGACGAACTGATCGTCCTCGACGATCAGCACGACTTCGCCGCGCGACGGCGGATGTTCGGGGTCCGGGGTTTCGGGACTGCTCGGACGCCCGGTCGTCATCGCCGGCAGATACAGCCGCACCGTGGTGCCGAGTCCGGGCTCGCTGTAGATCGAGACGTGGCCGTTGGACTGCTTGACGAAGCCGTACACCATGCTGAGGCCGAGGCCGGAGCCCTTGCCGACCTCCTTTGTCGTGTAGAACGGCTCGAACACCCGGTCGAGCACGTCCTTCGGCATGCCCGAGCCGTTGTCGGTGACCGCGATCAGCACGTAGTCGCCGGGGCGGACGTCCTTGTTGATCGACCGGTAGGAGGCGTCGAGCGCGACGTTGGCGGTGGTGATGCTGAGCCGACCGCCGCCGAGCATCGCGTCCTGGGCGTTCAGCGACAGATTGAGGATCGCGGATTCGAGCTGGGCGCGGTCGGCATAGGCAGTGCGCAGATCGGCCTCGAACGCGGTGTCGATGACGATGTCCTCGCGCAGCGTCCGCCGCAGCAGGTTGTGCATCGATTCCAGCAATTGGTTGCAGTCGACCGCGACCGGCTTCAGGGTCTGCCGCCGACTGAAGGCGAGCAGGCGCTGCGTCAGTTCGGCGCCGCGCTGGCCGGCGCGGCCGATGTCGCGCGCCAGCGCGCGCAGATCCTGCCGCGCCTTGAGCTGATCGCCGAGGAACTCGGCGTTGCCGACGATCACCGTCAGCAGATTGTTGAAGTCGTGCGCGATGCCGCCGGAGAGCTGGCCGACGATCTCCATCTTCTGCGCCTGCACCAGCTGCTCTTCGGTGTGCTTGCGGTCGGTGAGGTCGTGGATCACCGCGACGAACACCGTCTCGCCGTCCTGCACCGTCTCGCCGACCGACAGGTCCATCGGAAACGTCCGGCCGTCGCGGCGCAGCCCGGTCATCTCCCGGACGGTGCCGATCCGGTCGTGGTCGGCGCCGAGCCCGCGGAAGAACGATTGCACCTCGTCGGCGTTCGCCGCCGGCATCAGCATCGAGATGTGCCGGCCGATGACGTCGTCGGCCTCGTAGCCGAACAGCCGATGGCAGGCGAGGTTGAAGATCCTGATCCGGCCGAACCGGTCGGTGAGGATCACGCCGTCGACCACGGTCTGGATCAGCGTCGCGATCCGCGCATCGGCTTCGCGGATCACCTGTGCGGTGCGGAGCTGTTCGCTGACGTCGCTGGTGACGTGGGCGTAGCCGAGCAGCGCGCCGTGCTCGTCGCGCAGCGGCTCGATCACCATTTGAGCCCAGAACCGGCTGCCGTCCTTGCGCTGTCGCCAGGCGGTGGCTTCCAGCCGCCCGCGCTCGCGCGCGATCTCGAGGTTGCGCTCCGGGTCGCCGCGCTCGCGCGCCTCCGGCGGATAGAACTCGCGATGGTGCCGGCCGAGAATCTCGGCAGCGGTGAAGTCTTTGATCCGCTCGGCGCCGCGGTTCCAGCTCACCACCCGGCCTTCGACGTCGAGCATGTAGATCGCGTAGTCGGTGACGCCTTCGACCAGTCGGCGGAAATCCAGCGCGTCGGCTGCGCGGTTCGCCCGCACGAGGTCGGCGTCGTCGATCTCGTGCGCCGTCGCGGCGATGAAATCCGTGTCGCCGAGCGGAGCGGTGGCGGTCGACAGCGCGATGGTCCGGGTGGTGCCGTCCTGGCGCCGCGCCAGCACCGGCGATCGGCGCGCCGTCTGCCAGTGATCGTACCAGTCCGGGATCAGCGTGGTGATGGGCTCGCCGAGCGCGTCGCGCGCCGACCAGCCGAACAGACGCTCGCAGGCCGGATTGAACAGCACGATCCGCTGTTGCGGATCGATCAGCAGGATGCCGTCCGGAGCCGCGTGGACCAGCGACCGGAGCAGGGAGGCATCGGCGATCTCGAAATTCATCGGCGTCTGGGATGCTCGGTGTCGGTGAGACGTGTCGTGTTCGGCCATTCGATCGGCGACCATGATGGAGGCTGTCGCCACGCGAAGCTTCGTGTCGGCTGCAGGCGAGGCGGCAGGTCCAGATCTCATCGTCGAACGGCGCTCCCCGCGGTTGTGTCCTGCGGCCGGTTCGTTCGCGGACAAGCCGGCGATGATGGCCGAAGCGAATCGTTAGTTCGGTGGGAGCTTTCGTCAGCCGCGCTGCGTTGTCTGCCAGAATTGCGGAATACGGAATTGCGTATCCCGCGTTCGCTCTGCACGATGTGCTGATCATGCGTCGGCGAGTTGATAGTTGCTGCGGATCACAACAGTGCGCCGCGGCGCTGATCTCGCGCATGGCGTCGGGTGGTCCTCGTCGCTCGCGTTTGGCACCACGGAACGCCGCGAGCGGTTGCACTACGGGGAGCGGACTCCGGTGAGGTCGTCCTGGCGCGGCGGCGCGCCGGCCGTCCGGGCGATCCGCGGCCGCGCCGGCCGGCGGCCGCTGCGCAGCGACAAACTGCCGCTCGTCAGGTCGATCCGACCCGATCCCGCCAATCCGCGTCGCTGGGGTTCGGCTGCGGGGCTGCGGCCGCCACCGAACGTCAAATCTTTGATGTCAAAGGCGTTCTCTGCTACGCTGAGGCCCGAGGCGGGGCTCGTCGCGCCGCTCGGCGCCGATTCAAATCCGCTCCGGCCTATTTCGCACTGCGCAATGCATTTCCGAGACTTGAGCCAGATCAACGCTGCCATTTCATCGTGCGATATTGCACACTCCGATTAGGAGAGATCTCATGGCAATCAGTGACGACTGTTTTCAGGCTCTGCGCCACGACCACGACCAGGTGGTCGACGCCGAAGAAGAACTGCGCGTCCTCACCGCACTGATCGGCTGCATCATGGTCGCCGAGGATGCCGGTCGATCGCACGGTCGCGGCACGCTTCCGCATCTGACGCCGCCGTCCGCCCTGCACGGACTCGCCAAGGCCGGATAGCCACGGCATCGTGAGTAGTTGTACGAACTGGACTTTGCCACTCAACGGCTCGATTAGTTATCGGGGCTGCGGCTTCCCGAGGGAGCGACGCGGCGCCTGAGACTTCATCGGCCGGAGCGCCTGACAGCGCAGCGTCTCGGCCTTGCCGGGACGGTTGCGATGGTGACAAGTCGTCAATCACCGAACGATCTGTTGGCCGCGCTGCCATCGGCGGATTTCGATCTGCTGCGGCCGCATCTGCGCGCGGTCGAACTGAACTTCGGACAGATGCTGATCGAAGCCGGCGCGCCGGTGCGGCAGGTGATCTTCCCGCACGGCGGCATCGTTTCGACGCTGGCGCGGCTGCGGCGCGGCGAGACCATCGAAGTCGGCGTGATCGGACGCGACGGCGTCGTCGGCGGCAGCGCGGCGTTGTACGACGCAGCGTCGCCGTCCGCCGCGATGGTGCGCTTTCCGGGCACCGCCTCGGCGATCGACGCCGGTCACTTCCGCACCATCGTCGAGCTCAGCCCGGCGCTGCGCGACGCGCTGATGCGCGATCTGTCGCGGCGCGTCACCAAGGCCGAACAGGTCGCGGCCTGCAATGCCGCGCATTCCGCCGAGGCGCGGCTGTGCCGGCGGCTGCTGCAGTCCCGCGACATGGCCGGAAGCGACTCGATGCTGCTCAGTCAGGATCTGATGGCGCAGATGCTCGGCGTGAAGCGCAACACCATCTCGCTGGTCGCCCACGCGCTGCAGCAGCAGGGACTGATCCGCTACAGCCGCGGCCGGATGGCGATCATCGACGTCGACGGCCTGGTCCGTCGCTCGTGCGAATGCCACAGCGCGGACCGCATCCCGGCGGCGCCGATGGCGCTGCCTCATGCGTCGGCGCTGCCGTGGCCGGCGTCGGAAGTAGGCCTTGTTCAGCGCAGCCCTTCGTAGACCATCAGGCCGCGCGCGACTTCCCATTTGCGCAGCACCCGCGGCCGCAGTCGGCGCGGCTGCCGGCCCAGCGTCCGCCACGTCGTCAGCCGCAGCGGGCCGAGTTCGCCGCTGCCGCGCGGGCTGAGCGACGTCAGCGATCCGGTCATGCTCAGCGGGGTGTGCACGCGCGGTGCGAACGGCAGCAGCAGCAGTTCCAGATGCACGACCGGGCCGGCGCCGAACGCGCCGGTGAGCCCCGCCACCAGCGGCAGCGTCTCGTCGGCGACGACGCCGAGAATGTCCTCGCATTCGCGGCGGCTGTCGGCCGCGAACAGCGCGGTCAGGCTGCTGCCCTTGAGATCACGGCCGAGCAGGGCGGACAGCCGGGTTCCGGCGACGCGGAAGGGGTAGCCGGCTGCGGCGTCGCACGACAGCACGAAGATGTCGCCGAGCAGCTCGCGGACGGCGCTGGGCTCGATCACGCTGCGCTCGGGCGCCGGCGCGGTGCCGCGCTGGCTGTCCCAATAAGCAAAAAACGCGCGACTCGACGGATGCTTCATACCGGTCCCTAGCCCGCGCCGAGCGCGTCGGGGACAGGTCTGTCCCGTATCCACGCAACGCCGGCCCCTGAAATCTTGTGCAGGAGGGGCATTGCAGCGTCCATGCCGGAAGCCGGCCGGGCCGGCGTTAACCCCTGTTTTGTCGCGTTAAGGTTAAGTTAACTATGCGGTTTCCGCGGGCCGCGCGGCCGCCTAGAGTGGCCTTGTTGATGGCGCGCGGGGTGTTCTCCAGGCATCGCGGGCGACGGATTACAGGGTGGCTGCAAAACAGACCGGTCGCCGCGCGCGGGTCACCGCGGCGGACAGCACCGGCAGGATCGAAGGGGAGGGCTTCTCGGGCCCTCCCTTTTTTCGTGGCGGGCCGGCCGGCGCCGGGCAGGCCCGCCTTGCGCGCTCCAGCCAAGCCGCCTATGGGATCGGATCGCGGGCCGCGGTCGGGCCGCATGCCAGCAGGTCGTTCACGTTGGATTCGTCGCTCGAAACGCAGCCGCTGCCGCCACCGCCGCCGGAGCCGCCGCGCGAACCGATCCTCAACCTGCCGGCCCCGCTCACCGCCTATGTGCTGCTGCTGGCGGCGATCCATCTGCGCGTGCTGCTGCCGCCGGACATCGACTACTGGACCATCGAGGTGTTCGGCTTCATCCCGAAGCGCTACGACGCCACCCTGCTGTCGGCGCCGTTCCCGGGCGGCAGCGGCGCCAAGGTCTGGACCTTCGTCACCTATTCGCTGCTCCACGCCAATCTCAGCCACATCTTCTTCAACGTGCTGTGGCTGCTGCCGTTCGGCAGCGCATTGGCGCGGCGGTTCGGCGCGGCGCGGTTCTTCCTGTTCATGGCGGTGACCGCGATCGGCGGCGCGCTGGCGCATCTGCTCACCCACGAGCACGAGATCGCGCCGATGATCGGCGCCTCGGCCTCGGTGTCGGGCGCGATGGCGGCGGCGATCCGCTTCGCCTTCGCCCGCGGCAGCTTCCTGTCGTTCCGTCGCGGCGACGCCGACGCCGCGGCGCGGGTGCCGGCGCAGCCGCTGCTGCGCGCGCTGCGCGACCCGCGCGTTCTCGCCTTCCTGGGGATCTGGTTCGGCATCAACATCATCTTCGGCGTCGGCTCGATCGCGGTCGGCAACGAAGGCGCCAGCGTCGCCTGGCAGGCGCATATCGGCGGCTTCTTCGCCGGCCTGCTGCTGTTCTCGCTGTTCGACCCGGTGCCGCGCCGCGCGGCGCGGATCGCTGATCCGAACTAATCGCTTCCGACGGATTGCACCGCAGTGCGGTCGCCCATTGCTGCGTTGCAAGCAGCATGGCGCGGAATCGCCTTATTCTTCCGGTATTATTTGCATCAAGCCTCACGCCACGTGTCGTCACGCGGCGCGGTGAGCGCAACTGCCGACGACTGATCAAGTTACCAAACACAGCCGCCTTCGTCTGAAAGGCGCGCCATTCGGGAGGCGACCATGACAGTGCGAGCAATTCTGGAATCCAAGGGCCGCTACATCTACAGCGTCGAGCCGGACGAGCGGCTGTCGGCCGCGGTCAAGACGCTGGCCGAACGCCGCGTCGGTGCGGTGTTGGTGATGCGCGGCACGCGGCTCGACGGCATCCTGTCCGAACGCGACATCGTCAAGGTGCTGGCCGATCGCGGCGCCGCCGCGCTCGACGGCCCGGTCCATGCGGTGATGACCCGCGACGTGGTGAGCTGCGCGCAAAGTGACACCGTCGGCCAGATCATGGAAGTGATGACCTCGGGAAAATTCCGCCACCTGCCGGTGCTCGACAAGGAACGCGTCGTCGGCCTGATCTCGATCGGCGACATCGTGAAGTGGCGGCTGAACGAATACGAGAGCGAGCAGCAGGCGCTGCACGACTACATCAAGTCGGCCTGATCGGCCGCCGTCCCTCGGCGGCGCGAGCAACACCCGCCGTCATTCCGGGGCGCGCCGCAGGCGCGAACCCGGAATCCCGAGCTGTTCTGCACGACTGCGCTGATATCAGCCGCCGAGATTCCGGGTTCGCTCGCTGCGCGAGCGCCCCGGAATGACTCGTTGATAGTTCGGCGCGGTCATATACGGCGGTCGTACCTGCCGCCCATGCCGCCGTTCGTCGACAACAGCTTGCGCCGCCCGCCGCGCGTCTCACAAGCGCCTCACGTCTCCACCGGCACGTCGACCTTGGCGCCGTGCGGGGCGGCTTCTTCGATCGCCTCGCGGATCGAGTCGATCGCACGTTCGGCGGCGCGCGCGCCGTGCGCGATCATCTCGTCGGCGCGGTGGAAGTCGAACCAGCCGATCCGGCCGACCCGCGGCGAGATCAGCATGTCGGGCGGATCGCCGGCGAGCCGGGCTCTCGTGATGCGGTCCTGCATGATGTTGAAGGCGTCGACCATCACCTTGGAGATGCCCGGGCGGTTGCCGCTGCCGAAGATCTCCTGCTTGACGAAGCGCTCCGGCGAGAAGAACCGGCCGAAGCCGCGCTTCTGCGCCGGCTCCGGCGCCGGCTCGATCACCTCGTCGACCGCGCCGTGCGAGAAGATCGTGGTGCCGTGGCCGAACACGTCACTGCTGACGTTGGCGGCGATCACGATCTCGGCGCCGAGCGCGCGCGCCGCCGACACCGGCACCGGATTGACCAGCGCGCCGTCGACCAGCCAGCGGTCGCCGATCAGCACCGGCGAGAAGATGCCGGGCAGGGCATAGGACGCCCGCACCGCGTCGACAATCTTGCCGTGCGTCAGCCAGATCTCGTGGCCGGTGCGCACTTCGGTGGCGACGCTGGCGAACTTCTGCTTGAGGTCCTGGATCAGGGTCTGGCCGAGCGTGGCTTCGAGCTGCGCGGCGAGCTTGCTGCCGCCGATCAGGCCGGAGCCGTTGAGGCGGATGTCGAGATAGCCGATGATGTTGCGCGGCTGCAGTCCGCGCGCCCACTCTTCCAGCGTGTCGAGATGGCCCGCCACATAGGCGCCGCCGACCACCGCGCCGATCGAGGTGCCGACCACCACGTCCGGGGTGATGCCGGCAGCCAGCAGCGTTCGAAGAATTCCAATATGCGCGAAGCCGCGCGCCGCGCCGCCGCCGAGCGCCAGCCCGATCACCGGCCGGCGAATGGTGTCGAGACCGACTTTGCCCGGAACCGGCGGGCTGCTTTGCCCGCGACCGATCAGATTATCCAGCACCGTTGCCTCCTCGAATCCGCGCCGCCTGCGGTGCAAGGCCTGCGCCAGCGCGGTGTATCCCAATGGTCCGCAAAGCGCGACGGCTGGTCCGGCCTCGCGCTCAAATCGATGATGAAGGCCTGTGGACACCCGCACTAGGAGAAAATCGTGACATTGAAGCGAAAATCACCGTGATACCGCCGCGGCGGCGCGTCGCCCCCGGCGCGTGACCTACAGGCTTGAATTTGCCTCGTTTTCAGTGAAAACCATCAGCCATGATTTGCAGGGGCAAAACCGGCCGGGCAGGGCCACGCGGGTGGCTGGCGATCGCCTGCGCGGCGGCGTGGTGGAGCGCGCTGTCCGCGTCGCCGGCCTCGGCGCAATTGTTCAGCGACCGGCCGCCGCCGATTCCCCCCGCATCGGTTCCGGAGCCGCCCGCGGGCGGCGCGATCAGCCTGGCGCCGTCGGGCGGCGCGGCCGCGGTGCCGATCTTGCCGGCGCCGCTGACGCAGCCGCCGGTCGCCGCGGTGACGCCGCCGACTGTCTCGCCGCTGCCGCCCGCCGCGGCGCCGACGCCGGCGCAGGGCGTGCTGGCGCTGACCGCGCGCTACGGCAAGGATCTGCCGGCGATCAACAGCGGCCTGGTGTGGCGGGTGTATTCCGACCGGCCCGACGAGTCCGGCGTGATCAAGCTGGTCCGCGAGGATCACGGCGCGACGCCGAACATCGTGCTGCCGCCGGGCAATTATGTGGTGCACGTCGCCCACGGCCTGGTCAGCGCGGTGCGCCCGGTGACGCTGAAGGCGGACACCGACCGGGAGGCCTTCGTGCTGCCGGCCGGCGGGCTGCGGATAGAGGGCCGCGTCGGCGGCACGCGGATTCCGCAGAACCAGATTTCGTTCTCGATCTACAAGGGCAGCCAGTTCGAGAACACCCAGCGCGCGCCGCTGGTGCCGAGCGCCGCCGCCGGCGACGTCGTGCTGGTGCCGGAGGGCACGTACTACATCGTCTCGAATTACGGCGACGCCAATTCGGTGGTGCGCTCCGACATCCGCGTCCAGGCCGGCAAGCTCACCGACGTCACCGTCACCCACCGCGCCGCGGTCATCACCTTGAAGCTGGTCTCCGACAAAGGCGGCGAGGCGCTCGCCAACACCGCCTGGTCGGTGCTGACACCCGGCGGCGACGTCATCAAGGAATCGATCGGCGCGTTCCCGAAGGTGGTGCTGTCCGAAGGCGAATACCGCGCCATCGCCAAGAACGAAGGCAAGGTGTTCGAGCGCGGCTTCAACGTCGTCAACGGCGTCGACGGCGAAGTGGAAGTGCTGGCGCGCTGATCGTCGCGCGCGGCGTGGCCGCTGAAAATGCATCGAATTCTCGATGAATTTTCTGTGTGGCGAACGTCACATTCCCTAATCGGAACTAACCATCACCCGACTTAAAACCTTCATAATCAGGGCTTTCGCGGCCGAACGCCGCGGCGTTTACATCGTCTTAATCGGGAACACGTCGACTGCGACCGAATGTTTGGGGCGCGGGGACGCGACACGTGACGGCCGTCAGGAAGAAACGGGAGGCGCTGACCACTCAGCTCTCCGCAGATCTCGCTATACTGCAACGGAAGTGGCATGCGGCGGTCCAGCCCGGACAGTCGCTGCCGAGCTATGAAGAGGTGATGCTCGGCAGTCTCGGCCGGCTCGCCGATCACATGGTGCTGCTCGAACTCGCGGGCGCGACGCCCAGCGTGTCGCGCACCGGGCGCTACGTGCAGCAATGGCTCGGCGACGATCGCTGGGACATTCCGCTCGACGCGCTGTCGCCGGACTGCGCGATGGCGCTGGTGCAGGCGGCCTCCAGCGCGTTTCAGAACCGCCGGCCGTATCTCGGCACGGCGCATTTCGTCCGCGACGGCATCGTGCAGAAATACGTGCTGCTGGCGCTGCCGACCGCGTCGCGCTGGGGCGGCACGCTGATCGGCATCTACGTCAACGAGGACGGCTTTCGCTACAATCTGCTCGACGCGATCTTCTCCTCCACCGACGACGGCATCGTCTCGCTGACCGCGATCCGCGGCCCCGACGACCGGCCGTTCGATTTCCAGATCGTGCATCTCAACGACGGCGCCTCGGCGCTGCTGCAGCAGCCGGTCAATCGGCTGCAATGGAGCCGGCTGTCCGCCGGCAAGCACGTGCTGTGCGAACCCGAATTGGTGGCGCGGCTGCTCGCTTTGATCGACAGGGGCGGCCAGGACACCATCGCGATCGACAGCGACGAGCGCAATCTCAGCCTCGGCGCCAATGCCTTCGGCGACATCGTCTCGCTGACGATCTCCGACATCACGTCGCTGAAGAAGCGCGAGGAATCGTTCCGGCTGCTGTTCGACGGCAATCCGATGCCGATGTGGGTGTTCGACGCGGCGACCACCGAATTCCTCAGCGTCAACGACGCCGCCGTGCAGCATTACGGCTACGATCGCGACACCTTCCTGTCCATGACGCTGCGCGAGATCTGGCCGCGCGACGAATGGGCGGCGCACAGCCAGGCGCTGCTGCAGATCGGCGACAGCTATCAGTCCGGCAGCAACTGGCGACACCTCAAGGCCGACGGCAGCGAGATCCAGGTGATGACGTTCGGCCGGCGCGTGGTGTTCGGCGGGCGCGAAGGCTTTCTCGTCGCCGTGGTCGACGTCACCGAGCGGCGCAAGGCCGAGGCCAAGATCGCCCACATGGCGCATCACGACGGCCTCACCAATCTGCCAAACCGCGCTTTGTATCAGGAGCGGCTGCAGCAGGCGCTGGAGCAGGGCCGGGACGGTGGCGCCAGGGTCGCGGTGCTGTGCGTCGATCTCGATTTGTTCAAGAACGTCAACGACTCGTTCGGCCATCCGATGGGCGACCGGCTGCTGCGCAGCGTCGCCGACCGGCTGCGCGCGCAGGTCGGCGGCCAGGATCTGGTGGCGCGGCTCGGCGGCGATGAATTCGCCATCGTGCTGACCCAGCTCGCCTCGCCGAACGAGGCCAGCGATTTCGCCGCGCGACTGATCGAGATCGTCAGCGCGCCCTACGACATGGACGGGCTCGAAGTGGTGATCGGCGCCTCGATCGGCATCGCGCTGGCGCCGGGCGACGGCGTCGATTGCGACGGGCTGCTGCGCAATGCCGACATGGCGCTGTACCGCGCCAAGGCCGCCGGCGGCGGCTGCCATCATTTCTTCGAGAAGGAGATGGACCGCCAGGCGCAGATCCGCCGCGACATGGAGATCGACCTGCGCCACGCCTTCGCGCACGGCGAGTTCGAACTGCACTATCAGCCGCTGATCGATCTCGCCGAGGACCGCGTCAGCGGCTTCGAAACGCTGCTGCGCTGGCGGCATCCCGAGCGCGGCATGATCTCGCCGGCCGATTTCATCCCGATCGCCGAGGACATCGGCCTGATCGTCGGGCTCGGCGAATGGGTGCTGCGCCAGGCCTGCCTCGAAGCGGCGCGCTGGCCGGAGGACATCAAGGTCGCGGTCAATCTGTCGCCGGTGCAGTTCCGCAGCCGCAATCTGGTGCAGGTGGTGATCTCGGCGCTGGCGCAGTCCGGCCTGTCGCCGCGCCGGCTCGAACTGGAAATCACCGAGTCGCTGTTTCTCGCCGACAGCGAGGCCAATCTCGCGACGCTGCATCAGCTCCGCAGCCTCGGCGTGCGGATCTCGATGGACGATTTCGGCACCGGCTATTCGAGCCTGAGCTATCTGCGCAGCTTCCCGTTCGACAAGATCAAGATCGACCGCTCGTTCGTGAAGGATCTGATCGAACGGCCGGACTGCCTCGCCATCGTCCGCGCCATCGCCGGCCTCGGCCGCAGCCTGAACATCACCACGCTCGCCGAAGGCGTCGAAACCGTCGAGCAGCTCCAGGCGCTGCGCGCCGAAGGCTGCCACGAAGTGCAAGGCTTCCTGTTCAGCCCCGCACGCCCCGCCGCCGAGATCGACGGCCTGCTGATGAAATTCGGACGGCAGGCGTCGCAGGCGGCGTGAGCATCCGCTTCGGCATTGGCGGCCCGGCCCTGATCGGTCTATCGTCGCGCGAGCGGTGAGGAGAGATCGCGGCGATGGATCGGGCAGTTCGGCTGCTGCTGGCGTTTGTCTTGATGGCGGTGTGTTCGGCGGCCCGGGCCGAGACCCGGGTTGCGCTGGTCGTCGGCAATTCCGCCTATCGTCACGTCACCGCCCTCGACAATCCGACCAAGGATGCCGATCTGATGGTCGAGACGTTGCGGCGGCTCGGCTTCAAGCTCGTCGGCGGAGGCGCGCAGCTCGACGTCGACAAGGCCCGGTTCGACACGCTGGTGCAGCAGTTCGGCCGCGACGCCGCCGGCGCCGATGTCGGGCTGTTCTACTACGCGGGCCACGGCGTGCAGATCCGCGGCGTCAACTATCTGGTGCCGGTCGGCGCCAATCCGACGCGCGAGGCCGACGTCGATTTCCAGATGCTCGATGTCGGGCTGGTGCTGCGGCAGCTGGAGAGTGCCGGCACGCGGCTCAACATCGTGCTGCTCGACGCCTGCCGCAACAACCCGTTCGGCGGCCGGGGCCTGCGCTCCTCCGGCGGCGGCCTGGCGCAGATGCAGGCGCCCGAGGGCACGCTGATCTCCTACGCGACCCAGCCCGGCAACGTCGCCCAGGACGGCGACGACGGCCATAGTCCCTACACGCGGGCGCTCGCCGAGATCATGACGCGGCCGGGTCTCGACATCTTCCAGACCTTCAACCGCGTCGGGCTCGCGGTGAAGAAGGCGACCGCCAATGCCCAGCTGCCGTGGCTGTCGTCGTCGCCGATTCAGGGCGACTTCTATTTCTCCGGCCAGGCGGCCGGTGCGGCGGCCGCGCCGACGCCTCCTCAGACGGCCGCGATCGCGCCGTCGGCACCCGTGGTTTCGTCGCCGCGGCCGGCCGAGCCGGTCACGACGACAAATCCGCCGCCGGTCTCATCGGCGCCGCAGCCGCGCCGGGGCTTCCGGGTGCTCGACAGCGTCTCCGAAGGCATCCTCAACATGCGGTCCGGACCCGGCACGGGCCATCCGATCGTCGTGGCGATTCCGGCGGGCAGCTCCGGCGCCGCCAAAGGAAATTGCCGCGCGCCGGATGATGGCGGCCGGCATCCCTGGTGCGAGGTCGAATGGCGCGGTCGCTCCGGGTGGGTGTCGAGCCGATCGATCGTCGAGACACGCGGCGACGAGGCTGCGGCGGCTCCATCCTCGTCGCGGGCGCGGCCGGTGTTCCGGGTGCTCGGCAACGTGTCGCAAGGCATCCTGTATGTCCGCGCCGGCCCGGGCACCGGTCATCCGGCGTTGTTCTCGATCCCGGCCGGCGCGTCCGGCATCCAGCTCGGGCGCTGTCGCAGGTCCGAAGAGGGCGGCAGCGCGCCGTGGTGCGAGGTCGAATGGGGCGGGCGCAGCGGCTGGGCGTCGGCCTGCTGCATGGTCGATGCCGCCACCGGCGCGTTCGCGACGGTGCGCGATTGATCGACGCCCTGGCGGATCGCAGAGCCGCCGCGCACCGACGCCCCGCGATCCGGTCCTGCCCGCGCCCGAGGCGTCAGAACCGCGTCACGATCTCCGCCAGCGTCGGCCGCGGCCGGTCTTCGACGTCCTTGGTCCGGCTGCCGATGTGGATGAAGCCGGCGAGCTTTTCGCCGTCCTTCAGGCCGAGGCCGGCGAGCACGGCCCGGTCGTAGGCGATCCAGCCGGACAGCCAGTTGGCGCCGTAGCCGAGCGCGGTGGCGGCGGCGACGATGTTCATGCAGCTCGCGCCGGCCGACAATTCCTGCTCCCAGGCCGGCACCTTCGGATGCGGCTTCGGCGAACTCACAACGGCGATCACCAGTGGCGCCTCGCTCAGCCGGCCGCGCTCGACCGCGATCTCGTCCGGCGTCGCCTCCGGCTTGGCGCGCGCGAACGCCTGCGCGATCACCTCGCCGGCGCGCGCCCTCGCGTCGCCCTCGAACACGATGAACCGCCACGGCGCGATCTTGCCGTGATCCGGCACCCGCGCGCCGATCGTCAGGATGGTGTCGAGTTCGGCGGGCGAGGGGCCGGGCCCCGTCATCTCGCGCGGCTTCACCGAGCGGCGGGTTTTGAGGAAGGGAATGACGTCCGACATGGGCATTCTCCGGCGATCCGACGATCGCTTCGCATGAAAATTGGAGCCCGTTCTAGCAAAGAACACGCGCTCGATCGACCGCCGCGCGACAGATCAGAGAGCTTCCAACCGATCGCGCCGCCGCCGTCCCGATCCTGAGCGAAGGTCAGAAAGGCCTGCAGTACAATGATTTCCTAAGTTTAATGAAACGCGATCCCCGGTGTTGTCGTTGTCGGAGCGAACTCGACATCGCGAGTTCTGCCGACCGATCACCGGACGTCGATGACCGCGTTCGACACCCACTCAGAGGAGAAACGACCATGCTTCGTGTCAAGACGACGCTCATCGCTGCCGCGCTCGCCACCACCGCCCTGTGCGGCGCCGTCTATGCGGCGGACCATTCGACCACGCCCGACCAGGTCGCCGCGCAGGACTTCTCCAAGCTGTCGAAGGACGGTTTCGCCGCGTTCCAGGATATTCGCGAGGCGAGGCTGGCGCTGTTCAACGGCAAGCCGGACGCGGCGCGCAAGGACGTCAACAAGGCGATGGAGTCGCTGGAGAAGAGCAAGACCGACGACTCCATCTTCACCAAGGCCGAGGCCGATCTGAAGCTGCCGGCGCAGGTCGCCGCTGCCAAGCAGTCCGGTCAGAGTGCGCCGTCGACCACGCCGATCAAGTGGTTGCCGGTCAACGGCACCATCACGGTGCAGGAAGACTATTCGGCCGTGCCCGCCAAGGCTGCGGCGCTGAAGACCGCGAACGCGCAGCTCAAGGCCGGCAAGCAGAAGGACGCGCTCGAGACGCTCAAGATGAACGACGTCAACGTCGCGGTCGCGCTCGAGGTCGCGCCGCTGGATGCCACTCTGAAGGGAGTCGACCAGGCATCGAAGATGCTCGACACCGGCAAGTACTACGAGGCCAACGGCGAGCTGATGCAGGTCGAGAACGGCATCCGCTATGCGGTGGTCGATATCAACGACAAGGTGCCGGCGAACACGGCCGCGGCCAACACTCCGGCGTCCGCGACCAAACCCGCGCCGACCACCAGCGGCCAGGCTTCGGCGACGCCCTCGACGGCCACGCCGTCGCCCGCGGCCCCGTCGGCCACTCCGTCCACTGCCAAGCCGTCAACCCACTGACGGTGTCGATCCGGTCGAAGCAAGGGATCATTGCTTCGGCCGCTCCGGCCGGCGGCGGCCATGCGGTGAAGCGCCGAGCGCTCCCCGAAGCCGATACCGCCGGCAGCGTGAGGGCGACGATCGCCCCCACGTCTCGTTCAGGTCGGCTTACTCCGCGGCAGCGGCCGTCTCGCCCCGCATCCGCCGCACGTCCGGCGGCGTCGCTTCGTCCACCAGCGCAGCAATCGCCTCGTCGGTCGACATCACCGTCTGCCGCTCGCTGCCGAGGCGGCGGACGGAGACGGAGTGCGTCTCGGCTTCCTTCTTGCCGACCACCAGCAGCGCCGGGACCTTGGCGAGCGAATGCTCGCGCACCTTGAAGTTGATCTTCTCGTTGCGCAGGTCGATGTCGGCGCGGAGGCCGGCCTTGCGCAGCGCGGCGAGCACCTTCTGGGCGTAGTCGTCGCCTTCCGACGTAATCGTGGTGACGACCACCTGCACCGGCGCCAGCCACAGCGGGAAGTTGCCGGCGAAGTGCTCGATCAGGATGCCGATGAAGCGCTCCATCGAGCCGCAGATCGCGCGATGCACCATCACCGGCGCCTTCTTGGCGCCGTCGGCGTCGATGTAGAACGCGCCGAACCGCTCCGGCAGGTTGAAGTCGACCTGCGTGGTGCCGCATTGCCAGTCGCGGCCGATCGCGTCGCGCAGCACGTATTCGAACTTCGGCCCGTAGAACGCGCCTTCGCCCGGGTTGATCTCGGTCTTGATCCGGTTCGAACCCTGCGCCTTGATCTCGCTGAGCACGGTGGCCATCACGCGCTCGGCGTGATCCCACATCTCGTCGGTGCCGACGCGCTTGTCGGGCCGGGTCGAAAGCTTCACGGAGAGTTCGCCCTCGAAGCCGAAGTCCGAATAGGTCGACAGGATCAGATCGTTGATCTTGAGACACTCGTCCGCGAGCTGCGCCTCGGTGCAGAACACGTGGGCGTCGTCCTGGGTGAAGCCGCGCACCCGCATTAGGCCGTGCATCGCGCCCGACGGCTCGTAGCGATGCACCACGCCGAACTCCGCCATCCGCAGCGGCAGGTCGCGGTAGCTCTTCAGGCCGTGCTTGAAGATCTGCACGTGGCCCGGGCAGTTCATCGGCTTCAGCGCGAACCAGCGCTTGTCCTCGGCGTCCTCGCCGGCGGACTGCGCCGCGAACATGTTCTCGCGGTACCAGTCCCAGTGGCCGGAAGTCTCCCACAGCACCTTGTCGAGGATCTGCGGCGCGTTGACCTCGTCGTAAGCGCCGGCGAGGCGGCGGCGCATGTAGGCCACCAGCGACTGGAAGATGCTCCAGCCCTTGGCGTGCCAGAACACGACGCCGGGGCCTTCCTCCTGGAAGTGGAACAGGTCGAGCTCGCGGCCGAGCCGGCGATGGTCGCGCTTCTCGGCTTCCTCGATCTGCTTCAAGTAAGCGTCGAGGTCTTCCTGCTTGGCGAAGGCGGTGCCGTAGATCCGGGTCAGCATCGGGTTGTTGCTGTCGCCGCGCCAATACGCGCCGGCCACCTTCATCAACTTGAACGCGGTGCCGATCTTGCCGGTCGAGGTCATGTGCGGGCCGCGGCACAGATCGAACCAGTCGCCCTGCTTGTAGATCTTGATGGTCTGGTCGGCCGGGATCGCGTCGACCAGCTCGACCTTGAACATCTCGCCATTGTCGGCGAACACCTGCTTGGTCTGGTCGCGGGTCCAGATTTCCTTGGTGAAGGGTTTGTCGCGCTGGATGATCTCGCGCATCCGCTTTTCGATCGCCGCGAAGTCTTCGGGCGTGAACGGCTCGTTGCGGAAGAAGTCGTAGTAGAACCCGTTCTCGATGGTCGGGCCGATCGTCACCTGGGTGCCCGGCCACAGGCTCTGCACCGCTTCGGCGAGCACGTGGGCGCAGTCGTGCCGGATCAGCTCCAGCGCGCGGGCGTCGTCGCGGGCGACGAAATCGATCGCGGCGTTCTCCTCGATGCCGTCGGCGAGGTCGGTCAGCACGCCGTTCAGCGCCATCGCCACGGTGCGCTTGGCCAGCGACGGCGAGATCCCCTTGGCGATCTCCAGCCCGGTGGTGCCGCGCGGATAATCGCGGGTCTTGCCGTCCGGGAAGGTGACGGTGATCTGCGCGGCGTTCACCGCCGGCTTGAGGTTGGACAGGGTGAATTGAAAGCTGGAGCCGGCGCCCTTGTCGGCGGCGGACTTGTCGGCGGAGTTCTTGTCGGAAGCGGGCTTGTCGGTCATGTCGTTCTCCTCTGGCTCACTCCTGCACACGAGCGCAGGTAAGCGGACGAGCGATATAGCAGCCGATTCCAGGGATGCAAGAAAGCTGCGGCGGTTTCCGGGCCGTGGCGCCGGCAAAATCGGCCCCGCCGGCGGCCGTCAAATTTTAATGCACATGCATTGAAATCCTGCTAGACCTCGTCGGGTGTCCCGCAAGCTTGCTCCCTCCGCCCTCATGCTCGGCAATTTCGTCACCGGCACCTCGGTTCTGGCGCCGGCCGGGATGTTGCCCGAGCTGTCCGCCGGACTCGACGTCGGCATTCGCGACGCCGGGCTGCTGATCACCTTCGGCGCGGTGGTGCTGTGCATCGGCTCGCCGCTGTCGGCGTGGCTCAACTCATTGAGTGGCTCGAAAAAAGGTGAACTACACTCGAATGGGCATGTTTTGGGCAGGCCGCTTCTCGCCTGCAATTTGTAAAAGATCCGAAATTTCCTTTTGCATCATTCGAAAATCGGACCTATCGACTTTTGCTGATGCGTCGCTAAGCAGCTTGTTTGCCTCGTCCAATTTTCGCCGATCTCCGGTGTGCGAAACGGACGTTGCCGATAGAGGATGATACGAGAAATAGTCGCCCAGAGCAATTCTAGCCCACTGCAACTGTATCTCGACGAGTCTCAATAATTGGGGGCCGACCTCAGCAATTGCTGTGGCTTCGGCTAGGTCACGAGCAGCGCGTTCCCAGTCACCCAGGTAGGTTCGAAATCGAGCTCGGCTCAGATAGGCTATCGTTAGATAGTCAGCGATTCCGGAGCTCCTGGCTCTTGCTATCGAATTGTTGAACATCTCTTCCAAGGCAATCATCTTGTCGGATGCCAAGAGGTGGTGGTCGGGGTCTTCGTTCTCAATTGCGCGCCCGAGAAGCGCTCGGGCTGCGATTGTTGTCGAGCATCCATGTGACAATGCGGGTAGTCTATCCGAAAGCCTCTCGATGTCTCGGCAGGTTGATTCTGCTTCTTGCCATCTCCTCTGGTGAAGTAAAATTTCGCATTTTGTCTGAAGGTAGCCCGATCGAACGGCCGCCAAGTCTATCGGGAAGCGATGATCGAGCAAATCCATTAGTCGTTGTACCTCTGACGTGTTGTCCTCCAAAAATCGTAGTATCAACGTGGAAGTGTGGGCCAATTGAACGGCAGTAGAATTTCCGGCTGCTTGAATTGCTGCAGTATTAGCAGTCGTTGCCATTAATCTTGCCTCGGTGACTTTTCCGATAGAGATTAGGATGCGAACTAGATTGCTAGCTATTGCTGCTACGTCAGCCGCAGTTTGCGGCAATTTTTTTGCTGTTCCTATAATCTCGCTTAGGGCGCTTCTTAAAGTTCTTTCCGCATCGGTATTTCGTCCCAGATTTCCAAGCAGTGACGCTGTCATGACGAGCAGCTGAAGTTTTGCCGCGCGCTCAATGTTCCTGGTCTTAATAAAAGGAGTCACGAAGAAAAGAGAAAGAGTTGCAAGGTCGGTTGAGGCCAAGCCGAGTACTTCACAAGAGTACCCCGTAGATCTTGATATCCGGCCTTGGTAGATTTGATAGAAGGCTTCGTCTAAGAGGCCTGCTTTGCAGGCGTGGCCTATTGCTTGATAAAGAGGTTGTAGGGAGCTCGCAGTCGGCTGTTCTCCTTCGAAGGTGTTTAGTTTTAGGTAGCGGAAAAGCGTAGTATGGGCGCGCTTCCATGTGTTCTTATCGCGCGCTTGCAGTCTACTCGCGAACCAGTCCCGAATTAGAGGGTGCGTATCCAGGTCTGAGGGGGAAAATCTGTCAATTGGCGCAATCAAACGAACTTCTCGTAGAGCAGAAATGGCATCGAGCCACTCGTTGCTGCTTAAATTTCTAAGTGAGCCAGCCTGAGGGATAGAGAATTCTTTCTTTAATTCTTCCACTAGTTCCGCTTTTGCGGGGCGGTCAAATATTGCAATAATATCCATTGTTGCTTGCAAAAGAGGTTGGTTTCTCAGCCATTCTGCTTCAATGGACCGCATCACGCGTTTTGCGTGTCCATGAACGGCTTCATCAGTCGTTTGGGCGCTCTCCGTGAGAAGTGGCCCTATGCAGTCACGTCGGCGGACATCGCCAGCGTGACGACGCACCAAGTAGCCCGCGAGAAGGCTAAGTGCCAATGCGTGACCTCCAAATTCTTGCGAAGCGTCTTCCAGTTCAGTTTTGCTGCCGATTACGTCGTTGTCTGCAAGCAGTTCGCCCCCCGCCTCATTCGAGAGGCGTTCAAGCTCGACAACTGGAGATGATCCGGCGACGATGGCAAATCGACCAAGATCCTTTATTTTGAGGCGGGACGTCAGCACGACGAGGCCTAACGTGCTTTGTTGCGGCTCAGCTGCGAAGCGCTTGAGAAATCGTTTGAGACCAACGTCTTTAAGGAATCCTTCCTCTGGCCCCGGACCAAATTGTAAGGGTTCGACACCGTCGAGTATGAGGAGTACTCTTCTCCCTTTCAGTTCGCAGGATAGAAGTTCACCGCGCTGATCAGCATCCGCCGGGAAGTCACGAAGTCCAAGTGCGTTGAGCGACCATTCGAAAAAAAGATCAGCAGAACTTGCGCGCTCTTTTGTTCCTTGATCATAGAATGACCACCCGAGAACGGCTTCAGCTCCACGATAGTTATCCCGTTGAATTCTCGCGAGCCAGTCGTTGACAAGGGTGGTTTTTCCTGCGCCTCCCCAGGAAATAAGAGACAGAATGTTGACGCCTCTCTGGTCCCAAGCGCTGTTCAATGTCTGTATCTCTGTCTCGCGGCCAACGAGCCGTTTGTAAGCTGTCTCTGGCAAGCGGGCGATGTCGAGAATTGGAGACCTTATGCCTTCCACCGGTGTGCCAGCGTTTGGCTGAGAATGGCCGAAAGTGCGAATTTCACGTGCAAGGTCGGCCATTACTGCGTTTCGTTGAGGCTCGTTATACAATTCGAGAGCCTTGCCATCGCGAGGCCTGAGATTGAATCTCAGCAACCATTCCGCTGCGCCGAAGTCGCAAGCAGAGAGAACAATAGGAAAGAGTCGTACCCCCTTCTCTTGGTGGCGCTCCAAGATAGTCTTCATTTCGACGTCGAGAATGAAGCGCGATGTGAGTGAATGGCGGGATACAAGCAGTATGCAAATGTCACAATCCCTTAGGGAGTCGTCGATTTCCCGTCGCCAATCACCGCCCCCTTCTATGGATCGGTCGTCCCATACCTTTATGTGCTGATGAGCTTGAGCAGGGCCAAGGTGGGATTTGATGTATGTGAGCCACCTTGGAGCTGCCGTGTCAGAGACGGCATCCCCTTCGTCTTTGTGGCTATAGCTGATGAAAATTCTCGGTGTTGGCGACTTCTGAAGCATTGGGAATCACTGTTTGATCAAATCTTGCGAATGGAATGAGCCAAAGATAATAGGCCCATTTCGAGTGAATCCAAGGCGTCGCTTGGCAAAGTGGGAGTGCGAGGTGGTTGCTGAAAGTTAATGCACATGCATTGAAATCCTGCTAGACCTCGTCGGGTGTCCCGCAAGCTTGCTCCCACCGCTCTCATGCTCGGCAATTTCGTCACCGGCACCTCTGTTCTGGCGCCGGCCGGGATGTTGCCCGAGTTGTCCGCCGGGCTCGGCGTCGGCATTCGCGACGCCGGGCTGCTGATCACTTTCGGCGCGGTGGTGCTGTGCATCGGCTCGCCGCTGTCGGCGTGGCTGACCTCCAGGATCGACCGCCGGCTGCTGCTGACGGCGACGCTGCTGGTGCTCGCGCTCGGCAATCTCGTCTCGGCATTGGCGCCGAACTACGCCGTGCTGCTGCTGGCGCGGCTGGTGATGCTCGCCGTCGGCGCGCTGTACACGCCGCAATCGGCCGGGACGGTGGCGCTGATCGTGCCGCCGGAGAAGCGCGGCGGCGCGATGGCCTATGTGTTTCTCGGCTGGTCGCTGGCGGTGGCGCTCGGCGTGCCGCTGGTCACCTTCGCGGCCAGCCATCTCGGCTGGCGCGAGGCCTATGCGGTGGTCGGCGCGATCGGCCTGGTGGCGTTCGCGCTGCTGTGGGCGCGGCTGCCCGGCGGGCTGCGCGCGGCGCCGGTCGATCTCAAGACCTGGGCCGCGGTCGGCCGCAACCGCCGCATCCTGGCGCTGCTCGGCGTGTCGTCGCTGCAGACCTCCGGGCAGTTCGTGGTGTTCACCTATTTCGGGCCGCTGCTCACCGGGCTGACCGGCGCCGGCCCCGCCGAGATAGGCCTGGTGTTCGCGCTCTACGGCGTGTTCGGCTTCGTCGGCAGCGTGATCGCCAGCCGGATCGTCGACCGCTGGGGCTCCTACAACACCTCGGCGCTGTTCACGTCGCTGATGCTCGCCGGCATCGTCGGCTGGAGTTTCGGCGCCGGGCAATTCGCCGTGATGGCGGCGGCGGTGGCGGTGTGGGGACTCGGCTTCGCGGCGTCGAACTCGATGCAGCAGGTGCGGCTGCTGACCGCCGATCCGGCGCTCGCCGGCGCCAGCGTGTCGCTGAACACCTCGGTGCTCTACATCGGCCAGGCGATCGGCTCGGCGGTCGGCGGCGTGCTGTATGCGGCCGGCCTGCTGCAGGTCAACGGCTACGTCTCCACCGCGATGATGGCGCTGGCGCTCTGCGTGCTGCTGATCGCGACGCGGGAGAACAAGCGCGCGGTCTGAGGCCGTCCGGTCGCAGGCCGCACGCGCCGCGAGCCAGCGGCCGAGGCGCGTGGCCAGTCCCAGCAGCAGCCGTCCGGCGACGAGAAACGGCAGCGCCGCCGGCGGCGCATGCAGTGGCAGGCCGGCGGCTAACGCGATCAGCGCATCGGCGAATTGAAACGCCAGATGGCGCAGGGCGGCGCGCAGCGCGCCGCGGTCGAGAGCAAGCTTAGAGAAGACATGTGTCGTGAGGAAAGCCACAGCGGTCTCCAGGCTGTTCCTCGATCGACCGGAGGCGGCACGCAGCGCACTCCGATCGCGAGGATCGTCGAGTGCGTTGCCTGACGTCGAACGCTTACGGCCAGCGGGACTGGCGCATACCGCCCGCGAGGCGCGGGCGGGGAGAGATCAGCCGAGCCGCATCGACAGCTCGACGTCGGCGGCGAACGGCACCGACAGGTAGCCGCCGGCCGGCGCACGCACCCGCGCCAGATAGTCGGGCGAATGGTCGGCATTGTCGGCGACGATCAGCGCGCCGGGCCGCAGCCGGCTCTCGAGCAGATCGAGGATGTCCGGATACAGCGCCTTGGCGCCGTCGAGCAGCACCAGGTCGATCCGCTCCGGCAGATCCGCGCTCAGCGTCTGCAGCGCGTCGCCTTCGCGACACTCGACCAGATCGGCGAGTCCGCCGGCCGCCAGATTGGCCCGCGCCCGCGCCAGTTTCGACGGCTCGAATTCGGTGGTGATCAGCCGGCCGCCGCCATTGTCGCGCAGCGCCGCGGCGAGATGCAGCGTCGAGATGCCGAACGAGGTGCCGAATTCGACGATCGTGGTCGCGCCGCAGCTCCGCGCCAGCATGTAGAGCAGCGCGCCGGTGGTGGGCGAGACGGCGAGCGGATAGTCCTTCAGGCGGCGGTAGAAGGCGAGGTAGTCGGTCTTGCTCCGCATCAACCGCTGGCGGCCTTCGAACAGATCGGCCAGCGGCGGATCGTTGGTCGGCGACGCGGCGGCGTCCTGTTCGAACAGCCGCGCCAGCAGCGGCGCGAGCGGGGCGGCGGTGAGGGTGGTGGTGGTTAGAGTGGTCGTGGGGGGCATCGGGGGCTCCGGAGGTTCGTGCGAGCGCGTCCTTGCGCAGCTCGAAAAATACGACTAATTCGTCGCATTCGCTATTCGCGTTCCCGGAGGCGGCCGTGACCGAGCGCCGAAGTGCTTCTCTTTCCTCACGAAAGCAGCCCAGCCAGGCGCGCTCGGCGGACCTCGTCGCGGCGATTCTCGACGCCGCTGTTCAGGTTCTGGCGAAGGAAGGCGCCCAGCGTTTCACCACCGCGAGGGTGGCCGAGAAGGCCGGCGTCAGCGTCGGCTCGCTGTACCAGTACTTCCCCAACAAGGCCTCGATCCTGTTCCGGCTGCAGAGCGACGAGTGGCGGCAGACCGCCGGGATGCTGAGCGCGATTCTGGAAGATCGCGCGCGGCCGCCACTGGAGCGGTTGCGCCGGCTGGTGCACGCCTTCGTCGCGTCGGAATGCGAGGAGGCGGAGGTGCGCGGCGCGCTCGACGATGCGGCGCCGCTGTATCGCGATGCGCCCGAAGCGCGCGAGGCGCGGGCCTCGGCCGATCGCAGCATCGAAGCCTTCATGCGCGAGATGCTGCCGAAGGCGTCGGACGCGACGAGGACGCTGGCGGGCGACCTGATCACCACGACGCTCACGGCGGTGGGCAAGGAGTTTTCCGGCACGCCGCGCAGCGCCGACGAGATCGCGACCTATGCGGACGCGATGGCCGACATGTTCTGCGCTTATCTCGAGGGTGTGGCGGGCGCGTGAGCGGCAAGGGCGCGATGCGCCGCGACTGACAGGGGAGGCCGTCCCGGCGGCAGCGCGCCTGGCGCCTCAGCTCCGCGTCGCAGCCGAGCGGCCGCGGTCGGTGATTTGATAGTAGGCCGATTTGGTTTCCAGCGGCGGCGAGCGCTTCAGCCAGCCGAGCGTCACCAGATCCTCGTAGCGGCGCTGGTCGCGCGGGTCGAACACCTGCTTGCGTCCGCCGGCGTCGCGGATTTCGCGGATCAGTCTGAAGTCGTCAGGCACGGCCATTGTCAACTCCAGTCCGGGGGCGCGAGGCTCCGTGCGATCAGGCCTTCTTGCGCGGCTTCTTCTTGGCGGGCGGGGCGTTCTCGGCGGCGATCTGCGCGTCGCTTTCGTCCTGCGCCTGCTTGGCGAGCCGCAGCGCCTTCAGGCGCTCCATGTTCTTGCGCACGTTGACCGCTTCGGCCTGGAACTGCGCCATGGTGCGGGCGCCTTCTTCGCTGGCGATCTGCTTCTTGCGCGCCCGGTCGAGGCTCGCGGGGGATCGTTCTGCGACGCTCTTGTCGACCATCTGAACATCCTTCGCTTGTGACTTGGCTGTAGACATGGCGACGCCCGCCCAATCGTAACCGATCGAGCGGGTCACACCTACCGTTTCAGTACATCCGTGAAACGGAGCGAGCTGGATCAGACCAGCTCGAGATTTTCCGCGCTCGTCTTACCGCGCATCTTGTCGGTCTTGAGCTCGAAATTGACCTTCTGGCCTTCCGCGAGGCCCGAAAGCCCGGCGCGCTCAACGGCGCTGATGTGCACGAACACATCGTTGCCACCGTCGTTCGGCGCGATAAAGCCGAAGCCCTTTTGTCCATTGAACCACTTCACGGTTCCTGTCGGCATCTTGTCTTCTCCAAAGCATATAGACGCGTGACGATCACGCGTCGTCGTTCAACTAATCGATGTCTTTGGGAAGGAGCCCGCAGGCGCGTTCAGAAAGTCACAGCGGCTAATCGAATTTAAGGACCTTATCCGAAACGGCCCGTAAACACAAGCGGCGCATCTGTCGCAGCTTTTGCGGCCACGGAGCGCTGAGATTGCGTTCGCAATGCGGCGGCGCCGCTTGCTGACGATCACGCAGGGAACAAATCGCAGCGACTCGCTTTTTGCCGACCGGCCCGACGCACGATCGCGATCATCGGCAGCTACTTGCCCGATGTCGGGCGGTCGACGTAGCAATGCTTCCATGCCGCCGCGCCTGGGCTGATCGCTTGTCGCCGCGAGCCGCGCCGTTCTATCCTTGCGCAACGACGGACGCCGACATCGCGCACTAAGCGCGGACCGATCCGTCACCCGGGAGGACAGGATGAAACGCATCGTCGCCGCGCTCGCGGCCGTCACCATCGCATCCACCACCATCGCGGCCACGGCGTCGCAGGCCGCGCCGCTGCCGGAAGCAAAGCCGGACGAGGTCGGCTTTTCGCAAGCCGGTCTGACGCGGCTCGACGACTTCTTCGAGCGCGAGATCGCGCGCAAGCGCGTGCCCGGCGCGGTGGTGGCGATCGCCCGCGACGGCAGGCTGGTGCACTACAAGGCCTATGGTCAGCTCGATCCGGTCAAGGGCACGCCGATGCCGCTCGACGCGGTGTTCGCGCTGGCGTCGATGACCAAGCCGATGGCGGCGGTGGCGGCGCTGACGCTGATGGAGCAGGGCCGCCTGCCGCTGCAGGCCAGGCTGGCCGACTACTACCCGGCGTTCGGCGCGATGCAGGTCGGCGTCGTGCAGCCGGACGGGTCGATGAAGCTGGAGCCGCAGGCGCGGCCGATCCGGATTCACGATCTCTATCGCCACACCTCCGGCCTGATGTATGGCGGCCGGCCCGACAGCGCGAGCCCGATGGCGCGGCTGTATCCGGACGGCACCGCGCCGGCGATCGAAGGCGACACCCAGGCGTTCGTCGACCGCATCGCCAAGCTGCCGCTGGCGCATCAGCCGGCGACGCAGTTCGAATACGGCTTCTCGATCGACGTGCTCGGCGCGGTGGTCGAGAAGGTCGGCGAGCAGCGGCTCGGCGAGTATCTCGGCAAGGTCGTATGGCAGCCGCTGCGGATGAAGGACGCGACCTTCCACCCGACCGAGGCGCAGCGCCCGCGGCTGGCGCGGCCGTTCGCCAACGATCCGCTGACCGGCAAGCCGCAGGCGATCAAGCTGCTGGATACGCCGACGCAGTTCGATTGCGGCGGCGCCTGCGCCTTCGCCACCGTCGGCGACTATCTACGCTTCGGCCAGATGCTGCTGAACGGCGGCGAACTGGACGGCGCCCGCATCTTCAGCCCGCAGACCGTGCGCCACATGACGTCGAACCACCTCGGGCCGGAGATCAAGAACACGGTCGCCAACATCGAGCCGCATCGCGCCGGCTTCGGCTTCGGGCTCAGCGTCGCGGTGCGCACCGAGAGCGGGCTGTCGGCGGTGCCGGGCAATCCCGGCGAGTTCACCTGGAACGGCGCCTACGGCACGCAGTTCTTCTGCGATCCGAAAGAGCGTCTGGTGGTCGTGGTCGGCACCGCCGCGCCCGGCGAATTGCGCAAATATTATCGCGAGCAGGTCCAGGACATCGTCTACGGCGCGATGGTGAAGTGAGCGGCGGTGCAGCGCCGCGGAACGCTATCTTTACATTCGCCGGCTAGATCTCGCCGCGGAGCCGAGCCTCCGCGGCGCGCGCCCGCGTGCCGCCCCTCCAGCATGGCGGATGACGATGGGTCGAGTTCGATTGGCGCTGGTCGTGACATGGGCGATGCTCGCCGCCGCGTCCTCCGCGAGCGCCCAGCAGCCCGCGCCGGTGCAGGTCACCTCCGGCGTCTCGTATCAGTATCTCGATCGCTGGGACGTCGATCGCCTCAACAAGATCCTCACCACCGACACGCCGCAATTCGCCGGCATCAAGGTGACCTACACGCCCGCGACCAACGCGGTGCGGCTGTATCGCGTGACCTATCAGTCGGTGGTTCCGGAGCGCGGCAACAAGCCGATCACCGCCACCGGCCTGATCGCGGTGCCCGACACCCAGGCGACCGCGCTGCCGATGGTGTCGTATCAGCACGGCACGGTGTACGGGAAGCAGGAGGTGCCGTCGTTTCCGGAGCAGTCGCCCGAGACCCAGCTGATGATCGCGCAATTCGCCGGGCAGGGCTATCTGCTGATCGGCGCCGATTACTTCGGCATGGGCAGCTCGGCCGAGCCGGAAGGCTACATGGTCAAGGGCAGCCATCAGCAGGCGACCTACGACATGGTGGTCGCCAGCCGGGCCGTGCTCGCCGATCTCAAGCTGTCCGACACCAAGCTGTTCCTCAGCGGCTGGTCGCAGGGCGGCTTCGTCACGCTGGCGATGCTGGAGAAGCTCGAAGCGTCCGGCATGAAGGTGGCGGCGGCGACCACCGCCAGCGCCCCGGCCGACGCCTTTGCGGGCTTCGAGGGCTTCCTCAATTTTCCGCGCAAGATCGACGCCAGCTGGATTCCGACGATCTTCATCCTGACCGCGTTCTCGTTCGAGAACTACTACGGCGTGCCGGGCCTCGCCCGCGCGCTGCTGACCGAAGACAGCTACGACACCGCGCGAAAAGCCTATCTGCGCGAGCCGTTCGATCCGGCCGCGATCCCGACCGACCTGAAGAAGCTGATCCGGCCGGACTATTTCGACCCGCAATACTTCGCCAACTCGGCCTATGGCCGCATCGTCGCGCAGACGCAGGCCTATCGCTGGGTGGTGAAGACGCCGGTGCGCACCTATTACGGCCTGACCGACGAGGCGATCCGCACCGAGCTCGGGCAGTTGCCGATGACCTGGCAGAAGGCGATGGGCAACGACAAGATCGAGGCGGTGCCGACCGGCGACACCACCCACCGCGGCACGTTCGCCACGGCGGTGCCGCAATGGAAAAGCTGGTTCGATAGCAAGTAAGCGCGGTCGTCCGGTTGTCGCTTACGCCGCGCTCAGCGCGAGCAGCGTCGTCGTGAGGGTGGTGCCGACCACGACGACGAGCGGCGGCGCGCGCCAGGCGGTGAGCAGCACGAAACCCGCCAGTGCGATCGCGACGTCGAGCGGTGTCGCGACCGTACTGGTCCAGACCGGATCGTAGAGCGCCGCGCCGAGCAGGCCGACCACGGCGGCGTTGACGCCGCGCAGGATTGCCTGGGCATTCGCGTCGCCTCGACACCAACTCCAGAACGGCAGCGCGCCGACCAGGATCAGCACGCCGGGCAGGAAGATCCCGACGAGGCCGAGCAGGGCGCCCGCCGCTCCGTTCGGCGCCGGTCGAGCGATCGTTCCCAGATAGGCCGCGAAGCTGAACAGCGGCCCGGGCACCGCCTGGGCTGCGCCATAGCCGGCCAGAAAGGCGTCGTCGCTCACCCATCCCGGCGCGACGAAGGCCTCGCGCAGCAGCGGCAGCACGACGTGGCCGCCGCCGAACACCAGCGCGCCGGAGCGATAGAACGCATCGAACAACGCGATGCCGGGCGAGCCGGTCGCCCGGCTCAGCACCGGAAGCCCGACCAGCAGCAGCACGAAGGCCGCCAGCGCCGCCAGCCCGGCGGCACGCGACACCGGAAACGCGATCGGCGGCGCCGTCAGCGTCGGTCCGCTGCGGCAAAGCCACAGGCCGGCGAACCCGCCCACCGCGATGGCGCCGAGTTGCGCGACCGGCGAGGTGCTGATCAGCACCACCACGGCCGTGACCGCGGCGATCGAGGCGCGTTCGCGATCCGGACACAGCGCCCGCGCCATGCCCCACACCGCCTGCGCCACGATCGCCACCGCGGTCAGTTTCAGCCCGTGCAGCAGCGCGGTCCCGATCGGTCCGTGCAGTCCGGCGGCGCCGTAGGCGAACAGCACCAGCAGCACCGCGGACGGCAGCGTGAAGCCGGTCCACGCCGCCAGCCCGCCGAGAGGGCCGGCGCGGAACAGGCCGATCGCGAAGCCGACCTGGCTGCTGGCCGGCCCCGGCAGAAACTGGCACAGCCCGACCAGGTCGGCATAAGCGGGATCGTCGAGCCAGCGCCGACGCACGACGAACTCGTCACGAAAATAGCCGAGATGCGCGATCGGGCCGCCGAAACAGCTGAACCCGAGCCGCAGAAAGATCCGCAGCACCTCCAGCGGCGAGCCCGCGCCCGGCGCGGTTGCGGCTTGGTCGGCATCCGGCGCGTTGCTGGTCACGATCGGGCGGTCCGCACCTGACGATGGTCGGCTGACGTGTCGATAAAGCAGAAGAGGCGCGCCGGCCAGCTTCGATGCGGCCGCGGCAACGGCGCCGGCGGGGCCTACCGCCCCGCGCCCTCGTTCGCCGCCAGCCGTGTCAGCGACGGCGAGCCGGCGAGCTTCGCCAGCACGGTCTGCACCGGGTTCTTGGTCCAGGCCTGGGTGACGTAGTCGCGGTGGGTGATGCCGTCCTCGGTCTCGACGAAGATCACGCTGCCGGGCTTCAGCGGGCGGTCGAAATCCTCGGCGTAGCTCACGCCCTTGTCGCGCAGCAGCCGCATCAGCTCCTCGTCGTGGCGCCTGGTGTAACGCGTGTAGGACGAGACGAAGAACGCCGAGCGGTTACGCTCGATCCAGCCGGCGAATTTGTCGAGTTCGCCATACACCGCGTCGAGCAGCACCACGCCGCGGATGCGCTCGCCGGCGCCGCCGACCGCGAGGCTCCAGGCGGCAGGCACGTAGCCGCCGCTATAGGCGACGATCACCACCGGCATCGCGGCGAATTTCTTCGCCGACGACGGATCGCCGGTGAGCTGCGCCAGATGCTGGGCGGATTCGGCGAGGAAGCGCTTCAGCCCGCCCGGTTGCCAGAACTTGCCGGCGCTGGAATCGACCGCATCGACGGCGAGCTGCGGCGCCAGCAGCACGGCGTTGGCGCCGGAATTGGAAATCTGCTGCGGCAGCAATTGGCGATCGCGGACGTCGCGCTCCAGCGTCGCGCCGTTGCCGTGGAAGAACACCACGATCACGCCCGGCCGGTCGATGTCGAACTGCCGCGGCACGTGCATCAGCACGCGGTTGTCGGCGTAGGTCTGGTCCTGCCAGTACACCCGCCCGCCGGGGCCGCGATGGCCACGGCGCGGACCGTCGGAGACGTTCAGGAACGGCTCGTCGGTGCGCGGGTTCTTGCCGAGATAGGGGAAGGCGGAGGATTGCAGGCCGACCAGCGTGGTCAGCTCGTCGCGCTCGCGCTGCTGATGAAACGGCAGTTGCGGCGCCAGCGACGCCATCTGCACGCCGCTTCGCGCCGGGAAGCGCTCGGCGGTGGTGACGATCCGCTTCGGCGGCGCGGCCTCGACCGGCTGCGGCGAGATCATCTCGGCGGCCTGGAAGCGGTCGGCGAAGTCGTCCTGCGGGCCGGGGAAACGGTCGTTGAAGCTGGCGGCGGCAGTGACGCTGCGCGAAGCGGTCGGGGACGGCGGCGCGCCGCCGCAGTGCGCCAGCGGCAGCGTCAGCGGCGCGATCAGCGCCAGCGCGCGCAGCCTGCGACGGGCGCGCGACAGCGCGCTCGCGGTCCGGCCGTGCCTATCGCACTGCACTGGTTCGATCATCACCCCTGGCCCCAAGGACCGCGCCCCGGCGTCTCGCCATAGCGCGGCGTCGGCCATGCTGCAGCGACTTCCCCGATCCGACCTGACATGAGGGACACAACATCGTGTCCTGATTGTGTGCATCGCGCCACCCTGGGGTGTTTACCAGGTAAGCTGATACGCCCAGGCGGCTCAATAAGTGATCAAACGCAGGGTTGGATTAATTGCTCATTAACGTTGCTTGAACCGGATAGGCCCGGCCGGCACACTACACACGGCAGGGGGACGGCAATCCGGATGGCGGCAGGTCAGACGCAGATGCAGCAACGCCCCGCCGCTGGGGCGACCGTCTCGGTCTGGGTGGCGACCGCGATCGTGGTCGCCGACATGGTCGGGGTCGGCGTCTTCACCAGCCTCGGCTTCCAGATCAACGACGTCGCGTCCGGCTTCTCGCTGCTGCTGCTGTGGGCGGTCGGCGGCGTGGTGGCGCTGTGCGGGGTGTTCGCCTATTCCGAACTCGGCGCGATGTTTCCCCGCTCCAGCGGCGAGTACAATCTGCTGGCGCGCTGCTATCACCCGGCCTTCGGCTTCGTCGCCGGCTTCGTCTCGGCCACCGTCGGCTTCGCCGCGCCGGTGGCGCTGGCGGCGATGGCGTTCGGCCAATACGCCAAGGCGGTCGTGCCGGGCGCGCCGCCGCTGGCGCTGGCGCTCGGCGTGGTCTGGCTGGTGTCGCTGGTGCAGCTCGCCGGCCTGCGCCACTCGGCGACGTTCCAACTCGTCGCCACCCTCGCCAAGGTGGCGCTGATCGTGGCGTTCCTGATCGCCGGATTCGCCATCGGCACGCCGCAGCCGATCTCGTTCGCGCCGCAGGCCGCCGACTGGACGCACATCGCCAGCCCGTCCTTTGCGATCGCGCTGGTGTTCGTGATGTACGCCTTCTCCGGCTGGAACGCCGCGACCTACATCACCGGCGAATTGCGCGATCCCGAGCGAAGCCTGCCGCGCGCGCTGTTGATCGGCACGCTGATCGTGACTGCGCTGTACGTCGCGCTCAACGCGGTGTTCCTCTACACCACGCCGCGCGCCGCGATGGCCGGGCAGCTCGACGTCGCCCGGATCGCCGGCGGCGCGATCTTCGGCGACACCGGCGGCCGCGTCGTCGCAACGATGATCTGCATCGGGCTGGTGTCCTCGATCAGCGCCATGATGTGGATCGGCCCGCGCGTCACCATGACGATGGGCGAGGACCTGCCGGCGCTGCGGCTGTTCGCGCGGCGCTCGCCGGGCGGGGCGCCGCGGCCGGCGATCCTGCTGCAGCTCGGCGTCGCGACGCTGCTGCTCGCCACCCAGAGCTTCGAGGCGGTGCTGGATTTCATCCAGTTCAGCCTGCTGTTCTGCTCGTTCTTCACCGTGCTCGGCGTCGTCGTGCTGCGGATCACCCAGCCGGACCGCAAGCGGCCGTATCGTGCCTGGGGATACCCGGTGACGCCGGCGATCTTCCTGCTCGTGACGCTGTTCATGATGACCTATCTTGTCACCGAACGGCCGCTGCAGTCGCTGCTCGGCGTGGCGCTGATGAGTGCGGGTCTTTTGATCTATGTCCTGTTTCGCAGCCGAACCGAACCGGTCGATCCCGCGCCGGCCAGCCTCGAACGAGTCCCCCGCGATGCGTCACTACACTAGGCGCGCCTTTGTGCGTGCGATCCTCGCGACCGGCCTGTTGCTCGTCGCCGCGCTGCCGGCGCGCGCCGCGGCGGCGACCGCCAACGACGTCGCGCTGTTCCTCGCCGGCATGGCGCCGCCGGCGGAGTCGCCGCTGACCCCGCTGACCCAGGACCCGGGGTGGCAGCGCCACGCGCGGTTCTTCGATCGGGCGTTCGGCGAGCTCGAGCAGCGGCAGCTGTCGAAGATCCGCGCCTGGACCGCGGTCAATCTCGCCGCGCCGCGGCCGACCATGTACTACATGTTCAGCGGCCCGGATTTTCTCTACGCCGACGCGTTCTATGCGAACGCGACGACCTATGTGCTGAGCGCGCTGGAGCCGGTCGGCGCGATCCCCGATCTCACCAAGATGTCGCGCGGCGCGATCGTCAGCTCGCTGGCGAGCGTCGAGCGCTCGCTCTCCACCATCCTCGCCTTCAGCTTCTTCATCACCAAGGAGATGAAGACCGACCTGCGCGACCGCCAGGTCTCCGGCGTGCTGCCGGTGCTGTACGTGTTCCTCGCGCGCAGCGGCAAGACCATCCGCGAGGTGACGCCGGTGGTGCTCGACACCGAGGGCCAGTTCATCCCGGCGGCGGACAAGCCGGGCAGGGGCGCAACGCATGGCGTCAGGATACTGTTCGCCGGCGCCGACGGCGTTGCGCGGACGCTGTATTACTTCTCGACCGACCTCAGCAATTCCGGCGTCAAGGCCAGCGGCTTCCTGAAATTCTGCGCCACGCTGGCGCCCGGCAACAGCCTGATCAAGAGCGCGTCCTATCTGCTGCACTCGTCGAACTTCAGCACCGTGCGCGATTTCTTGCTCAGCAACAGCGCCAGCATCATCCAGGACGATTCCGGGATTCCGCTGGCTGCGTTCGGCGCCAAGGCGTGGCGGCTGTTCCCGTTCGGGCGCTACAAGGGGCCGATCGACAAGTTCCCCGGAACCTATCAGCGCCGCGCCGCCGAATTGTTCCAGGGCGCGCCGCCGATCGAGTTCGGCATCGGCTATCGCTGGCGGCCCTACGAGACCAATCTGCTGCTGGCGATCAAGGCGCCGGGGCAGTAGCCGCGTTCCGCTCCGCAGCGTCGTCTCATGTGATCGCGCGCGGAGGTCGCAGGCGGCGCGGCTGGTATTGCGGCGCACGCGTCCTATATCGCCATCATCCGTCCTCCGGTTTTCATCCGCCCATCTCGTGAGACGCCTGGTGATCCTTCTGCTGTTGTTGCTGATCGTGCCGATCGCCGTGTCGGCCGGCAAATACGCGCTGGGCGATCGCAGCGTGTCGTGGCAGTCGGCCGACCGCTCCAGCGCCGGCCTGTTGCCGCCGCCGGCGGCGCATCCCGAGGCGCTGGTGCGGGTGTTCGCCGCGCGCACCGTGCGCTGGCGCGGCATCTTCGCGGTGCACAGCTGGATCGTGGTCAAGCCGGCGGGCGCCGCGCGCTACACCCGCTACGACTACACCGCGTGGGGCGATCCGATCCGCGTCAACGGCTTCGCCGCCGACGGCCGCTGGTTCGGCGACGAGCCGGAAGTGATCGCCGCCGCCGACGGCGAGGCCGCCGCGGCGATGATCCCGAAGATCGAGGCGGCGATCAAAAGCTACAAGCTCAGCGCCTATGGCGATTACCGCGCCTGGCCGGGGCCGAACTCCAACACCTTCGTCGCCGCGGCGCTGGCCGCGGTGCCGGAACTGCGCACCACGCTGCCGCCGACCGCGATCGGCAAGGACTATCCGTGGGACGGCGGCTGGATCGGCGTCACGCCGTCCGGCACCGGCATCCGCGCCACGCTCGGCGGCTATCTCGGCCTGACGCTCGGCTGGATCGAAGGCGTCGAGCTGAATGTATTCGGCGCCGTGCTCGGCCTCGACCTGCGCCGCCCCGCCATCAAGCTGCCGGGATTGGGACGGATCGGGTTGAGCCCGATCTGACCGGTGCGATCGCAGCGCCAGCGGTGGCGGATGCGCCGCGGCAGGGGTCACGGATTGAGCAACTGGCCGAGTTCCGGATCGTCCCGAGGAATGCTGGCCAGATCGTCGTCCGTCGAATTCTGCGGCGGTTGCCATAATCCGAACAGCAGCGGCTTCGCCTTTTGCGGCGCGATCTTGAGCGCGGCTTTCACCTCGTCGATCACCTTGGCCCGCGCCTCGGCCACGATATCGGAAGCCCCCGGCTGCGAAGCCCCCGGCGGCTTGGTATAATACGCGTGCTTCTGGCCATAGGCCGACGCCAGCCAGATGTGCAGGTTGAGGTTGTCCTCGGCGCCTTTCTGCTGCGCCAGCCGGGTTCCGATCCTGATCGCCTTTTCGAAGCCGCCGGGCGGGTCTTCGTACAATGCGTTGAACAGCGCGATCTCGCTGTCGTTGTCGTCTTGCAGAACCTGTTTCGCCGCATCGGGGCGAGACTGTGCGGTGTACACCGTGGCGAGCGCCTGCTTGAAGAACGGATCCGACGGATTCTCCCGGGTCGCCTCCTTCAGGGCGACGGCGGCGGTTTCGAGATTGTTGGCGCGCGCGTTGGCGAGGCCGAAGGCGGCGAGTTCGCTCGCCGTATTGTAGGCCGTAATCGGGAATTTCAGTAGCGCGGCATCGGCAGCCAGCACCTTGGCGGCGGTCGGCTTTTCGAGCTGTCCCGTCGGGTCGATCTTGAACGCCTCGGGAGCCAGCGCCGTATTGATCGCCTCCAGCGACGGCCGTTCGACGTCGTCGAAAAATTTGGTCAGAATGGTGCGCGTTCCGACATAGCCGAGCCAAAAGCCCGCCGGGGCGAAGAACAGGAACAGCGACAGGAAAAGGGTCTGTCCGCCCGTGTTGTCGCCCAGCCCGGCAGCCTTGCTGATCTTGGCAGCAGATTGCCAGACGTAGTGCGGTACGAAGTACAATTGCGTCAGGCCGACGCCGACCAGGGTTTTGGTCAGCCAGTCGGAGATGTCTTCGAGGTTGGTGTTGACGCGGCTGGTGGCGGCCGGCGCCGGCCCCGTTTGCGCAGGCGCCGCATTCTCCTTGCCGCTGCCGTCCGTTCCGCCGGCTTTTTCAGCGAGCGGTGCCGGCTGCGGCCGTGCCAGGGTTCGCGGGATGCCGAACAGCAGCCCGAGCAGCCAGCCGCACACGGTGCAGGCGGATGCGAAGAACACGAAGGTTGTGACGACGCGGACAGGGCCCGCGGCGCCGGTCGGCAATCCGGCGTAAAGCATCAGGCCGATGAAGCCGATGATCGCCGCGCCGACGAACCAGCGGAAGAACCAGTGGAAGATGACTGCGAAATCACCGCGCCGAAGCGCTTCTGTCAGCGGTGAAACGTGAAAGGCTGAAATCTGTGCGGCAGGCTTCTGCCATAAACCGGGCATCGAAAATCTCCGGTGAAATGTCTTGAAGAACTGCTTGGAAAAATCTCGGCCGTAATAATCCGCTTATTCTGACGCGGCGCGCTCGATTGTCAACGATGCTGCGGCCCGCGCTCATCGGGCCGAGCGCGGTAGGAACGGCGAACTGATCAGTTCGGCTTGGTATCGGCGCAGCCGCAGCCGTGCTGCGTCGCCGCGGGTGCATTCACGCCGCGCCACCGCGCGTAGCGCCAGGGCAGGTACCAGCGCGCGTCGGGCGGCGCGACGGCCGGCACGTTGTCGATCCCCGAGGTGCCGAACGGATTGCAGCGCAGCAGTCGCGCCAGCGTCATCCAGCCGCCGGCCCACAGTCCGAACCGGCCGATCGCTTCGTCGCCATATTGCGAGCAGGTCGGCAGATGCCGGCAGTTGGAGCCGACCAGCGCCGAGAAGCTGTGGCGATACACCCAGATCAGGCCGCGGCCGGCATTGCGCGGCAGCCGGGCCAGCGCATGGAGAGTGTCGGCTGCGGTCGCTGGAAGTTTCACGGGCATTCTGCCTGAGGCGTCGTCGCTGATCTGCCGGGTTCCTGGGCGGGGAACACGAAGGTGGCTGCAAATGTGCCACAGACACGGAAATATCGCACTTTGTTGAGTGCGGCGCAGCAGCCGTGATCGCCTTTGCGATTGATCAACGCCGGATTTTCCATGACCATTAGATAACGCAAGCGTGACGGATTCGATGCGATTGCTTCGGAACCTTTCACGCCGTTGCTGACGGAGATGTGAGGAGGCTCGGTGAACGCCGCTGTCCTGTTCCGGTTCGCTCGATCCGCGCTGCTGCGCGCGGCCGCCGTCGGCGTCGTGCTGATCGGCGCCGCGGCCGGACCGACACAGTTGGCGAAGGCCGGCGGCACGCTCGAAGCCCGCAAGCTGCCGATGCGGTTCGGCTGGGTCGCCTGCGAGCCGAATTGCGGCGGCTGGATCACCGCGGTCGGCATCGTCACCGCCGACACCCCGAAGGCCTTCGACGAGTTCGCCGGCAGCCGTAAGCTCGACGGCGCGGCGCTGGTGCTGGATTCCAGCGGCGGCTCGGTCAACGACGCGATCACGCTCGGCCGGCGCTGGCGCAAGATGGGGCTGATGACCACGGTCGGCACCAGCGTGCAGACGCCGACCCCGGGCGGCCCGAGCGCCGGCATCGTCCCCGAGGCGTATTGCGAGTCGATGTGCGTGTTCCTGCTGCTCGCCGGCAAGACCCGCTACGTGCCCGACGGCGCCCGGGTCCGGGTGCACCAGATCTGGATGGGCGACCGCGCCGACGACGCCCGCGCCGCCAGCTACACCGCGCAGGACCTCACCATCATCGAGCGCGATATCGGCCGGCTGGCGAAGTACACCTTCGACATGGGCGGCACCGGCGACCTGCTGGCGCTCGCCCTCAGCGTCGCCCCGTGGGAGGATCTGCACGAATTGTCGCCGCAGGAACTGCGCGAGGCCAATCTGATCACCACGCAGGCGCTCGCCGATCTGCTGCCGCGGCGCGGCGAGGGCGGCAAGATCCCGATGGCGGCCACGACCCCGGTTGCGACGACCTCGGTCGCCGCGGCCGGCCCCGACGTCGCCCCGAAGCCGGTGCAGGACCGCTTCGCCGCGCAGGGCGAGGCCCCGGCCGCATCGTCGTACGGCCCGCCGGTCCGCCCGACCAAGACCGCCGACGCCCAGCCGACCGGCGGCGTCGCCGCCCCCAGCCGATCGGCCCCCGCGCCGTAGCGGCAGGCGCGGCGCAGCCGCGGTCCCCGCCACAACAAGCATTGTGCATCGTCCGATCTTGTTTATGCATGATCGGCATGAACCTTCAGGATATCGAAGCCTTTGTTGCCGTGGCCGACACCGGCTCGGTGAGCCGCGCCGCCGCCCGGCTCAATCTCACACAGCCCGCGACTTCACGACGCATCCAGAATTTCGAGGCGGCCGTCGGTGAGGGCCTGCTGTTCAATCGCCTGGTCAAGCCCGCCGCCTTGACGGCCGTCGGCGAGCACGTGCTGGAACATTGCCGGCGCGTCCTTGCCGCCGTCGCCGAGCTCCAGGCCTGTACCACCGGCGCGGCCAATCCCCAGGGCGAACTGAAGATCGGTATCGCGCACGGCCTGGGCGAGATGGTGCTGACCGCGCCGCTGGACGCGCTGCGCAAGGACTTCCCGCGCGTCAAACTCCAGATCAGTTCGAACTGGAGCGCCGGCCTGATCGACGAGGTGCGCAGCGGCGCGATCGATTGTGCCATCGGGCTGCTGACGGAAGATCATGCGATTCCGGCCGGGCTGCGCCGAATGCCGCTGGGCGCCGAACAGATCGTCGTCGTCTCGGCCTCGCGAGCGCCAACCCGGCCGGACGGCAGCCCGTGGCGCCTGCGCGACCTTGCCGACGAGGCCTGGTTCCTCAATCCGGCCGGATGCGGGTGTCGGACCGCCCTGGTGCGGTCGTACGATCGCCAACAGCTGCCGATGCGCATCGCCGCCGAAATCTTCGGCGAGGATCTTCAGCTCGCGCTGCTGTCGAAGGACGGTGGCTTGTCGCTTGTCCCACGACGGCTGTTCGAGCAGAGCCACCGGCGCGAGGGGCGGCATATCGTCTCCGTCGTCGACTTCAACGTGCCGGCGATGGTGACGCTGATCCGCGGCGCCGTGCCGAGCCGGTTCGATCCCGCGATCGATAGGCTGGCCGGCGAACTGGCGGAGAAGCTGAAATTATCTCATAATTACGCATAATCATTATAGTGATAATGCATTGGATTAATGATGATGGCGTGTCCATCCTGAGGGTCTGAAGCGCTCCCGACCGCCGTCGGCGGTCGACGTTTCACGTCCTCAAAGGCTCGGCACCATGATCGTCACGGTTTTCCGCTCCCGTCTGGCACCCGGGGGTCACGACGTTCTTCAGCGCGTTCCAGTATCAAATCTGCACCGTCGCGCGCATGCGGATTTGGGAGAGCAAAGCCGGCGCGCGATGACATGCGCGGCGCCGGACGACCCGACCGATCCATCACAACCCGTCGTCACCCCGGAGGTGATCGAGCGCCACCGCCGGCTTGCGCACGCGCTGAGACACCAGGCCATCCGCAGCGCCGTCAGACGTTGCGGCCGGCTGTTCGTCCGATCGCTTCGCGCGTTGCGGATCTTTGTCGCCCTTGAGCGGTTCATTGTTTGATTGAATCGGCAAAGCTTTTCGAGATGCACTGAATCCTCATCCTGAGGAGCCCGGCGAAGCCGGGCGTCTCGAAGGATGGGGCGACGCCTCGCTCGAGGCGCATGGTTCGAGACGGCGCTACGCGCCTCCTCACCATGAGGGCGTGCCTGTGGCCAACGTCTCAGCGCGCCAATTCTGATTCCAACAAAAGCAGAACGGCTCTAAGCAACAGAAGGGCGGAGGCCCGACGTCGGAGGCGAAGCCACGCCGCGCGCTGACAAGGCGCCGGCTACGCGCTGGCGCCGGCGGCTTCGCGCTTCGTCTCGATCTGGCCGATCGCGTCGACCACGGCGTCGAAGGTCAGCAGCGTCGAGGCGTGGCGGGCCTTGTAGTCGCGGACCGGTTCGAGCATCGCGATGTCGGCCCATTTGCCGTCCGGCGGCGCGCCGTTTTCCTTGAGCATTTTGCGCACGGTGTCGCGCAGCGCTCGCAATTCGCTGGAGCTTGAGCCGACGACGTGGCTGGCCATGATCGCCGACGACGCCTGGCCGAGCGCGCAGGCCTTCACCTCGTGGGCGAAGTCGCTGACCACGTCGCCGTCCATCTTCAGGTCGATCTTGACGGTCGAGCCGCACAATTTCGAGTGAGCGGTGGCGGTGGCATCGGGGTGTTCGAGGCGGCCGATCCGCGGGATATTGCCCGCCAGCTCGATGATCCGCTTGTTGTAGATGTCGTTCAGCATGCCAGAGCGTCCGGGCCGTGCCGCCGGCCCGCCGATGGATTCGGCGGGGCTGCCTTGGCGGTTCCGGCGTATCATCTTATATAGGAGGGCAGGCGGCGAAAGACAGGCCGCCGCGCGGCGCTGAAACCGCCCGCCGTATCTTGTGAACCGAACGCGCTCAGGCGACTGCGCGGCGAGGTTCACTGAGGGGATCAAGACGACCGGCGGCTGGCCGCCCGTCTGCCCGGTGACACATCCGGCCCGCGAGGGACGGTCGAACGGAGAGAAGATGGACGCCAAGATCAAGCCGCTGCGCACCGGCAAGTCGCCGGACGCCCGCCCCGAATTCCACCCCGCCGATCTCGATCCGTCGGAGTTTCTGGCTGCCGCCGTGCAACCGGATCAGCCGCGGCCGTCGCGCGCCGAGGCCGAGGCCGCGGTCAAGACGCTGCTGTCCTATATCGGCGAGAACATCGAGCGCGAAGGCCTGCTCGACACCCCGCGCCGGGTGGTCGAAGCGTATGACGAGCTGTTCCAGGGCTACCACCAGTGCCCGGCCGAAGTGCTCGACCGCACCTTCGGCGAGACGGCCGGCTACGACGACTTCGTACTGGTCCGCGACATCAGCTTCACCTCGCATTGCGAGCACCACGTGATGCCGTTCTACGGCAAGGCGCACATCGCCTACACGCCGGTCGAGCGCGTCGTCGGGCTGTCGAAGCTGGCGCGGCTGGTCGAGATCTTCGCCCGCCGGCTGCAGACCCAGGAGCATCTCACCGCGCAGATCGCCGCCGCGATCGACGAGGTGCTGAAGCCGCGCGGCGTCGCCGTGATGATCGAAGCCGAGCACACCTGCATGTCGGTGCGCGGCATCGGCAAGCAGGGCGCCTCGACCTTCACCAGCCGCTACACCGGCATGTTCCGCGACAATCCGGCGGAGCAGGCGCGGTTCATGTCGATGATTCGCAACCACCGCTAAGTCGGCGGTTCTGCGAGAGGAATTGCCCGTGACTTCATCTGCCGGGGCAACCCCCGCGCTCGACGATGTCGAGGAAGGCATCGCGCTGCGTCCGAAGTTCGACGCGGCCGGCCTCGTCACCTGCGTCACCACCGACGCGCGTTCAGGCGATGTCTTGATGGTCGCCCATATGAACGCGGAAGCGCTGCAGAAAACCATCCAGAGCGGCGACGCCTGGTACTACAGCCGCTCGCGCAAACGGCTGTGGAAGAAGGGCGAAAGCTCCGGCCACGTCCAGAAGGTGCTGGAGATGCGGATCGACTGCGACCAGGACGCGGTCTGGATCAAGGTCGACCAGGCCGGCGGCGCCGCCTGCCACACCGGCCGCGCCTCCTGCTTCTACCGCCGCATCGACCGCGACGCCTCGGGCGAGGCGCTGCTGACCATGGTCGACGACCACCGGCATTTCGATCCGGACAAGGTCTACGGGAAGTAGCAGCGGCGCCGCCCTTGATTCCTGGCTCCGTCATTCCGGGGCGCTCGCGCAGCGAGCGAACCCGGAATCTCGAGCTGTTCTGCGTCGCCTCCGGGTGCCCCGAACCTCGAGATTCCGGGTTCGCGCCTGACGGCGCGCCCCGGAATGACGGTGCGCGGCAGAGCGCCTCGCGGCGCGTCCCGCCCCTCGCATTAACCGCTCATTAACCATGCCGGCCGCAGGGTCGGGGCCGGCGTGGACGCGGGCGCGCAGGCGAGTCGCGCCACAGCCCGGGGAGCGGGGGCCCCATCGATGTCGGCCGACAGCATCAATTCCGCGGTGACGATCGTCGATCCGGCGCGGACCCGGGTGGCCGGCGCGATCAAGCAGGCCTCCGGCGCCACCGGCGCCAGCTTCGAATATCTGCTCACCACCGCCAAGATGGAGTCGAACTTCAACCCGACCGCGGCGGCGTCGACGTCGTCGGCGAAGGGGCTGTTCCAGTTCATCGAGCAGACCTGGCTCGGCACCGTGAAGGAAGCCGGCAGCCAGCTCGGCTACGGCCAGTACGCCGACGCGATCAGCAAGTCCTCGTCCGGCAGCTACTCGGTGTCCGACCCGGCGACGCGCCAGGCGATCATGGACCTGCGCAACGATCCGGTGGTGTCGTCGGCGATGGCCGGGGCGCTGACGCAGTCCAACAGCTTCAAGCTGACCGGCGAGATCGGCCGGCGGCCGTCGGACGCCGAACTCTACATGGCGCATTTCATGGGGGTCGGCGGCGCCGCCAAGCTGATCACCACCGCGCAGGACAATCCGAACGCCAGCGCCGTGGCGATGTTTCCCGCCGCCGCCGCCGCCAACCAGTCGATCTTCTACGACCGCGCCGGCGCCGCCCGCAGCGTGGCGCAGGTCTACGACAATCTGAACAGCCGCTACGCCGCCGCGGCGAATTCGTCGGCGACGCAGAGCGCGCTGGCCTCGGCCGGCGGCGTGCCGGCCGGCGCCGCGATGGTGCTGGCTTCGGCGCCGGTCGACAACGCGGCGTATCTGTCGAGCTTCCCCGACGTCCGCAACGTCGCGCCGGTCAGCGCCACCACCACCGCGGATGCGACGACCTCGGCGACGCGGCAGAGCACCCAGCCGATGTTCCGCACGCTGTTCCAGGGCGGCGACCGCAGCGAGCCGGTGTCGCCGGCGGTGCGCGATCTGTGGACCAACGCCACCGGCGCGTCCGGCACCTCGACCGACGCTGCGGCCTCGAGCACGACGCTGTCCTACGCGCCGGCCACGTCGACCTCGGGCAGCACCACCGTGCCGACCGACTTCGGCCTGACCGATCCGTCCGCCGCGCTGCAGACGACGCCCACCATCCGCCCGCCGCGCACCCTCGACCTGTTCAGCGACCGCACCGGCACCTACGCCAGCTGATTGCGGCGCGCGCCTGCGCTCCACCAGAGTTCTTCGCAGCCAGCACCGCGCGCACCTCTCCCACGCGGCAGGGGATTCGCATGTCAGCTCCCGCCCGGTGTCGATCAGCGACTTGGGCCCTACCTCTCCGCCCGTCGTCCCCGCGCAGGCGGGGACCCATACGCCGCCGCCTCTCGAGGCAAGCCCGGGGGCAGTGGCCTTGCTACACTTGCAAAGCCAGGGGCTATGGGTCCCCGCCTGCGCGGGGACGACTCGTTGCGGATGCAGCGGCCCCTCCGCGAGCTGATGCGCGTCGCCGCGACGAGCACTGCGCAACCTCTCCCCGCGCGCGGGGAGAGGTCGGCGCGCATCGCCAGATGCGTGCCGGGTGAGGGGGCGTCTCGACGCGGCCGAGCGATCGTGCTGAACGACGGCCGATCCGCGTCGCAGCCGCTGCAGCCCCTCACCCCAACCCTCTCCCCGCAAGAGCGGGGCGAGGGAGCGCGCCGTGCGTGGGGCGAGGTCATCGCTTATCAGCGGCATCGCGGGCCAGCATCAGCAGACCAGCATCGACATCCGCAAGCCCATCTTCGAACTAACACCTCGCGTCATCCTCATGGTGAGGAGCCCCGGCGAAGCGCAGCGCCGCCGGGCGTCTCGAACCATGGGCGACGCGCGCGCGGCGCCGGCGGATACGCGCGGCCATCCTTCGAGACGCGATCCTTCGAGACGCCGCGCTTCGCCCTGCGGGCAAAGCCCGGCTCCCCGGGATGAGGGGCACGCAAGCTGTTAGTTCGACGATCGACTCGCGGAAGCGATGAGCTCGCTTACTCCCCGCCTTCATGTCCATCGGTTTCCGCGCCGTTAACGAAACAGCAACAAACCCAACCGGTTATGGTGAACCCTTTGTTAAGCGTCATGGTTTACGAAGTATGACGTCAGGCATCGCGTCGCGGTGTCGTTGGTTGCGTAAGCCGGAATGCCCATGATCGTTCGGCAGTTCATCAGTTGGATCCGTCACGCGCCCGCGGGCGAGCGTGCAGAGGCGACCCGGGCGCTGGCCCGGGCCTGGCTGATCTCCGATCTCACCCCCGACGATCGCGCCGCCGCCGAAGGCGCGCTGCTGATGATGCTCGACGACGTCTCGCCGCTGGTGCGCCAGGCGATGGCGCAGGTGTTCGCCCGCAGCGCGCACGCGCCGGCCGCGATCGTCCGCGCGCTCGCCGCCGATCAGCCCTCGGTGGCGCTGCCGGTGCTGGAATTCTCGCCGCTGCTGATCGACGCCGATCTGGTCGACATCGTCGCCACCGGCGACGACGCGGTGCAATCGGCGATCGCGCGCCGCGTCCGGCTGCCGGCCGCGGTGTGCGCGGCGATCGCCGAAGTGGGCAGCGCCTCCGCCGCGCTGGAACTGATCGAAAATCCGCACGCCGAACTGGCGCCGTTCTCGTGGGACCGCATCGTCGAGCGCCACGGCCATCTCGCCGCGATCCGCGAGTCGATGCTGGTGCTGGAGGATCTGCCCGGCGCGACGCGGCTGGCGCTGGTCGCCAAACTGTCCGACACGCTGCAGCAATTCGTCGTGGCGCGCGGCTGGCTGACCGCCGATCGCGCGGCGCGCGCCACCGCCGAGGCGCTCGACCGCTCCACCGTCGCGGTGGCGGCGCGCTCGCGCGGCGACGACATGGCCGCCCTGATGCGGCATCTGCGCGCCACCCAGCAGCTCACCGCCGGGCTGATCCTGCGCGCGCTGCTGTCCGGCAATCTCGAATTGTTCGAAGCCGCGCTGGTCGAACTGTCCGGCCTGCCGCAGGCCCGCGTCGCGGCGCTGCTGCATGCCCGCGGCGGCACCAGCCTGACCGCGCTGCTGACGCGCGCCGGCCTGCCGGAGACGACGTACCCTGCGTTCCGCGCCGCGCTCGAGGCGATCCACGAGATCGGCTTCGTCGGCAGCGAGAACGGCGCGGTGCGGCTGCGCCGGCTGATGGTCGAACGCGTGCTGACCCGCTGCGAGACCGCCGCCGATGCCGCGGCGCCTCTGCTGATCCTGCTGCGCCGCTTCGCCACCGAATCGGCCCGCGAAGACGCCAGCGCCTTCTGCGGCGAACTGATCGCCGACCATTCCGTCTGGCGCCCGGATCTGATCGCGGCTTAGCTGATTGTCGGACGCAGCGTCCGCTGCCTCCGCAACACGTCGTCCCCGCGCAGGCGGGGACCCATATCCCCTGGCTTCCCAAGTGAAGAAAAGCCTCTGCCACGGTGCTTGAATCGAGCAGCTGCGGCGTATGGGTCCCCGCCTGCGCGGGGACGACAGCGGATAGGCCACGGCCGAACGCCGATCGAGATTGCGCCGCCGGCCGACGCCGCTACACTTTCACCGGAGCCGCACATCCTTTGGCGTCGGCGATGGCCTACTACGTCTACATGCTCGCGAGCGGGAAGCACGGCACGTTGTATCTCGGCGTGACCAACGATCTTGTGCGCCGCGTGTACGAGCATCGCAGTCACGCAGTGCCCGGGTTCACGTCGCGCTACGACGTCGGCGCGCTGGTGTGGTTCGAAATCCACGATGATGCGATCGCTGCCATCACGCGCGAGAAGCAGTTGAAGAAGTGGCGGCGCGAATGGAAAGTGCGATTGATCGAGGCGGAGAATCCGGATTGGATAGATCTGTATCCGGAGATCGCTCGCTAGCACGGGGGTTATGGATTCCGGGTTCACGCGCTGGCGCGCGTGCCCCGGAATGACGGTGGGTGGGGCTCGACGCGCGGCGACGGCGCGCGCAACGCGGCGACGCGCCCGACTACTTCGCGACGCACGCCCGACTACTCCCCCGGCGCGATGCTCGGGGCCAAAATGGCGTCGAGGTGGTCGGGGCGGTCGCGGTTGACGGCGGCGAGGTAGTCGTCGGCGACGCCGCGCAGCTTGCGGTTCAGCGCGCGCTGCAGCTCGGCCTTGTCGGGCGCGCCGCCTTCGCGGACCATCGCCTGGATGGCGTGGACGTGGTTGGCGATCAGTTCGTCCGGCACCGCGGCGAGATCCGGCGCGTGCTCGATCACCCGGCACAGGCTGAAGGCGGCGTCGGCGGCGGCCGGATAACCGAACGTCGCAGCGTCGCCCTTGATGTCGTGCGCGGCGCGGAACAGTTCGTCCTTGGTGGCGCGGCTGACGCCGTCGCGCGCGAGCGCCGCATAGGCCGCCGACAGCCGGTCGCACTCGACGCCCATCCACTGCGCGAATTCGCCGGCGAGCTCGGCCAGCGCCTGTTCGGCGCGCGCCACCGAATCGTCGACCTGCGCGTCCTCGACCCGGCGCAGCACCTTGCGCAGCGGATTGGCCTGGGTGATCACCTGATGGTCGGGAAAGGTCGCGACCTGGATGTCCTCGGGGCGTTTGCGGCTCATGGCGTCAGCCTGCGACCTTGGCCTTGTCGAGCAGCGACGGCTGCTGGATGATGTCGGCCTCGCCGTGGCCGCGCCGCTCCGGGCCGATATAGCCGCCGCCGGCGCTGCGCCGCCGGTCCGGCCCGAAGTAGTTGCGGGTCTTGATGAACGGCCGCGGGCTGGCGACGACGTTGAGCACGCGCTGATACAGCCCCTTCGACGAGATCGGCTTGGCGAGAAACTCGGTGATGCCGGCGTCGCGCGCCAGCGTCACGCGGCGCTTCTCCGAATGCGCGGTCAGCATGATGATCGGCACGAACGGGTTGGCCTTGGAGTCCGGCTGCCGGATCATCTGCGCCAGCTCCAGCCCGTCGAAGATCGGCATTTCCCAATCGGTGATGACGATGTCGGGCGCGGCGTGGCTGAAGGTCTCGAGCGCGGTGGCGCCGTCCTCGGCCTCGTAGACCTCGCGCGCGCCGAACGAATGCAGCAGCGTGCGCAGGATGCGCCGCATGTGCGGATTGTCGTCGCACACCAGGAAGCGCAGCTTGTTGAAGTCGATGCGGAACATGAGAAACTTCGGGCTCGTCCGGGCGCGGCGACAGAGGCGATATACCTGGCGTTAACGATAGGCCGTCGTCGTTAACGAAGGGTTGCCGGGGGCGCCGGCAGCGCGCGCCGACGGTGCCCGTCTCACCCCCCGTCATTCCGGGGCGCTCGCGCAGCGAGCGAACCCGGAATCCAGAGGTGTTGGACCGATTCCGCCGATGCCCCGAACGTCGAGATTCCGGGTTCGCGAGCAAAGCTCGCGCCCCGGAATGACGCCTTTGTTGCGGAGGACTCACCATGAGTGCCGTCGCGTTCAGCGGCCACCGGCACGCCCCTGAGGAGCCCCGCATCGCCCGAAGGGCGTAGCGGGGCGTCTCGAAGGATGAGTTGTTCATCTCGCTCGGCTGCTGAGCCGTCCGTCGCCCATGGTTCGAGACGCCCGCCGGCGCTTCGCGCCGCCGGGCTCCTCACCATGAGGGCCAACTGGTCACGGCGGCCGGGCGCGCTGATTATTTCGCAGCGGGTATCGCGCTGCGGCGCGCCGCGGCGGGCGGCCGACTAACCTCGTGTTGTTACTGATTCGGAGCGCGTCGATGACCACCACCCCGAACTGCCCGCATTGCAACGAGACGTTGGAGCTGGTCGGCAACCGGCCGCTGGTGCAGGGCTATCAGCTGCGCGAATATCAATGTCCGAAATGCGAGACCAGGACCCGCGCCGCCACCCATTGGGATCATTCGCTGACCGAGCCGCACGGGCACTTCTATCACGAGTAGCACGCCCGCGCGGCGGCGCCGCGCGCCGCACGATCGCGCTGCAGCGCAGCACGGCGCGCTTAAGCAGCGATTAGCCATCGCCCACGATCGGTGCCGCGCCGCGCGCCGGAATTGTCGCTGGTCATTTCCCATCGCCGCCCGACATGATTACGATCATCACCGCGGGGCCGCACCGAGCCGCCGCCGCGACGGCGAGCCGGACAGGGGGCGACACGATGACCGACGAACTCACGGCGTTTCTGATGTTCACGATGCTGTGCAGCGCGTTTCTGATCGGTCTGATGGTGCAGTACCTGCGCCGCCTCAACCGCCTGCGCGCCACCGTGCGCGTGTTCAGCCAGGTCAACGACATGGTCCCGCAGAGGGTGCCCGCGCGGCGAGAGTAGGCAACAGCAGGCACGACTGACCGGGACATTAGCGACGGCTGTGACGTCGCCTGATGGCGGGTGGGGCGGCCTCACGCACTCCGCGTCTTGGCCGGGCTCGGCCCGGCCATCCATCCATCATCTTCGAAAGATCTCTCGCAAAGCGCGATGGATCAGCGGGGCGAGTCCGGTGACGACGTCGTGTTGTGACGCGGGCTCAGTCGCACGGCAGCGCCGACGCGACGCGTCGTCCCCGCGCAGGCGGGGACCCATATCCCCTGGCGTCGCAAGTGAGAGAAGGCCTCTGTCGCAGGGGTTCAGTCGGGATGCTGCGGCGTATGGGTCCCCGCCTGCGCGGGGACGACAAGTCGACAGGCAAGGCTCAAAGGCGAAGTCGCGCCGAACGCCGCCACCCACGACGTTCGCGCCAGCCCCACCCCCGTCATTCCGGGGCGGGCGCAGCGAAGCTGCGCACGAGCCCGGAATCGCGAGGTGAGGGGGCGGTCGCGGCCCAATTTGTTCAGCCGCTGCATCAGCCCCACGTCGTCCCCGCGCAGGCGGGGACCCATATCCCCTGGCGTCGCAAGTAAGAGAAGGCCTCTGTCGCAGGGGTCCAATCGAGATGCTGCGGCGTATGGGTCCCCGCCTGCGCGGGGACGACAAGTCGACAGGCAAGACGCAAAGGCGAAGTCGCGCGCCGAACGCAGCCCCCCGCCAATCGCGCCAGCCCCACCCCCGTCATTCCGGGGCGGGCGCAGCGAAGCTGCGCACGAACCCGGAATCTCGAAGTGAGGGGGGCCGATCCTCCAGAACCATTGCCTCGATTGTAAGCGAATCTCGATTCGCGTAAGGCTGGCGGCGGCTCGGGGAGGCCTGCCGGCGGATGAACCAGATTCTGATTCAAGACTATCTCAACGACCTGTCCGACCTGCGTAAAGCGTCCGGAACCAATCGCGAAAGCGTCGTCAGCGAAGCCTTCAAGGACCTGCTGAAGGGCTACGCCAAGTCGCACGATCTGATCTTCCTGCCGCAATACGAATTGCCCAAGCAGGACGGCGCCCGCCGCATCGTCGACGGCGCGCTGGTCTACGATCTGCGCGTGCCGTTCGGCTATTGGGAAGCCAAGGACGAGGAAGACGAGCTCGATGCGGAAATCGCCAAGAAGCTGCGCCGCGGCTATCCGCGCGACAACATCATCTTCGAGGATTCCCGCACCGCCGTGCTGATGCAGTACGGCAACGAGGTGATGCGCTGCGCGGTCGACGACACCGGCAAGCTGCAGCACCTGCTCGAGCTGTTCTTCAAATACGAACGGCCGGAAGTCGCAGACTTCCGCAAGGCGGTGGCGCAATTCCAGAAAGACCTGCCCGACGTGCTCGCCGCGCTGCGCGACATGATCAACGCCGCGCAGACCGACAGCGCCCCGTTTCGCAAGGCCGCGACCAAGTTTCTCAAGCACGCGCAGGAGACCATCAATCCGATGGTGACAGCGGACGACGTCCGCGAAATGCTGATCCAGCACATCCTGACAGAAGAAATCTTTTCGAAGGTGTTCGACGAGGACGATTTCCATCGCCAGAACAACGTCGCCAAAGAGCTCTATACGCTGGAAAACCTGTTCTTCACCGGAGCACGCAAGAAGAACACGCTGAAGGGGCTCGAGCCGTATTACAACGCGATCCGCACTACTGCTCACCAGATTGCCACCCACACCGAGAAGCAGACCTTCCTCAAGGTGATCTACGAGGGCTTCTACAAGGTCTACAATAAGAAGGCCGCCGACCGGCTCGGCGTGGTCTACACCCCGAACGAGATCGTGCGCTTCATGGTCGAGAGCGCCGACTGGCTGTGCCAGAAGCATTTTTCGAAATCGCTGATCGATCGCGACGTCCAGATCCTCGATCCGGCGACCGGCACCGGCACCTTCATCTGCGAACTGCTGGAGCATTTTCGCGGCCAGAAGGACAAGCTCGCCTACAAATACAAGGAAGAGCTGCACGCCAACGAGGTGGCGATCCTGCCGTACTACGTCGCCAATCTGAACATCGAGGCGACCTACGCGGCGATCACCGGCCAGTATGCCGAGTTTCCCAATCTGTGCTTCGTCGACACGCTCGACAATGTCGGGGGCCTCGGCATCAAGGCCGGCCATCAGCACGATCTGTTCGGTGCGATGTCGGAAGAGAACGTCGCCCGCATCAAGCGGCAGAACTCGCGCAAGATTTCCGTCGTGATCGGCAATCCGCCCTACAACGCTAACCAGCAGAACGAGAACGACAACAACAAGAACCGGACCTATCCGCGGATCGACGAGCGGATCAAGGATACCTACATCAAGCTCAGCACGGCGCAGAAGACCAAGGCCTACGACATGTACACGCGGTTCTTCCGCTGGGCCTCGGATCGGCTGCACGACGACGGCATTCTGGCGTTCATCACCAACCGCAATTTCATCGACAGCCGAACCATGGACGGCTTCCGCCGCGCGGTGGCGGCGGAATATTCCGACATCTATGTGGTCGATCTCGGCGGCGACGTGCGAGCCAATCCGAAACTGTCAGGCACAAAGAACAACGTGTTCGGCATCCAGACAGGTGTTGCCATTTCATTTCTCGTCAAACGTCGGCGAAAGAAGGGTGAAAAACATAGCTGTGCAGTCCACTATGCGCGTCGGCCGGAGATGGACACCGCTGAACAAAAGCTCGAATGGCTGGGGCAAGCCCAACTGTCCACCTTGCAGATGGACAATTTGCGTCCGGATGACAAAGCAAATTGGTTGAACCTGACGGACAATGATTTCCAGAATTTTATTCCTATTGCCGGCAAAGCAAAGAACAAGCTCTTCGCTTTGGGCGCCAATGCAATCAAGACAAACCGTGATGATTGGGTCTTTGACTTCGATCTTTCGGAATTGAAACGAAGGTCTGCATTCTTGCTAGAGCGTTTCAATGCGCAACTGAAAAGAGGGCTCAGCGACGCAGGTAAACTTGACTATTCTATCAAATGGAGCAGCGGTTTAAAGGGCGTCAAAGTTAAACAAGAATCTGCTGACAAGGATTTCGTCGAAGCCGTGTGGAGGCCTTTTGTAAGAAAATTTTACTTTTCTAATAGGTCTTTCAGCGATCGCCTAACTGAACTCCATTTCAGAATGTTTGGGGCGCACTTAGGGCAAAGAAATCGATCGATTCTCATTGTGTTTGGAAGTCGACTACCTTTCACATCGTTCGTGGTGGATCGTCCAGTCAGCTATTCGCTTCTCTCGCTTGATCCCGTCTATTTGCTTCCGGAGTCGCAGTTTGCAAAGACTGGAGAAAGGATCGGGAATGTTACGGACTGGGCCTTTAATCAGTTCAAAGCGCACTACCGATCAAACAAGAACATCCGACGGACCATTACTAAAGATGCAATCTTTCATTAGGTCTACGCCGTCCTGCACGACCCAATCTATCGCGAAAAATACGCGCAAAATCTCAAGCGAGAATTTCCACGGATTCCGTTTTACGCCGATTTTTGGAATTGGGCGGAGTGGGGCGAGTCGCTGATGGCGATGCACATCGACTACGAGACGGTGAAGCCGTGGAAGCTTGAGCGCATCGATGTGCCCGACGCTAAGTCGCGCGCGGCAGGATTGTTGCCGAAGCCGTCGCTGAAGGCCGACAAGGACAACGGGGTCATCATCCTCGACTCCGAGACGCAATTGACGGGCGTCCCGCGGCAAGCCTGGACCTATCGCCTCGGCAACCGCTCGGCGCTGGAATGGATTCTCGATCAGTACAAAGAGAAGACTCCGAAAGACTCGACCATCCGTGAGAAGTTCAACACCTATCGGTTCGCCGATCACAAGGAGAAGGTGATCGATTTGCTGATGAAGGTCACGCGCGTCAGCGTCGAGACGATGAAGATCGTCGAGGCGATGCGCAACGAGCCGCGCGCGTCGGAAGAGACCGACGCCGCGAACTAATCAATCCGATTCGGTCGCGGCCATCCCCCGCCGCCTCGCGGTCGCCCCGCGCTTCACCCTCCCCTGGAGGGGGAGGGTCGCTCGCGTCAGCGAGCGGGGTGGGGTGGCGAAGAGTTCATCTGCCGTGCCCGCGGCTCACCCCACCCCGGCGCGCATGCAGTCGGGCGAGCTGTTCCAGCTTTGCCGTCATGCGCGCCGACCCTCCCCCTCCAGGGGAGGGTGACGAGAGCTGGCGATCTCCATCGGAGTGTTGGTGCGAAGCAGTCGCATTTACGCCGACCCGCCGACTGTGGCGCGTCGGTCACCGTGCGTCAGGAATGCTGTCCCATTGACTGTGGCGATGGGGTCACGCCGGGCGCCGACCCGATCCAGACACCGCCGGCCGTCTCGGCGCTGTCGCCGCAATTCCGCCCCAAGCGGATTTCGCCACTGTCCGCGCCTGCCGCAGGTTTGTCACCGGTTTGCCGCAGGCGGCCGATCGAAATTTTGCAGCGATTTCAACGCCGGTCCTAGCGGGCGATGGAGCTGCCACAGGTTTGCCCCAAGCGCCGGCGCGCGGCGGTCAAGTTCTTGATCGGACAAACAAAATCGGCGCCATCGGCAGCGCGGGCAGGGTGTGCGCCGGCCCGGCGCGAGCGCCGCCTCGTCAGGTCCCGAACTGCTCGCTGAGGATCCGCTCCTCGAGGCTGTGGCCGGGGTCGAACAGCATCCGCATCGCGATGGTCTTGTCGGAGATCACCTCGACGCGGCGGACGTCGCGCGCCTCGTCGTGATCGGCCACCGCCGCGACCGGGCGCTTGTCGACTTCGAGCACTTCGATCACCACGAAGGCGTTGTCCGGCAAGAGCGCGCCGCGCCAGCGCCGCGGCCGGAACGCCGAGATCGGCGTCAGCGCAAGTAACTGCGCGTTGATCGGCAGGATCGGGCCCTGCGCCGACAGATTGTAGGCGGTCGAACCGGCCGGCGTCGCGACCAGGATGCCGTCGGCGACCAGCTCGCTCATCCGCTCGCGCTCGTCGATGATGATGCGCAAGCGCGCCGCCTGATGGCTCTGGCGGAACAGCGAGACCTCGTTGATGGCGTGATGGATGTGGACTTCGCCGTAGATGTCGGTGGCGCGCATCAACAGCGGATGGATCACGGTTTCGCGCGCCGCCCGCAGCCGGCCGGGCAGATCGTGGGTCGAATATTCGTTCATCAGGAAGCCGACCGTGCCGCGATGCATGCCGTAGATCGGCTTGCCGCTGCGCATGTGCTGGTGCAGCGTCTGCAGCATCAGGCCGTCGCCGCCGAGCGCGACCACGACGTCGGCCTCGGCGGCGTCGTGATTGCCGTACATCGACACGAGTTGCGCCTGCGCCGCTTGCGCTTCCGCGCTCTGGCTCGCGACGAAGGCGATGCGGTCTCGCCGCGGGGATGGGCTCATCGAGACGATGCTCTGCGCAAGCGTGAACGGCTCGAAACTCCGCGAGGAAAGCGGGTTTCGCCGCGCTCGTCTATACGACCTTTCCCGGCTTTGTCGAGCCGCCGCCTTGGTCGGGCCCGGCCCCGCGGATCAGTATGATCCGCCGGCGCCGCTGCCGATCGCCTCGGCGAGCGATTTGTATTCCTCGCAGGCCGTGTTGCCGCACAAAGCGGCGATGCGGTCGAGATGATATTGCGCGCGCTCGCGATGGCCCTGTTCGACCTGCCACAGGCCGTAATACTGCCAGGTGCGGACGTGGTTCGGATCGGTCTTCAGCGCGCGCTCGTAATAGGCCTGCGCGAGCTTGTAGTCGCCGAGCTTGCGATAGGAATAGCCGATCAGCGTCGCCACCGAGGCGTTGTCGTCGCGGCCGAGCGCCTTGAGCTGATCGATCCCGGCGGCGTAGTCGGCGCGGTCGTAGATCGTCGCGTAGGCGGCGCGGTAGCCGTCCTGGAAGCGCTGCTCGGACTGGCGATCCTTCTTCTTGCCGGACTTGCTGTCCGACGACGGCGGCGGCGACGGAGTGGAATCCGGCGCGGCCTGCGCCGGCGTCAGCAGCGGCGGCGCGATCAGCGCGGCCGAGAGCAGGGCGAAGGCGAGCAGGCGCAGTGGTCTGGTCATTGGCAGTCCTCCCATGGTCGATCCGATCGGGCACCGTCGTCATTGGTGCCAACACCGCGCGGCGAAGTTCATTCCCGACCCGCGAGCGCGAAGCTGACACGCGGTTCATACGGATGAACCGGAGCTGCAGTTTCACGTCAGCAAGCGTTCAAGCGGCGCGCGCTAGCGTCGCAGCATGATCGCAGGCCCGGCCGGCAGGCCTCGCGGTCCAGCTTCCACCAGGCCGGCTGCGATTTGCAACAGACTTCATCCCCGTCAGGAGACTCTCATGATCAAGACCCTGTCAGCCGCTCTGCTCGCCGTGTCGATGCTCGCCGCTCCGGCCCTTGCCGCCGGCGCCGAGCCGATGTCCGCCGCGCCCGCCGTCGCGGCGCCGGCCGCCAAGGCCCCCACCGCCGCGGCGCACGGCCAGCGCGCCGTCGCCAAGCCCGCGGCGAAGCACCACGCCCGGCACCATGCCAAGCACGCGGTGCGCCATCACGCCGCGCATCACGCGACCAAGCGTCACCTCGCGCGGCACGGCGCCGTGAAGCAGCATCTGTCCAAGCAGCACTTGTCCAAGCAGCACTTGTCCAAGGCTTCGGTCCGCCACGCAGCCCCCAAGCGCGGTTGAGGATCGCCGCCGCGGCCGCGCCGGATGCGATCCCCGGCGCGGCCGCGCGTGGCTGCGTGCCCGCGCAACCTTTGATTTCGGCGGCGATCGGGCTAAGGCTTGGGCCGTCGCCGTCCTGATTCACGAGCCCGCCCGTGACCGCCGTCCACCGCCGCCTTGCGATCGTGCTGCTCGCCGCCGGCGCGCTCGGCGGCTGCATCACCAGCGACGGCCCGGCCGGCGATGTCGGCGGCGACGCGGTGCAGCCGTTCCCGGCGAATTATCGCAGCGAGATCCCGCAGTTTTTGCGCAGCTACCTCAACAACCCGGTCGGGCTGCGCGATGCGGCGATGGCCGAGCCGGTGCAGCGCCCGGTCGCCGGCCATGTCCGCTTCGTGTCCTGCATCCGGTTCACGCCGCCGTCCGGCCGGCCGCAGGAGCTGGCGATCATCCACCTCAACGGCCGGCTCGACCGCGTCGCCGGCAACGCCCAGGAGCTCTGCGCCGGCGTCGTGTACGCGCCGTATCCGGAGCTGGAAAAATTGTCGCGATAGGCCCGACCAAATCGCAATCCATCGCGACTAATCTCACGAGCATCGACCCGCGAGTTCCCGATTGTTGCGCCGCTGTCACAGTCGCGCTCGATCCTCGCTGCGGCTTCGCCGCCGGGCAACCAAACTCGTGCCACGTTGTTTTGAGCACATCGGACGACATCGAACGAGGGACACGATGAAGAAGTATCTGCTCAGTGCGGTTGCGGTCTGTGCGCTCGGCGCGCCGGCCTTCGCCGCCGATCTCGGCCCGCGGACCTACACCAAGGCGCCGGCCTACACCGCGCCGGAGGTGGTCTACAACTGGACCGGTTTCTACATCGGCGGCAACGTCGGCGGCGCCTTCGCCGGCAGCAACAACATCCAGAGCGATGCCGGCCGGTTCATGGGCGGCGTGCAGGGCGGCTTCGACTATCAGTTCGCGCCGAACTGGGTGGTCGGCCTCGAAGCGCAATACAGCTGGATGGCCTCGAACAACACCGGCGTGATCTTCCCGGGCGGCAGCACCGCCACCGAGAACACCCGCGGCCTCGGCTCGGTCACCGGGCGGCTCGGTTACAGCTGGGGTCCGGCGCTGCTCTACGCCAAGGGCGGTTACGCGTTCCGCGACTCCACGCTCGGCGTCAACACCGCGGGCGGCATCCAGTCGGCCTACACCACGTCGGGCAGCCGCAACGACGGCTACACCGTCGGCGCCGGCCTCGAATACATGTTCGCGCCGAGCTGGTCGGCCAAGGTCGAGTATCAGTACTACAAGTTCGACAACACCACCTTCACCGGCGGCCCCGCCGACGTGGTCGGCAACTCGTTCCGCAACGACGACCACACCGTCAAGGCCGGCATCAACTATCGCTTCGGCTGGGGCGGCCCGGCGGTCGCCAAATACTGAGCGCGCCGCCGGCGTTCCGATCGAAATCCTAGGACGAAAGGCCGGCCTCGCGCCGGCCTTTTTGCTGGCCGGAAAGCCGCTCCCGGACCGGGAATCGAAGGTTAACGAGTGTTAAATCCCGCGAAAAATATCGCCCGGGACTCCGCAGCCAGAATCGCCCGATGGTCCGGTCATGACGACGATCTCCAAAACCCGCATCGACGGGATGCCGATCGGCCTGACGCTGACGCTGGCCCTTGCCTGCGCGGTCAACCTCGCAGTGCTGGCCCGCTGGCTGTAGCCGGCGCGCGCACGGCCCGAGGATTGACCGGCATCAAGGCCGGCCCGGTGGGGCGGGCGAATAATGCCGCCTTCGCCATGGAGGGGCCGATGCCTCAGATCGATGTTCTGGTGATTGTCGCCGCCGCGCTGTCGACCGTGGTGATCTGGCTCGGTGTCGTGGTGCAGGGCCGGATCGCCGCCGCGCTGGCGTCGCGGCACTAGCGGCCGACCAGCCTAGCCGAACAGCCACCAGCCCAGCACGCCGAGCAGGGGAACGGCGCCGACTGCGATCAACAGCAGCGGCGCGGGCTCGTTGCCCTTGCGGCTCGGGTCGTCGAATTTATCATCGTTCATGGCGCGACAAAGCCTGGGCGGCCGATCCGTTCCGGGCGCTGTGCGAGACGACCTGCGCGCCGTGTTGCCCGCCGAAACCGGCGGCAAAATCGGGCCGCGGCCTTGTCCCGACCGGCCCGCGCTGCTAGCTGTCTCGCGCCCCCGTGGCGATGCCGGCGTAGCACAGCGGTAGTGCAGCGGTTTTGTAAACCGAAGGTCGGGAGTTCGATCCTCTCCGCCGGCACCAGTCCCCACCGATCTCCCGGTCTCTGTCGGCCCCGTCGCCTTTAACGATTCGCTCGGCACGACACGCGATGGAACGCGGATTCCGCGACGCGCGTTAGGCTTACCGGCGGTTCGCCGCCGCGCCTTAACCCATCCGCCAAGCTTTTCAACTACCGTCGGGTCATGTCCATGAAACGCCCCACGCTGCGCGCCGCGCAGGCGCTGCTGCTGCTCACCGTGACTGCCGCGCCGGCGCTCGCCGACAGCGGCGGCTTCGCCATCGTCATTCCGGGCCGGCCGGGCGTCCCGATCATCATCAACGGCCGCGACGTCTCCTACACGGTGGTGGAGGGCGACTGGGGGCTGGAGCGCGGCGTGCACCGGCAGCCGACGTTCTATGGCAGCCGCCCGGTCCGCCTGCCGGAAGTCGGGCACTATTATCCGGGCTCGAACCGCCTGCCGGGCTATGGCCGGCTGGAGGTCGAGCCGCCGGCCAACCGCAAGCTGCCGAAGCCGGCCGAGAGCTTCCATCAGTCGTGGGAGGTGGAGTCGCGTCCGCCGCAGCCCGCGCCGCCGCCGGTGCCGATGGATCCGCCGCAGGTGATCATCGCGCCGCCGCTGGACGAAGGCGGAGGCCGGCTGCCCATTGAGCCCAACTACCGCAGACCGCGAGGCTAGCTCCGCTGCCCTCCGAGCTGCGTCGTCACGTCGAGACCAACCAAGAAAAGAGCACCCAACAGGAGAGTTACATGCGTCGAATGATCTCGGGATTGGCGGCGGCGATCGCCGTGGTGACCGTCAGCGCTGCGCCGGCATCGGCTTGCGGCGGCGGCCTGTTCGCGGGCGCCTGCGCGCCTTGCGGCGCGGTCAGCGCCTGCGGTTCGGCGGTGGTGCCCTACGACTACGGCTACAGCGCCGGTTACGGCGCCGCGGCGTTCGAGCGGCTGCCGGACCCGACCCGCTATTACTACGTCAACCAGGGTCCGACCTACACCGGTCCGGGCAATTTCGCGCCGGCGCCGTATTACGACGATCGCACCATTTCGGTGTGGCGCACCGGCTCGGCCTATTCCGGCGGTGTCTATGCCGATGCGATGACGCATCGTTACGTCGGCGCGCCGGCGATGGGCCCGGTGGTCTACAGCTACGGCCACCGCCACCGCCACGTCCGGCACCATCATCGCTACGGCATGCCGCATGGCGCCTTCCACCGCGGCCATTACGGCGCGCCGCGCTACGCCTACGGCCCGCGCACGCATTATCGCCATCACGCGCCGCTGCGCCGCTATTACTGATCGCCGGGACGACACCACAGCGCGCCCGTCCGCAGCGATGCGGGCGGGCGTCGGCGTGTCTGTCAGCCCATCAGGCCCAAGCGACTGGCGCCGATATACAGCGCCAGCGCGGCGGCGTTGGAGACGTTGAGGCTCTTGATCGCGCCCGGCATGTCGAGCCGCGCCACGACGTTGCAGGTCTCGCGCGTCAGCTGCCGCAGGCCCTTGCCCTCGGCGCCGAGCACCAGCGCCAGCGGCTGCCGCAGTTCGACCGCGGCGAGGTCGGCGCTGCCTTCACTGTCGAGCCCGACGGTGAGGTAGCCGCGGTCGTTGAGCTCGGTCAGGGCGCGGGAGAGGTTGGTGACCAGCACGAGCGGCACCAGTTCCAGCGCGCCCGAGGCCGATTTCGCCAGCACGCCGGTCGCCTCCGGGCTGTGCCGCGCGGTGGTGACGATCGCCTTCACGGCGAACGCCGCGGCCGAGCGCAGGATCGCGCCGACATTGTGCGGGTCGGTGATCTGGTCGAGCACCAGCACGATGCCGTCCTGGGGCAGGGTGTCGATCCGCGGCGATTCCAGCGGATCGGCTTCCGCCAGCATGCCCTGATGCACCGCGTCCGGCCCAAGCCGGCGGTCGATGTCGCCGGGCCGCACGATTTCCGGTGTGACCTTGGTGTCGATGTGCTCGTCGGCGAGTTTTCGCGCGGCGTTCTCGGTCAGCAGCAGTTTGCGGATGCGCCGCTCGGGATTGGCCAGCGCGGCGGTGACGGTGTGCCAGCCGTACAGAATCGCTGGCCCGTCGGGATCGCGCTCGCGCGCACCGGGACGGCCGAATCCCTGCGGTCGGCCCCGATCTCGGTCGTCGCGGCGCTGAAACCGCGGATTTCGCTCTTTCGGACTCATCGCGCGCTTGTCCCACGCGGCCGCCCCCAAGGCAATTTCGCCGTGCCGCCGAATGGCCCAAGAAATTGTCATGTGATTGGTTGACTTGAGGGGGCCGCATCGCCCATAACCGCGCCGCGTTGCAGGCCCGCCCGCGGGCTCGCTGCGGCTGTCCGGTTCCGGTTTTGCCTGCCAAAGGCGTTCGGTCGGCAGCACGGGCGGGGGAGTGTCCCGAGTGGCAAAGGGAGCTGACTGTAAATCAGCCGCCTCATGGCTTCGCAGGTTCGAGTCCTGCCTCCCCCACCATCCCAAATAAGCTGCTGAATAATATGAATTATTGGCGCGGAAGCGCGGAACCGCGTCGAGTGCCCATGTCGCTCAAGCCCCTCCTGCAGCGGACCAAGGCAGAGCGGTTCGACTCCGCCCTTGGAAGCTGGGGATATCTCCCGGCTCAGAGCTCCGCCGACGACCATCCAGACAAGGTTGGGAACCGCAACGGCTGACCAGTGCAGGGACTGATATTTCGACGTGGTCGCGCCGAAAGTCCAAAGGTCGGATCGCGCCGAGGCTTACGATCCCTGCACCGCGTGCGCGAAGCCATTCAAGGTAGCGCGCGTCAGCTTGCGGCCGATTTCGGGGTCGTTGCCGCTGCGGTACCAGATCAGCATATTGCCGTCGTGCACCGCCTGCAGATACAGGACGATGTCCTTGGTATTCTGCTGCGTGGTGAAGTCACCGGTCGCCTTGCCGGAATCGATGATCGCCTCGAGCGTGCCGCCGAGCTTGTTGTAGATCCGCGACATCTGCGATCGGATCTTGGACTTCGCGCGCGAAAACTCGACCGACATGAGAATCATCACGGCGAGGTCTTCGGGATGCATCGCCGCCCATTGGGTCTGATGCTTCACGAACGATGCGAGGCGTTCGGGCGGCGAGCCACCCTTGTGGTGAACGTGCTCGATGGTGGCGTCGATCGAACGTGTCTCGATGATCTCGAGCACCTTCAACAGCAAGCGCTCCTTGCTCTTGAAGTGATAGTAGACGGCCCCCTTGGTGAAGCCGGCGACGTTGGCAACTTCCTCCAGCGAACTGTTCCAGTACCCCTTGGTCGCGAACAGGTGGACGGCGGCATCGAGAATCCGCCCGAGGCTCAGGTCGCGCTTGGACGGGGCGACGGACGCCGGCGCTGGCGCTTTGCCTGCTGCGGCCGTCTTTCGGGGCCGCGATGCTGCGGCCCCGGTATTCGTGAGCCCGCGCGGCTTGGCCGGGCCTTTCTTGTCAGCAACTGGCATAGGTTTCCTTGGCAATCAGCAGACGCTGGATCTGGTTGGTCCCTTCCCAGATCTGCGTGATCTTGGAATCTCGCATCATCCGTTCGATGGGGTAGTCCTTGAGATAGCCGTAGCCGCCGTGCAATTGCACCGCGTCCGTTGAAACCGACATCGCGGCGTCGCTGCACAGCACTTTGGCGAGCGACGCATAGCGACGCGCGTCCGGATGATTCCGCAAGCGATAATCCACAGCTTGATAGAGCACCGAGCGCGCCGCTTCGACCTTCAAGGCCATGTCGGCGATCATGACGCGCACCGCCTGGAATCGCGAGATGGTCTGATCGAATTGGCGGCGCTCCTGGGTATATTTCAACGCCTCGTCGAGCGATCCCTGGGCGAGGCCGAGCGCATGGGCGGCGATCGTCAGCCGGGAGTTGTGCAGCATCTCGACGATGTATTCGCCGCCACGAGCCGGATCGCCGACCACGCGGCCGGCGGGCACGCGGCAGCCGTCGAGAATGACGTCTGCGGTCGGGCTGCCGCGCATGCCCATCTTGTCCTCGGCCTTGCCGAAACGAATCCCGGGATCGTCGCGGTGGATCATGAAGATGCCGAAGGTCTTTTCGCCGGTCCGGGCGAAGATCAGATACCAGTCGGCCCACCCCGCATTGGTGATGAACCGCTTGGTGCCGTCCAGTACCCAATCGGTGCCGTCGGACTTGGCGCTGGTGCGGGCGCCCATCAGGTTGGATCCGCCTTGCGGCTCGGTCAGGCCCCATGCGCCCCGCATTTCACCGCGGCAGATCGGCGGCAGCACGAGCTCCTGGATCTCGGGAGATCCGTATTTCACGATCCCCTCGAGAACCCAACCGCTGGTAATGGTGAGGGACGCCGAGGCGCAGCCGCGGGCGAGTTCCTCGGTGGTGATCACCTGGGCAAACAGGTCGCCGTCCGATCCTCCCAGCCTCTCCGGAAACGGCAAGCCGGGAAGGCCGAGCGACAGCGCGGCGGTGATCGCCTCGATCGGCGGTCGCCCCTCACGGTCGACCGCGGCGGCGTGCGGCGCCACATCACGCTCGACGAAGCGTCGAAGATTGTTGCGAAAGTCCTGGTAGTTGCCTTCTTCTGCGAGGCGCATGTCGTGTCTCCCTAGGTTTTATTAGAAGGGTCAGCCGTTGAACGCCGGGGGCCAGCCGAGCCCGATTTCGCGGCCGCGTTCATCGGCTGGGCTCGCTGCCGCGATCTGCGCGGCGCCGAGGCCGAGCGCTTCGAGGACCTCGACGCTGCGGTCGCTGGTATCGTTGGGGCAGGGTGCAATCGGCGTGCGGCTGAAGCGGGGAATTGCCGGCACCACGAACCGGCCGTCCTGCTGCTCGCCGCGCGTGCGGATCTGCGGGTCGTCCCACACCTCGTGCGGCAGCAGCACCGGCGTCACGCAGGCCTGCTTGCCTTCGAACAATGCCGCCCACGCATCGCGCGGCTGCGATCGGAAGGCGGCGTCGAGTTGCCGCTCGATCTCGGGCCAGGTGCGGCGATCCATGTGGTCGGGCAGGGCGCCGAGGTCCAGCGTTGTCCACAGCGCAGCGAAGAATTGCGGCTCGAGCGAGCCGACCGCGACGTGGCCGCCGTCGGCGCATTCGTAGCAACGATAGAACGGCGCATTTCCGGCGATCAGTCCGTCGCCGCGTCCCGGCATCGCTTCGGTACGCCACACCGGGAAGTGCATCGCGATCAGCGACAGGCAGCCGTCGACCATGGCGGCATCGATTCGCTGGCCCAGGCCGGTGCGCGACCGCTCGTGAAGCGCCGCCAGAATGCCGATCACTGCCAGCATGCCGCCGCCGGCCATGTCGGCGATGGCGTTCAGCGGCAGCGTCGGCGGTCGGTCGACCGGCCCGATCGAACCGAGCACGCCGGTGTAGGCGAGGTAGTTGATATCATGGCCCGCTTCCTGCGCGCGCGGCCCGTCCTGGCCGTATCCGGTGAGCGAGCAGTAGATCAGTCCGGGATTGGTCGACGACAGCGCCTCGTAGCCGGCGCCGAGCCGATCGGCAACGCCGGGGCGAAAGCCTTCGAGGACGACGTCCGCGGTCGCTGCGAGCCGTTGCAGAGCGTCGCGGCCCTCGGGCGACTTCAGATCGAGCGTGATGAACGTCTTGCCGCGGGCAAACGTCGATACGGGCGGACCGGCGCGTCCGCCACCGACGACGATGACCTCCGCGCCGAGATCGGACAACAGCATCGTGCCGTAGGGGCCCGGCGCCAACCGGGTGAGATCGACGATGCGAATGCCCGTCAGCGGGCGTTTGGACTGTGTAGCTGTCATGGCCTTCCTTGTTGTTCCCACTCGGTTGTCCCGCCCGACCGATCGCTTTCGTGCGCGAGGTGCCGGATGCCTCTTGCGTCAGCCCGCCGCCGCCTATACGATCGCTTCAACAAAACATACCGGCTGGATAGTATGGGCCGGAGGCGAGGAAAGACGCAAGAGGAGTTCGGCAGCGATATGACTGCTCAATTCAATGCACATGATCTTTGCGCCCGCAGGGGAATGGCGCTGCACCGGCTCGCTGGGCAGTGCCGCGCCGCCGCTCGCGCAGCGCAATTGCGACGACTGCCGGGTCGTGGGCGTGCCGTGGCGCCGTTCGGGATGCCGAGGGCGTCGGTTCGTTTCCTTGAATGTGGCTGGAATGCAGGAGCTGTGTTGTGAGTGCGATTGATCTCGACATGTTGGTGAAGAAAGTGACCGATTACATCCTGGCTCATCCTTACGAGCGGGATGTCTGGGAGAAGGCGCCTGCGATCACCGGCATCCTGCGCTGGAACGACGACAAGGCGATCGCCGTCGCCAAGGCGTGGGTCGATCGCGCCGTCGATATGCAGTCGAGCCGCGGTTATCTCAGCTACGACGAGCGCATCGAATTGGCGAAGGGGCACGTCGAGGTGTTCTCGCCGACGGCGGCGCTGTCGTCTGCGCTGGGGTATTGCGTGCTCGCCTTCCACGAACGCGCTGCGGAGCCGCGCCTGCTCGAGGCTGCGCATTTGCAGGCCAAGGCGATGCTCGCCGCGCCGCGCACCCGCGGCGGTGGCTTCTGGGTCCGCGACGAAGGACCCGAACTGTGGATCGACTTCATCTACCTGATGTGTCCGTTTCTCGCGCGCCTCGGCCGCCTGACGGGAGACGACAAGCTCATCGACGAGGCGCTGCTGCAGGTCGAGGTCTACGTGCATCATCTCGTCGACAAGGACGAGAACCTGGCGCGTCACGCCTGGCGCGAAACGCCGAACAGCTTCCTGCAATCGACCTTCTGGTGCCGCGGCAACGGCTGGCTGACCTGCTGTCTGGTCGATCTGTTGGCCGAGATCGGAGATCATCCCAAGGCGGAGTCGCTGCGCGAACTCGGTCGGCGCGTGTTCGCGGCCATCGCGGCGCATCAGGATCGCAGCGGCTTCTTCCGAAACATCCTCGACGACACCCACTCCAAATTCGAGGCCTCGGGCACGCTGATGTTCGCCTACAGCGCGGCGCGGGCGGTGCGGATGGGGTGGCTCGACGCCAAACTCCTGGACAATGCCGAACGCGCGTTCCGCATCGTCGCAGGCTCGGTGGAGCCCGACGGCGCTGTGCCCGGCGTGCAGGTGCCGCCCGGCGGGCCCGGCGTTCCGTTCGCCACGGCGCTGTACGGCCAGGGCTTCTTCCTGCAGGCGGCGGCCGAACTCAAGGAACGTCTCGCCTGATCGGGCGAGGCGGCGATCTGCAACAGCAGTGGGCGGAGAGGCACGTGTATCTCGAAATTGTGGCTAACGGACTCTTCCTCGGCGCGATCTACGCGCTGTTCGCTGTGCCGATGAGCGTGGTCTGGGTGACGACCGACGTGATCGACGTGTCGATCGGCGCCTACGCGGTCCTCGCCGGCGTCGTCGCGGCGGTGTTCGGTCTGCCCTATGGCGGACTGCTCGGCATCGCCGCTGCGATGGCGCTGGGCGCGGTGACGGGGGCGATCTTCCTCGGCTTCCACGCCCTGCGCACCATGAAGGACGCGATGCCGATCGTGCTGGCGACTTTTGCGCTGCTGCTGTTCGTCGAGTCGGCGCTGCTCGTCGCCGTCGGGACCGACAACCAGTTCGTCGAGCGCGTCCCCGGCATCTGGCTGATCGGCGATTCCGTGATCGGCCGGCAGGGGCTGTTCAATCTCGCCTGCAGCGTGGTGCTGATGCTCGCGCTGACCGCGGTGCTGAAGTGGTCGCCTGCGGGTCTGCGGATGAAGGCCTGCGCCATCTCGGCCAAGAACGCGTCGCTCGCCGGCATCCCCGTCAAACGTACGCAATTCCTCACCTTCGTGCTCTGCGCCGGCATCGCCGGCAGCGGCGGCGTGCTCGCCTCAATGTCGATCGGCATGACCTATGCGAGCGCCTTCACCTTCACCACCATCGCGTTCGGCAGCGCTGTGGTGCTCGGCCGCCGCGGTCCACTGCCGGCGTTTCTCGGTGGACTGCTGATCGGTCTTGCGGAGTCGGTCAGCGAAGCCTTCCTGCCGAACGGCTGGGCGCCCGCGGTGCCGGCGGTTCTCATCATCGTGGTGCTTGCGTCGGGCCGGATGCCGACCGCCGCGTTCTCGGGAGCGCGGCCATGACCGGCTATTCGAAATGGCTCGGCAGCGTCGGTCTGTTGATCGCTGCGATCGCGGGCGTGACCCTGCTCGGTGAGTTTCGGCCGTCGGTGTATTCGACGTCGACCACGATCGGCATCTTCGCCTTGCTGGCACTGCCGCTGGGTCTGCTCTATGGTCAGGGCGGCACCGTGTCGCTGGCGCAGGGCGCGTTCGCGGCGATCGGCGCCTATACGACCGCGATCATCACCACGCGTTTCGGGCTGTCGCCGCTGACGTCGCTGCTTCCCGCGGTGGTGCTGCCGGCGCTGATCGCCTTCATCATCGCCAAGCCGATCCTGCGGCTGCCCGAACTGTCTTTGGCGCTCGTGACGCTGTCGATCGGCACGGTGGTCGAGGTCGCTTTGCAGCGCGGCGGCGATCTGACCGGAAGCTTCAACGGCATCAACGGCATTCCGGCGTTGCCGTTCGTGGGCACGTCGCGGATCCGCGCCCACTTCGTCGTCTGGACGGTCGTCGTGCTGCTGGTGATCGGCTACGTCAACTACATGTCGAGCCTGCGTGGGCGGGCGCTGAATGCGATCCGCACGGATCATCTCCTGGCCCAGGCCATGGGTGTGAACGTCGCGCTCGATCTGTCGCTGCTGTTCGCGATCACCGCGGGCCTCGCCGGCCTCGGCGGCTGGTTCTACGCCCACACGCTCGGCTACGTCGCGCCCGACTCTCTGTCGATCGCGCTGTCGGCGAACGTGTTGTTCATGGTGGTGCTGGGCGGTCGCAAATCGGTGCTCGGACCGATCATCGGTGCGGCGATCTTCACGCTCGCCAGCGACTTCCTGCCGGGTACCGAAAGTCAGGGCATGTTCTTCGGCGGCATCCTCATTCTCGTCCTGCTGTTCTCGCCGGACGGGTTGATGACGCTGGTGCCGCGACGCTGGCGGCAGCGCTCCACATCGGTGGCGGCATTGTCGGCGAAGCCAAATCCCGTCGTGCCATCGGGAGCGGTGCAATGAGTTTGGAAGCCCACAACATCAGCATCGCGTTCGGCGGCCTGAAGGTGCTGAAGGACGTCAGCGTCGCGGTCCAGCCCGGCGTGATCACCGGTCTGGTCGGCCCCAACGGGGCCGGCAAGACGACGCTGTTCAATTGCCTGACGGGAGTCGCGCAGCCGCAGCAGGGCGTGGTGCGGCTCGATGGCGAGGACATCTCGGTCTATCCGCTGTACAGGCGGATCCAGCTCGGTGTGTCGCGCACCTTCCAGACGCCGCGGCTCGACCTCGACGCCAGCGTGCTCGATGCGGTGATGATGGGGTTCTACAGCCGCAACAAGCCGTCGCTGTTCGGCGCTGCGGTGTCGCTGCCGTCGCGCCGCAGGCTGGAACGGCAACTACGTGCCCAGGCCGAACGCCTGATCCTGCAGTTCGAACTCACCGCCGATCCGTACCAGCGCTCCGGTGCGTTGTCGCTCGGACGGCTGCGATTGCTCGAGGTCGCGCGCGCGATCGCCAGCAGCCCGAAATATCTGTTGCTGGACGAGCCGGCAGCCGGCGTCGACGAGCACGATCGCGCGCTGCTGGCCAAGGCCATCCGTCGTGCGGCCGGCGATGAGATCGGCGTCCTGCTCGTCGAGCACAATGTCGGCTTCATCGCCGAACTCAGCGACCACATGGTGGCGATGGTTCGCGGTGAAATCGTCGCCGCAGGAAAGCCGCATGACGTCGTTCGCGACGAGCAGGTCGTCACCGCCTATCTTGGAGGTCATCGTGTCGCGGCTTGATACGCAACCGACGCCCGCTGCCGCCACCGGCCTCGTTTGCGAGCGCATGAGCGCACGCTACGGCAGCCTGACGGTGTGCAACGGCATCAGCTTCTCGATCGCGCCCGGCGAATTGCTCGCCCTGATCGGGCCGAACGGCGCCGGAAAGACCAGCCTGGTCGGCGCGCTCAACGGCACCGTCAACGGCAGCGGCGAAGTCACGCTCGACGGCCGCCGCATCGATGCTTTGCCGTCGTGGCGGCGCGTCGGCATCGGCCTGACCACGGTGCCGGATGGCCGAGGTCTGTTTCCGTCGCTCACCGTATCGGACAATCTACGCCTCGGCGCATTGCTGACCGAAAAGAGCAGGCGCGACGAGGCGCTGACCGGTGCACTCGATCTGTTTCCCTTTCTCAAGGCGCGATGGGGAGATGCGGCGGGCGCATTGAGCGGAGGCCAGCAGCAGATGCTGGCGATCGCCAAATGTCTGGCCAGCAGTCCGCGCGTGCTGATGCTCGACGAGCCGACCCAGGGGCTGGCGCCGATCATCGTCGACGAACTCGCGGAAGTCCTGCGCACGCTTTGCAAGCGCGGCCTGCCGATCCTGCTCGTCGAGCAGAACCATCATCTGGTGGAGACGGTTGCCGACCGCTTCATCGTGCTGGTGGGAGGAAAGGTCGTGCTCGAAGGCGGCCAGGCCGATCTCGCCGACCGCGACCGCATCGCCAACCTGTATTTGCAGCGCTCGGCTGCAGCCATCCATTGATCGAGGGAGCAACAATGACGAACACCAACCGGATCACCCGCAGAACCGCGCTGGCGCTCGGTCTCGCCGCCACGCTCGCGATGCCGACGCACCTGCGCGCTGCCGCGCCGAGCGGGGAGCCGCTGCGCATCGCCGTGTTGCTTGCGCTGTCGGGACCTGCGGCTGCTTACGGGGCCGACGAGCGTGCGGCGATCGAAGCCGTCGTTCAGCGCGCCAACGCCGATGGCGGCATCAACGGCAGGCCGATCGAACTGATCGTCCGCGACACCAAGACCAATCCCACCGAGGCGGCGCGCCTCGCCAACCAGGTCATCCTCGACGACAAGGTGATCGCGATCATCGGCGCGACTACCGGCTCCGAGACGCTGGCGTTTGCCGACCTCGCCATGCGTTCGAAAGTGCCGGTGTTCCCCATGGTGGGGACGCAGTCCGTCACCGACCCCAAGGAAGCGTTCTCGAAGTGGATGTTTCGGATGTCGGTGCCGATTTCGACCGACCTGCCGGCGAGCCGCGATCGCATCATCGCCGACGGTCACAAACGTGTGGCCATCTTCTCCGAGGAGGACGCCTACGGCCAGCAGGCCTCCGCGCTGTTTGTGAGCATGGCGAAGGAGAAGGGCGGCCTGGAGGTCGTCGAGAACACGTCCGCGCCGAAGGCGGCCACCGACCTGACCGCTCAGGCGATCAAGATCCGTCGCGCTCAGCCGGATGCGATCTTCCTGGCGACGTCGAGCACCGGCTCCGCCGGCTCCTTCCTGCGCAAGCTGCAGGAGATCGGCGTGAACGTCCCGGTCTACGGCATGGCCGGGATCGTGCAAAAGCAGATCATCAAGAACGGCGGCAAGGGCGCAGAGAACCTGATTGCGCCCGCGCTGGTCAACCCCGACGAGCCGGGTCCGCTGACCGATCTGTTCGACCTGTTGAAGGACAATGGTGGCGTGGCCGGCTTCGGGGCGCTGCTCGGCGCCAACGCGGCAGCGACGGTCGTGCAGGCTCTCAAGGCCGGCGCGACGGACGGGCCCTCGCTCCGCGACAAGGTCGAGACGATGGGCGCGATCAAGGGCTACGCCGCGGCTCCGATCCAGTTCTCGCCGACCGATCACGACAGTTGGGGCAAGGACACGCTGATCTTCGTCACCGTGCGCGACGGCAAATTCAAGAACCTGGGCGCGAAATGACGGCACCGACGTCCCTTCCACTCAGCGGCGTGCGCGTGCTGGACCTCACGCAGGTCCAGTTCGGGCCGTGCGCGACCCAAGTCCTCGGCGATTTCGGCGCCGAAATCATCAAGATCGAACGACCAGGCGATGGCGACATCTGCCGCGGCACCGATCCGTTCATCGTCGAGGCGGCCGGCGAGTCGGCTTACTTCATGGGGCTGAACCGGAACAAGCGCGGCATGGCGCTCAACATGGGAAAGCCCGGCGGTTTCGAGATCGTATCGAAGCTGCTCGATCAAGCGGACGTGCTGGTCCACAATTTTCGGCCCGGCGTGGCCGAGCGCCTCGGCCTCGGCTACGACAAACTCAAGGAAACGCACCCGCGTCTGATCTACGCCTCAGGGTCCGGCTTCGGTCCGAGCGGGCCGCTGGCGCACAAGGGCGGCCAGGATTTTCTCGCCCAGTCGCTGTCCGGCCTCGCATCACGCAATCCGGACGCCGAGGGCGTGCCGCAGCTGTTTCCCACCGCGCTCGGCGATTTCACCTCCGGGATGGTGATGGTGCAGGGGATCCTGATGGCCCTGTATCACCGCGAGCGGACCGGCCTCGGTCAGCGCATCGATGTCTGCCTGCTCGACGTGCTGGTGACCCTGCAGCAGCAGGAAGTCACGCAGTGGCTGCTGCGGCAGAAGGAAGTCAACTGGGTCAAGCAGAACCTGATCGGGATCTTCCAGACCAGGGACGGAGCGGTGACGTTGGTCGGCGTGTTCCGTCCCAATCCGCTCGGCGACATCTGCCGGGCGTTGGATCTCGAAGACTATTCGTCGTGGCCGAAATACGCGGATCGTGCGTCGTGGGGCCCCAACAGGTCGGCGATCTTCGAGCTGCTCGCGCCAGGCTTCGCCAAGTTCACCACCGCCGAATGCCTCGACCGGCTCGACGGCGAAGACGTGCTGTGCGCGCCGGTGCTGTCGCTCGGCGAAGCGGTGACGCAACCGCAGATCGAGGCCAACGGACTGATGATCGAGTTCGACCATCCGGTACACGGCAAGGTCAGGACCGTCGGCAATCCGTTGAAGATGTCGTCGGTCGCGAAGCTCGCGACCCGCGCCGCCCCGACTCTCGGTCAGCACAACGAAGAGGTGCTCGCCGAACTCGGTTACGCAGCCGCCGACATCGAACGTTTGCGCGGCGAAGGCGTGATTTCCTGAGCGTCTGCATTCTCCGAACCAAGGATCGATCATGATCGTAGATTTCGACGACAGCCCACGTTCCACCATTCACGATCTGAAGATCGGCGACAGCATCGCCATCGAGAAGACGATCAGCGAATCCGACGTCTACCTGTTCGCCGGCATCTGCGGCGATTTCTCGCCGAACCACATCAACGAACGCTACATGGGAAAGACGCGGTTTCGCACCCGTATCGCCCAGGGCGCGTTGGTGGTCGGATTCACATCCGCCGCTGCGGCGATGTTCGGCATCAAGTATCGGGTCGACGGCGTTTCGGCGGGCTACGATCGTATCCGCTTCGTGGCGCCGGTGTTCTTCGGAGACACGATCCTGATCCGCTACGAAGTGGTGCGCATCGATCTCGACCGCGACCGCGCCTACGCGTCGCTCAAGGTCACCAACCAGCGCGACGAGGTCGTTCTGGTCGGCGAGCATGTGCTGCGCTTCGTCGCTCTCGAAGAACCGCTGGAGGCGCAGGCATGAAGGAGCCCATCGTCCGCCTCGAGATCAGAGGACCGGTCGGTCTCATCACGCTCAATCGACCGGAGGCGCTGAACGCGCTCAGCACCGAACTGATGGACGCGCTGACCGACGCACTCCGCAAATGCGAGAACGATCCGGCGATCGGCTGCATGGTGCTGACCGGACAGGGACGTGCCTTCGCGGCCGGCGCCGACATCAAGGAAATGGCGAACAAGACTTACGCCGAGGCCTACAGCGAGAACTTCATCACCCGCAACTGGGAGGAGGCGACGCGCTGCCGCAAGCCGGTGATTGCCGCGGTCAATGGGCTGGCGCTGGGCGGCGGCTGCGAGCTCGCGATGATGTGCGATTTCATCCTGTGCGCGGATACGGCTCGCTTTGGTCAGCCCGAGGTCAAGGTCGGGGTGATGCCCGGCGCGGGCGGCACGCAGCGGCTGTCGCGGTCGATCGGAAAATCCAAGGCGATGGAGATGTGCCTGACCGGACGCATGATGTCGGCCGACGAGGCCGAACGCTGCGGCCTGGTCAGCCGGGTGCTTCCCGCCGACGAGCTGATCGACGAGGCCGTCCGCGTCGCAACCCAGATCGCGGAGCTGTCGCGGCCGATGATCATGATGACCAAGGAGGCTGTCGACCGCTCGTTCGAGGTGCCGCTCAGCGAGGGTGTCCGGTTCGAACGGCGACTGGCGCACACGACGTTCGCGCTCGAAGATCACAAGGAAGGCGCTGCGGCCTTTGCCGAGAAGCGCAAGCCGAACTTCCATCATCGCTGACCCCACGCCGGCGCCCGACATGCTGCAACTCCCGTTCGATCGCTGGACACTCGACGCTGCGCTCGCCGAACGCGCGCGGCTGTCGCCGGACGCGCCGTTCGTGCGCATGATCGACGGCGAGCCGGTCAGCTACGCCCGGATGCAGGCCCAGTGCACGGCATTGGCCTACGCGTTGGAGCAGGAGGGCGTGAAGCCAGGAGATCGCGTCGTGGTGATGGGCGCGAACTGCCTGTGGACCCTGCAGGCCTGGTTTGCGCTCAATCTGCTGGGCGCGGTCGACGTCACCATCAACACGGCGTATCGCGGCCACACGCTCGAACATGCCATCAACACGGCTGATGCCCGGCTGATCCTGATCGAAGATCGCCTGTTGCCGGTGTTGCGCGACAGCGAGCAGGCCGTCCCCGGGCTCATTCGCGCGCTCTGCTATCAGGCGGATGGCGCGGCGCCGGCGGTGGATTTGCGCTTCGAGCGGGTGTCGCTGGCGCCCCTCGCCAGTGCCGTCGATGGGCCGGCGGGATGGCGGCCGGCCGGCGCCAGGATGTCGGACCTCGCCTCGATCATCTTCACCTCGGGGACGTCCGGTCCGGCCAAGGGCGTGATGCTGCCGCACGCGCAGACCTATCTGCTCGCACGCGAATCCGCGCAGCAGATGCAGGTGACCGAGCGCGATGTCTACTATGTGTTTCATCCGTTGTTCCACATGTCGCCGCGCTACGTCGGCATCTATGCGGCATTGATCGCGGGTGCGGCAGTGTGCCTCGATCGCAGCTTCAGCGCCGCCGACTGGCTCGACCGCATCCGGGCTTGCGGCGCGACGGTGTCGATCGCCCACGGCCCGATGCTGGAGATGATCCACGCCCAGCCGGCGCGTCCCGACGATGCCGATAACCCGTTGCGACGGTTCGGGACGTCGCCGTTCCCGCGCCACATCGCGGCGGAATTCGAGGCGCGGTTCGCCGTCCGGGGGCTGGAGGTGTGGGGCATGACCGAAGCCAACATCCCGATCTGGTCGTCGCTCGACGAGCCGCTGCGGCCAGGCTGTTGTGGCCGGCCGATCGCCGACCATTACGAGCTGCGGATCGTCGATCCAGACACCGATTGCGACGTCGCAATCGGCGCCACCGGCGAATTGCTGGTGCGTTCGAAATTGCCGTGGACGTTGATGCAGGGTTACTTCGGCATGCCCGACGCGACGATCAAGGCCTGGCGCAATCTCTGGTTCCACACCGGCGATCTCGTTTATCGCGACGACGGAGGCTACTACCATTTCGTCGACCGGCTCGGCGATCGCATCCGCCGCCGGGCGGAGAACATCTCGTCCTACGAGATCGAGCACGCCGCGACGACGTATCCCGGCATCGGCGAATGCGCTGCCGTCGGCGTTGCGTCGGAATTCGCCTCCGATGACGACGTCAAGCTGGTGGTGGTTCCGAATTCGGCGACGGCGGCCATCGATCCTGTCGGCTTGCTGGCGCATCTGGCGCGGCGGTTGCCGCACTACATGGTGCCGCGCTACATCGAGATCGTCGACGCCTTGCCGCGGACGCCCACCAACAAGATCCGCAAAGCGGAGCTGCGACAGAACGGCGTCGGTGTATCGACCTGGGATCGCAAGGCCGCCGGCATCGTCCTGAAGGATCTCGTCGACAGCCAGCGCGACATGTGCAGCGTCAGCGCCTGACGAGCGATGCTGCAAGTGCTGCGTCTTCATCTTCGCATGTCAGCTCGGCGACTTGTCGCGTGCGGACGGACTTGCCCATTCGACGATCGTCGTTACCATCTCGCCGCCAGATAGCGGCCTCACACGAACAGCCCGGGATTTCATGACCGCAATCACGCTTCAGGACGTGTCGCTTCAGGACAAGTACATCAAGCCGTCGGGGCGGATCTATCTGTCCGGCGTGCAGGCGCTGGTGCGTCTGCCGCTGTTGCAACGCGAGAGGGATCGAGCCGCCGGACTCGATACCGGCGGTTTCATCTCGGGTTATCGCGGCTCGCCCCTCGGCATGTACGACAGTGCGTTGTGGGGCGCGAAGTCGCATCTCGCCAGCGCCAACGTTCAGTTCCAGCCGGGATTGAACGAAGACCTCGCTGCGACGTCGGTGTGGGGCAGTCAGCAGGTCGGCATGTTTCCGGGCGCGACCGTGCAGGGCGTGTTCGGCATCTGGTACGGCAAGGGCCCCGGCGTCGATCGATCGGTCGATGCCCTGAAGCACGCCAACGCCGCCGGCACCTCGCGCTTTGGCGGTGTGCTGGCGCTGGCCGGTGACGACCACGGCTGTCAGTCGTCGACGCTGCCGCATCAGAGCGAGCAGGTGTTCCGGGCGGCGATGATGCCGATCCTCAACCCGTCGACCGTGCAGGAGTATCTCGACTTCGGCATCTACGGCTTCGCGCTGTCGCGCTACTCGGGCTGCTGGATCGGCTTCAAGGCGATCTCCGAAACGGCGGAGAGTTCCGCGTCGATCACGGTCGATCCGCAGCGCATGCAGTTCGTCGATCCGAGCGATTTCGAGATGCCGGCGGGCGGCCTGCATATCCGCTGGCCGGATCCGCCGCTCGAGGCCGAGCGCCGTCTGCACGGGCCGAAGATGCAGGCCGTCGCCGCGTTTGCGCGCGCCAATCCGATCGACCGCGTGGTGCTGGACTCACCGTCGCCGCGCCTCGGCATTCTGACCACCGGCAAGGCGTATCTGGACGTGCGCCAGGCGCTCAGCGACCTCGGTCTGTCCGAGGACGCCTGCAGGTCGCTGGGTCTGCGCATCTACAAGGTCGGCCTGGTGTGGCCGCTCGAGGTTGAGGGGGCGCGCGCGTTCGCCGCCGGGCTTCAGGACGTGCTGGTGGTCGAGGAGAAGCACGGCTTCATCGAGAACCAGCTGGTGCAGGCGCTGTACAACATGGACGCCGGCCGACGACCTTCGGTGGTCGGCAAGAGCGACGAGCGCGGGGCGCCGTTGCTACCCAGCGAGGGCGAATTGTCGCCGACGCTGGTCGCCCGCGCGATCCTGTCTCGGCTCGAACGGATGGGGAGCGGCAATCCGCAACTGGCGCAGCGGTTGGCGCGCCTGGAGTCGTTCGAACGCGTGGCGTCGACGCCGCAGATCAAGTCGCAGCGCGCGCCGTTCTTCTGTTCGGGCTGTCCGCACAACACGTCGACGCAACTGCCCGAAGGCAGCCGCGCGATGGCCGGGATCGGATGCCACGGCATGGCGACCTGGATGCCGAACCGCAACACCCAGACCATCACCCACATGGGCGGCGAAGGCGCAAACTGGATCGGTCAGGCGCCGTTCACGGCGGAGAAACACGTCTTCCAGAATCTCGGCGACGGCACCTACACCCACAGCGGCTTGCTTGCGATCCGCGCCGCCGCGGCGTCGGGCGTCAACATCACCTACAAGATTCTCTACAACGATGCCGTGGCGATGACCGGCGGGCAATCCGCAGAGAGCGGCTTCACCGTGCCGCAGATCGCCTCGCAGATGGCGGCCGAAGGCGCGAAGCGTATCGTGGTCGTGTCCGACGAGCCGGACAAATACACGGACCTGAGCCTGTTCCCGCCCGGGGTGACGACGCACGATCGCAAGGACCTCGATGCCGTGCAGCGTGAGTTGCGCGACATCGCCGGCCTTTCCGTGATGATCTACGATCAGACCTGCGCCGCCGAGAAGCGGCGCCGTCGCAAGCGCGGCCAGTTTCCCGATCCGGCCAAGCGGGCCTTCATCAACGACGCGGTGTGCGAGGGCTGCGGCGACTGTTCGGTGAAATCCAACTGCGTCTCCGTCAAACCGCTCGAAACCGAGCTTGGTCGAAAGCGCACCATCGATCAGTCGTCCTGCAACAAGGATTTTTCCTGCGTGGAAGGCTTCTGCCCGAGCTTCGTCACCGTGCACGGCGGCGGCCTGCGCAAGCCGGCGAAGCCGAGCGTGACCGGCGGCGCGGACCTGTTCGCGGCGCTGCCGATGCCTGCGCCCCGGCCGTTGCACGAACCTTACAATCTGTTGATGACGGGCATCGGCGGCACCGGCGTCATCACGGTCGGCGCGCTGCTCGGCATGGCGGCTCACCTCGAGGGCAAGGGCTGTTCGGTGCTGGATTTCACCGGCCTGGCGCAGAAGAACGGCGGCGTCATGACCCATGTGCGCATCGCGCCGACGCCGGAGGACATCGCTGCGGTGCGTATCGCCGCCGGCGGTGCCGATCTGCTGCTCGGCTTCGATATCGTCGGGGCGGCCTCGCCGGTGGCGCTGGCGCGGATCGAGGAGGGCGTCACCCGCGCGGTGATCAACAGTTCGCTGACTCCGACGGCGGCCTTCGTCACCGACGGCAATGTCGACTTCGAAGCCGGCCTGATGAACAAGGTCCTGCGCGATGCGGTCGGCGAGAAGCGCATCGACTTCGTGCAGGGCTCCCGGATTGCCACGACGATCATGGGCGATTCGATCGCGACCAACCTGCTGCTGCTCGGCTACGTGTTCCAGAAAGGATTGCTGCCGCTCAGCTTCGAGGCGATCGACCGCGCGATCGAACTCAACGGCTCGGCGGTCGAGGCCAATCGCCGCGCATTCGCCTGGGGCAGGCTGACGGCGCACGAACCGGCGGCGGTCGAGAAGGCGATGGCAAGCCGCGCCACGCCCACGGCGCGCGAGTTGTCGCTGACCGAGCGCATCGCCTTCAATGCCGATGTCCTGACCCGCTATCAGGACGCCGCCTATGCGCGGCGTTACAGCGACGTCATCGCCCGGGTCCGGGCCGCCGAAGCGCGGCGCACGCCGGGCCTGAGCGGGCTGAGCGACGCGGCCGTGCGCGGCCTGTTCAAGCTGATGGCCTACAAGGACGAATACGAAGTCGCGCGGCTCTACACCGACGGCGATTTCCTCGCCAAGCTCGACAAGCAGTTCGAGGGCGATTTCAAGCTTCGCTTCCATCTCGCGCCGCCGATCATGGCGAAGACCGATCCGGTCACCGGGCATCTGCGCAAGCGCGAGTTCGGGCCCTGGATGTTGACCGTCTTCAAGGTTCTGGCGCGGCTGCGGCGGTTGCGCGGCACGCCGTTCGATCCGTTCGGCAACACCGCCGAGCGCAGGATGGAGCGGCAGATGATCGAAGACTATGTCGGCCAGATCGACGTACTGCTGGCACGGCTGACGCCACAAAATCATTCGATCGCCGTCGAGATCCTGCGGCTGCCGGAGTCGATCCGCGGCTTCGGACACGTCAAGGATGCTTCGGTCCGCGCGGCCGAGGAACGCAAGCGTCAACTCATCGCCGCGCTCGACAGCGGTGTTGCGGTCGCGGCCGAGTGAGACGCTCCGTCGCAGTTGCGACGACCAGCTGTGGTTCGGATCTTCCGACGCCGCAGCGATGGCGGCGGAGGTTGACTTGCGCTGCTCTCGTGTAGAACAACACGGCCATTCGCGATGAGCAGAAACGGGGCGACATGAATCGGCAATGGCAGTTGGCACGACGACCCGCGGCAGAGCCGACCGTCGACGACTTCAAATTCGCGACGCTCGATCGCCCCGAATTGCGGGCCGCGGATGATGTGCTGATCCGCAATCGGTTCTTGTCGCTCGATCCCTACATGCGGTGGCGCATGAACGATGCGAAGTCGTACGCGCCTCCGATCGGGCTTGGCGAGGTGATGGTCGGCGCCACCGTCGGCGAAGTCGTGGCCTCGAACGATAGTGGTTTCGGTCCAGGCGATCTGGTGGTGGCGGGCGGCGGCTGGCAGGACTACGCGATCGTCAAAGCGCCAGCGTTGCGCAAATGCGACGCCGCCGAGGTCGGTCCGACCGCTTATCTGGGCGTGCTCGGAAGTCCCGGATTCACGGCCTATGCGGGGCTGATGAAGATCGGCGAGCCGAAGCCGGGCGAGACCGTCGTGGTCGGGGCGGCCACCGGAGGCGTCGGTTCGCTGGTCGTCCAGTTGGCTAAATCGGCAGGCTGCCGTGTCGTGGCGGTCGCGGGCGGCGCCAAAAAATGCGCGCTCGCTGTCGAACGCTTCGGCGCCGATGCGGCAGTCGATCATCGTGACCCGGACCTCGCGCAGCAGCTCGCGGCGGCGTGCCCGAACGGCATCGACGTGTATTTCGAGAACATCGGCGGGCGCGTGCTGGACGCTGTGATCCCGCTGCTCAATCCGTTCGCCCGCGTGCCGGTTTGCGGGCTGATCTCGCAGTACAACAGTGCCAAGCCGGATACCAATCAAACGCCGCTGGCACGGCTGATGCAGGACACGCTGGTCAAGCGCCTGCTGGTCCGCGGCTTCATCGTCACGGACTATCTGGCCTATCGCGACGAGTTCCTCGCTGAAGTGACGCCGAAGGTTCGCTCCGGCGCTGTGGTGTTCATGGAGGACATCGTCGACGGCCTGGAGCAGGCGCCTGCCGCTTTCATCGGACTGCTGAAAGGGCAGAACACAGGTAAGCTCATCATTCGGATTGATTGAGCCGCGCCGGCTGCCGATCGAAACGAACGTCGTTCACCCCGACCTGGCGGGCGGCGAGAAGAAAGTCGCAGGCGCCGGCGATCTGGGAATCGAACATTTCCCGGCCGTACACCGCGATGCATCCGCTCTCCTCGGCCGTCCGTAACAGGCGGGTCGGCGCCGGATCGGTGATGACGTCCATGACGACGAGGTGAGACGGGAAGCGCGATGCCTCGATCGGCATCCGCTCCGGATCGAGCATGCCGACCGGCGATGCGTTGATCACAACGTCGAGGCCGTCGAGCGCGGGAAGGCCGACGCTGAACGACTGCGCGGGGAAATGCGCCGACAGTCGTTCGATCACGTGCATCGCCTTGGCGCGGTCCGGGTCGTGAATGTGAATCTCGGCTGGACGATGGCGAGCGAGCTCGACGGCGATGCCGGCGCCGGCGCCGCCCACACCCAGCAGCAGGATCCGCCGGCCTTCGAGATCGACGCCGCGATTGCGGATCGCCGCGACGCATCCCATGCCGTCGAACAGCTCTCCGACCCATTTGTCGTCGGCGGTCCGCGCGATGACCGAGGCGCTGCCGCTGATCTCCGCGAGGGGGCCGACGCGCGAGCACAGGTCGCGGGCGCGGATCTTGTGCGGCACGGTAATGATCAGCCCGTCGAGATTCCCGATGGCGAGCAGACTGGTCATGACATTGTCGAACGAGGCGGGGGCGACGTCGAACGGCAGCAGGATGGCGTTGAGGCCTCTGCGCCGGAGTTCAAACGTGATCGCCTGGGGCGAGCGCACCTGCTGCACCGGATGACCGATGATCGCGTAGACGCGGGTGCTGCCGTCGACATAGTCCACGGTCGCGGCCGAGAGCGGGAAGGGCGAGGTCATAGCGAGTTGTCCACCAGTTTGCCGGGGTTCATGAGGTTGTGCGGATCGATGGCTCGCTTGATGGTCCGCATCAGCGCCAGCGTCTCGGGGCCATGCTCGAGCTCGAGATATCGCCGCTTCTCCTGGCCGACGCCGTGCTCGCCAGTACAGGTGCCGTCCATGGCGATGGCGCGCTCCACCATTCGCTCGATGAATCGCTTCACGGTTGCGATCTCGTCGGGATTGCTCATGTCGACCATCGGCTGGACGTGGAAGTTTCCATCGCCGACATGACCGACGACGGGCGCGATCAGTCCGAGTTCGGCGATCTCCGCCTTGGTCTGTTCGACGCAGTCCGCGAGGCGCGCGATCGGCACGCAGACGTCGGTCGGGATCGGCCGCGCGCCGGGACGCAGCGCCAGACAGGCCCAGTACGCGTCGTGGCGTGCCTGCCATAGTTTGGCGCGCTGTTCGGCCTTGTCGGACCATTCGAATGGTCCGCCGCCAAAGGTCTCCGCGATCTCGCCGAACCGCTGCGATTGTTCGGCGACGCTTTGGGGCGAGCCGTGGAATTCCAGAAGCAGCAGCGGCGAATCCATCAGCGCCAGGCCGGAATGCGATCGCACGGCAGCCGCCGTGACTTCATCGAGCAGTTCGATGCGAGCCACCGGGATGGCGCTCTGGATCGTCGCAATCACCGCGTCGCACGCGGCGCGAACGGTTGGAAACGGGCAGATGCCGCCGGCCACGGCCTCCGGAACGGGCGACAACTTCAGCACCAGTTCGGTGATGATTCCGAGCGTCCCCTCGGAGCCGACCATCAGGCGCGTCAGATCGTAGCCGGCCGAACTCTTGCGGGCGCGGCGCGCGGTGCGCACGACATCGCCGTTCGGAAGCACGGCAGTGAGCGCGACGACGTTGTCCTTCATCGTCCCGTAACGGACCGCATTGGTCCCGGAGGCGCGCGTCGCCGTCATGCCGCCGAGCGAGGCGTCGGCGCCCGGGTCGACGGGGAAGAACAGGCCGGTGTCGCGCAAGTAGCTGTTCAGCGTCTGGCGTGTGACCCCGGGCTGGACGACGCAGTCCATATCCTCGGTGTTGACCGCGAGGATGCGGTTCATTCGGCTGACGTCGATCGAGAGGCCGCCGGCGGGAGCATTGACGTGGCCTTCGAACGCCGTGCCCGTCCCGAAGGCGATCATCGGAACGTTCTCGGCAGCGCAGGCCTTGACGATGGCTGCGACCTCCGCGGTGCTTTCGGCGAAAGCGACCGCGTCGGGGAGCTGCGAGAGGAGCCACGTCAGCTGACTGGCGTGCTGCTCGCGGACGGCGGCTGCGGTGGTGATCCGATCGCCGAGAATCGGCCGGAGAGCGTCGATCACCTTGGCAATGCCGGGAGCGGGAGAAGGCTGAAGAGCCATGAGAATGGTCGTCCTATCTATTGACCTACATGCAAGTCAGTATTATGGATGCAAAACACCGGGGAGGACAAGTATGCAGGACGCCGACTTCCACGTTGCGAAAGGGGACAAGATCACCTTCGCGAAGACGCTGAGCGAGAGCGACGTCTACCTGTTCGCCGGGGTCACCGGCGACCTCGCTCCCGTGCATTGCAACGAAGAATACATGCGCAACTCGGCGTTCGGCAGCCGCATCGCCCACGGCGTGCTGTCGCTCGGCCTGATGTCGACGGCGTCGACCGTGATGTACGGCCCCCATATCGACAAATACGTCGGCCTGACCGCCGTGTCGCAGGGCTACGACCGCGTCCGCTTCATGGCGCCGGTGTTCTTCGGCGACACCGTCACCATCACCTACACGGTCAGCGCGATCGAAGGCGATCGGCGGCGCGCGCTTGCGGACGTTGTCGCGACCAATCAGCGCGGCGAGACGGTGGCATCGGCGGTGCACATCATGCGCTGGGTGCCGAATGAATCTCTGAAGCAGGCGGCGACGCGATGAGCAGATCCGAGAAGGTCGCCTTCGTCACGGGCGGGCGCCGCGGCATCGGCCGCGCCATCGCCTACGCGTTGGCGGGGCACGGCTTCGATGTCGTGATCAACGATGTGATGCGTGACCAGAACGCCGACGAAACCCTCGCAGGCATCGCTAGTCGCGGTGTCCGCGGCGCTTTCGTGCAGGGCGACATCGCCGATCTCGACAGCCAGGAAAGGCTTGTGTCCCAGGCGTGGGATGCGCTCGGGCCGATCTCGTGCCTCGTCAACAATGCCGGCGTGCAGACCGCCTTTCGCGGTGACATGCTGAACGTGCCGCCCGAGAGCCTCGACCGGCTGCTCGGCGTGAACGTCCGCGGCACGTTCTTCCTGACCCAGCATGTGGCGCGCCGGATGATCGCCGATCGCAGCGGTGATCATGCGCGGCCGGACCGTTCGATCGTGTTCATCTCGTCCGGCAACGCGGTGATCGCGACGCCGGCGCAGGCCGACTACTGCGTGTCCAAGGCGGGCGTCGCGATGATGAGCAGCCTCTACGCCCTGCGGCTCGCCGAATACGGCATCGCGGTGCACGAGGTGCGGCCCGGCATCATCCGGACCGACATGACTGCCGACGTTTTCGACAAGTACGATGGTTGGGTGCAATCGCGCGGCTTTCCGCAGGCGCGCTGGGGCGAGGCCGAGGATATCGGCCGCACCGTCGGCGTGCTCGCTGCCGGACTGATGCCCTACATCACCGGCGGCGCGTATCACGTCGACGGCGGCATGCACATCCGGCGGACCTAACCGCCGCGGCGCTTCGTCGCCGTCACGATTAGACAAAAGGGCAGGACATGTACAATTACGCGGGTAAGCGGGCGATCGTCACGGGTGCGGCGCACGGGATCGGCAAGGCCATTGCGATGCGGCTTGCGGGCGAAGGATGTGCGGTGTCGCTTTGGGACGTCAATCAAGCCGCGCTTCAATCCACGCTGGCGGAATTGAATCAGGGCGGCGGCCATCATTCGCAGGTGGTGGATGTGTCCGACCTCGACGCGGTGAAGGCCGCGTCCATCGCCACCACGAAGGCATGGGGAGCCGTACCCGACGTGCTGGTCAACAATGCCGGCATCGGGCGCCTCGCGTCGATCCTCGACGTCACCCCGGCGGATTTCGACCGCACCATGGAGGTGAACGTGCGCGGCACCTTCAACTGTTGCCATGTGCTGGTTCCCGCGATGCGCGACGCCGGTGGTGGCAACATCGTCAACATGGCGTCGTGGTTCGGCAAATCCGGTCGGCCCAATTCGCTCGCGTATTGCGCGTCGAAGTTCGCGATTATCGGGATGACGCAGTCGATGGCGATCGATCTCGCCGCGCATGGCATCCGCGTCAACGCCGTCTGCCCCGGAACGATCGACAACACAGAGATGCGCAAGCAGGCCGACGAAACCGCGGCGGCGCTCGGGCTTCCGTCGGCGGCCGAGCGGCAGCACCTCATTCCGCTGCAACGACTTGGTCAACCCGACGACATCGCGCGGGCCGTGGCCTTTCTCATCTCGGACGAAGCCAGCTACATGACGGGGCAGTCGATCAACGTCACCGGCGGCCTCTGGATGAATTGAGACGTTCGGTCGCGGGTTGACAAAGTGGGCTCAATCTTACTTACTAGCGAGTAAGTATTCCGGAGCGTAAAAGCGCCCGGTGTCAGGGAGGGAAGGGTGTACGAACTCGTCGAGTACTTGTTGCGCGGAGCACTGCTCGGCATCACCTACGGGCTGCTCGCGTTCCCGGTCAGCCTGCTGTTCTCCACGACAGGCTCGGTCGACGTCGCGCTCGGCGCCTACGCGGTGCTCGCCGTTGCGGTCGCCTACAGCATCGGCGGGCCGGTCGGAATCCTCGCCGCGATCCTCGCCACCGTGTTCGCGTCTTTCGTAGTCGGCATCATCTCGCTGCGGCTGAACCGGCCGGGCGCGGTCGATCACGTGACTGCGGTGCTCGGGACGTTCGGTCTGGCGATGTTTCTGGAGTCGCTCATCCTGAGCGTGTTCGGTACCAATCCGATGATCAGGCAGCCGTTCGACACGTTCTGGAACATCGGCGGCATTCGGATCAGCCCGCAGACCGGCATCAATGCCGCTGTCTGCCTCGTCATCCTCACCGCGTTGTTCGTCGTGCTGCGGAAGACGCCGTTCGGCCGCTCGATGCGCGCCAGCGCAGCCAATCCGGTCGGCGCGTCGCTGAACGGCATTCCGGTTCGGCAAATCTGGTTCGCCACCTATCTGCTCGGCGGTTTGCTCGCCGGCGTCGCGGGCGTGCTCATTCTCTACACGACCGGCGCCGATTACAGCTCCGCCTTCACCCTGACGATCTGGGGATTCGGCTCCGCGATCATCTTCGGCATGAACAGTCCGCTGCGCGGCTTCGCCGGTGGATTGATCATCGGCATGGTGCAGGCGCTGTGCTCCGGTTATCTGCCCGGCGCCTGGGCCACCGCAATCCCGTTGGTCGTCATCTTCGTGGTGCTGTCGATGGGACGCATGAACCAGATCGTCTCAACCGGAGGCCGCGTCTGATGCCCGCCGTGCTTCGTTCCCGCCTCGCTCCGATCGGACTGCTTGTCGTGATCATCGCCGCCATGACGCCGCTGATCGCCGGCAGCGCGTTCTGGCTCGACAACTCCGTTCTCGTCGCGATCTTCTCGTTGCTGGCCTTGTCGGTCGGCATGGCCTACGGCCAGGCCGGCATCCTATCGATGGCGCCGGCCGCCTTCGGCGCGATCGGCGCGTTCGCGACCAGCATCGTGACGACGCGTTACGGCCTCTCGCCGCTGGTCGGCCTGGCGCTGGCGCTGCTGCTGCCGGCCGTGGTGGCGTATCCGATGGCGCGCGCGATCACGCGTCTGTCTCCACTGCCGCTGTCGATCGCCACGCTGCTGCTGAGCTTGGTGCTCGAACTCGCGATCCGCGAGGGCAAGGGGCTCACCGGCGGCTACATCGGCATCTCGGGCATTCCTCCGCTGTGGTTCGCCGACAGCGTGTTCGCCATGCACGTGCTGTCCTGGGGCCTCGTCGTCGTGGTGCTGTTCCTGTACGCCAACCTGACCGACTCGGCGGTCGGGCGGGCGGTCAAGACGGCGCGGCACGATCCGCTGCGGGCGACCGCGGATGGCGTCAATGTTCCGGCTCTGCTGGCTTCGTACTTCGCGATTTCGGCGTCGGTGTCCGGTCTCGCCGGCTGGCTCTACGCCCATCACCTCACCTACATGGGGCCGGACTCGCTGACGATGCACGTGTCGATCAAGGTGGTGCTGATGGCGGTCATCGGCGGCGCCTCGACGTTGCTCGGCCCCGTGCTCGGCGCGGCCTTCCTCACGCTCCTGACGCTCTATCTGCCCGCCGCGGAGACGCAGGGGATGATCTTCGGCGGCGTGCTCATCTTCGTTCTGCTGGTCGCGCCCAACGGCGTGCTCGGCACCGATTGGGGCAAGCTGATCGCGCGGCGATCGGACAAGCAGCCGATGGCGGTCCGCCCCGCAGCGACGGAGGGCACGGCATGACTGTCCAGGTCAAAGACATCACCGTTCGCTTCGGCGGCGTGACCGCGGTCAAGGACGTGTCCCTCAAGCTGCCGCCGGGCAAGATCGTCGCGGTGATCGGCCCGAACGGCTCCGGCAAGAGCACGCTGTTCAACGCCATCACCGGCATGGTCAAGCCTGCCGCCGGGACCATCGAGGTCGACGACACGCGGATCGACGCGATGCCGCCGTATCGCCGCATCGGTCTGGGCCTCGCACGAACGTTCCAGACCCCGCGCTTCGATCCCAAGGTCACGGTGAGTGAAGCTGTGATGTGCGGGTTCTATCCGGTGCACCGCACCGGCGTGTTCAGCGCGATGCTGCGGCTGCCCAAGGCGGTCGCGGAGGAGGGGGATTTCCGCGAGCGCTGCAGCGACATCCTCGACGATCTGCGGCTGTCGGAATTTCGTTCGCTGACGATGAACGAACTGCCGATGGGCCGCGTGCGACTCGTCGAGGTGGCGCGCGCGGTCGCCAATCGGCCGAAATACATCCTGCTCGACGAGCCTGCCGCCGGTCTGGAGCGGGAAGAGCAGCGCATGCTGTCGCGCGAGATCCGCAAGCTCGCGGATCGCGGCGTCGGTGTTCTGCTGGTCGAGCACAATTTCGGTCTCATTCGCGAGCTCGCCGAACACGTCGTCGTTCTGAAGGACGGCGCCAAGCTGCTCGAAGGCGAACCGGAGACCATCGCCAAGGACCGCGCCTTCATCGACGTCTATCTGGGGAGTGCCGGGCGATGAACATGCAACTCGGCTCGGCGCCCGGCGCTTCCGTGCTGTCGTGCAAGGGCCTCAGTGCCAGATATCACCGCGTCACGGTGGTGTCCGGTGTCGATTTGTCGCTGCGGGCCGGCGAGATGCTCGCCGTGCTCGGCTCGAACGGCGCCGGCAAGAGCAGCATGCTGCAGGCCATCGCCGGAGTCGTGCGCGGCGGCGGCGAGATCAACGTCAACGGACGCAGCCTGGGCGGCATGAGCGCGCACAAGCGCGCGCTCCACGGCCTGTCGCTGGTGCCCGAGCAGCGCCGCAACATCTTCCCGACGATGACGGTGAGGGAGAACATCGACATCGGACTGGCGCTGCTGCCGGCCTCGGAGCGCGAGGCCCAGCGGGCCTTCATCATCGATCTGTTTCCGATCCTGCAGACCCGCGAGACGGCGATGGCCGGCATGCTGTCGGGCGGCGAACAGCAGATGCTCGCGATCGGTCTGGCGCTCGGCCGCAAGCCGGCGGTGCTGGCGCTGGACGAGCCGAGCCAGGGGCTGGCGCCGGCGGTGTTCGACATCCTCGCCGCCGCGTTCGATCGCCTCAAGAAGGGCGGCCTCGCGCTGCTGCTCGCCGAACAGAACGTGCCGTTCGCGGCGCGGATCGTCGATCGCTACGTGGTGCTGTCGCACGGTCACATCGTTCGCAGCGGAGATCGGGCGGATCTCGACGATCCGCAGCGCATCGCCGAAGCGTTTCTGGGAACCGGCCGCGGCTGACGGCGCGGCGGGAATAAGCACAACAAAGGGAGTGACGAGATGAAATCGGGTTGGCTGGGGGCGGTTGCGAGCGGCGCGGCGGCGATCGCCGTGGCGATGACGACGGCGGCACACGCGCAGGACAGCATCAAGATCGGTGCGATCTACAGTCTGAATGGTCCGGCGGCTCCGTTCGGCGTTCCGGAGCGCGATATCGTCGAGGCGCTGACCAAGAACCTCAACGCGCAAGGCGGCATCAACGGCAAGAAGATCGATCTGATCATCTGCGATGAGCAGACCAACCCCACCGAGGCGGCGCGCTGCGCCACGAAGTTGACTCGCCAGGACAAGGTCGTGGCGATCCTCGGACCGACCTTGGGAACCGGTGCTCTGGCGCTCGCGCCGATCGCGCTCGCCAACAAGGTGCCGCTGCTCTCGCCGGTCGGCACCATCCCGGTGACGTCGAAGGACAATGCGTTCTGGCCCTGGGTGTTTCGCACCGCGCCGTCCGATACGCTGATCATCAACGCTCTGTTCGAGCGGGCGGTGTTCAAGCCCCAGCGCAAGCGCATCGGCATTCTCTATCAGGAAGACGCCTATGGCGAAGCGGGCATGAAGCTCGCGACCCAACTTTCCAAGGAGAAGAACTTCGAGATCGTCGCCGCGGTCGGCGCGCCGCTCAGCGCGATCGATCTCACCGCGGCGGCCACCAACATCCGTAACGCCAATCCGGATGTCGTGCTGCTGAAGACCTCGGCGCCGGCGCTGGGGGCGGCCTTCGTGCGCGCCGCCAAGCAGGTCGGCATCACCGCCCCCGTCATTGGGACCGGCAGCCTCAATCAGCGTCCGTTCCTGGACGCCGCGGGCAACGCTGCCGACGGGATCCAGATCGTTTCGATCGGAAACTGGGATGATCCCTCCGAGAAGCAGAAGAAGCTGGGCGAGGTGATCGTCGCTGCGGGCAAGACCCCCAAGGGCTATGCCGAGCTGATCGGCTCGACCGGCGCCCTTGCGGTGTTCGAGGCGATCCGCCGCGTCAAGGGCGAAGTGACCGGTCCGGCGATCCGCGACGCTCTCGAGACGATCTGCGGTTTCAAGGACACCTACCTCGACGGCACACTTTGCTACTCCAAGGATCAGCACGAGGGCGTGTTCCAGGACACCCTGATCACGGTCGAAGTTCACGACGGCAAGTTCAAGACGGTGAAATGAGGACGCGAGGAGGAGAGCGCCCGGCGTCTCTCCTCCTCACGACACAGCCATGACCAATTCGTTGCGGGATCTTCCGTTCGCCGATTGGGCGCTCGACAAAGTCATCGCCGGCCGGGTCGCGTCGACGCCCGACCGGCCATTTCTGCAGTTCGGAAACGATTCAGTCCTGACGTTCGCGCAGGTCCACGCGCTGGCATTGCGGTTCGCCTCGGAGCTGGCCAGGGAAGGCGTCGGGCGCGGGGACCGGGTGGCCATCTTCGCCGGCAATTCGGTCGAGCACATTGCTTTGTGGTTCGCCATCAGCCTGCTCGGCGCCAGTGATGCCCCGATCAATCCGGCGCTCCGCGGCCGCACGCTCGAACATGCGATCAACCTGGTCGAGCCCAAGCTGCTGGTCGCGGAGGCGCCACTGCTGTCCACGTTGGCGCGTGAGGGACTCGATCTCGGCGCGCTGCGCAGCGTGATGTGGTTCGGAGCGCTCGATCAGGATCTTCCGGCGCTCGCCGGCATCGAGCTCAAGCAACTCGGTAGCTCGGAAGTCGAGCCGCGCGGGATCGATCTGCCCTCGCTTTCTCCCGCCGACACCATGTCGATTCTTTTCACGTCGGGCACCACCGGCCCGGCCAAGGGCGTGATCGTCACCCACGCGCAGGCCTATCTGACAGCGCGGCAAACCGTGGAGGGCCTCTGGGTCGAAGCCGACGACGTCTATTATTGTGCGCATCCGCTGTTCCACATGTCGCCGCGATTCTGTGTGGTGTACGCGGCGCTGCTGACCGGCGCGCGGATCTGCTTCGACCGGCAGTTTGCCGCGGACAGGTGGATCGACCGCATCCGGGACAGCGGAGCGACGGTCACGATCGGCCATGGGCCGCTGATCGAGATGATCCATCAGCAGCCCGAGCGGCCGGACGATGCGCAGACCAAGCTGACCCGGCTCGGTACGTCGCCGTTTCCACGGCACATCGCTGCGGATTTCGAACGCCGGTTCGGGCTGAAGGGGATCGAGACGTGGGGGATGACGGAGATCAATATCCCCTGCTGGCATCCGCACGATGAGCCGCTACGACCGGGCGCGGCCGGCAAGATCCGTCATGACTGGTACGAGTTTCAGGTCGTCGACGGCGAGACCGATCTGCCGCTGCCGACCGGGCAGGTCGGCGAGTTCATCGTTCGGCCCAAACTTCCCTGGATCGTGACGCCGGGATATTTCCGCAATCCCGAGGCCACGGCGAAGGCGTACCGGAATTTCTGGTTTCACACCGGCGACAGCGGTTATGTCGATGCCGATGGCTGGGTGTATTTCGTCGACCGCCTCGGCGACAGGATCAGGCGCCGCGCGGAAAATATCTCGTCTTACGACATCGAGATCGCCGCGAACGGGCATCCTGCCGTTCTGGAAAGCGCCGCGGTCGGTGTGCCCTCGGGGTATTCGTCGGACGACGATATCAAGCTGAGCGTCGTGCCGCGGCCCGGGCGGGCGGTCGACCCCGCCGAATTGCTGTCCTATCTCGCCGCCGAGCTGCCGCATCACATGGTGCCGCGCTACATCGAATGTCTCGATGCGTTGCCGCGGACGCCGACCCAGAAAGTGCGCAAGGCCGGTCTGCGCGAGTCGGGCGTGACCGCGTCGACCTGGGACCGCAAGCAGAACAACGTCGCGCTGAGAAACCTGATCGAGGGTGTCGCCGTCGAACGCTAGGCCTTGGACCTGACCGGGACTTTCTTGTTGGCGTAGGCCCGCTCGATGGTCGACAGCGTGGCCTCCCATAGATCGGCGAGCCGGCCGAAATGGCCGTGGTCGCGCGTCACCGAACCGGCGTAGTGGATGATGTTGACGAGCTGGATGACCAGCTTCTCCTGCGGACTGTCGGCGGCCAGTTCGCCCGACTGGATCGCGCTGCGTACGCCCGCGCGCACCAGCATTTCGAATTCCTTGGTGACCTGCTGCAGCTTTTCGCGCATTTTCGGCGTCAACGCGTCGGTGTCGTTGCGCAGCCGAATCATCAGGCTCCACGGCTCGCCATTGTCGCCTGTGGAATTGTAACGCAGGTAGCGTCGATGCGCCATCTGCACCGTCGCTTCCACCTTTTGCCGCAGCGTGGTGGTCGTGTCGGTCCAGATGGCACGATAGTGATCGAGAGTCTTGTTCGCGTAGTCCTCGAGGACTTCCTCGACCAGACCGTCCTTGCTGCCAAAATGATAGTGCAGGTTGGCGCGGGTGGTTTCGAGGATCTCCGAGATCTGGCCGAAGCTGAAGCCCCGATAGCCGTATTTGACGAGAAGCTCCTCGGCGACGACTTTAATGCGCTCACGCATTCTGAAACCGCAAAATCCTGCTTGACGGATACTCGATGCCGCATGATCCGGCGGTTTCATTATCCCAGCTTTGGGTGAACGGTGCAACGCCGAAGCGGCTATGCGACCGCCTGCAACGCACCTTCCGGCTTGACGCCAGCCTGCTCCATGGCGGCGCGGATGCGCTGAATCTCGGCGGCGTCGAGCTTTTGCAGCGGGGGCCGCACCGCTGCGGAGGGCAAGCGTCCGAGAATCACTTGCGCTTCCTTCATGCGGTTGTGCATGTCGACCGGCGGTGCCCCGTAGAAGGCGAGGGTGGTCGGATAGATGCGATCGGAGATCGCCTTGGCCTTGGCGAGGTCGTTGGCCTTGACGGCTTCGAACAACGCGACCTGCAGATCGGCGATGGTGCTGCCGGCGCCCGAGAGAAGTCCGTTGCAGCCGGTCACGAGCGAACTCAACAGCCACGCGCTGTGGGTGCTCAGCACCTGGAATTTGGCCGACTGGAACGTGCGGACGGTGATTTCGTGACGCACGGGATCGCCGCAGCCGTCCTTCATGGCCCGCACGCTCGGCACTTCGCCGATCAGCCGCGCGAGCAGATCGTGCGAGTAGTTCAGCGGCAGATTGACGGGAAACTGGAAGATGATGAGCGGCAGATCGGTGACGTCGGCGATTCGCTTGTAGTGATCGACGACCATGTCGGCGCGCCAACCGAGCATCAACACGTTCGGCGGGAACACCAGCAGCGCGGACGCGCCCTTGCGATCCGCCATTTGCGCGATCTTGACCGCGTCCCGGGCGCTCTCGGCATAGATGCCGTTGACGATCGGCAGCTTGTCGCCGATTTCGGCCACAGCGACGTCGAGCAGCATTTCCTGCTCTTCGAAACTGCAGGACGAGACTTCCGAGGCGTGGCCGTTCACCGTCACCGCGCCGAGCCCGCGAACGCCCGCGAGATCGCGCAAGTGCTTGCGGTAGCTGGTCTGGTCGATCGTCAGGTCATCGTGCAGCGGCAGCAGGCAGGCCGGGATCACGCCCGAGCAGTCGTAGGTCTTCTTAGCCATCGTTTGGTCCTCTCTCATGGTGCTGACGTGCCGCTCAAATGCCTTCGAGCGCGATGATCTCGGCGATCGAAGCGCCGGCACGGGCCTCGCGTGCGGCCAGATATTCCGGCGAATCGTAGAAGCGGCGGACCGTCTCGACGGAGTCGAATTCGACGATCACGAAGCGCGCCTTCGGCGCGTCGCCTTCGACGGCGTGCGGCTCGGATCCACGCACGATGTAGCGTCCGCCGAAGGCTTCGATCGCCTTCTTGGCGAGCGGTTTGTAGGTCTCGTACTTCGCCGGATCGGTGACCTGCACCTTGGCGACGACAATGGCTGCCATCCGTTTTCTCCCGTTGCGGCCGCCCCCTCCACGGGTCGGCGGCTCCGAAAAACTTATTGACGTGCAAGTCAGTCTAAGTCAAGTTTCGACGCGGAGGACGCCCATGCAAGACAAGAAAGTTCGCGTTGAAATCGACGGGGCCGTTGCCACCCTGTTTCTCAGCAACCCGCCGATGAACGTCGTCACACTGTCGCTGACGCGGCAGATGCACGATGTGCTGCAATCACTGGCCGCCGATCCGGCGATCGGCGCACTGGTGCTGACAGGCGAGGGCGATCGCGCCTTCTGCGCCGGCTCCGACATCAAGGAGTTTCCACGGCTGGTGGCCGAGCGGGGCATCGTCTCGCAGAAGCTCGGCTACGAGAACGAGACCTACGGTCTGGTTGGAAACTTTCCGAAGCCGACCGTGGCGGCGATCGAGCGGCTTGCGCTCGGCGGCGGGCTCGAGCTCGCTGCGGGCTGCGATCTGATCGTCGCGTCGGAAGATGCGATGCTGGGCCTTCCCGAAGTGAAGCTCGGCGGCTTTCCCGGCAGCGGCGGCACCGTTCGCGTGACGCGTCGAATCGGCCTCGGTCGTGCCAACGAGATGATGCTGCTCGGCGACATGGTCGATGCGCCAACGGCCCTGGCCTGGGGGCTGATCAACCGCATTGCGCCGAAGGGGCAGACGCTGGTCGCGGCCCGCGCCCTGGCGGCGCGCCTGGCGGAGGGGCCCGCGCCCGCCGCTTACGCCTGCAAGACCGCGCTGCGCTACGCGATGGATCTGCCGGAGCAGGACGCGATCCGTCGCACGCTCGATCTCAGCGAGGCATTGTCGCAGACCCACGACTTCGCCGAAGGCGTCGGCGCCTTCATCGACAAGCGTCCGGCGCAGTTCTCCGATGCTCTGGACGTCGGCGCGTTCAAGCCCGCCGACTGATTCATTTCGCCCGCATCCCCCGATCAAGAGCCGCCCATCAACCGGCGCGCGCAAAGGAACCGTGCTGTGATCGATTTCTCCATTCCGTCCGAAACGCAGATGCTGCTGGAGTCGCTGCGGCGCTTCATCAAGGAAGAGCTCGCTCCTCACGAGGCCGAAGTCGAAGAGGTGCAGTATGTGCGCCCCGAACTGGCGCGGGAGCTGCGCGACAAGGCCAAGAACCTGGGCCTGTTCGCCATGGGTATGCCTGCCGAGGTCGGCGGCGGCGGACTGAGCGCCGTCGACATGTGTCTGTGCGAAGAGGAGTTCGGCTTCACCAAGGATGCGCTGGTGCGCCGCGCGTTCGGCGCGATCCCCGGCTCGCTGGAGAATTGCGTCGGTGATCAGCGCGAGAAGTATCTGCTCCCGGCGGTCCGTGGCGACATCAACGTCGCGCTGGGCATGACCGAGCCGAATGCCGGTTCGGACGCGGCCGGCATCAAGACCACGGCCCGCCGTGATGGCGACGACTTCATCATCAACGGATCGAAGCATTTCATCAGCGACGCCGACGTCGCCGATGCGTTCATCGTCACGGCCGTCACCGATCCGTCGAAGGGCGGCAAGGGCATCAGCGCGTTCCTGATCGACAAGGGGACGCCCGGATTCACCGTCGGCCGCATTCAATACATGATGGGACTGCGTGCGACCAACCACGCCGAGCTGGTGTTCGAGAACGTGCGTCTGCCCAAGAGCCAGATGCTCGGCCCGGAAGGTTCCGGATTGTTTCAGGCGCTGTCGACCATCAACAAGGTGCGGCTCGGCATGGTCGGCGGCCGATCGGTCGGAATGGCGCGCAAGCTGCTCCAGATGTCGATCGACTATGCCAACGAGCGCAAGCAGTTCGGCCAGCCGATCGGTCAGTTTCAGATGGTCCAGGCGATGCTCGCCGACATGGCGACCGAGATTTTCGCCGCGCGCATGATGGTGCTGAACGCGGCGTGGGAGACGGATCAGGGATTCGATCCGCGCGAAAAGGTCTCGATGGTGAAGTACTACGCTTCCGAAATGCTCGGGCGCGTCGCCGACAAGGCGGTGCAGATCTTCGGCGGCATGGGCTATTGCCGCGAGATGCCGCTGGAGCAGCTTTATCGCGACGCGCGCGTCTACCGCATCTTCGACGGCGCCTCCGACATTCACCGCGTCGTCATCGCCCGCAGTCTGCTGAAGAACGGACGGCAGGCCCTGTGAGCAAGACGGGCAAGGAGGGCGGAACGATGCTCAAAGGCATGCGCGTGCTCGGCTTCACGCATTTCGTGCAGGGGCCGGCGGCGTCGCAATATCTCGCCGATCTCGGCGCCGACGTCATCAAGGTCGAGCCGCTCACCGGCGCGTTCGAGCGGGGCTATGCGGCGGACTCGGTTTTCGTCGACGGCTTCAGTGCGACGTTCTTCTCGGTGAACCGTAACAAGCGCTCGATCTCGGTCGATCTGAAGAGCGAGCGCGGACGCGAGGTGGTGTTCTCGTTGATCAAGACCGCCGACGTCATCATCGAGAACTATCGCGGCGGCGTGCTCGAGCGTCTCGGTTTCGGCTACGAAGCCGTGAAGGCGGTGAAGCCGGACATCATCTATGCGTCGGCGACCGGCTGGGGCTCGTCCGGCCCGATGGCGTCCGCGCCGGGGCAGGATCTGCTGGTGCAGGCGCGCTGCGGCCTGATCGCGGTCACCGGCAATCTCGACACCGCGCCGACGGTCACCGGCGTGCCGGTGGTCGATCAGCACGGCGCAGCTCTGCTGGCGATGGCCGTGAGTGCCGCTTACGCCCGCAAGCTCGCGACCGGCGAGGGTACCCGTATCGAATCCAACTTGCTGAGCGCCGGCCTCGATCTGCAAAGCGAATCCATGGCCGCGTACTATTCGGGCGGTCGCGGTCCGGATCGGATCGCGCGCGACCATCGCCTAGCCTCGTGGTTCCTTCCGGCGCCTTACGGCGTGTTCAAGCTGGCCGACTGTCACGCCGTGATCAGCCTGGGCGGCGATATCGAGAGCTTCGCTGCAGCCATCGGCACCGCCGAGCTGATCGAGCTCGCCGCCGATCGCATGGCCAACCGCGACGCCTTCATGCGCGTGCTCGGCGACGAGCTGCAGAGCTGGACGTATGAACGGCTCGACAAGGCGCTGTCGCCGCACGGCCTGTGGTACGAGCGCGTCCAGGATTACGACGCCGTGCGCCGCGACCCCCAGGTCGTGCACAACGAGTCGTTCCAGGAATTCGCGATCGGGGACCTCAAGGGCACCGTGGTCGCGCATCCGGTGCGCTACGACGGCAAGATCCCCGAGATGCGGCGGATGCCGCAAGGGCTCGGCGGCGACACGCGTGACGTCCTCGCAGACGCCGGCTGGAGCGCCGACGACATCGAGGCGCTGGTGCGCGACGGCGTCGTCGCCACCGGTCCGCAGCAATCCTCAGCCGCGCCCAAGGCCTAAGCCCCATGAACATGCCGCTGCGACACGTGTCGCTGAAGGATCGCTACACGCAGGCTTCGGGCGTCGTCTTCCTCAACGGGACACAGGCGCTGGTCAGGCTGCTGCTGACGCAGCGGGAGCGGGATCGCAAGGCCGGATTGAACACGGCCGGATTTGTCTCGGGCTATCGCGGCTCGCCGCTCGGCGGCCTCGATATGGAGCTGTGGAACTCCAAGGAATTCCTGAAGCAGTCGGAGATCGTGTTTCAGCCGGGCCTCAACGAGGATCTGGCCGCGACGTCGGTGTGGGGCACGCAGCAGATCGACAGCCTGCCAGGCAAGACCGTCGATGGCGTGTTCGGCATGTGGTACGGCAAGGGGCCAGGCGTCGACCGCTCGGGCGATCCGTTCAAGCACGGCAACTACGCCGGCACGACGCGCCACGGCGGCGTGCTCGTGGTCTATGGCGACGACCATCCGGGCAAGTCGTCCACGGTCGCGCATCAGAGCGAACAGGCGCTGGCCGCCAATCTCATTCCGTCGCTCTATCCAGCCGACGTTCAGGAGATCATCGAGTACGGTCTTCACGGTTGGGCGATGTCCCGCTTCACCGGCCTGTGGGTCGGACTGAAGACGGTCAACGAGACCGTCGAGACCACCTCGACCATCGCGGTGGCGGACGACGAGCCTGTGATTAACCTGCCGGAGTCGGATCCGCAGGATGAGCCTGCGATCCGGCCGCAGCCGGACTACGGCCCGCAGCGCGATGAAACCGCGGTCATCCGGAAACGACTGCCGCGCATTCACGAATACGCCCGCGCCAACCGGCTCGACCAACGGCGCCTCGGCAAAGCAGGGGCGCGCCTGGGGATCGTGACCTCGGGCAAGGCGTTCGCCGATCTGGTCGACGCGCTCAACCTGCTCGGGATCGACGAGGCATGCGCCCAAGCGTGGGGGCTGTCTGTCTACAAGATCGGCCTGATCTGGCCGCTGGAGCCGACCGGCCTCGCCGCTTTCGCCGAGGGCTGCGAGGAACTGCTGTTCGTCGAGGAGAAGAGGGCGTTCCTGGAGGACCAGGCGGCCAAGATCCTGTTCAATCAGCGAGTGCGGCCGCGCCTGATCGGCAAACAGGATGAACACGGCCGCGCGCTGCTGCCCTCCGACATCCAGCTCAACCCGCTTGTCATCGCCAAGGCTCTGGCGTCGCGGCTCACTGCGCTCGGCATCAGCAACGACGCCGTGCTGGGGATGATGCAGACGGAGGTGCCCGAGAAGGCCGCGCCTCCGCTCGAGGGGCAGCCGACCCGCGTGCCCTATTTCTGTTCGGGCTGTCCGCACAACAGCTCCACCAAGGTGCCCGAGGGCTCGATCGCGATGTCGGGCATCGGCTGTCACTCGATGGCCATGTGGATGGACCGCGACACGGTGAAGCCGGTACAAATGGGCGCCGAAGGCGCGAACTGGATCGGGCTGTCACCCTTCACCCGCACCCGGCACGTCTTCCAAAATCTCGGCGACGGCACCTATTCGCATTCGGGCCTGCTCGCGATCCGCGCGTCCGTACTCGCCGGCATCAACATCACGTACAAGATCCTCGCCAACGACGCCGTGGCCATGACCGGCGGACAGCCGGTCGAAGGCGCCCTGACGACGCGTGCGATCGTGCGTCAGGTGCTGGCCGAGGATGTCGCGCGCACCGTCGTCGTCACCGACGATCTGGATCGAACCGCGGTCGATATCCCCGGCGTCGATGTGGTCGCGCGCGACCAGCTGCATCGCATCCAGACCGAGCTCCGCGACACTCCCGGCACGACGGTCATCGTGTACGAACAGGTCTGTGCGGCGGAGAAGCGGCGCCGCCGCAAGCGCAAGCTGATGCCGGACCCGCCGCGGCGCATCTTCATCAATGAGGATGTCTGCGAAGGCTGCGGAGACTGCTCCGTGCAGTCGAACTGCGTCAGCATCGTGCCGGTGGATACGCCGCTCGGCCGAAAGCGGCGCATCGACCAGTCGTCGTGCAACAAGGATTATTCCTGTATCGAAGGCTTCTGCCCGTCATTCGTCTCCGTCGAAGGCGCGAAGCTGCGCAAAGGCGCTGGGCAAATCGATCGCGCCCTGTTCGCCGATCTGCCGGAAGCGCCGGAGGTCGAGTTCGATCAATACAGCGTGCTGATCACCGGGGTCGGTGGCAGCGGCGTCGTCACCATCGGCAGCGTGCTGGCGATGGCCGCCAACGTCGCCGGCAAGGCGGCCAATGCCTACAACATGACCGGGCTGGCGCAGAAGGGCGGCGCCGTCTTCAGCCACCTGCGGATCGCATCGTCGCCCGATCGGCTGTCCAGCGCCATGGTCGGACCCGAGAGCGCCGATCTGCTGCTCGGCTGCGATCTGGTCGCCGCGGCGAGCCCCGATGGTCTCAAGGTCTGCTCGACGTCGCGGACACGGGCGGTCCTGTCCGCGGATCCGACACCGACAGCGGCGTTCCAGGCCGATCGCGACTACCGGATCGACGAGGCCGGACTGGTCGGGCTGATCGGCGAGGCGACCGACATGAACTGGCTGATCGATGCCGGAGCGATCGCCGAGCAGATGCTCGGTGACCGCATCGGCAGCAACATGTTCATGGTCGGCTATGCCTATCAGCGCGGCCTGCTGCCGCTGCCGTCTGCGGCGATCCGCAAGGCCATCGAACTGAACGGCGCCGCCGTGCAGTTCAATCTCGATGCCTTCGACCTCGGCCGTCTTGCGGTCGTCGATCCCGCCGCGGTGCAGGCCCGCGGCCGCGCCGCGGTTGTGGCGGACACCTGCGACGCCATCGTCGCCCATCGTGTCGGCCTCCTGACGCAATATCAGAATGCGCGATGGGCCAAGCGCTACGCGCAATGGGTCGCGCGCGTGCGCGACGCCGAAGGCCGCGTCGCACCTGGGTCGGAGGAATTGTCGCGAGCGGTCGCCGTCAATCTCGCCAAGCTGATGACCTACAAGGACGAGTACGAAGTGGCCCGGCTGTATGCCCAGAGCGACTGGCGGGCGCGCTTGTCCGAAACCTTCGAAGGCTACGAGCAGCTTTCCGTCTGGCTGTCTCCGCCGCTGTTCGCGCCGATCGACAAGGCCACGGGCCGGCCGAAGAAGATCAAATTCGGTCCCTGGATTTTGACGGCCTTCAATGTCCTGGCCCGTTTCAAGGGGCTGCGCGGCACGCCGCTCGACCCGTTCGGCTGGACCGCCGAACGTCGCAAGGAACGAGGCCTGCTGGCCGATTATGAGACCCAGCTGGAGCTCATTTGCGGGAATCTCAACGCGGCGAACCTGCCGATTGCGATCGAAATGGCGTCGCTGCCGAACTTGGTCCGAGGTTTCGGCTTCAAGAAGGACGCAGCCATGATCGAGATGTCGACGAAGGCGACAGCGCTCGCTGATCAGTTCAAGCGATCTGCCGGAGCGTCTTGATCGGTCTGTTGGTCTCGAGACGGTGGTTCGAGTCCTGCGTCCCCACCATCCATCTTCTTGAAATCAAGACTCGATCAGGGCTCGGCACCGGGCCGCAGCGGGGCCGGTGGGATCACGCATTGCCGGTCAGCCGCAGGATCGCTTCGACGACATAACGGCTGGACTGCGCGATCCATTGCGTCGCGCCGCCGAGCCCGGCGAGCGGCAGCAGGAACACCACCCCGATCAGGATCAGCATGCCGTAGGGCTCGAGCCGCGCCAGCGGCTGCGACAGCACCCGCGGCAGCGCGCCGACGGCGATGCGGCCGCCGTCGAGCGGCGGAATTGGGATCAGGTTGAAGATCGCCAGCACGACATTGATCAGCAGCGCATTGGCGAGATTGCGCATCAGCCATTCGCCGGCCGCGCCCGGCATGTCGATCAGCCGGATCGCGATCGCGGCGGCGAGTGCCAGCACCAGATTGATCGCGGGACCGGCCGCCGCGACCAGGATCATGTCGCGGCGCGGATGCCGCAACCCGCGGAAATTCACCGGCACCGGCTTGGCGTAGCCGAACAGGAACGGCGACTGCATCGCCAGCAGCAGCAGCGGCAGCAGCACCGTCCCGAACGGGTCGATATGCTTGAGCGGATTGAGCGTGACGCGGCCGAGCATCCAGGCGGTGTCGTCGCCGCACATCCGGGCGGCATAGGCGTGCGCCGCTTCGTGAAAGGTGATCGCGATGACGAGCGGCAGCGCCCACACCGAAATCACCAGCATCATCGTCGAGAACGGGTCGGACATCGATCAACCTGCTGGCGTCGGCGCCATCCGCCGATCCTGGTTCCCGATATAGGACCCTGATCCGGACCGCGCCATCGCCGCAGACGCCCGGATGGCCATCATGACCGCGAATTCATCTTCAGCCGGGGGCAGGCAGGTGCCGAGCGATATGGGCTGTCGCCAGATGGAACCGGGGCTCGCCGCACCGCATTAAGAGCGGAACCCCCTGGAACTTCCGCTCGACACGGGGGCTGCAAGGACCCGCCGATGCCGTCTTCCGTTCCGCCGACCGCCCCGGCGCCCGATCCGCAGCTGCGCCGGGCGCAACGTACCGACCGCCTGCTGCGCATCGCGGTGATCTGGCTGTTGCTGCTGGCGACCGCGTGGGTCGCGCAACCTTATCTGGCCTCGTTGTGGTTTTCGGCGTCCGGCCCTCGCACGGTCACCGCGCGGGGCGATCTGGCACCGGCGGAACTCTCGACCATCGAGCTGTTCAAGCGGGTGTCGCCGTCGGTGGTGCACGTCTTCGCGCAGTCCAGCCGGAGGTCGCCATCGCTGCTCGAGCAACAGCAGCAGGGCGTGCAATCCGGTTCCGGCGTGATCTGGGACGCCGCCGGCCACGTTCTCACCAACAACCACGTCGTCCAGGGCGCGAGCGCGCTGGGCGTGCGGCTGTCGACCGGCGAGTTCGTCACCGCCCGCGTGGTCGGCACCGCGCCGAACTACGACCTCGCGGTGCTGCAGCTGGAGCGGCCGCGGGCGACGTTGCGCCCGATCGCGATCGGCAGTTCGTCGGACCTGCAGGTCGGGCAGGCCGCCTTCGCCATCGGCAGCCCGTACGGACTGGAGCAGACGCTCACCACCGGCATCGTCAGCGCGTTGCAGCGGCGGCTGCCGACCGCGGCGGCGCACGAGATCAGCGGCGTGATCCAGACCGACGCGGCGATCAATCCCGGCAATTCCGGCGGGCCGCTGCTCGACAGCGCCGGCCGGCTGATCGGTTTGAACACCGCGATCATCTCCGGCTCCGGCGCGTCGGCGGGCATCGGCTTCGCGATCCCGGTCGATGCGGTCAACCGCGTCGCCGCCGCGCTGATCAAGACCGGCACCGTGCCGGTGCCCGGCATCGGCATCATCGCCGCCGACGAGAACGAGGCCGCCCGGCTCGGCATCGACGGAGTCGTCGTGGTTCGTACGCTGCCGGACTCGCCGGCGGCGCGCGCGGGGCTCACCGGGGCCAGCGAGACCGGCATGGTCGAGGACGTCATCGTCGGCGCCAACGGCCAGGAGATCCACAGCATGTCGGACCTCGCTGCGACGCTCGAACGCGTCGGCATCGGCAATGAGGTGAAGCTGCAGGTCATCCGTGACGGCCGCGCGCGCACAGTTACCATTCAGGTCACGGACATCGCCCGGTTGCGGCGCAACTGATCGCGGCGCGGCGCTATGCCACCTGATAATCGCTCGTTGTTGCACAAATCGAGCGTTTCGATTCGCGATTTGTCCGGGCGGCGCCGTCACCCCCGGTATTACTACTAGTTTCAGCGTTAACCGCCTCGTCAATCCCGGAATCTATGATCGCGACCGCAAAAGGACGGTCGCAATGCTCAAACTCAATCGAATCGGTAACAAGCTCGGAATCGCCGGACTGATCGGCATTTCTCTCGCCATCGGCATGGTGGTCAACCAGTCCATCACCGAGTCGAAGGTGTACGAGGCGACGCGCGTCGCCGATATCCAGGCGCAGGTTTCGGAGAAGGCGCTGATCGCCGAGTCCGAGATGCGCAACATGCAGCTCGCCGTCCGCGGCGTCCGGCTGTCGCGTTCGCTCAAGGAACTCGATCAGCGCATCGGCCAGTTCAACGAGGCGCGGATCGCGCAGGCGAAGTTGCTCGACGGCGCGATCTCGCTCGCGATGTCGCCGCAGGAAAAAGACAGTTTCGCCGAGATCAGGAAGATGACCGTCGACTATGCGGCCGGCGCCGACGAACAGGCCGAGCAGCATCGACGCGGCCTCGATCTCAACGTCAAGCGCGCCGCCGTGGCCGACGAATGGGACAACAAGGTCGAAGGATTACAGGCCGCTCTCGGCAACAGCCCGGCTCTCGCGAGTCTTCGCGACGCGGACGGCGATTTCGCCGCGATCCGCTCGATCGGCTGGAAGTACTTCGTCATCGACGACAAGGATCAGAAAGCCAAGCTCGAGCGCAAGGTGTCGATCACCGCCGAGGAGTTGAAGCGCGCCGCCGAGCAGGCGCCGGACGCCAAGACCAAGACCGGGCTGCGCGACCTCGAAGGACTGCTTCAGTCCTATGTGAAGGCGATGACCGATGCGATCGCCGCCGATACGCTGAAGAATAGCATCAGCCGTGACCGCACCGTCCCGATCGCCAACAAGGCGGCGACGCTGCTGCGCGGCGCGGTGGAGAAATCCCAGCAATCCGTGATCGCGGCCAAGGCGCGCGCGGCCGACGAGATGGCGTGGTCCGGCCGGATCAATTTCGCGTTCGGTGCGGCGATCATTCTGGTGCTGATCGGTTCCGCGGCGTTCTCGTTCCTCGGCGTGGCGCGTCCGCTGACGCGGCTGAACGGCGCGCTCGGCCAGATCGCGGCGGGGCGGCTCGACGTCAAGATCGTCGGCGCGGATCGCGGCGACGAGATCGGAGATATCGGCAAGACCGTCGGCGTCATCCAGGCCAATGCCGAGCAGAAGGCGCGCGAGGAGGTCGAAGCCAAGATCGCGCTCGACCGCGACATCGCGCTCAAGCGCAAGCAGGACATGATCCGGCTCGCCGACGATTTCGAAGGCGCGATCGGCGAGATCGTCGAGACGGTGTCGTCGGCGTCGGAAGAGCTCGAGGCGTCGGCCACTTCGCTCACGAGCACTGCGGAGCGGTCGCAGACGCTCGCCACCGTGGTGGCGGCGGCGTCGGAGGAGGCGTCGACCAACGTCCAGTCGGTGGCGTCGGCGACCGAGGAGATGAGCTCGTCGGTCAACGAGATCAGCCGGCAGGTGCAGGAGTCGGCGCGGATTGCCCAGGAGGCGGTCGATCAGGCCCGCCTGACCAACGACCGGGTCGAGGAACTCGCCCAGGCCGCGGCGCGGATCGGCGACGTCGTCGAACTGATCAACACCATCGCCGGCCAGACCAACCTGCTCGCGCTGAACGCCACCATCGAGGCGGCCCGTGCCGGTGAAGCCGGCCGCGGCTTTGCGGTGGTCGCCAGCGAGGTCAAGGCGCTCGCCGAACAGACCGCCAAGGCGACCGGCGAGATCAGCCAGCAGATCAGCGGCATCCAGGCTGCGACCGGGCAGTCGGTGGCGGCGATCAAGGAGATCGGCGAAACCATTGGCCGGATGTCGGAGATTTCCTCGACCATCGCTTCGGCCGTCGAGGAGCAGGGCGCCGCCACGCAGGAGATCTCGCGCAACGTCCAGCAGGCCGCCCAGGGCACCCAGCAGGTGTCGGCGAACATCACCGACGTGCAGCGCGGGGCCACCGAAACCGGCGCCGCCTCGTCGCAGGTGCTGCACGCCGCCCAGTCGCTGTCCGGCGACAGCAACCGGCTGAGGCTCGAGGTCGAGCGGTTCCTCGGAACGGTGCGCGCCGCCTGAGGCGGCGCGGATCGGTCAGCCGATCTTCGCCATCGTCCACTGCGCCAGCAGGCCGCCCAGCGCGCCTGCGAGCGCGGTGAGCACCGCGCCCCACACGATGTCGGTGCCGACCAGCGCCCAATCCCACGACCGCAGGATCGCCATGTTGGTGAGTTCGAAGGTCGCGTAGCAGAACAGGCCGAACAGCGCGCCGTACAGCGCGTTGTGCTGCCAGTCGCCCGGCGCCGCGCCGTTGACGAAAACGACGATGCCGGCGGCGTAGAGCAGATAGAAGGCGATCGCCGGGGCGACGCGCGGCGTGCTCAGCATGATCTCGCCGATGTGCTGTTCGAACATCTTCTTGCCGACGCTGCCGAGGAACAGGAAGTCCAGGGGCAGCAGCACGACGAGGGTTGCGAGGTAGACGACCGCCTGGCGCTTCATTTCGATCTCCGGTGAGGTTCCCGGCTCAACGGCGGGCCCGCGCCTCGGTTCCATCGCGGCGAAGGAACGAACCGGCGCAGCGGTCATTGTCGATCGAATTGGCATCGACGCAGAGGAGCGCGCGCATGGGCAAGGCCTATTACGACATCATCGGCAGCGACGACAATTGGGGCATCCGGCACGACGACGATCCGACCGGAGACTATGCCAGCAAGGAAGCCGCGTTCGAAGCGGCCTGCGCCGCAGCCTCGAACGCCATCAAGTTCGGCCACGAGGTCCGGATCACGGTGCCCGGCCAAGGCGACTCGGACAATGCACTCGGCACGATCAGCAACTGACGGACCGAATTGAACGGCCGGAATGGACCCGGCCGTTCGGCTCGAAGTCACAAACAGCAAAATGCCCGGCACCTGGCCGGGCATTTGTCATTGGACGCTGGAGTGATCCCGCGCTGTTTACGCCACTTTCGACAGCGGCGCTTGCAGGTCCGCGACCGGCTGCTCCGTCACCTCGTGGGTGATCACCTCGAACTGCAGCAACTGCGCGGTGCCGAACGACGTGGAGATCGCGACGTCGGCGGCGTCGCGGCCGCGGGCGATGACGACGCGGCCGATCCGCGGATGATTGTGCCGCGCGTCGAAGGTGTACCAGCGGCCCTCGAGATAGACTTCGAACCACGCCGAGAAGTCCATCGGCGCCGGATCGATCGGCACGCCGATATCGCCGAGATAGCCGGTGCAGTAGCGCGCCGGAATGTTCATGCAGCGGCACAGCGTGACGGCCAGATGCGCGAAGTCGCGGCAAACGCCGATGCGTTCCGAATGGCCCTCGGACGCTGTGCGGTCGTTGCGAGCATGGTGATAGCCGAACTCGATCTGATTGTGGGTGTAGTCGACGATCGCCTGCACGCGCTCCCAGCCCGAGGTGATGCCGCCGAACATCGACCAGGCGAGGTTCGACAGCTTGTCGGTGTCGCAATAGCGGCTGCCGAGCAGGTAGATCAGGGCGTCGTCCGGAAGTTCCGCGATCGGCAACTGCCGGGCACCCGGCGCGACCTCGTCCGGAAGCCCGGAATCCTCGATCAGGAAATCGTTGCTGATGTCGATCCGGCCGGCCGGCGCGACGATCCGCGTGCAGATGTTGCCGAACATGTCGGTGAAGTCGCGCGCCGGAACGTCCGGCGCGAACCGGATCCTGTGCTCGCCGATGATGTGCTGCATCCGGGAGGGATGAACGCTGAGCAGCAGGTTCATCGGGGTTTCCTGGAAGCACTGGAAGGCGATGTTGTAGCCCGCTCGAATCTTCACCGCTGTCTCCGTCACTGGCGCGCCGCCGGCGCGTCGTTGCATGTGTGCGTCGACAATGAGGAAACGTTCAGTCTGTTCCTCCGTAACCGACTGAACGGCTGCGCAAATATGCGGCAGCGCGGGAGAGCGCCGCTACTCGACCAGTCCGAACAGCAGCACCGACCGGGCCGTCACCTGATAGGCCTCGCCGCAGGCGAACTGCTCGCCGGGCGCGCCGTCGGGCCTGTTGGTGTCGATCAGCATCTGCCATTTCGAGCCGTGTGGCACCTCGGGCAGGGTGAAATCGACGACCCCGTCGAAGCTGTTGGTGATCAGCAGCACGGTGTCGTCCTCGGCATGCTTGCGGATGCCGCTCTTCTGAGCGCGGCCGTCGAGCAGCATGCCGAAGCACTTCACGTTGCCGTCCTGCCAATGTTCGTCCTGCATCGGCCCGCCATTGGCGTTGATCCAGGTGACGTCGCAAACCTCGAGCGTTTCGTCGTAGTGGCCGGTCAGGAACCGGCTGCGACGCAGCGTCGGATAGTTGCGCCGCAACTCGATCAGCCGCGTGGTGAACTTCAGCAGATCCCTGGCGGTGTCGTCGTGGTCCCAGTGCACCCAGGAGATTTCGTTGTCCTGGCAATAGGCGTTGTTGTTGCCCTGCTGGGTGCGGCCGAATTCGTCGCCGGCGAGCAGCATCGGCGTGCCCTGCGCCAGCAGCAGCGTCGACAGCATGTTGCGCTTCTGCCGCTCGCGCAAGGCGAGGATGGCCTCGTCCTCGGTCGGACCTTCGGCACCGCAGTTCCAGGAGCGGTTGTCGGAATGCCCGTCCTTGCCGTCCTCGCCGTTGGCGAGATTGTGCTTGTCGTTGTAGCTCGCCCAGTCGTTCAGGGTGAAGCCGTCGTGGGCGGTGATGAAGTTGACGCTGGACCAGGCGCGGCGGCCCTGCCGGTTGAACACGTCGGCGGAACCGGACAGCCGCGGCGCCAGCGCGGAAACCGGCGCTTCGCCGCGCCAATAGTCACGCAGGGTGTCGCGGAACTTGTCGTTCCATTCCGCCCAGCCGGGCGGAAAGCCGCCGACCTGATAGCCGCCCGGGCCGCAGTCCCACGGCTCGGCGATCAGCTTCACCGAACTCAGCAGCGGATCCTGGTTGACCGCCTTGAGGAAGCCGCTCTGCTCGTCGAAGCCGTGAACCTCGCGGGCCAGGATGGTGCCGAGGTCGAAGCGGAAACCGTCGATGTGCATTTCGCCGGCCCAATAGCGCAAGCTGTCGGTGACCATCTGAATCACGCGCGGATGCGTCAGGTTGACGGTGTTTCCGGTTCCGGTGTCGTTGATGTAATAGCGCTTCTGGTCCGGCAGCAGCCGGTAGTAGCTGGCGTTGTCGATGCCCTTGAACGACAGCGTCGGGCCGAGCTCGTTGCCTTCGGCGGTGTGGTTGTAAACCACGTCGAGAATCACCGCGAGGCCGACGTCGTGCAGCCGCGCCACCATCTCCTTGAATTCGCGCAGGCTGTTCGGCACGTCGGCGGCGTAGCGCGGGTCGGGCGCGAAGAAGCCGATGGTGTTATAGCCCCAGTAGTTCACCAGATCCTTCTCGAGCAGATAGCTGTCGTTGACGAAGGTGTGGACAGGTAGCAGCTCGACGGCGGTGATGCCGAGCGAGGCGATGTAGTCGACCACGGGCTGGCAGCCGAGTCCGGCATAGGTTCCGCGCAGGTTCTCGGGGACGTCGGGGTTGAGCTTGGTGAAGCCCTTGACGTGGGTCTCGTAGACGATGGTCTGATCCCACGGCACGAATTTGCGGCCGGGCTCGCCCTTCCAGTCGAAGCCGGGATCGACCACGACACATTTCGGCACGAACGCCGCGGAGTCGCGCTCGTCGAACGTGGTGTCGTCGCCGCTTTCCATCTGATAGCCGAACACCGCCGGGTCCCATTTCAGCTCGCCGGCGTGCGCCCGCGCATAGGGATCGAGCAGCAGCTTGTTCGGATTGAAGCGGTGGCCGTTCTCGGGCTCGTAGGGCCCGTGGACGCGATAGCCGTAGAAGGTGCCGGGGCCGACGTCGGGGATGTAGCCGTGAAACACCTCGTCGGTGTATTCCGGCAGTTCGATGCGACGCTCGGTGTCGCCGTCGAACAGGCAGACCTCGACCTTGGTGGCATTGGCCGAGAACAGCGCGAAGTTGGTGCCTTCACCGTCCCAGCAGGCGCCGAGCGGGTAGGGCAGGCCTTCGCGGACGCTGCCGGTGTCGTTGATCACCGTGTAGGCCGGTTTCGGTTTCGGCGAGTCCTGCGCGGGCGCAGGCGCGGTGGCGGGCTTCGCCGGTTCGATCGTCTCGACGTCGCTCATCGCAGGGACTCCCGAGAGCGCCGCGTCGCAGCGGTTCTGCTGTGCAGTGTCGCGGCGGCGGCCGCGTTCATTGTCGACGCCGATCGATGTCCCATGAATTGTCCCCCAGCATGCGTTGACCGCAATAATGTCTCAATCTTGCTTCGGTTCCACGACATCCGGAGCAAGCTGTGACCCGACAGCGAACGGCCCGGCGCCGCTCGCGCGGCCCGGGCCGAAGGTCGCGATCGCGTGCGAGTTACTTGTTGGACTTCGAGGTCGTGGTGCTGTGCTGCTTGTCGAGGTCCTGCGCCATGTCGAGATGGTGCTTCAGCGCGGGCAGGGTCTGGCCGGCCCAGGCTTTCAGCTCGGCGTTGTCTCCGCCCTTGCTTTAGCGGTCGAACAGCGACACGGCATCCTTGTGCGCGTCGACCTGCTGCGAGGCGTAGGCGGCGCCGAACTCGGCGCCCTTGAGGTCGTTCAGCTTGTCGTATTTGGCCTGATGCGCGGCATCCATCTGGCTCGGAATGTCGACCTTGATCGCGCCGCTGGTCGCCAGCCGCTTGAGCTCGCTCGACGTCTTGGTGTGGTCCGCGATCATCTGATCGGCGAATTTCTTCTCCGCGGCGTTGCCCTTGGTCTGGGCCAGCTTGCTCGAGGCGATCTCGTACAGGTCGCTGACGGCGACCTGGGTGACGAAATCCTGGGTCGACGGGCTGATACCGAGCGTCGCGTTGACGCCGGCTTTTTCCGACACGGACTGCGCCAGTGCGGGGGACGCCAGCAACAGGCATCCCAGAATGATGGCGGTGCGCTTCATATCGATATCCATCAGCTCGCGGCTTTGCGATTGACGCCCTTCCGGAGCGCCACGGTGTTGAGCTTGGTGTTGGCGGCCTTTTCCTCGTTGAGATTGGTGGTGAGGAAGCGGACGATGTCGTCGTGGCCGAGTTCTTCTGCCCAGGCGATCAGCGTGCCGTAGCGCGCGATCTCGTAGTGCTCGACCGCCTGCGCATTAGCGACGATCGCGGCATCCAGCACAGCCTTGTCGGCAATCTCGCCGGAGGTGGCCTTGGACTCCTTGATCAGTCCGTCGATCGCCGGGCAGTCGGTGCCCTTCGGCGTCTGGCCGAGTTTCTTGAACACCTGATCGAGCCGTTCGATCTGCTTGTGCGTCTCGTCGAGATGCGCCTTGAGACCCTGCGACAGGTCGCGATTGGTCGCCTGGTCGATCATCGTCGGCAGCGCCTTGGTGATCTGCTGCTCGGCGTAGTAGATGTCCTGAAGGCCATGCAGCAGCATGTCGTCCATCGTCTGAATGTCCTTGGTGAACAGACCCATCGTCGCCTCCGGTTGTAACGGTGATGACCTGCACAACTGAAGCGCGACGATTCGGTTCCTCCGCTCCCGAACGCCGGAGAGCAGCTACTTATGATGGGTTCAGCAACGGCTTGATGCTGCCGTCCCGGAGTCTGCGCAGCCGGAAGGTGAGGCCGAGACTGATCGCCGATCCCGCCGCAATCTTGTCGACGAAGCCGCCAGAGATGCCGACGATCGGCACCGTGCCGAAGTGAAAGGCTCGCGCGATCTGGCAAACATCCCGTCGCCGACCCGTTTCTCGCGGCGGCGGTGTCGATGGGGCCGTCGGCGACTGCGAGTCGCAGGGACACCGGTCCCGCCCACGGAGGAATAGACAAGGGAGCGACCGCAGGTCGCGAGGCGAGCCGCCTCCAGACTCGCGTCCGGACGTGTTCAGCCCGCCGTACGCGCGGCACGCAGGGTGTTGAGACCGGCCGGCGAGCGTGCTAGGCAACACCCTGCGCGGGTGTAGCTCAATGGTAGAGCAGCAGCCTTCCAAGCTGAATACGAGGGTTCGATTCCCTTCACCCGCTCCATGGTTCCAAAGAAAAAATTGTTTTAAAATCAAGGTATTGGCGGTCGACGGCCCGGTCGACCGCGGTCCGTCCGATCGACTGAATTTACGTTAGGGCGCACATCGGGCGCATCGGACAACGTATCCAAATCGGGCAATGAGAAGGCACAGCCTGGGAATCGATGCTCGCATCGATTTCGTGATCCGCGTGGTGACGCCGATCAGCCGGTCATGGGCCTGTCGTCGCAGTGGTGAGTGTCGTCAGCGCGCGCGGGCCTAGCGACCGCCGCGTCGGGCAGGGGCCTTGTCGGCGGCGGCCGGCTTGGTCGCGGTCAGCGCCAGCGCTGCAAGGTTGACGACGCGGTCGATCACGCCGTCGACGTCGTCGAGGTCGCAGACGCCGTCCGACAGCCGCAGCAGCCGCTCGCTGTCGCGCACCGTCTGGTGCGCCATCGCCAGCGCGAAATGCAGGCCCCAGAAAATCTCCTCGTCGGCCTTGCCGGGTAGCGCGCGCCGCAGCGCCGCGGCGAATTTGCGCAAGTGATCGATCTCGCGATTCTTGATCTTGCGGATCGGCGGGATCGCCTCGATCGAGGCGCGGATCATGAAGCGCGCGGCGTCGGAGCGCTGGCTGTCCGGGCCGAGGCATCCGCGCACGGTCGGTCCGACCAGCGCGCGCAGCACGTCCTCGACCGGGGCGCGGCCGCCGCCCGCGGCCTCCGCCGCCTTCAGTTCGTTGAGGCGTTCGCGGTTGGTCGCGATCGAGCGCGTCACGAACAATTCGGTGATCAGTTCGTCCTTCGAGCCGAAGTGATAGTTCACCGCGGCGAGATTGACCTCGGCCGCCGCGACGATGTCGCGCAGCGTGACGTCGCCGAAGCCGCGCTCGGCGTAGAGCCGCTCGGCCGCCCGGAGGATCGCTGTCCGTGTGCTGTCGGTCGACATGCCGCCCTGTGGAAATTCGTCGAACTTGCATTTCAAACGTGTGTATGAAACTATCGTTTCACCGTCGGAAGTCAATGCGCTCGCGCCATCGACCGCCGGCAGCCCCCGGTCCGCTGCATGCGCGACGCGCGCACGCCGCGGAGGCGCAGCCAGAATGCAGCCAGAATTGGCTTGCGAAGGTCGGGTGGCGAGGAGACAGTGCCGGCACCCATGCCGGCGAAACAGCTTGGGAAAAAAGTGAGGATCGCCTGATGGATTTCGACTTGTCCGATCGCCAGCGTGAGTGGCTGGAACGCGTCACCGCCTTCATGAACACGCATGTCCGGCCCGCGGTGCCGATCTACAACAAGCAGGACGCCGAGGGTGAGCGTTGGAAGGTGATCCCGATCCTCGAAGAGCTGAAGGCGAAAGCCAAGGCCGAGGGGCTGTGGAACCTGTTCATGCCGCCGTCGTCGCACGAAGACGACGAGTTCCGCGGCGCCGGCCTGTCCAATCTCGAATACGCGCTGTTGTCCGAGCAGATGGGCCACATCTCCTGGGCCTCCGAGGTGTTCAACTGCTCGGCGCCGGACACCGGCAACATGGAAGTGCTGATGCGCTACGGCTCCAAGGAGCAGAAGAAGCAGTGGCTTCGCCCCTTGATGAACGGCGAAATCCGCTCGGCGTTCCTGATGACCGAGCCGGCGGTGGCCTCGTCGGACGCGACCAACATCGAGACCAGCATCGTACGCGACGGCGATCACTACGTGATCAACGGCCGTAAATGGTGGTCGTCGGGCGTCGGCGATCCGCGTTGCAAGATCGCGATCGTGATGGGCAAGACCGACTTCAACGCCGCCAAGCATCAGCAGCAGTCGCAGATCCTGGTGCCGCTCGACACTCCCGGCATCACCATCGAGAAGATGCTGCCGGTGTTCGGCTTCGACGACGCGCCGCACGGTCACGGCGTGGTGCTGATGAAGGACGTCCGCGTCCCGGCGTCCAACTTGCTGCTCGGCGAAGGCCGCGGCTTCGAGATCGCGCAGGGCCGCCTCGGTCCGGGCCGCATCCATCACTGCATGCGCACCATCGGCAAGGCCGAAGAGGGGCTGGAGAAGATGGTGCGCCGGCTGCAGTCGCGCACCGCGTTCGGCAAGAAGATCATCGAATATTCGATCTGGGAGCAGCGCATCGCCGAGGCCCGCACCGACATCGAGATGAATCGCCTGCTGTGCCTCAAGGCCGCCGACATGATGGACAAGGTCGGCAACAAGACCGCGCAGCTCGAGATCGCGATGATCAAGGTCGCGGCGCCGAACATGGCGCTCAAGATCCTCGACAACGCGATCCAGGCCTATGGCGGCGGCGGCGTCTCCGACGATGCCGGCCTCGCCAAGGATTACGCCCATATCCGCACGCTGCGGCTGGCGGACGGTCCGGACGAGGTGCACAACCGCGCCATTGCCCGCCTGGAGCTGAAGAAATACGCCAACGAGGCCAAGCACTGAGCGGCAACCCCGCGCAAAACGTCATCGCCGGACTTGATCCGGCGATCCATCTCCTGAGATGATGGATGCCCGGGTCAAGCCCGGGCATGACGGTTTGGATTCGAACGTAATCGAACGCGCGGCGCGGACCGCGCGAACAAGAACAAGGGAGCGTCACTTGGTCGGAATGCGAAATGACGAGGACTACGTCGGCACCAAGCCGGTCGAGGATCGGCATCGGGTCGACGAAGCCCGCTTGGCGGAATGGATGCAGGCGAATGTCGAGGGCTATCAGGGGCCGCTCGAGGTTCAGCAATTCAGGGGCGGGCAATCCAACCCGACCTACAAGCTCGTCACCCCGAACCGCTCCTACGTGATGCGGCGCAAGCCGTTCGGTAAGCTGCTGCCGTCGGCGCACGCGGTCGACCGCGAATTCAAGGTCATCGCCGCGCTCGGCAAGCAGGGCTTCCCGGTGGCCAAGGCCTACGCGCTGTGCACCGACGATGCGGTGATCGGCGTGTCGTTCTACATCATGTCGATGGAAGAGGGCCGGGTGTTCTGGGATCCGACCCTGCCGACCCAGACGCCGGAGTCGCGCTGGGCGATCTTCAAATCCAAGATCGAAACCCTGGCACTGCTGCACAGCTACGATCCGGAGAAAATCGGCCTCGGCGACTTCGGCAAGCCGGGCAATTATTTCGCCCGTCAGATCGATCGCTGGACCAAGCAGTACAAGGCGTCGGTCTCCGATCCGATCCCCGAGATGGATCGGCTGATGGAATGGCTGCCGAGCACGGTGCCCGAGCAGCAGCGCGTGTCGGTGGTGCACGGCGACTACCGGCTCGACAACATGATCTTCCACGCCACCGAGCCGCGCGTGCAGGCGGTGCTCGACTGGGAGCTGTCGACGCTCGGCGATCCGATGGCCGACTTCACCTATCTGCTGATGCAGTGGTCGATGCCCGGCCTGATGGACGCGGATCTGAAGGCGCTGAACCTGCCGACGCTGGAGCAGGCTTCCGACATGTACTGCAAGGCGGCCGGCATCAGCGGCATCTCCAACATGAACTGGTATCTGGCCTACAACACCTTCCGCCTCGCCGGCATTCTGCAGGGCATCGCCGGCCGCGTCCGCGACGGCACCGCCGCCTCCGACAAAGCCAAGGAGTCGGCGGCCCGCACCGTCCCGATGGCCAAACTGTCCTGGGAATTCGCCCAGAAGGCTGGCGCGAAGTAGCACGTAGGACTCGGATACTCAGCGCCCCGACCCCGCATCGCAGCGCGCTCCCTCTCCCGCTTGCGGGAGAGGGCCGGGGTGAGGGCACCCCTGGCCGTGCGTGCGCGATCCGACCTCTCGTCCGTCATTCCGGGGCGCGCCACCGGCTCCGGCCTTCGGCCGGCCCGATGACAGGCTCCGCGCGAGCCCGGAATCAATACCCCCTGGACTCGCGGCAAGCTCGCAGCATCGGCCACGCCTTGCGTCCAAACTCAGCGCCGTGGTTATGGATTCCGGGTTCGCGCAGCTTCGCTGCACGCCCCGGAATGACGAACGAGAGGTCGAGTATTGCCGAAGTAAGCCGTCGCCCTACGTGTGTAGCGCAATGCCCACCCCGCGCCGCACCGCGCTCCCTCTCCCGCTTGCGGGAGAGGGCTGGGGTGAGGGCGCCCCAAGCAGTGAGCCCGACACTCGCGAAGAGGAAGGCTGCGCCGTGTCGTATCACCAGCACCGCTCTGGGGTACTGGATCACCCGCGTACGCGGGTGATGACGACTTGTTATTTGGCGTCGCTTCGTGACGCGCAGGCGTCAGGTGTCATGTTGCGTGTCGCCGCGTTGCAGGAGCGCGCCGCCGTACTTCCAGGTCTCAGATCGGCTTGCCCGCATAAGGCATCGACGCCGTCAGGCCGCCGTCGACCGGAAAGGCCTGGCCGTTGACGTAGGACGCTTCGTCGCTGAGCAGGAACAGGCCCATGGTGGCGAGTTCGTGTGGCTGGCCGGCGCGCTTCAGCGGGTTGAGCTGGCCGATCTTGTGATCGGTGCCGCGCTGCTTGGCATTGTCGAACACCGGCTTGGTCATGCCGGTCTCGATCAGGCCGGGGCACACCGCGTTGATGCGCACGCCGGTGCCGGACAGCGAATAGGCGGTGGTCTGCACCAGGCTGATGACGCCGGCCTTCGACGCCGCATACGGATGCCCCGACGCGCCGCTCTTCAGGCCCGCGACCGAGGCGGTGCACACGATCGCGCCGTGGCCCTGTTTGATCATGTACGGCATCGCGTGTTTGATCGCGAGGAACGGCCCGATCAGATTGACGCGCAGGATCTCCTGCCAATGCTCCGGGGTTTGCTCCGGCAGCGGCACCAGCCCGCCGCTGATGCCGGCATTGGCCCAGAGGCCGTCGAGCTTGCCGTAGGCTGCGATCGCCTTGGCGATGTAACCCTTCACATCGTCCTCGGCGCCCGCATCGGCCATCACGGCCTCGGCGGTGCCGCCGGCCTTGCGCACCAGCTCGACCGTCTCGTTGACGCCCTCGGTGCGATCCACCGCGATCAGCTGCGCGCCTTCCTTGGTGAACAGCAGCGATGCCGCGCGGCCGATGCCGCTGCCGGCGCCGGTGATGATGACGGATTTGCCTGCGAGGCGGCCCATGCGTTGCTCCCTGCTGATCGTGCGGCGATTGCCGCTTGACGGAATTCGGTCGATCGATTGATCGCTTTGCATCGCGTGCGGACACACAAGTGACTTGAGGCGATGCGAGGTCTGACGTACAGCGACTTGAAACGGGAATGAAGGGTTTTCTGCATGTCGAATGCGCCGCCTTCCGCCGACGAAAAGCCGTTCGTCGCCCAGCACTCCGTTCCGACCGGCGTCACCGCCACGCGGTGGTGGTGGGTGCGCCATGCCCCGGTGCGCAGCGACGGCGGCAACATCTATGGACAGATCGACATCGATTGCGACTGCAGCGACAAAGTCGTGTTCGACGCGGTCGGCCGGGTGCTGCCGAAGAATGCGGTGTGGTACGCCAGCAAGCTGAAGCGCACCCACATGACCGCGGAAGCGATTTTCGCCGCCGGCTTTCCGCGGCCGCCGCTGATCACCCACGATTCCGACCTCAACGAGCAGCATCTCGGCGACTGGCAGGGCAAGAACCGCGCGGCGTTCTTCGCCAATCTGCCGGTCAATCTCGACACCTTCTGGTTCGCGCCGATCGACGAGCGCGCGCCGAACGGCGAGAGCTTCATGGATCTGTACGAGCGCACCAAACGGGCGATCGCGCGGATCTCCGCGGCGCATCCCGGCGGTGACATCGTCGCGGTGGCACACGGCGGCACCATCAAGGCCGCGATCGGCCTCGCCCTGCGCGACCAGCCGGCGCGCGGGCTCGCCTTCACCATCGACAACTGCTCGATCACGCGGCTGGACTACATGGCGTCCTCCGACGGCCAGGAGGGCTGGCGGATTCCGATGATCAATCAGCAGCCCTGGATCGCCGATCCGTCCCACGCCGCGATGCATCAGCCGGCCGGGCCGGAAGTGGCGACGACGACGAAGCTGGCGTAACCTCCTCATTGCGCCCGAAGCCTATTCGTCATCGCAAACCACGAAGCCCTTCCGTCATTGCGAGCGAAGCGAAGCAATCCAGATCTGTGCACTGCGCTGGATTGCTTCTTCGCTTCGCTCCTCGCAATGACGGGGACAGGTCATCGACACACAACAACTAACAACGGGAGAGAAACATGAGCTTGTTCGACCTCAGCGGAAAAGTCGCGGTGATCACCGGATCGTCGCGCGGCATCGGCAAGGCGATCGCCGAGCGGATGGCGGAGCACGGCGCCAAGGTGGTGATCTCGTCGCGCAAGCAGGACGCCTGTGACGCCGTTGCCAAGTCGATCAACGACGCGCGCGGGGCAGGGACCGCGCTGGCGCTCGCCGCCAACATCTCCAGCAAGGACGATCTCAAGCGCCTGGCGCAAGAGGCGACCGAGAAATTCGGCAAGATCGACGCCCTGGTCTGCAACGCCGCGTCGAACCCGTATTACGGCCCGCAGGCCGGCATCAACGACGATCAGTTCAGGAAGATTCTGGACAACAACATCGTCGCCAATCACTGGCTGATCAGCGAAGTCGTGCCGCAGATGATCGCGCGCAAGGACGGCTCGATCACCATCGTGTCGTCGATCGGCGGCCTGAAGGGCTCGACCGTGATCGGCGCCTACTGCATCTCCAAGGCCGCCGACATGCAGCTCGCCCGCAACCTCGCCTGCGAATACGGCGAGCACAACATCCGCGTGAACTGCATCGCGCCCGGCCTGATCAAGACCGACTTCGCCCGCGCGCTGTGGGAAAATCCGGAGACGCTGAAGGCCTCGACCGCACGCTCGCCGCTGCAGCGGATCGGCGAGCCGGATGAGATCGCCGGCGCCGCAATCTTCCTCGCCTCCAAGGCCGGCACCTTCACGACGGGTCAGACCATCGTGATCGACGGCGGCGCGACGATCAGCTGACCCTCTCGGGTCATTCCGGGGCGCGCGAAGCGCGAACCCGGAATCCCGAAGTTGGTAAACAAAGAGAGATTCCGGGTTCGCTCGCTGCGCGAGCGCCCCGGAATGACTAACGAGAGGTCATGCTCCGCGCGCCCCGGAATGACTCGCGGAGAGGGTGAAGGTTATTCCACCGCCGCGTACACCAGATTGCGCACCAAGGTTCGGAAGTACTCGCGCTGGCCCGGGCCCTGCGACATGAACACCGCGAACAGCTCCTCCGCCGGGTCGATCCAGAAGAACGTGCCGGCGATGCCGCTCCAGTAGAACTGGCCGACCGAGCCGGGGAACGGCGCGATGCCGGGCTCGGTGCGGACGGCGAAGCCGAGGCCGAAGCCGTGGCCGGGCGGCAGGATGTAGTTGTCCGGCGGGATGTGCGGCTCGAGGTGATTGCTCGCCATCAGTTCCAGCGTCTTGCGGCCGATGATGCGCGTCCCGTCCAGCGTGCCGCCGCCGAGCAGCATCTGGCAGAACCGGGCATAGTCCATCGTGGTCGAGACCAGGCCGCCGCCGCCGGATTCCATCGCCGGCTTTTCCAGCATGTTGAACAGCGCCACCGGATCGCCGGTCCACGGATCGGTCGGAAACGCTTCGGCGAGCCGATGCTTGTTCTCGGCGCCGGTGTGGAACGCTGTCTCGGCCATCTGCAGCGGCGCCAGGATGCGCTCGGTCAGGAACGCCCCCAGCGTCTTGCCGGAGATCACTTCGACGACGCGGCCGAGGATGTCGGTCGAGCGGCTGTAGTTCCACGCCGCGCCCGGCTGACACACCAGCGGAATCTCGGCAATCAGCCGCGCGTGCTCCTCGTTGGTGATCTTGCGGGTGCGGACGCGGGACTCGCGATACATTTTCTGAATCGGGCCGTCGCCGACGTGATCGTAGGTGATGCCGGAGGTGTGACGCAGCAGGTCCTGAATGGTGATCGGCCGGTTCAGCGGCACGAGGTCGAGCTTGCCGTTCTCGACGATGCCGACATTGGTGTTCTCGAACTCGGGAATGAACTTCGACAGCGGATCGTCGAGCTGCAGCCAGCCGTCCTCGACCAGTTGCATGATCCCGACCGAGACGATCGGTTTGGTCATCGAGAAGATCCGGAACAGGCTGTCCGGCCGCATCGGCGCGTCGCTGCCGGGCGCCTGGCGGCCGAGCGCTTCGAACCAGCCGATATGACCGCGGCGTGACACCAGAACCGTCACACCCGGGATGTTGCCCTTGTCGATCTCGCGCTTGAACGCGTCGGACATCGCCTGCAGCCGGGCCGGCGACAGGCCGATCGTCTCCGGCTTGGCCTGCGGGAGCGGCGGCGTTTGCGGGACCTTGGCGGTTGTGGCGGCGGCGTGAGCGGTCATGGCGTCTCCCGATTGATCTTTTGTTTCGCGGCCTTACATGGGTGTCCATGCGGCCTTTCTCGGCACGGCGCAGCGAGATTGGACCAGAACTTCCAGCTTGAACAGGGTGCTTTTCCGCAGTAACCAGCCGCGGGTTTCGCCCCATTGTGGACTGCGCCGGCAAGGATGGAGATCGATGGCCAAAGCAAAATTCGAACGAAACAAGCCGCATTGCAACATCGGGACGATCGGTCACGTCGACCATGGCAAGACGTCGCTGACGGCGGCGATCACCAAGGTTCTGGCGGAGACGGGCGGTGCGACGTTCACGGCCTACGACCAGATCGACAAGGCGCCGGAAGAGAAGGCGCGCGGCATCACGATCTCGACCGCTCACGTCGAGTACGAGACGCAGAACCGCCACTACGCCCACGTCGACTGCCCCGGCCACGCCGACTATGTGAAGAACATGATCACCGGCGCCGCGCAGATGGACGGCGGCATCCTGGTTGTGTCGGCGGCTGACGGCCCGATGCCGCAGACCCGCGAGCACATCCTGCTGGCCCGCCAGGTCGGCGTTCCGGCGCTGGTGGTGTTCCTGAACAAGTGCGACATGGTCGACGATCCGGAACTGCTCGAACTGGTCGAGATGGAAGTCCGCGAGCTTCTCTCGAAGTACGACTTCCCGGGCGACGACATTCCGATCATCAAGGGCTCGGCGCTCGCCGCCCTTGAGAACTCGGATCAGAAACTCGGCCACGACGCGATCCTGGTGGTGTCGGCGGCCGACGGCCCGATGCCGCAGACCCGCGAGCACATCCTGTTGGCGCGTCAGGTCGGCGTCCCGGCGCTGGTGGTGTTCCTGAACAAGGTCGACATGGTCGACGACGAGGA
>JACRJB010000060.1 GCA_016215605.1 Rhodopseudomonas palustris
TCATCACCGTCGAAGATTCCAAGACCGGGATCGCCTTCGAGACCGAGTACGTCGAGGGGATGCAGATCGACCGCGGCTACATCTCGCCCTACTTCGTCACCAACGCCGACAAGATGCGCGTCGAATTCGACGACGCCTACATCCTGATCAACGAGAAGAAGCTCTCCAACCTCAACGAACTGCTGCCGCTGCTCGAAGCCGTGGTGCAGACCGGCAAGCCGCTGGTGATCGTCGCCGAGGACGTCGAAGGCGAAGCCCTCGCCACCCTCGTCGTCAACCGCCTGCGTGGTGGCCTGAAGGTCGCGGCCGTCAAGGCTCCGGGCTTCGGCGATCGCCGTAAGGCCATGCTGCAGGACATCGCGATCCTGACCGGCGGCCAGGCGATCTCGGAAGACCTCGGCATCAAGATGGAGAACGTCACGCTCCAGATGCTCGGCAAGGCCAAGAAGGTGATGATCGACAAGGAAAACACCACGATCGTCAACGGCGCCGGCAAGAAGGCTGACATCGAAGCCCGTGTCGCGCAGATCAAGGCGCAGATCGAGGAAACCACCTCGGACTACGACCGCGAGAAGCTGCAGGAGCGTCTGGCCAAGCTCGCCGGCGGCGTCGCGGTGATCCGCGTCGGCGGTGCGACCGAGATCGAGGTCAAGGAGCGCAAGGATCGCGTTGACGACGCGATGCACGCCACCCGCGCCGCCGTCGAGGAAGGCATCGTCCCGGGCGGCGGCGTCGCCCTGCTGCGCGCCTCCGAGCAGCTCAAGCGCATCAAGACCCAGAACGACGACCAGAAGACCGGCGTCGAAATCGTGCGCAAGGCGCTCTCCGCCCCGGCCCGCCAGATCGCCATCAACGCCGGCGAAGACGGCTCGGTGATCGTCGGCAAGGTGCTGGAGAAGGACCAGTACAACTACGGCTTCGACAGCCAGACCGGCGAGTACGGCGACCTGGTCAAGAAGGGCATCATCGACCCGACCAAGGTGGTCCGCACCGCGATCCAGAACGCGGCCTCGGTCGCGGCGCTGCTGATCACCACCGAAGCCATGGTGGCCGAGCTGCCGAAGAAGAACCAGGGCGGCCCCGCGATGCCCCCGGGCGGCGGCATGGGCGGCATGGACTTCTGATCCGACGAAGTCGTCCCGGGCGCGATGCGGCATGCAATGCCGCTTCGCAGACCCGGGACCGCGAAGAACACCTCCAGCAGAACCCCGGCGGAAACGCCGGGGTTTTTGTTTGGGGATCGACCTACTGCCCCTCTCGTTCGTCATTCCGGGGCGCGCGCAGCGCGAGCCCGGAATCCATACGCCCTCGACTCGCGGTGAAGCACTGCTGTTGAGGCGCCGGTTCTCGACCATGAAGTCCCTTGGTTATGGATTCCGGGCTCGCGAGCTTGCGCTCGCGCCCCGGAATGACGCGGAGAGGTTGATGCGATAGACTCGGATCCGGACTTGGAGGGCGCCTCCTCCTCGTGAAGACCGGACCCGCACCCATGCCCGACCTCCCGCCCCATCTCGCGCAGCTCGAAGACGAACTCGCCACCATTGGTCCCGACGTCATGCAGGTCGAAGAGCTCGACGGCTTCATCGCCGCGATGCTGGTCTGCCCCGAGATGATCAAGCCCGGCGAGTGGCTGCCGGCGGTGTGGGACGGCGACGCGGACGAACCGGCGCCGTTCGACGACCTCGATCACGCCAACGGCGTATTCGCGCTGATCATGCAGCACTACAACGAAGTCGCGACGACGCTGGCCGACCATCCCGAGCGCTACCGTCCGCTGATGCCCGGCATCGGTACGGGGGACGTGGTCTGGGAGATGTGGATCGACGGCTTCGGAGCAGCCATGGACATGTGGCCGGAGCATTGGCAGCTCCTGCAGGATGCCGACGACGCGACTCGCGCGGCGTTCGGCAGCCTGATTCAGTTGGTCGACATCTCCGCCATGATGGTGGACATCGACGAGGCCGAACGCGAAACCCTCGATGCGACGGCCGCCGACAAAGTCGCCGGCTGGATGGTCACGCTGAACGCTTGGCGGATCGCGCACGATCCGTCGCCGCGCGTGATCGAATGGGGCCCGCCGACACCCCAGGCACGACCGGCTCGGAAGCAGCGCAAGATCGGTCGCAACGAGCCCTGCCCGTGCGGCTCGGGCAAGAAATACAAGCGTTGCTGCGGAGCGAACGAAGCGAACTCGTAGCTGGTAGGATGGGTTGAGCGCTTCGCGAAACCCATCACCGTCGCAAGTCGCCGCATGGGTATCGCTCCGCTCAACCCATCCTACAATCTCGTAGGATGCGTCGAGCGCTCCGCTCAACCCATCCTGCAGTCAACCCTTCGTCTTCAACGGCTGAAAGCTGATCGTCTAGGGCTGGCCCAGACGCAGCATCGTCGCACGCCAGGAGCCCAACGCGATGCGGGCCGCAGCGCTGTCCGCTGCGGCCCCGCCGCGAAACCAACGGAAGCTACTTCGCCGCCTCTTCGATCAGCTCGGCCACCACCTGCGGCTCCGACACCATCACCACATGCGAGGCGCCGCTGACCACCACGGTGTGCTTGGAATGCGCGCGTCCGGCCATGAAGTGCAGCGCCTTGGCGGGAATGTTCTTGTCGCCGTCGCCATAGACGAAATACGACGGCAGCGACTTCCAGGCCGGCTCGCCGGATTTTTCGGTGAGCGCCGCTTCGGTGATCGGGCGTTGGCTGGCCGCCATCAACGCGGTGTTCGCCGCCGGCACGTCGTGCGCGAACTGCTCGCGGAACTTGGCCTGATCGATGTACAGATCGACGCCGCCGGAGGCGAGCTTGACCGGAGGCGCCAGCGCTGCGCCGAGCGTGCCGCCGGGGAATTTGCCCGCCAACTCGGCCACCGCCTCGCCGGCCTCCGGCGCGAACGCCGCCACATAGACCAGCGACTTGACGTTGGCGTGGCCGTTGGCGGCGGTCGAGATCACCTGACCGCCGTAGGAATGACCGACCAGCACCACCGGACCCGCGATGCTGGCGACGACGTCGGACACGTAGCGCGCGTCGCTCGACACGCTGCGCAGCGGATTGGCGGCGGCGACGGTCTTGTATCCCTTGCTCTGCAGGATCGAGACGACCCCGTTCCAGCTCGAGGAGTCGGCGAAGGCGCCGTGGACGAGGACGATGGTGGGGTGGCCGGCCTTGGCCGGTTGGGCGACGACCGAACCGGAGAACAGCGAGGCGGCAAGCGCGACGACGGCGGAGAGTTTGGACATGATGACGATCTTTCGGGATGCGGGTTTCAAGGTGGGGAGAGTGAAGGTGATCAGGCGCGGATGAAGGACAGCACGTCGGCGTTGAAACGGTCGGCCTCGGTTTCGGCGAGGCCATGCGGGGCGCCGGGATAGAACAGCCGGGTCCCATCGCTGGTGGTGAAGGTCGTCATGGTCGAGGTCCTTCAATTTGTGCACGATTGCTTTGTGTGCGATCTATCTAGGGCGACGGACCGACGATGTCAATCGCTTGCAATCCAATCGCACACAAATTATTTGGGAGAGCATCGGAGATGCCATGACCTCGCCCCGCGCCAAGGCCGCACCAGCCCTGCCCCCAGCCCTGCCCGATGTCTCGGACATGCTGTGCTTTTCGATCTATTCGGCGGAGCACGCCTTCACCCAGCTCTACCGTCCGCTGCTCGACCGCCTGAAGCTCACCTATCCGCAGTTTCTGGTGATGATGACGCTGTGGCGCCGCGACGGTCAGTCGGTGAAGGAGCTGGGCAAGGCGCTGTTCCTCGATTCCAGCACCCTCACCCCGCTGCTCAAGCGGCTGGAGGCGGCCGGTCTCGTCACCCGGACGCGCAATCCGAAGGACGAGCGCGAGGTCCAGCTGCGTTTGACCGATGCAGGTCGGGCGTTGCAGAGCCAGGCCGACGACGTGATGCAATGCGTCGCGCGGGCCGTGGCGCTGGACGAGGCGACGGTGACGGCGATCAAGACCGCAATCGACGCCATCCGCGACCGGCTTCACGACCAGACCAAATCCTGAATCTGTTGAAGGCGGCCGCCGCGCGATCCGCGCGCTGGACGAACCAACGGATCGTCAGCCCGTCGGATGGGTTGAGCTCTTCGCGAAACCCATCACTTCGAATGCGCACGATGGGTTTCGCTCCGCTCAACCCATCCTACAACCGACTGTCCCCGCCCCTACTCCCCCGCGTGCTTCAGGATCGCTTTCAGCAGCCCGGGAAACCGCGCGTTGATGTCGGCCTCGCGCACGGTGTTGCGGTTTTCGACGCCCTTTTTGGTGGTCTGGATCAGGCCGGCGTCGCGCAGTACGCGGAAGTGGTTCGACAGCGTCGACTTGGCCATGTCCGGGCACGGCGCCGCCGCGCTGCAGGACAGGCAATCGCCTTCCGCCAGCAGCGCCTTGACGATGCGCAGCCGCATCGGGTCGCTCAGCGCGCCGAGCACGCCTTCGAGCGAGATGTCGTCACGCGCGGGGTGAACGAACTGCACCATGAAAAAGATATAGGCCGTCCCTTGACATGGTTCAATAGTCCCATATTTCCGAACTATTGAACTCGCCGGTCGTCGGATCGGCGGTTCGCAAAACCAGGGACGATCGACAATGACCAAGACTCTGCAAGGCAAGGTGGCGCTGGTGACCGGCGCGTCGAAAGGCATCGGCGCCGAGATCGCGCTGCAGCTCGCCGCCCAAGGCGCCGCCGTCGCCGTCAACTACGCCTCCAGCCAGGCCGGCGCGGATGCGGTGGTGGCGAAGATCGTGGCCGCCGGCGGCAAGGCCGTCGCCGTCCATGGCAACCTCGCCGAACCGCAAGCCGCCAAGGCCGTGGTCGACGCCACTGTGCAGGCGCTCGGGCCGATCGACGTACTTGTCAACAATGCCGGCGTCTACGAGATGCTGCCGCTCGATACGATCACGCCGGAGCACTTCCACCGCCAGTTCGATCTCAACGTGCTCGGGCTGCTGCTGGTCTCGCAGCAGGCGGCGCGGCAGTTCGCGGCCGGCGGCGGCAGCATCATCAACATCTCGTCCGGCGTCTCGACCATCGCGCCGGCGAATTCCGCGGTCTACACCGCCACCAAGGCGGCGGTCGACGCGATCACGTCGGTGCTGTCCAAGGAGCTGGCGCCGCGCAAGATCCGCGTCAACGCCGTCAACCCCGGCATGATCGTCACCGAGGGCGTCAAGGCGGCCGGCTTCGACCAGGGCGAGATGCGGCAATGGATCGAACAGGCGACGCCGCTCGGCCGCGTCGGCACCGCCGAGGAGATCGCCGCGGTGGTCGCGTTCCTCGCCTCCGACGGCGCCTCCTACGTCACCGGCGAAACGCTGCACGTCACCGGCGGCCTGCGCTAGTCAGAGCGCAACCCGAAGGCTGCTCCATCACGGGTGGCGAGCATCTCGTGACGAAGAATCCCGGCCATCTCGGTTCGTCATTCCGGGGCGCGCAGCGAAGCTGCGCGAACCCGGAATCCCGCGGCTGTTGCGCGCAGACAAGACGAACAGCTCGAGATTCCGGGTTCGCCGCTCCGCGGCGCCCCGGAATGACGAACGAGAGGGTCTTTCCGGGTGATCGTCAGTTTCGTGTCCCGCACGCGGTGCAGCGCGCAGCGCTGCGCCGCAGATGCGGGACCCCGGTTTCTGACTGCAAGGGTTTCTGACTACAAGGCAGTGACCATCGTCAGCGTGCGAAGCGGGGTCCCGGCTCTGCGCAGCGGCACTACGTGCCGCAGCGCGTCCGGGACACGGGTCATGATTGGCGCTTGACAATAATCCTATTGTGATTATAGTCCGCGCTGTCCTGTCCGTGAGGGGCGCATCATGAGGCGTCGGATAGCGGGACAGATCGACGGGCCGGGTAACCGGTCCGGATGATAGTTCGACGAAGCCGGCATGGCGCTGGCGGAGTCGAACGGACGCGGCGTCCTGCGCGCTGTGGCTCGCACCCACGCGTCCGGGAGGCTTCGGGGACCCGTCCGGGCCTACTACGAGGCTCTGCGACTTGTTAGTTCGCTGGACGCGGGGCAGGTGAAGGCGGCGTAATCCGCTGGATCAGCAGGGTTTAATTACCTGGGCCTGCCCCCGGAAGCACGGGCCTGAAGTCAAAAATCGCCGCGGTGGGCGCGCCGGAAGGCGTTGCGCGATGGTTCGCAAAGCCATCGCGATTAGCACCACCCCACTCGCGCCGACCGGCGCGCCCCCACCCCTCGCTGTGATAGCGACGGGTGCAAGCCTCGGGCTCAGCGGAGCCGCGAGAACGAAGAGCCGTGGCTGTTTGATAATCGAATCGGACGTCGCGATGAGGCA
>JACRJB010000059.1 GCA_016215605.1 Rhodopseudomonas palustris
CAGGGCCACCGCCTCGCCACTGCCTGACTTAGCTTGGCTGCCAGGCATGAACATCCCTCGCTGCAAAATATGCAGCGCCAAAGCTGCGGCCCCACGCCATCCCCACCGAAAACCTAAAAGGTTCACAGCCTCTGAGGAGCCGCGAAGCGGCGTCTCGAAGGATGGGGCCACGGGTGCCCGCGGCCCATGGTTCGAGACGGCGCTATGCGCCTCCTCACCATGAGGCAGTCTACGTGGCGAAGTCTTCAGGTCGCCAGTCTCGAACACGTCAGATCTTTGCGGCTTTGTCCTATCAACGACGTCATGGCCGGGCTTGTCCCGGCCATCCACGCCTTCGGCCCGGGCGACACTGTAAAGACGTGAATGCCCGGGACGAGCCCGGGCATGACGGTGGAGAGGCGGTGCTAGACTTTCATGCCCTACGCGTGTCGCGGGCCTCGAAGGATGACGCTCAGCGAATTTCGGGTAAGTTCCGGCAGCCGACTCAATCGCCAATGACTGCCGCGGGCAGCGCCCCGGCAGCGCCGGAGGATGCATGCAATTCCATCTCGACGGTTTCGTGCCCGGCGATCCGTCGATCGCCGATCCGGCCGCGCGCAATCCCGCCTCCGGCGCGTCCGGTCCCGTCCCGTCCGAGGTCGACGTGCTAATCGTCGGCTGCGGGCCGGCGGGGCTGACGCTGGCGGCGCAGCTCGCACAGTTTCCTGAGATCACCACCTGCATCGTCGAGCAGAAGCCGGGCCGGCTGCTGCTCGGCCAGGCCGACGGCATCGCCTGCCGCACCGTCGAGATGTTCGAGGCCTTCGGCTTCAGCGAGCGCGTGCTGAAGGAGGCCTGCTGGATCAACGAGACCACGTTCTGGAAGCCCGACGACGCGCAGCCGGAGCACATCGCGCGCAGCGGCTGGGTGCAGGACGTCGAGGACGGGCTGTCGGAATTTCCGCACGTCGTGCTCAACCAGGCCCGTGTCCACGACTTCTATCTCGAAATCATGAAGCGCTCGGCCACCCGGCTGGAGCCGCACTACGCGCGGCGGATCGTCGGCCTGCAGCCGCCGCCGGACAGCAATGATCCGTCGCAACGCGTGACCGTGACGCTGGAGCGGCTCGATCCCGCGCATCAGGGCGAGACCGAAACCGTCAAGGCCCGCTATGTGGTCGGCTGCGACGGCGCGCGCAGCGTGGTGCGCGGCACGATCGGCCGCGAGCTGCGCGGCGATTCCGCCAATCACGCCTGGGGCGTGATGGACGTGCTTGCCGTCACCGACTTTCCCGACATCCGCTGCAAGGCGCTGATCCAGTCCGCCGCGCACGGCAGCCTGCTGATCATCCCGCGCGAAGGCGGCTATCTGGTCCGGCTCTATGTCGAGCTGACGCGGCTCGAAGCCGACGAACGCGTCGCCAGCCGCAAGCTCGGCCTCGACGATCTGATCGCCAAGGCGCAGCGCATCCTGCATCCCTACCGGTTCGACGTGAAAGAAGTGCCGTGGTGGTCGATCTACGAAATCGGCCAGCGCCTCACCGACAAATTCGACGACGTGCCGGAGGACGAAGTCGCCACCCGGCTGCCGCGCATCTTCATCGCCGGCGACGCCTGCCACACCCACAGCCCCAAGGCCGGGCAAGGCATGAACGTGTCGATGCAGGACGCCTTCAATCTCGGCTGGAAACTCGCCGCGGTGCTGCGCGGCCGCGCCGCGCCGGCGCTGCTGCACAGCTATTCCGGCGAGCGCCGCGCCATCGCCAAGGAGCTGATCGACTTCGACCGCGAGTGGTCGGCACTGCTGGCCTCCGCCAAGCGCGACGGCGGCAAGGCCGATCCGGCCGAGACCCAGCGCTACTTCGTTCGCCACGGTCGCTACACCGCCGGCACCGCGACGCACTACGCGCCGTCGCTGCTGACCGGCAGCGCGGCGCATCAGCATCTCGCCGAAGGCTTCGTGATCGGCAAGCGCTTCCATTCCGCGCCGGTGATCCGCCTCGCCGACGCCAAGCCGCTGCAGCTCGGCCACGTAGCCCGCGCCGACGGTCGGTTTCGGCTCTACCTCTTCGCGAACCAGGCCGACCCGGCGCAGCCGGATTCCGCGATCCAGCGTCTGTGCCGATTCCTCAGCGAGGCGCCGGACTCGCCGATTCGCAAATACGCGAGGACCGGTGAGGACATCGACGCATTGATCGACGTCCGCGCCGTGTTCCAGCAGGCGCATCGCGCACTCGCGATCGGCGCGATGCCGGCGCTGCTGCGGCCCGGCAAGGGACGCTTCGGCCTGACCGATTACGAGAAGATGTTCTGCCCCGACCTGAAAGACGGGCCCGACATTTTCGATCTGCGCGGCATCGACCGCCGTGCCGGCTGCGTCGTCGTGGTCCGGCCGGACCAATATGTCGGCCACGTCCTGCCGCTGGATGCGCACGCGGAGCTCGCCGGCTATTTCGACGGCTTCATGCGCAATTGAAGGCGGCCTCGAGCGCGACAGCCGCGCCGATATGCCGCCTTCCCATCCGAATTGCGGGAGGTGAAAATACCGGGAACCTCACAGGATTGGTTCCCGATTGATTTCATCTTGCCGCTCCGCGGCCGTGTCCGGATCGGCCTCGCTGTTTCTCGCCCTTGCATCCGCCCGCCGATCCTGCAAACCCTCCCTTGCATCTCCGGGTGCTGAGTTTTCCGCGGCCGCAGCAGCGCAAGCTGGCGCCGTGGACCGCGGCGTGCACGGATGGGATCGATGCAGCTGGCTCTGATTGCTCTGTTTCCACTGGCCGGCGCCGTCCTGCCCCTGATCGCGATCCGGGCTGGACGCAACGCCTGCACCTTCGTGACCGCGGCGGTGAGCTCGATCGCGCTGCTGATCCTGCTGGCCAATGCCCCCGCGGTGTTCGGCGGCGCTACCGTACGCTCGGGTACCGACTGGGTGCCGGCGCTCGGCCTGTCGTTCCGGTTCTTCCTCGACGGCCTCGGCCTGTTCTTCGCCACGATGATTCTGGTCATCGGCCTGCTGGTGATCGTCTATTCCCGCTTCTATCTCGATCGCGACGATCCGATGGGGCGGTTCTTCGCGTTCCTGCTGCTGTTTCAGGGCGCGATGCTCGGCATTGTCACCAGCGACAACATCCTGCTGCTGGTGGTGTTCTGGGAGCTGACCAGCCTCAGCTCGTTCCTGCTGATCGGCTATTGGAGCCACCTGCCGGAAGGCCGGCAGGGCGCGCGGATGGCGCTGATCGTCACCGGCGGCGGCGGACTGCTGCTGATGGCCGGGATGCTGCTGCTCGGCCAGGCCGCCGGCTCCTATGAGCTGACCGAGGTCCTGCAGCGCGGCGACGCGATCAAGGCCTCGCCCTTGTACGTCCCGATCCTGCTGCTGGTGCTCGGCGCGGCATTCACAAAGTCAGCGCAGTTTCCGTTTCACTTCTGGCTGCCGCATGCGATGGCGGCGCCGACCCCGGTGTCGGCCTATCTGCACTCCGCCACCATGGTGAAGGCCGGCGTGTTTCTGCTGGCGCGGCTGTGGCCGGTGCTATCCGGCACCGAGCTGTGGTTCGCGATCGTCGCCACCACCGGCCTGGTGACGATGCTGATCGGCGCCTGGATCGCGCTGTTCAAGGATGACCTCAAGGGCATCCTGGCGCATTCCACCGTCAGCCATCTCGGGCTGATGACGATGCTGCTCGGCTTCGGCACCCGCACCGCCGTGATCGCCTGCATGTTCCACATCCTCAACCACGCGACCTTCAAGGCCTCGCTGTTCATGAGCGCCGGCATCGTCGATCACGAGACCGGCACCCGCAGCCTGCGCAAGCTCGGCGGGCTGGCGCGGCTGATGCCGATCAGCGCGGTGCTGGCGCTGATCGCCGCCGCGTCGATGGCCGGCGTGCCGCTGTTCAACGGCTTCCTGTCGAAGGAGATGATGCTGGAGGCCGCAGCCGAGACCTCCGTGTTCGGCAGCGTCTGGATCGTGCCCGCGGCAGCGACGCTCGGCGCGCTGCTGTCGGTCGCTTACTCCGCGCGATTCGCGGTCTCGACCTATCTGGGCCGGCCGCGCGCGGCGCTGACCAAGCACCCGCACGATCCCCCGTTCGGCATGTGGGCGCCGGTCGCCGCGCTGGTGATCCCTGTGGTCGCGATCGGGCTTGCGCCCCAACTCATCGCCGGCGCGGTCGTCGAGCGCACCGCGCTGGCGGTGGTCGGCGCGGCGACACTCGACTTCCATCCGCTGGCGATCTGGCACGGCTTCACCGGGCCGCTGCTGATGAGCGGCATCGCGCTGGCCGGCGGCCTGGCGCTGCTGCTGCTCCACACCCCGCTGGAAACGCTCCGTCACGCGCTGCCGCGGCCCGACGCCAAGGCGATGTTCGATGCCGTCATTGCCGCGTCGGTGCGCGCCGCACGCTGGAGCATCCGCCGGCTGCACAACGATTCTCTGCCGCGCTATCTCGCGGTGATCACGCTGACCATCCTCGCCGTCGGCAGCGCCGGCTTCGTCACCGGCCGCCACGACGCTGGCCTGCGCGCGATGCTACCGGTCAATCTGCCGGCGGCCGTCGCCTGGATTCTGCTGATCGCCGCGAGCGTCGCGGTGATGCTGTTCCACGTCCATCGCCTGCTGACGCTGATCCTCAGCAGCGTGGTCGGCCTGATCGTGTCGCTGACCTTCATGCAGTTCTCGGCGCCGGATCTGGCGCTGACGCAGATCTCGGTCGAAGTCGTCACTGTGATCCTGCTGCTGCTCGCGCTCAACCTGCTGCCGAAGATCACGCCTGCCGAGCCGCGCCTCGGCCGCAAGCTGCGCGACGTCGCGCTCGCCGGCGGCGGCGGGCTCGGCGCGGCGGCGCTGGCCTACGCAGTGATGACCCGCGACCTCGGCTCGATCTCGGATTTCTACCTCGCCGAATCGAAGCCGTCCGGCGGCGGCACCAACGTGGTCAACGTCATCCTGGTCGACTTCCGCGGCTTCGACACCTTCGGCGAGATCATCGTGCTGTGCATCGCTGCGCTGGTGATCTACGCGCTGCTCAGCTCCGCGCTGGAAGGCGCCGCGGCGCGGCGGCTCGACGCGATGCGCCAGCGCAACGATTCGGCCGACGCCCATCCGCTGGTGCTGGTGGTCGCGGCGCGCGTGCTGCTGCCGCTGGCGATCACGGTCGGCGTCTACATCTTCCTGCGCGGCCACAATCAGCCCGGCGGCGGCTTCATCGCCGGGCTGGTGGTCGCCACCGCGATCATCATGCAGTTCATGGCCAGCGGCTACGCCTGGTCGGCCGAGCAGCGGCGGATCGACGGCCATCGCCTGCTCGGCGCCGGCGTGCTGATCGCGGCCGCGACCGGCATCGGCGCGTTGCTGTTCGGGCACCCGTTCCTGACCAGTTCCTTCGTCTACGTGCCGGTGCCGCTGATCGGCGACGTCGAGCTGGCGACCGCGATCCTGTTCGACATCGGCGTGTTCCTCACCGTGGTCGGCACCGTGGTGCTGTCGCTGTCGCAGATCTCGCGCGTCGAGCGCCGCGCCAAGCGGACGCCGGCGCCGGTCGGCCCGTCCGACATTCCGCTGGTGCCGCGCGCACCGCTGCAGCCGCGCCCCGCGGCGCCCTCGGCGCAGGAGGGCTGAATGGAAATTCTGGTCGCGAGCGGGATCGGCGTGCTGACCATGGTCGGGCTGTATCTGGTGCTGAGCCGGCACAGCTTCCCGGTGATCATCGGCACCACCTTCCTGTCCTATGCGGTGAACCTGTTCCTGTTCGCGATGGGACGGCTGTCGATCGACAAGGCGCCGATCATCACCAAAGGCGTCACCGACTACACCGACCCGCTGCCGCAGGCGCTGGTGCTGACCGCGATCGTGATCTCGTTCGGCATGACAGCGCTGGTGGTGGTGCTGGCGCTGCGCGGCTTCCTGGAGACCGGGACCGAGCGGCTCGAGAACGGCGAAGCGCATCGCCGCGCCCGCGCCCGCAAGGCGGAGCGCCGATGATGCATCTGATCGTCGCCCCGATCGTCCTGCCGGCCGTGGTCGCCGCGTTCCTGGTGCTGGTGCTGCGCCATGATCTGACCAGCCAGCGCATCGTCTCGATGGGCGCGACGCTGGCGCTGCTGGCGGTCACGATCTGGCTGTATCTGTCCGCGACCGACGGCGCGCCGACCTCCTATCAGCTCGGCGACTGGCGCGCGCCGTTCGGCATCGTGCTGGTGCTCGATCGCCTCGCAGCATTGATGCTGCTGCTGACCGCGCTGCTGGCGGTCGCGGTGCTGATCTATGCGATGGCCGGATGGGACAAGGCCGGCCGGCATTTCCATCCGCTGTTCCAGTTCCAGCTGATGGGCCTCAACGGCGCGTTCCTCACCGGCGACGTGTTCAACCTGTTCGTGTTCTTCGAGATCATGCTGATCGCCTCCTACGGCCTGATGCTGCATGGCGGCGGCGCGCGGCGGCTGCGCGCAGGCTTTCACTACGTCGCGATCAATCTGATCGGCTCGACGCTGTTCCTGTTCGCGGTCGGCCTGATCTATGCGGTGACCGGCACGCTCAACATGGCCGACCTGGTCGGCAAGGTGGCTCAGATCGCGCCGGGCGACGAAGCGCTGCTGCGCGTCGGCGCGCTGCTGCTGCTGGTGGTGTTCGCCCTCAAGGCCGCATTGGTGCCGCTGCAATGGTGGCTGCCCTCGGCCTATGCGGCAGCACCTGGGCCGGTGGCGGCGCTGTTCATGATGATGACCAAGGTCGGCGCCTATTCGATCGTCCGGGTCTATACGTTGGTGTTCGGCGCCGATGCCGGAGCGGTGGCGGACGTCGCCGCGCCATGGGTGGTGCCGGCCGCGCTGGCGACGCTTCTGCTCGGCGCCGTCGGCGTGCTGGCGAGCCCGACTCTACTCGGGCTGGCATGCTTCTCGATCGTCTGGTCGATGGGCTCGCTGCTGCTGGCGCTCGGCCTGTTCGACCAGGGCGGCCTCTCCGCCGGGTTGTACTACCTGCTGCACTCGACGCTGAGCGGCGCGGCGCTGTTCCTGCTCGCCGATCTGGTCCGCGCGCAGCGCGGGCGGATCGCCGACCGGCTGGTGCCGGCGTCACTGCTACCGCATGCTCATCTGCTCGCCGGGCTGTTCTTCGTCGCCGCGATCGCGATCACCGGAATGCCGCCGCTGTCGGGCTTTCTCGGCAAACTGCTGATCCTCGACGCCACCTGGCGCGGCCCGCTCGCGGTCGCGAGCTGGGTCGTGCTGCTCGGCACCAGCCTGCTGGTAATCGTCGGCTTCGCCCGCGCCGGCAGCACGCTGTTCTGGAAGGTCGCCGACCGGCCGCCTGAGCCGGTCGAGGCGGCGCGATCGGTCGCACTGCCGGTGGCGGTGATCGCTGCGCTGCTCGGCACCACGGTGCTGCTGTCGCTGTTCGCCGGGCCGGTCACCCGCGAGCTGACCGCGACGGCGCAGCAGACGCGCGACATCAAGGCCTATGTTCGCGCGGTGAATCCGGCCGCGCTGGCGCAGTCGCGGAGCGAACCCAGATGAGCAAGCTGCTGCCGCATCCGATTCTGACGCTGGTGATCGCCTTCGTGTTCGTGGCGCTGATCAACACTTTCTCGCTCGGCAGCATGCTGCTCGGTGGGGTGATCGGCGTCGCGATCCCGCTGTTCACCAGCCCGTATTGGCCGGTCAGCCCGACGATCCGCAATCCGCTGAAGGTCGTCGAATACGTCGCGATCGTCGGCTGGGACATCGTCGTCTCCAATGTCCAGGTCGCCTATTGGGTGCTGTTTTGGCCCAGCCGCCGACTGCAGACGCGCTACGTCGTGGTGCCGCTGGAGCTGACCTCGCCGGAAGCGATCGCGCTGCTGGCCGGCACCATCACCATGACGCCCGGCACCGTCAGCGCCGACCTCGCCGCCGACGGCAGCGCCATTCTGGTGCATTGTCTGCACACCACCGATCCCGACGGCACGGTGGCGCAGATCAAGACCCGCTACGAACGACGGCTGAAGGAGATCTTCGGATGATCGCAACAGCGTGCCTCGTCGCCGTCGGCGCGATCAGCGTCTCGGCCGTGATGAACCTGTATCGGCTCGGCCGCGGCCCCGACGTGCTCGACCGCATCCTGTCGCTCGAGACCCTGGTGATCAACACCATCGGGCTGGTGGTGGTGATCGGGATCTGGTTCGGCACCGCCCTGTATTTCGAGATCGCGCTGCTGTTCGTCGCGGTCGGCTTCCTGTCGACGGTGGCGTTCTGCAAATATCTGCTGCGCGGCAACGTGATCGAATAGCATGACGATGGCCTGGCTCAGCGAATTCCTGGTGTCGGCGCTGATCCTGATCGGCGCGTTCTTTCTGTTCGTCGGATCGTTCGGCCTGATGAAACTGCCGGACATCATGCGCCGGCTGCATGCGCCGACCAAATCGACCACGCTCGGCATCGGCTCGCTGCTGATCGCCTCGATGCTGTATTTCGCCCTGCTGCGCGACGAGCCGTCGCTGCACGAACTGATCATGTCGGTGTTCCTGTTCCTCACCGCGCCGATCACCGCGCACATGATCTCCAAGGCCCACATCCTGCGCAGCCGCGCACTTCAGCAGGAATTGCCGAAGCCCCCCGGCGAAGAGGGCTGGGCGACGCTGGACCCGCATGGCGTCGATGAAGCCAGATCCACGGAGCCGGCGCAGCCGCCGCGATAATCGATCAGCAAGATCGCGCTTCGCAACAAATACCGACCTCATCCTGAGAGTCTGACTCAAAACTTGTCGTTATTTTGCGAGCCTTGCGAGACGGTGGGTCAGGAGGCGGAAGTGGGCGATCAGGAGCCAGGCGGTCGCCGAAGCGATGGATTGCTCGAAGTCTTTGCTGAGGCGACG
>JACRJB010000061.1 GCA_016215605.1 Rhodopseudomonas palustris
CCCGGGTTCCCGGGCGGGACCGTTCGCGACGTTTCCATGTCCAGAATTGACCTGTCCGAAACAAGCGTTAGCCAGTGCCGATGACGACTGCGAGCGAACTGCGATCCGGAAAGACCCACCGGGACGAGAATTTTCCGGTGGCGTCGTGGATCATCCATCCGCGGCATCGCGCCCTAATTCTGGCGTTCTACAATTTCGTCCGCACCGCCGATGACATCGCCGACCACGCGATGCTCGATGCCGCCACCAAGCTCGACTACCTCGACCTGCTCGAGGCCGAGCTGCTCGGCCGCGGCGAGACCCAGCCCGAGGCGGTGGAGCTGCGCCGGGCGCTGGCCGAGCGCGGCATGCCGCCGCGCCACGCGCTCGACGTGCTCACCGCGTTCCGGATGGACGTCACCAAGCTGCGCTACGAGGACTGGGACGAGGTGATCCACTACTGTCGTTATTCGGCGATGCCGGTCGGCCGCTTCATGCTCGACGTCCACGGCGAGAGCACCTCGACCTGGCCGGCCTCCGACGCGCTGTGCGCCGGGCTGCAGATCAACAACCACTTGCAGGATTGCGGCAAGGACTATCGCGAACTCAACCGCGTCTATCTGCCGCGCGACGCGCTGGACGCCGTCGGCGCCAAGGTCGAGGACCTCGGCCAGCTGAAATCTTCGCCGGCGCTGCTGCGCTGCCTGCAGGGGCTGGCCGCGCGCACCGACGTACTGCTCGGCGAGGGCCGGCCGCTCGCCGCCGAGGTCAAGGACTTCCGGCTCGGCCTCGAAGTCTCGGTGATCCAGGCGTTCGCCGACCGCATCGTGCGGATGCTGATGGTGCGCGATCCGCTCAGCGAGCGCGTGCACCTGAAGCCGGCCGAATTCCTGTTCTCGACGATCGGCGCGGTCGGCTCGGAGATCAGCCGCCGTACTTTCGGAAAGGGGCCGGTGTCGAAGCCGGCGCCGCGCGCATGACGATGCAAGCCACGTCCGAACCCGCCGAGCATCAGGGCGTCGCGGTGGGCAGTTCGTTCTACGCCGCGATGCGCATCCTGCCGCGTCCGCAGCGCGAGGCGATGTTCCAGGTCTACAGCTTCTGCCGCTACGTCGACGACATCGCCGATTCCGATCAGCCGCGCGACGTGCGATCGGCCGGCCTGCAGCGCTGGCGCGACGACATCGACGCGCTGTATCGCGGCGCGCCGCCGCCGCGGCTCGCGGATTATCGGGAGGCGGTGCGCGCCTTCGGCCTGAAGCGCGAGGATTTTCTCGCGATCATCGACGGCATGGAAATGGACGTCGTCGCCGACATCCGCGCGCCGAACGACGCCACGCTGGACCTCTACTGCGATCGCGTCGCCAGTGCGGTAGGGCGGTTGTCGGTGCGGATCTTCGGCCTTCCGGAGCATGACGGCATTCTGCTCGCGCATCATCTCGGCCGCGCTCTGCAGCTCACCAACATCCTGCGCGACATCGACGAGGACGCCGACCTCGGCCGGCTGTATCTGCCGCGCGAGGGCCTGCTCGCCGCCGGCATCACCAGCATCGATCCGAAGACCGTGGCGGCGGACCCGGCGCTGCCGAATGTCTGCGCTCCGCTGGTGGCGCGCGCGCTGACGCATTTCGACGCCGCCGACGAGGTGATGAGTCGCAATCCGCGCCGCGTCGTCAAGGCGCCGCGGATCATGGGCAAGTACTACTTCTCGATCCTTCAACTGCTGATCGCGCGCGGCTTCGCGCCGCCGCGGGCACCGGTCAAGCTCGGCAAGGCGTCGAAGATCGCCATCCTGCTGCAATACGCGATCGTCTGATGCCGAAAACCGTTCACATCATCGGCGCCGGCATTTCCGGTCTCGCGGCCGCCACCAAGCTGGCGCGCGAGGGCTTCATCGTCCACGTCCACGAGGCGATGCAGCAGGCCGGCGGCCGCTGCCGGTCGTATTTCGACGCCCAGACCAATCTGGTGATCGACAACGGCAACCATCTGCTGCTGTCCGGCAACCACGCCGCGCGCGACTACGCGCGCTCGATCGGCACCGAGGCCGGGCTGGTCGGCCCGGCGCGCGCCGAATTCGACTTCATGGACGTCAAGGCGAACGCGCGCTGGAAGCTCGATCTCGGCAGCGGCCGGCTGCCGCTGTGGCTGTTCGATGCGAACCGGCGCGTGCCTGGCACCGGGATCAGCGACTATCTGGCGCTGGCGCCGCTGCTGTGGGCGCCGACCACGAAGCTGATCGGCGACACCATCCCGTGCCGCGGTCCGCTGTACGACCGGCTGGTGCAGCCGCTGCTGCTCGCCGCGCTCAATGTCGACCCACCGGAAGGCTCGGCGGGTCTCGCCGGCGCAATCGTGCGGGAGACGCTGCTGGCCGGCGGCCAGGCGTGCCGCCCGCTGATCGCCCGCGACGGGCTCAGTGCGGTGCTGGTCGAGCCGGCGGTCGAGCTGCTCAAGCGTGGCGGCCCGGGCGTGCAGTTCGGCCACGAGCTGCGATCGCTGACGGCCTCGGGCGACCGGGTCGGCGGGCTGAATTTCGGCGGTGAGGACGTGGTCGCGGTCGGCCCGGACGATGCCGTGGTGCTGGCGGTGCCGCCGCGTCCGGCGGCCTCGCTGCTGCCCGGCCTGAACACGCCGCAGAACTACCGCGCGATCGTCAACGCCCATTTCGCCTATGCGCCTCCGGCCGGAATGCCGGCGCTGACCGGCGTGATCGGCGGGGTGGTGGAGTGGCTGTTCGCCTTCCCGAACCGGCTGTCGGTAACCATCAGCAATGCCGACCGGCTGGTCGACGCCCCGCGCGACCAGCTCGCGGCCGAGATCTGGGCCGAGATCTGCCAGGTCGCCGGCATCACGGCGAATCTACCGCCGTGGCAAATTGTCCGCGAGCGTCGGGCGACCTTCGAGGCTACACCGGCGCAGAATGCCCTGCGTCCGGGGCCGGTCACCCAGTGGAAAAATCTGTTCCTCGCAGGCGACTGGACTGATACGGGGTTGCCGGCCACCATCGAGGGGTCGGTCCGGTCCGGGAACCGGGCCGCGGACCTCGTGCTGGCGCTGGGTCAGGCCTGAGCGCAACCGCCGGGCCGGCAAGCACGGAGACTAGCAAGACAATGGATTCGGTCACCACCAATCTGGGTGCGGGGCGTGGCAGGACGCTCGACGCCTCGATCGATGCGGCGCGTGCCGCGCTGCTCGGCTTTCGGCGCGACGACGGCCATTGGGTGTTCGAGCTCGAGGCCGACTGCACCATTCCGGCGGAATACGTTCTGCTGCGGCACTACCTCGGCGAGCCGGTCGACGCCGCGCTCGAAGCCAAGATGGCGGTCTATCTGCGCCGCACCCAGGGCGCGCATGGCGGCTGGCCGCTGGTGCACGACGGCGAGTTCGACATCAGCGCGACGGTGAAGGCCTATTTCGCGCTGAAGATGATCGGCGACAGCGTCGACGCGCCGCACATGGTCAAGGCGCGCGAAGCGGTGCTGGCGCGCGGCGGCGCGATCCACGTCAACGTGTTCACCCGCTTCCTGCTGTCGATGTTCGGCATCCTGACCTGGCGCAGCGTTCCGGTGCTGCCGGTCGAGATCATGCTGCTGCCGATGTGGTCGCCGTTCCACCTCAACAAGATCTCGTACTGGGCGCGCACCACGATCGTGCCGCTGATGGTGCTGGCGGCGCTGAAGCCGCGCGCGGTCAACCGGCTCGGCGTCGGCCTCGACGAATTGTTCCTGCAGGACCCGCGGTCGATCGGCATGCCCGCCAAGGCGCCGCATCAGAGCTGGGGCCTGTTCACGCTGTTCGGCTCGATCGACGCGGTGCTGCGGGTGATCGAGCCCCTGATCCCGAACAAGCTGCGCGAGCACGCCATCGGCCGCGCCGTCGCCTTCGTCGAGGAGCGGCTCAACGGCGAGGACGGACTCGGCGCGATCTATCCGCCGATGGCCAACACGGTGATGATGTACAAGGTGCTCGGCTATGGCGAGGACCATCCGCCGCGCGCCATCACCCGGCGCGGCATCGACCTGTTGCTGGTGGTCGGCGAGGAGGAGGCCTACTGCCAGCCCTGCGTCTCGCCGATCTGGGACACCTCGCTGACCTGCCACGCGCTGCTCGAGGCCGGCGGTGACGCCGCCGCGAAGCCGGTGCGTCAGGGGCTGGACTGGCTGATCCCCAAGCAGGTGCTCGACCTCAAGGGCGACTGGGCGGTGAAGGCGCCGAACGTTCGCCCGGGCGGCTGGGCGTTCCAGTACAACAACGCCCATTACCCGGATCTCGACGACACCGCCGTGGTGGTGATGGCGCTCGACCGCGCCCGCAAGGACGCGCCGAACCCGGCCTACGACAATGCGATCGCCCGCGGTCGCGAGTGGATCGAGGGGATGCAGAGCGACGACGGTGGCTGGGCTGCCTTCGACGTGAACAACACCGAGTATTATTTGAACAACATCCCGTTCTCGGATCACGGCGCGCTGCTCGATCCGCCGACCGAGGACGTTACCGCCCGTTGCGTCTCGATGCTGGCACAACTCGGCGAGACCGTGGAGTCGAGCCAGTCGTTGGCGCGGGGCGTCGCCTATCTGCGGAAGACCCAGCTGCCCGAGGGCTCGTGGTACGGCCGCTGGGGCATGAATTACATCTATGGAACATGGTCGGTGCTGTGCGCGCTGAATGCGGCCGGCCTCGATCACCAGGATCCGGTGATGCGCAAGGCCGTCGCCTGGCTGGCCTCGATCCAGAACGCCGACGGTGGCTGGGGCGAGGACGCCGTCAGTTACCGGCTCGACTACCGGGGCTACGAAAGTGCGCCCTCCACGGCCTCGCAAACGGCATGGGCCTTGCTTGCCTTGATGGCCGCAGGGGAAGTCGATCATCCGGCGGTGGCGCGCGGGATTGAGTACCTAAAAGGCACACAGACCGAAAAAGGGCTGTGGGACGAGCAGCGCTACACCGCTACAGGCTTTCCGCGGGTGTTTTATCTGCGGTATCATGGCTACTCAAAGTTCTTTCCGCTCTGGGCGCTGGCGCGGTATCGAAATTTGAGAGCCACGAACAGCAAGGTCGTAGGGGTCGGAATGTGATTCTGGGGGCTAGGGGCGACGCGGCCGCGGACAAGGATCTGCGGCCGGTTCTGATTGTGACGGGGCTGGTACAGGAAGCGAGAATCGCCGAAGGGCCGGGCCTCACGGTGATCTGCAGCAGTAGCGATCCGAAGCAGTTGCGCAGGATGATGGCCAGCTTCGACGCGTCGTCGATTCGCGGCGTGATCAGCTTTGGCGTCGCCGGCGGGCTGGATCCGTCGCTGCGGTCGGGCGATGTCGTGATCGCGACCGAGGTGATGGCGGGCGACCGCCGCTGGCAGTCGGAAACCGCCCTCAGCGACGAATTGCTGCGCAGCGCCGGCCTCGGCCGCCAGCGCGTCGTGCGCGGCGGTCTGGTCGGTGTCGAGCAGGTGGTCGCAGCGCGCGATTCCAAGGCGGCTCTGCGTGTCGAGACCGGCGCCGCCGCGGTCGACATGGAAAGCCACATCGCTGCCGATTACGCCGCCGCCGCGAAGCTGCCGTTCGCGGCGCTGCGCGTGATCAGCGATCCCGCCACCCGCAGCCTGCCGCAGATGGTGTCGACCGCGATCAAGCCGAACGGCGACATCGATCTGAAGAAGGTGCTGCGCGGGCTGGCCCGGCATCCGACCTCGATCCGCGGTCTGGTGTCGACCGGGATCGACTTCAACCGCGCACTGCGCAGCCTGCGCGGCTGCCGCGGCTTCGTGCTGGAGGCCGTGATCGGCGGCGGTCTCGTCGCGGAGCTCTGACGAGCTTCGCCGCGTCGCGGCCGGGGACACATCGATGATGATGGGCCGCGCGCCCATCCCGTTGCGAGATCCGACCCAAGCAGACGCCGCAACGCGGTCGGGCCGAAGGCTCGGACGTCAATTTTTGATCTCCTGCTTGAGCCAATCGACGAACCGGCGCAGATACCGGGGATCCGCCCGCGACGTCGGGTGAGCGAAATATTTCTCGCCCCTCACGACAACGTCGGGAAAAGGGCAGACGAGCTTCCATTCCGGCTGGCCGGGGAAGAACTCCTTGGGCGCCACGATCGAGCCGAAACCTTCGCGCACCGCATGCATCGCGACGAACATGTGATCGAACCGGTGTCCCCCTTCGAAGACATGATCGCGCAGGCCTGCCTTCTGCAGCCATGCCTCCCAGTGCCCCGGCCGCGTTGACGACGAGATCAGCGGAAACGCCAGCAGATCCTCCGGTTTGTCGACGGGACTCGTCTGAAGCAGATCCAGGCTACAGACCGGCGTCAGGTTCTCTTCGAACAACGCCGTCGACGCTTTCGAATGCCCTCCGATCCTGTCGCTGCTGCCGCGCGTGATCAGCAGATCGTGCGACGACACGTCCGGCGTCTGTCCGGTCATGCGGGTCGATATCCAGACCGACAGATCGGGATTCGCCTGCTCGAACCGTTTGAGCCGCGGCATCAGAAAGTACATGGCGAAGGTCGAGGGCGCCTCGACCGAGAGCACCGCCTTGCTGCGCCGGCGCCGGACATAGTGGCAGGCGGCTTCGATGTCGCGAAACGACTGGCTCAGTTGCTCGGCCAGAACCCGGCCATAGGGCGTGAGCGCCAGACTGCGCCCCTCGCGGGTGAAGACCTGTTGGCCGAGCCAATCCTCCAGCAATCGCACCTGCTTGCTGACGGCGCCATGGGTGACTCCGAGTTCTTCGGCGGCCGCGCTCAGGCTGTCGCTGCGCGCCGCAACCGCGAACGCCCGAAGCGCGACCAACGGTAGTTCTCGTTCCTTCACCATGACCTCCGTGTGACGACAGCGACCAGCAACAGCCGCTGGCTTGTGACTTAATCTCACACATCTGTCGGATTTATTCGATCGATTCTCACATTGCCGCGGCCTACCACCGGGTCATCAGCCGACGCGATTGCCGGCACCCTGGACCTGGATGAACATCATGACGACCCATTCTCAATCCGACAGCTCGCTGACTCCGATCGAGGCCAACGGCCGCAGCTATGCCGTGCCGCAACGGCCGATCGTCGTGATCTGCCTCGACGGTTTCGACCCCGATTATCTGGTGCGCGGATTGGCCGATGGCGTGCTGCCGACCATCGCCACGTTCGAGTGCGCAGGTTATGTCGGGACGGCGCTGGCCACGGCGCCGACGACCACCAACACCAACAACACCTCGATCGTCACCGGTGTGTCCCCCGCCGTTCACGGCATCAACGGCAACTATTATCTCGATGCCGAGACCGGCGAAGAGATCATGGTGACGGACGCCAGGCGTCTGCGCTGCGGCACGATTCTTGGGGCAATGAGCAAGGCGGGTGTGCGGACCGCGGTGGTCACCGCCAAGGACAAATTGCTGAAGGTGCTGGCCTATGAAATGGACGGCATCGCCTTCTCATCCGAACACCCCAACGCCGCCGATCTCACCGCGCTCGGTTTCAAGGGCGGTGAGGATCTGGTCGGCCGCGCGAAGCCGGATCAATATTCCGCCGACCTGTCGCTGTTCGCGCTCGACGCCGGCATCAAGCTGCTGGAGACCGTCAAGCCCGACCTGATGTATCTGTCGACGTCGGACTATGTGCAGCACAAATACGAGCCGGGCGATCCGGAATCGAACGCCTTCCACGCGGCGGTCGACAGCCGCATCGCGCGACTGATCGAACTCGGCGCGACCGTCGCACTGACCGCCGATCACGGCATGGCGGACAAGTCGGATGCCGATGGACGGCCGAACGTCGTCTATCTCGAGGACGCGCTGAACGAGAAGTTCGGGGCCGGCGTCGCGCGGGTGATCTGTCCGATCGCCGATCCATTCGTTCGTCATCACGGCGCGCTCGGCGGCTTCGTGCGCGTCCACCTGCTCGAGCCTTGCGACGTCAAGGCGATGATGACCTATGCGCGATCGCTGCCCGGCGTCGAGCTGGTGCTCGATCGCGCCACGGTGTGCGACCGCTACCAACTGCCGCCGGATCGCGAGGGCGACTTCGCGGTGTTCACCGATCGCGCAACGGTGGTCGGCGCGCGGCGTGAAGACCACGACCTGTCGGCACTCGGCAGCCACCGCCTGCGCTCGCACGGCGGGCTCGGCGAGCAACGCGTGCCGTTCCTGCTGTCGCGACCGCTGAAGCGCGACTACCGGGAGCGCGCGGCCACCGGCGTGCTGCGCAACTACGACATCTTCGACTTCGCCCTGAACGGCGTCGAATAGCGCGTCACCGGCAGCTCAAAGGACAACGGACATGCGTGCACTTCGCATCGGCATGATGGCGCTCGCCATCACCGCGGCCGGCCTCGGCTCCGGTCACGCCGAGACGTCGGTGATGGGAACCGGCTCGGCCTTCGCGGCTCCGATCTACCTCAAATGGGGAGAACAGCAGAGGCCAACCACGGGCGTCGCGATCAACTACCAACCATCGGGATCCTCGGTCGGACAACTCCAGGTTCTGAAAGGCCTGACCGACTTCGGCGCGTCGGACGTTCCGATGGACGACGCCAAGCTCAAGGAGGGCGACATCCTGCAGTTTCCCACCGTCGCCGGCGGCTATGCGATCGTGGTCAACATTCCCGGCGTTGCGCCCGGCCAGCTCCGGCTCACGGCACAGGTCCTGGCCGATATCTTCATGGGGCGCATTTCGTCATGGGATGACGAACGGATTGGCGCGCTCAATCCCCGTCTCACCTTGCCCAAGCTTGCAATTTCGCTGCTCTATCATGCCGGCGGATCGGGCGGCACCTACGCAATCTCGCGATATTTGTCCAAGACCAGCGATGCCTGGCGCGAGCGAATGGGGATCGGCATGACGCTGAATTGGCCGGTCGGCGCCGGCGTCAAAGGCAGTTATGGCGCGGCGTCGACCGTGCCGATGACGCCGGGCGGCATCGGTTATGCCGAACTGTCCTACGTCATCGCCAACAACCTCGCGACCGTGCAGTTGCAGAACAAAGAAGGTCGGTTCGTGCAGCCAAACGGAGTGACGTTCGCGGCCGCCGCCGAGAATGGCGATTGGTCCGTGCCGAACTATGCGGTCGATCTCACCGATATGCCGGGTGAACAATCCTGGCCGATCGTGACCGCAACCTTTGCGCTGGTCCCGAGAAGCCCGGCCAAAGCCGCAACGTCGGCGGCGGCCCTGCAGTTCTTCAAATGGGCCTGGGCGCATGGCGACGCCACGGCACGGTCGATGCAGTTCGTGCCTCTGCCGGGCAAAGTCAAAGCGGATATCGTGAAGAATTTCAGGGAGTGAGAAGGTTTGGTCAGAATAGCAGCGTTGGCCAAATAGCAGGCTTGGCCGAAATAGAAGCCTTGGCGCAAAAAAAAAAGCGCGGCCGCCGGGCCGCGCTTTTTCGTTGGTGTTTCGGTGAGCCGCTCAGGCCGCGGTGGACGCCTGCGGCTGGCGCTTGGCGGCGGCTTCGGCTGCCTCGTCGCGGCGGAGCTCCGTCAGCGTCTTCTGCACCTGCTCGGAGAAGATGTACTGAGCCGGCCGCTGCTTCGACAGATCGATCTCGGGCGCCATCGGCCCCGTGGTGCGGATGCCGCGCAGCGCGACCCAGGCCGCCTTCAGCGGATTGTTCAGCGACGCCGTCGCCGCGGTCGGCTCGTAGCCGCAATGCGCCATGCAGTCGGCGCACTTCTCGTATTTGCCGGTGCCGTAGGTCTCCCAGTCGGTGGTTTCCATCAGCTCCTTGAAGGTCTTGGTGTAGCCTTCACCGAGCAGATAGCAGGGCTTCTGCCAGCCGAAGATGTTCCGCGCGGGCATGCCCCACGGCGTGCATTCGAACGACTGGTTACCGGCCAGGAAGTCGAGGAACAGGCCGGAATGCATGAAGTTCCACTTCTTGCCCTTGCCGAGCGCGAAGACGTCGCGGAACAGCGTCTTGGTCTTGGTGCGGTTCAGGAAGTGCTCCTGATCCGGGGCGCGCTCATAGGCGTAGCCCGGCGACATCGAGACGCCGACGCCGAGCTCGGTGGTGAGATCGAGGAATTTGGCGATCTCCTCGGCCGGGTGGTTGTCGAAGATCGTCGCGTTGACGTTGACGGTGAAGCCCTTGGCCTTCGCCGCCTTGATCGCCTTGATCGCGCGATCGAAGGTGCCGGGCTGCGACACCGCCTTGTCGTGGTGCTCCTTGAGGCCGTCGAGATGCACCGAGAAGAACAGATACGGCGACGGCTCGAACAGATGCAGCTTCTTCTCGAGCAGCAGCGCGTTGGTGCACAGCGACACGAATTTCTTGCGCGCCACCAGGCCGCGCACGATCTCGCCGATCTCGCGGTGGATCAGCGGTTCGCCGCCCGGGATCGCGACCATCGGCGCGCCGCATTCCTCGGCGGCGTCCCAGCATTCCTGCGCGCTCATGCGGCGATCGAGGATGGCGTCGGGATAATCGATCTTGCCGCAGCCGACGCAGGCGAGGTTGCAGCGGAACAGCGGCTCCAGCATCAGCACCAGCGGGTAGCGCTTCCGACCCAGCAGCTTCTGCTTGAGCAGATAGCCGCCGATCATGATCTCCTTGTGAAACGGTATTGCCATTACGTGTGCTTCTCTTTCACTCAAATCATCAACATGCGGAGCGGGCCGTGTCAGGCCGTCGCGAGCTCCGCGGGCAGAACGAACTCGATGTTTTCCTCACGCCCCGGCAGCACCGACACGGTGACCGGCACGATCCGGCGCAGCGCTTCGATGACGTCGTCGACCAGGACTTCCGGGGCCGACGCGCCGGCGGTGATGCCCACCGCCTTTTTGCCGGCGAGCCACTCGGGGTTGAGCTCGCTGCCGTCGGAGATCAGATAACTCGGAATGCCGGCTTCGGTGCCGATCTCCCGCAACCGGTTGGAGTTGGAACTGTTGTTGGCGCCGACCACCAGGATCAGATCGACCAGCTTGCTCATCGCCCGCACCGCGGATTGCCTGTTCTGCGTGGCATAGCAGATATCGCGGGTGTCCGGACCCTGGATATCCGAGAATCGTTTTGAAAGCGCCGCGATGATGTCCCGTGTGTCGTCGACGCTCAGCGTGGTCTGGGTGATGTAGGCCACCGGGGTGTCGGACGGCAGCGTCAGCGCCGCGACGTCGTCGAGGTTCTGCACCAGCAGCACCGGGCCGGGAACCTGGCCCATGGTTCCCTCGACCTCGGGATGGCCGGCATGGCCGATCAGGATCAGGGTGCGGCCCTTGGAGGTGTAACGCTTGCCCTGGTTGTGCACCTTGGTGACCAGCGGGCAGGTCGCGTTCAGCACCGGCAGGCCGCGCGCCGCGGCCTCTTCCTCGATGCTGCGGGCGACGCCGTGGGCGCTGAACACGGTCACCGCCTTCGGCGGCACCTCCGACAGTTCCTCGACGAAGATCGCGCCCTTCGCCTTCAGGCTCTCGACGACATATTTGTTGTGCACGATTTCGTGTCGCACATAGACCGGGGGGCCGTATTTCTCCAGCGCGCGCTCGACGATCTCGATCGCGCGAACGACGCCGGCACAAAATCCACGGGGCTGGGCAAGAAAGACTTCGAGGGGGCGAACGTCAGACAAAGGGCACCACACTCATGATTGATCCGTCTCCTGGCGACACTATCGGCAATTCTCGTCCGATGATCTAGCTGGTATTGAGGCACCCGCAAGGGCCGGGAGCGCAGGGTTCCCCCGGGTGTCATGCACAACGCCCTTGGCAATCCAGCCTGGTGAGATTACTTCCGGCCACGACACCCCGCGGGCTTCATGGGTTACTTCGTAGTCTTTGGTCGCTGGAACGTAGAGACCAGTTCGATCGACTCGATACCCGGCGGAGCCGACGTATTCTAGGCAAGCCGAGAGCAATAGAAAGAGCAAATGTGCTGAAAAGTGCCGTCGTTTCCGTTGTCAAAGCCAGCACCCGTTTTGCTTCTATTACTGTGCTGATCGGAGTATTGCTCGCGGTCGCCAGCGGCTTCTATACTTTCAAACACTTCGGGATCAACACCGATATCAATCATTTGATCTCGGCAGATCTCGATTGGCGTAAACGCGATATTGCGTTCGAGAAGGCGTTCGATCAGGAAAGATTGATCCTGGCCGTGGTCGAGGCCCCGACGCCGGAATTCGCGAACGCCGCCGCGGCGGCGCTGACCGACAAATTATCAAGCAATCACAATAACTTCGATTCGGTGAAGCGGCTCGGCGGCGGGGAATTCTTCGACCGCAACGGGCTGTTGTTCCTGCCGACCGACGAGGTCGCCAAGGTGACCGGTCAGTTCCAGTCGGCGGTTCCGCTGATCGAGATCCTGGCCGGCGACCCCAGCATTCGCGGCCTGACGGCGGCGCTGGAGACCGGCCTGCTCGGGGTCAAGCGGGGGCAGGTCAACCTCGATGGTGCCGCGGCACCGTTCAACACCATCAGCCAGACCGTCGAGGACGTGCTGGCCAAGCGCCCGGCGTTCTTCTCCTGGCGCGGGCTGAGCAGCCCGGAGCCGCTGACCGACGGCGACAAGCGGCAGTTCATCGAGATCAAGCCGATCCTCGACTTCAAGGAACTGGAACCCGGCCGGGCCGCGACCGACGCGATCCGGCAGGCGGCGTCCGACCTCAAGCTGGAGCAGCAGTTCGGCGCCCGGGTCCGGCTGACCGGCCCGGTGCCGATCGCCAACGAGGAGTTCTCCACCGTCAAGGAAGGCGCCGTCGTCAACGGCATCGGCACGGTCGCGGTGGTCCTGTTCATCCTGTGGATGGCGCTGCACTCGTCGAAGATCATCTTCGCGGTCGCCGCCAATCTGTTCGTCGGCCTCGCGATCACAACCGCCGTCGGCCTGATGATGGTCGGCTCGCTCAATCTGCTGTCGATCGCCTTTGCGGTGCTGTTCGTCGGCCTCGGCGTCGATTTCGGCATCCAGTACAGCGTCCGCTACCGGTCCGAGCGCTACAAGACCAACGACCTCGACAAGGCGCTGGTGCAGGCGGCGGAGTATTCCGCGGTGCCGTTGTCGCTGGCGGCGATGTCCACCACCGCCGGCTTCCTGTCGTTTCTGCCGACCTCCTACAAGGGCATTTCCGAGCTCGGCGAAATCGCCGGCGCCGGCATGGCGATCGCGTTCCTCACCAGCATCACGGTGCTGCCGGCGCTGATCAAGCTGCTCAATCCTGCCGGCGAGAAGGAGCCGCTGGGCTACGCCTTCCTGGCGCCGGTGGATCGTTTCCTGGAAGATCACCGCATCGGCATTATCGCCGGCACGATCGGCGTCGCGCTCGCCGGTCTGCCGCTGCTGTACTACATGCATTTCGACTTCAACCCGATCAACCTGCGCAACCCGAAGGTCGAGTCGATCGCGACCTTCCTCGATCTGCGCAAGGATCCGAATACGGGCGCCAACGCCATCAACGTGCTGGCGCCGTCGGAACAGGCGGCGAAGGACGTCCAGGCCAAGCTGTCCAAGCTGCCCGAAGTGTCGCGCACGCTGTCGCTCGACACCTTCGTGCCGGGCGACCAGCCCGCCAAGCTGAAGCTGATCGCGGCCGGCGCCAAGGTGCTGGAGCCGGCGCTCAATCCCGACCAGGTCGACGCCCCGCCGACCGATCAGGAGAACGTCGCGTCGCTGAACAGCTCGGCGGACGCGCTGCGCAAGACCGCCGGCGACGCCACCGGCCCGGGCGCCCAGGCTTCGCTGCGGCTGGCGAAAGCGCTGAGCGCGCTCGCCGCGGCCGATCAGGCGACCCGCGACCACGCTCAGGCGGTGTTCGTGACGCCGATGAAGCTCGCCTTCGATCAGCTTCGCAGCATGCTCGGGGCGCAGCAGGTGACGCTGGATAATCTGCCGCAGGACATCGTGTCGTCGTGGAAGACCAAGGACGGCCAGGTCCGGATCGAGGTGCTGCCGAAGGGCGACCCGAATGACAACGACACGCTGCGCAAGTTCGCGGCGGCGGTGCTGCAGGCCGAGCCGAACGCGATCGGCGGCCCGGTGTCGATCCTGAAGTCCGGCGACACCATCGTCGCGTCGTTCATCCAGGCAGGCCTGTGGGCGCTGCTGTCGATCTCGCTGCTGCTGTGGCTCGCGCTGCGGCGGATCACCGACGTGGCGCTGACGCTGGTTCCGCTGTTGGTGGCCGGCGCGGTGACCCTGGAGATCTGCGTGTTGATCGGGCTGCCGCTCAACTTCGCCAACATCGTCGCGCTGCCGCTGCTGCTCGGCGTCGGTGTGGCGTTCAAGATCTACTACGTCACCGCGTGGCGGTCGGGGCGGACCAATCTGCTGCAATCGGCGCTGACGCGGGCGATCTTCTTCAGCGCGCTGACCACGGCGACGGCGTTCGGCAGCCTGTGGCTCTCGAGCCACCCCGGCACCGCCAGCATGGGGAAATTGCTGGCGCTGTCGCTGCTGACCACGCTGGGTGCGGTGCTGTTGTTCCAGCCAGCGCTGATGGGCAAGCCGCGCCACATCGACGAGACCGGCGATACCGACCATTGAGATTCGGACCGGGCGTCGGGCCCGGGGCAAGGACGGTCGGGTTTTGCCGGGGAGGCGCTGCGGCGAGGGAAAAATCCCTTGCCGGGGCACCGAAGCGGGAGCTTTTTCACTCCGCCGACGCGGGGCTGGCGCAGGGGTGGCCGATAGGACTATACCGCTTACGGGCAGGGCGTTGCGCCGGCGTTCATCTACGCGCTGCTAGAGCTTTCGCGGGGGGACTGTCCGCCTTTTCCGGGACGCACGGGTCAAAGCGCCGCAACCGGCGTTTTGAGTTGACGACCCACCCAACAACCGACGTAAGTAGCCGATGCCATACCCCCATGTAGACGCCTCCAAGCTGTTCGCCGACCGCGAGTCGCAGCGGAGTGCGATGCATACGCGCCATCTCAACGAGCAGCTCGTGCGCGTGCTGAAGACGATCGGCTACGACGTCGGGTTCCAGAAGGGAAGCGGCCAGTATCTGTTCGATCGTGACGGCGCCCGCTACCTCGACCTGCTCAGCGGCTTCGGCGTGTTCGCGCTCGGCCGCAATCATCCGGTGGTGCGCGACGCGCTGAAGAGCGTGCTCGACAGCGACCTGCCGAACCTGGTGCAGCTCGACGTCTCGACGCTGGCCGGCGTGCTGGCGGAGCGGCTGCTGGAACATGTGCCGTATCTCGACAAGGTGTTCTTCGCCAATTCCGGCGCCGAGAGCGTCGAGGCGGCGATCAAGTTCGCGCGCGTCGCGACCGGCCGCACCCGCATCGTCAATTGCGATCACAGCTATCACGGCCTGACCTACGGCGCGCTGTCGCTGACCGACGACCAGAATTTCCAGGGTGGGTTCGGCCCGCTGCTGCCGGGCGTCACCACGATCCCGTTCAACGATCTCGCCGCGCTGGAGAAGGTGCTGTCGACCCGCGAGGTCGCCGCCTTCATCGTCGAGCCGATCCAGGGCAAGGGCGTCAACATGCCCACCGACGAATTCCTGCCGGGCGCCGCGGCGCTGTGCAAGCGCTACGGCACGATCTTCGTCGCCGACGAGATCCAGACCGGCATGGGCCGCACCGGCCGCTTCCTCGCGGTCGAGCACTGGAACGTCGAGCCCGACATGGTGCTGCTGTCGAAGGCGCTGTCCGGCGGCCACGTGCCGGTCGGCGCGGTGCTGACGCGCAAGTCGATCTTCGACAAGATCTTCAACCGCATGGACCGCGCCGTGGTGCACGGCTCGACCTTCGCCAAGAACGATTTGGCGATGGCCGCCGGCATCGCCACGCTCGACGTGCTCAAGCACGAGAAGCTGATCGAATCCGCCGCCAAGCGCGGCGCCGAATTGCGGCTGGCGCTGACCCGCATGGTTCCGGGCTACGAATTGCTCAAGGAAGTCCGCGGCAAGGGGCTGATGATCGGCGTCGAATTCGGCCCGCCGAAATCGCTGCGGCTGAAAGCGTCGTGGACGATGCTGGAAACCGCCAACAAGGGCCTGTTCGTCCAGCTCATCACCGTGCCGCTGTTCAAGGACCACAAGATCCTGACGCAAGTCGCCGGCCACGGTCTGCACACCATCAAGCTGCTGCCGCCGCTGACGATCACCGAAGACGACTGCAAGTGGATCGAGCGCGGCTTCGACGAGACCATCTCCGCCAGCCACAAGGTCCCCGGCGCGATCTGGTCGCTCGGCAAGACGCTGGTCGACAACGCGGTGCGCAAGTCGGCGTAAGCCTATCCGTGCGCGTCGGTACGCCGCACGCACGCTGCGCATTCGCTTGACCTGCAGCAAGACCGCGCGCGCGCGTCTGACTATGTTGCGAGAGACGTCGTGTCGCACGACCAACCTCGAACCATGGCGAGCGGAATGTCTCTGAAATCACTGGTCGTCTTCGTCGATCCGACGGCTGCCTGCGAGGCGCGGCTACGCTATGCGGCGGAACTGGCGCTGCAGCACGGCGCGCATCTGATCGGCGCCTTCATCCAGACGAACGCATGGCAGAACGACCGCTCCAGCTCGTTCATTCAGGGCGGCGGCGCGATCCGCGAGATGTTGGAACGACACGGCCTCGCCGAACGCAAGGCGCTGTCGGACGCGACGTTGCGCTTCGAGACGGCGGCCGGACGCAACGCACCGTCGTTCGAGTTTCGCATCGTCCGCGACGACGATGTCGGCAATCTCGCGCGGCTGCATTGCCTGCACACCGATCTCGTCGTGGTCGGCCATCCCGCTCCGGGAGGTCTGCCGTCGATGTGGTCGCCGGAGCGGATGCTGCTGTCATCCGGGGTTCCGCATCTCATCGTTCCGCAGGAGTGGCGCGCCGGGCCGGTCGCGACCAATGTGCTGCTGGCCTGGAACGCGAGCCGCGAGGCGCGACGGGCGGTGACCGACTCGCTGCCGATCCTGCAGGCGGCGGCGTCGGTCGCGGTGGTGGTGGTCGACGCCGAGAAGAATCCCGCGCATGGCGCCGAGCCCGGCGCCAACATCGCGCATTTCCTCAGCCGTCACGGCGTCACCGCGCGGGTCGAACAGCTGCAGTCCAACGGCAAGCCGGTCGCGGACGTCATCAGCCGCTTCGCCGCCGACGATCGGTCGGACCTGATCGTGCTCGGCGCCTATAGCCACTCGCCGAAACGCGAGTTGCTGTTCGGCGGCGTCACCCGGTCGCTGCTGAGCGCGGTGACCATCCCGACGCTGATCGCGCATTGAGCGCTGCACGAGAGCTTCTCCGGTTCTGATGGAATCAGAACCGGAGCTCCAGATTCTTGTGCTGATGCGTTTTCTACACGCGACCGGTTTCCACTTCGCTCGAAAACGCTCGAGACTACGAGGTGCTCTCCAGCAGGTGCCGCGCGTTGCCTTGCGCCGCGAGCATGCGATCGACCTGCTGAGCGAGATCGTCGGCATTGGCCGGCTTGCGCATCACGCAGAACACTGCGTTGGGCTCGATGTCGAGCGCCTTGCCGGGGAAGCCGGTGAGCAGGATCGTCGGCAGCTCCGGCCGGCGGCGGTGCAGTTCCTCGATCAGGGCGAGCCCGTCCATCCCCGGCATCGACAGGTCGGTGATGACGAGGCGGACGCTGGCGTCGAGGTGATCGAGAGCCGTGGCCGCCGCCGCGGCGCGCCGCACAGCGAAGCCGCGTCGCTCCATCTGCCGCACCAGAATGTCGAGCACCAGCGGATCGTCGTCGACGATCAGGATCGTGTTGTCGCGCCGCTGCTCCGGCAGCGCGGTGCCGGGGAGCCGCCGCGCCGGCGGACACGCCGCGTCCTCGGCCGCCGGAAACCATAGTTTCACCGAGGTGCCGCGGCCGAGCTCGGTTTCGATCTCCAGCGCGCCGCCGCTCTGCTCGGCGAAACCCTTCGCCATCGCCAAGCCGAGGCCGGTGCCTTGCCCGATCTCCTTGGTCGAGAAGAACGGCTCGCACGCGCGCGCCAGCACCTCCGGCGTCATCCCCGCGCCGGTGTCCGAGATCGTGATCCGCAGGTAGCGGCCCGGCGACAGCAGGTTGATCTGGCTCTGCTCCTGATCGGGCTCGATCTTCTCCGCGCACGCCGAGATGTACAACGTCCCGGTGTCGTTCATCGCGTCGCGGGCGTTGACCGCGATGTTGACCAGCACGGTTTCGAGCTGCGACTTGTCGGCCTTCAGCGCGGGCAGCCCCGGCTCGATCAGCAGCTCGATGCCGATGCCGTCGCCGAGCGTGTGCGACAGCATGTCCCTGAGCGCTTCGAGCATCGCCGAGACGTCGACGTGATCGGCGCTGAGATCGCTGCGGCGTGAGAAGGCGAGCAGCCGGTTGGTGATCGCCGCGCCGCGTGTCGTGGCATCCAGCATGATCTGCGCCATCCGCCGGGTCTGCGGCGGATTGTCGTCGGTGGCTTCGACGATCTCCGCGCAGCCCTGCACCACCTGGATGACGTTGTTGAGATCGTGCGCGATGCCGCCGGCGAGTTGGCCGACCGCTTCCATGCGCTGGGCATGCGCCAGCCGCGCCTGCACCGCCTCGCGCCGCGCCACCTCGTTCTGCACCCGCTGTTCGAGGCTGCAGGTGAGCTGCCGCAGTTCGCGTTCGCTCGCCGCGTAGGCTTCGAGCGCGGTTTCGGCGTCCGCCTTGGCGCGCTTGAGCGCGTCGATGTCGTCGATCTCCGAGGTGATGTCGCGAATGATGCCGATCATGATCTCGCGCGGACCGTTGTCGCCGAGCCACTGGCCGGTCACGTGCACCCAGCGGAAGCCGAACACCGGGTGCCTGATCCGCGCCCGGAGCTCGAACCTCGCGCCGTCGTCGAGCGAGCGGCGGATCGCGGCCGCGACGATCTTGCGGTCGTCGGGATGAACGATTCGGAGAAAGTAAGCGGTGTCGGTGGTTTCCTGCTCCGGGCCGCCGAGAATGGCGCGCGCCTTGTCGCTCGTCGTCGTGGTCCGCGTCGCCACGTTGGCGATCCACGTCCCCATCTCGGCGCCGTCGATCGCCAGCTTGAGGTGCTCGCGGCTGGATTGCAGCGCGCGCGCCTGCAGGTCGACGATGCGGCGGGCGTCGATGCTGCGCCGGCGCCAGCCGTGCACGATCACGAACGAGGTGGCGAGAATCGCCAGCGTCAGCGCCATCGTCGCCGCGAGTTCCTTTCGCCAGCTCGACGAGTAGTCGATCGGCGACTGGCCGACGACGACGTAGAACGGATAGCCGGGCACCTTGTCGTAGGACAGCAGCCGCGCCACCTTGTCGGGGCTGACCGCATGGTACGTCCCGGAGTTCGGATCTCGGGCGAGATGGCTGCGCCATTCGGCCGTGACGCTCTTGTCGCCGGGGAGGATCCCCGCCGCCTCGGGCGGTGGAAAGCGCGTGACGGTCGACAGGTCGAGCGCGCGCAGGCTGATCGCACTGTTGCTGCCGAGATCGATGCCGGCGAACTGATCCTGGATCGATTTCAGCGTCACCACTGCGAACACCACGCCGGCGAAATCGCCGTTGCGGCTGTCGAGCCGTCTCGCCAGCACGATCGACCAGAGCTTGTCGCCGTAGCTCTCCAGCGGTTCGGACACGACCAGGCCGGCATCGGCATCGTCGCGCAGCCTGATGAAATAGGTCCGCTGCGAGATGTTGATCCGGTTGGTCGTCGGCAATCCGGATCCGGCCATCACGTTGCCCGCCGCGTCCGTCACCCGCAGGAATTCGAGCCGGCTATGGCGCTGGAATTGCCGGTCGGCCGCGGCGGCGATGGTGACGGGATCGAGCTGATCCGGCCTGGCTTCGAGCTCGTCCTTGAGCGTCAGCAGCGCGAGGTCGATCTTGTCCAGTCCGGCCGCGAGATCGTGGCTGAGCAGCTTGGCGGTGTTGCGGGTGGTGACCGCAGCGGCCTGTTCGTGGACGCGATAGCTGTGCCGGATCGACAGCGACACCAGCACGATCACCAGCAGATCCGCCGTCAGCACGGCGAGCAGCCAGCGCCACTGCCGCCACAGAGACAGGTCTCGCTGCATGGCACGCGTATCGACCATATGCCTGCCTCGGATCGCAAGCGGCATTAGACGACAGCAGGTCGCAGAGCCGCGAGGTTGACAACGAGTTTCAACTATCCGTCGTCGGACGGATGATAGTTGCTTCGTTGCAAATCTCGTGTGCAATTTCGGACGAGTTGGCCTTTGGTCTGGGGACGGCAGAACGGCGTTCGCGCGCAGCGCGCGCCCGCAACGACGCGGTTACTTGCCGTCCTCGATCATCATCGTCGCGCCCTTTTCGGCGATCATCGCGGTCGGGGTGTTGGTGTTGCCCGAGGTGATCGTCGGCATCACCGAAGCATCGACGACGCGGAGGCCGTCGAGGCCGTGCAGCCGCAGCCGATCGTCGACCACGGCGGTCGGATCGCTGGCCAGCCCCATCTTGGCGGTGCCGACCGGGTGGAAGATCGTGGTGCCGATGTCGCCCGCCGCCTTCGCCAGCGAGGCGTCGTCGTCGCCGACGGCGCGGCCGGGCAGATACTCCTCGGGTTGATACTTCGTGAGCGCCGGCTGCTGCATCAGCCGGCGCGTACAGCGGATCGCGTCGGCGGCGACGCGGCGGTCGTCCTCGGTTTCGAGATAATGCGGCGCGATCGACGGCGCTGCGTCGAGCGCGGTGGACTTGATCCTGATCTCGCCGCGCGAGGTCGGGCGCAGATTGCAGGCGCTGACAGTGATCGCCGGGAAGCGGTGCAGCGGGTCGCCGAATTTGTCGAGCGACAGCGGCTGGACGTGGAACTGGATGTTGGCGCGCTCCTGATGCGGGTCGGAGCGGGTGAAGATGCCGAGCTGCGACGGCGCCATGGTCAGCGGCCCGCGCCGGCGGAACGCGTAGTCGATGCCCATCCAGGCGCGGCGCGGCAGCGAATGATAGATCTCGTTCAGGGTGCGGCCGCCGCTGACCCGATAGATCGCGCGCTGCTGCAGATGGTCCTGCAGATTGCGGCCGATGCCGGGGCGGTCGAGCACCGGCTCGATGCCGAGCGGCTTCAGCCATTCCGCCGGGCCGATCCCGGAGCGCTGCAGCACCTGCACCGAACCGATCGAGCCGGCGCACAGCACCACCTCGCGCCGCGCCCGCGCCTCGACCGCCACGCCGTTCTGCAGGAAGCGGACACCGACGGCGCGGCCGTGCTCGACGATCACCCGGTCGGTGACGACATGGGTTTCCAGCCGCAGGTTCGGCCGGTGCAGCGCCGGCTTGAGGAAGCCGCGTGCCGACGACCAGCGCCGGCCGCGCTTCTGGTTGACGTGGAAATAGCCGACGCCCTCGTTGTCGCCGGTGTTGAAATCGGCGCTGCGTGGAATCCCCATCTCGCCGGCGGCGTCCGCCACCGCGTCGAGGATCGGCCAGGACAGTCGCGCCGCCTCGATCCGCCAGCCGCCGCCGGCGCCGTGGTGCTCGCTGTCACCGAGGAAGTGGTCCTCCAGCCGGCGGAACACCTGCCGGACGTCGTCCCAGCCCCAGCCGGACAGGCCGAGCTGGCGCCAATGGTCGTAGTCGGCGGCCTGGCCGCGCATCGAGATCATGGCGTTGATGGCCGAGGAGCCGCCGATCACCTTGCCGCGCGGATAGGCCAATGACCGACCGTTCAACCCGGGCTCGGGCTCGGTCTTGAACATCCAGTCGGAGCGCGGATTGCCGATCGCGAACAGATAGCCGACCGGGATGTGAAACCAGATCCAGTTGTCGCGGCCGCCGGCCTCCAGCAGCAGCACCCGGCAATTCGGGTCGGCGGACAGCCGATTGGCGACGATGCAGCCGGCGGTGCCCGCGCCGACCACGATATAGTCGAATTCGCCCTCGATCCGCGCCGTCATCGCTCCCGTCCCACCTTGCGTTCCACGACTTCGTGATTGTGCAGACGCTTAGCCCCCCGGGGAGGCGCTGTACAGTTGCTGCGGACCGGCAGGCCGGCTAGCCTGCCGTATCCGAATACGAAACCGCCGTCCGGAGCCCCGACACCTCATGCCCGTGATCAACCGCGTCGCCGATCTGCAGCCCGACATCATGGCCTGGCGCCACGATATCCATCAGCATCCCGAGCTGATGTACGACGTCGACCGCACCGCGGAGTTCGTCGCACAACGCCTGCGCGAATTCGGCTGCGATGAGGTTGTGACCGGGCTCGGCCGCACCGGCGTGGTCGGCGTGATCCGCGGCCGCAAGCCGGCGAACGGCGGCGACCTCAAGGTGATCGGGCTGCGCGCCGACATGGACGCGCTGCCGATCGAGGAGGCGACCGGTCTGCCCTATGCCTCCAAGGTGCCCGGCAAAATGCACGCCTGCGGCCATGACGGCCACACCGCGATGCTGCTCGGCGCCGCGCGCTATCTCGCCGAGACCCGCAATTTCGCCGGCGATGCGGTGGTGATCTTCCAGCCGGCCGAGGAGGGCGGCGCCGGCGCCGCGGCGATGATCAAGGACGGCCTGATGGACCGCTTCGGCATCGAGCAGGTCTACGGCATGCACAACGGCCCCGGCATCCCGGTCGGCGCCTTCGCGATCAGCCCGGGCCCGATCATGGCCTCGACCGATTCGGTCGACATCCGGATCGAGGGCGTCGGCGGCCACGCCGCGCGGCCGCACATGTGCATCGATTCGGTGCTGGTCGGCGCCCAGCTCGTCGCCGCCCTGCAATCGATCGTGTCGCGCACGGTCGATCCGCTGGAATCGGCGGTGATCTCGATCTGCGAATTCCACGCCGGCAACGCCCGCAACGTCATCCCGCAGATCGCCGAACTCCGCGGCACGGTCCGCACCCTGAAGGCCGAGGTTCGCGATCTGGTCGAAAAGCGCATCCACGAGGTCGCCGCCGGCGTCGCGCTGTCGACCGGCGCCAAGATCGACATCGTCTACGAGCGCGGCTATCCGGTGGTGGTCAATCACGCCGAGCAGACCCAGGTGGCGCAGCGGATCGCCAAGGACATCGCCGGCGATTCCAACGTGATGTCGATGCCGCCGCTGATGGGCGCCGAGGATTTCGCCTACATGCTCGAAGCCCGCCCGGGCGCCTTCATCTTCCTCGGCAACGGCGACAGCGCCGGGCTGCATCACCCGGCCTACAATTTCAACGACGACGCCATCGTCTACGGCACCTCGTACTGGATCAAGCTGGTCGAGAGCCAACTCGCCGCCTGATCGCGCGCCGCGACGGCCGATCATTTGATCGTGCCGTCGGCCGCGTCGCCGACGCGTCGTCGTGCAGCGGCGACGACTCTGGGGAGCACCGCGGCCGCGCGCTGCTGATCGTCGTCTCAAATGATCGGTCGCTGCCGATCGTCGGTCGAAGTCGGCACGGCGCGCGTGCTGTCAGGAACCATCACCTCCAAGTTGCGTTGGCGGCAGGTCAGACGTGCTGCACAATCCCCAAACGGAGGCGACCATGGCTGCTGCCAAAGACAAGACTCTCAACGATCTCTTCCTCGACACGCTCAAGGACATCTACTACGCCGAAAAGCAGATCCTGAAGGCGCTGCCGAAGATGGCGAAGGCCGCCAGCTCGGACAAGCTGCGCGCCGCGTTCGAGAAACACGAAGGCGAGACCGAAGGCCAGATCGAGCGCCTCGAACAGGTGTTCGAACTGCTCGACAAGCCGGCCCGCGGCAAGACCTGTGACGCGATCATGGGCATCCTCGACGAGGGCAAGGAGATCATGAGCGAATACAAGGGCACCGAGGCGCTCGACGCCGGGCTGCTCGCCGCGGCGCAGGCCGTGGAGCACTACGAGATCTCGCGCTACGGCACGCTGAAGCAGTGGGCGACCCAGCTCGGCATGAAGGACGCCGCCAAGCTGCTCGACCAGACGCTGCAGCAGGAGAAGAACACCGACGTCTCGCTGACCAAGCTAGCCGAGACCGCCGTCAACCTCGCCGCCGCGGCCTGATATTGCTGCGAAGGGGCCTTGGCCCCTCGGCTTAGGCCGGACCTCACCACGCCGTCATGGCCGGGCTTGTCCCGGCCATCTACGTCTTGCTACGTGCGAGGTTGAAAACGTGGATGCCCGGCACAAGGCCGGGCATGACGGAGCGTGAGGCGTGTGCGACTGCGCAGGCCAAGTCGTGGATCGGAAAAGCGATCAGCCCCCGACGTCGGCGCTGATCACGTCGCCGAACAGCTCCCACTTCTCACCCTTGAAGCGCTGCAGCTGCAACTGGCTGATCGGAGCGAAGTCGGTCGCCGAGGTGTTGATCTTGATGCCGGGGAGCAGCACTTCGGTGCGGTAGTCCTTCAGGCTGGCGGCCTGCTTCATGACGTTGGCGCGGGTCAGGTCGTCGCCGCACTTCTTCAGCACTTCGACCAGGGTCTGCGCCACGCCGTAGCCGACGATGGTGCCGCCGTCGAGTTTGTTGCCTTCCGGAAACTCCTTGTCCATGAAGGCCAGGAACTCCTTCATGCCGGCGTCGTCCTTCCATTGCGAGTCGGACACGTCCTTGAGATAGGCGGCCGAGATGATGCCCTGCGCGTTCTCGTAGCCGGCGGGCTTGATCACGCTGCCGACCGAAGCGGAGACGTTGTTGAGGAAGTGGGTCGGCTTCCAGCCGATCTCCGCCATCTTCTTGATCGCCTGCGCGGCGAATTTCGGCGTGGTGATGTTGATGAAGACGTCGGCGCCGATCGACTTCAGCTTGACGATGTGGCTGTCGATGGTCGGGGTTGAGATCTCGTAGCTCTCCTTGACGACGATCATCGACGCGCCCTTGGCGCCGAGGCCGTCCTCGAGACCCTTCAGATAGTCCTTGCCGTAATCGTCGTTCTGATACAGGACGGCGATCTTGGCGTTCGGCATCTCCTTCAGGATGTATTTGGCGTAGATCTGGGTCTCGCTCTGGTAGTTCGGCTGCCAGCCCATCGTCCAGGGGAAGTCTTTCGGATCGTTCCACTTGGTCGCGCCGGTCGCGACGAACAGCTGCGGCACCTTCTTGCTGTTCATGTATTTGTGGATCGCCGAATTCGGCGGCGTGCCGAGCGAGTTGAAGATCAGCAGCACTTCGTCGCTCTCGACCAGCTTGCGCGCCTGCTCCACGGTCTTGGGCGGCGAGTACGCGTCGTCGTAGGTGATGAAGTTGATCTTGCGGCCGTTGATGCCGCCCTTGTCGTTGATCATCTTGAAGTACGCGGCTTCGGTCTTGCCGATCACGCCGTAGGCGGACGCGGGTCCGCTGTAGGGCATGATGTTGCCGATCTTGATCTCGGTGTCGCTGGCGCCTGAGTCGTACTTTTTCTGCGCGAGCGCGCCGCTGGACGCGGCGAGTGTCAGCGCAAGCGCCGCCGATACGGCAGCCATCTGCGAGCGGAGTGAAGGCATTTCGAGCTCCCTTTTCTTGGTCTGTTGATTGTGTGGTGTTGTGCGGGCTCTTGGCGGCCCTGTCGGGTCATTCAACACCTTTCGCGCTGCGTCGGCAACAAAAAGCCCCCGCGACGACGTCGCAGGGGCTTGCTGCAGTGCGAAGTATCAAGGCTGTTAGTAGAATCCCGAGGTGCCGTACGGTGCTGCTCGAGAGCGATGGCGGACGGACGTGCGGCGCGGCATCAGCCGCCGGTCTCGGCGCTGATGATCTCGCCGAACAGCTCCCACTTGCCCCTGGTGAAGCGCATCATCTGCAACTGCTCGATCGGCGCGAAATCGGTGGCCGAGGTGTTGATCTTGATGCCGGGCAGCAGCGCGTCGGCGGCGAAGTCCTTGATCGATGCCGCCTGTTTCATCACGTTGGCGCGGGTCAGGTCGTTGCCCGACATCTTCAGCACCTGCACCATGGTTTGCGCCGCAGTATAGCCGTACACCAGGTTGGTGTCGGCGATGTTGGCGCCCGGCATGTACTTGTCGAGGAAGGCCTTGAACTTCTTCATGCCCTCGTCGCCGTCCCATTGCGAGTCCGAGGCGTCCTTGAGGTAGCCCGCCGACAGCACGCCTTCCGAGGCGTCGAGCCCGGCCGGCTTCATCACCGCGCCGATCGAGATCGACACGTCGGTCATCAGGTGCATCGGCTTCCACTGCAGCTCGGCCATCTTCTTGATCGCCTGAGCGGCGAATTTCGGCGTCGAGATGTTGACGAAGACGTCGGCGCCGGTGTCCTTCAGCTTGACGATGTGGGCGTCGATCGAGGGTTCCGAGGTTTCGTAGCTTTCCTCGGCGACGATCAGTTTCGAGCTGTTGCCGCCGAACACGTCCTTGAGGCCGGCGAGATAGTCCTTGCCGAAATCGTCATTGGCGTAGAACACCGCCACCTTGGCGTTCGGCTTCTCCTTCAGGATGTACTTGGCGAAGATTCGCGCCTCGACCCGGTAGCTGGGCTGGAAGCCCATGGTCCAGGGAAACTCCTTGGGGTCGTTCCACTTGCTCGCGCCGGTTGCAACGAACAGTTGCGGCACCTTCTTGACGTTGTGATACTTCTGCACCGCGGTCTGGGTCGGCGTGCCGAGCGCGTTGAAGACCAGGAAGACCTCGTCGCTCTCGATCAGCTTGCGAACCTGCTCGACCGTCTTCGGCGGCGAGTAGGCGTCGTCGTAGCTGATGAAATTGATCTTGCGGCCGTTGATGCCGCCCTGCTCGTTGATCATCCGGAAGTAGGCTTCTTCGGTCTTGCCGATCACCCCATAGGCCGAAGCCGGGCCGCTGTAGGCCTCGACGTTGCCGATCTTGATTTCGGTGTCGGTGACGCCGGGATCGTATTTCTTCTGGGCGAGGGCGCCGTGGCTGGACGCGGCAAACAGCAGCGCGGCTGCCGAAAGAACAGCCAGTTTCGAACTGGAAAAGGACATCTTGGATGGTCTCCTACCGTGTGATCGCTGCCTCGTTGGTCGGGCGGCGTGGGGGAGATTGAACAGCGTTTGTCCGGACCCGGCAACAAAGAACCCCCGGCAACGGGCGTTGCCGGGGGTTATTATTTGGGCGGATGGTCCGCGAAGTTGCGTCGAGAAGCTATGCGCTTTTCGCGGTGCTGGGAGTTAGTCGACCTTCACGTCGCCGGAGATGATGTCGCCGAACAGCTCCCATTTGTCGCCCTTGAAACGCATCATCTGCAGCTGGCTGATCGGGGCGAAGTCGTTCGCCGAGGTGTTGATCTTGACGCCGGGCAGCAGCGTGTCCGGCTCGAAGTCCTTCAGGCTGGCGGCCTGCTTCATCAGGTTGGCGCGGGTCAGGTCGTCGCCGCACATTTCGAGCACCTTGTGCAGAGTCTGAGCGGCGCCGTAGCCGTACACCATGTTGCTGTCGGTCTTGTTCGAGCCCGGCATGTACTTCTCGACGAAGGCGTGCCAGTTCTTGAACTTCGGGTCCTTGTCCCACTGCGCGTCGGTGCCGTCCTTGGCGTAGTTCGCCGACAGCACGCCCTGCGCATTGTCGAAGCCGGCGGGCTGCATCACGCTGCCGACCGAGGCCGACACGTTGGTGATGATGATCATCGGCTTCCAGCTCAGCTCGGCGATCTTCTTGATGGTCTGGGCGCCGAATTTCGGGGTGGTGTAGATCAGCACGACGTCGGGGTTGGCCGACTTCAGCTTGACGATGTTGGTGTCGATGGTCGGCGCTGAGATTTCATAGCTTTCCTCCGCGACGATCATCGAGGCCGCCTTGGCGCCGAGCCCGTCCTTGGTGCCCTTCAGGTAGTCTTTGCCGAAGTCGTCGTTCTGATACAGGATGCCGATCTTGGCGTCCGGCTTCTCCTTCAGCAGAAACTTGGCGTAGATCTGGGCCTCGCTCTGGTAGGACGGCTGCCAGCCGATCGTCCACGGGAAATTCTTCGGATCGTTCCACTTGGTCGCGCCGGTGGCGACGAACAGCTGCGGCACCTTCTTGGCGTTGAGATATTTCTGGATCGCGGTGTTGGACGGCGTGCCGAGCGGATTGAACACCGCGAGCACTTCGTCGCTCTCGACCAGCTTGCGGACCTGTTCGACGGCCTTCGGCGGCGAATAGGCGTCGTCATAGGTGATGAAGTTGATCTTGCGGCCGTTGATGCCGCCTTTCTCGTTCACCATCCGGAAATAGGCTTCTTCGGTCTTGCCGATCGTGCCGTAGGCCGAGGCCGGCCCCGAATACGGCATGATGTTGCCGATCTTGATCTCGGTGTCGGAGGCGCCGGTGTCGTATTTCTTCTGGGCGAAGGCAGCGCCGTTGAACGCTGCGAGGCTGACCGCGACGGCTGCTGAAAAGACGAGCGCGCGCGAACGGAGAGTTGGCATCAAGAAGGCTCCTTGGTCGTGGGTTTTTTGTTGTTCGAACTTCGTCGAGTTCGAAGCGAATTGAACACGGTTCTCGCGCTTGCAGCAATACAAAGCCGCCGCGACAAGGTCGCAGCGGCCGCGGCAGAATTTCCCGTCTTGCGGAGTTTGCGGGCGGAACTCAGTTCCGCAGGTCGCCGTCGATCACCGGCCCGAACAGGTGCCAGTGATCGCCCTCGAAGCGCATCAGGCGCAGCTGTTCGATCGGGTGGAAATCGTCCGGCGCGGTGGTGATGCCGATGCCGGGCAGCAGCGTGTCGGGCGTGTAGCCTTTCAGGCCCGCGGCCTCGCGCATCACGTTGGCGCGGGTCAGCGTGTCGCCGGCGCGGCGCAGCACTTCGACCAGGCACTGCGCCGCGCCGTAGCCGTAGACGACCGAATTGTCGCCGCGATTGACGTCCGGCGCGTAGGCGTCGAGGAAGGAGTGGAACCGCGCCATGCCGGGATCGTCGGCCCATTGCGGGTCGGCGGCGTCCTTGTTGTAGGCTGCGGACACCAGCCCCTGCGCGTTGTCGAGCCCCGCCGGCCGCAGCACCGCGCCGATCGAGGCCGACACCAGCGCCTGGATGTAGAGCGGCCGCCACGCCAGCTCCGCCGCCTTGCGGATGCTCTGTGCGGCGAATTTCGGCGTGGTGATGCTGACGAACACGTCGGCGCCCGACGCCTTCAGCCGGGCGATGTGATTGTCGGCGGACGGCTCGGCGACTTCGTAGCTCTCCTCGGCGACGATCCGCGACGCCCGCTCGCCGAGCCCGTCCTTGAGGCCTTTCAGCAGGTCGCGGCCGAGATCGTCGTTCTGATACAGCACCGCGATCCGGGCGTCGGGCCTGGTCGCGAGGATGTACTTCGCGTAGACGCGGCCCTCGACCTGGTAGGGTGGCTGCCAGCCCATCGTCCAGGGAAACGCCTTCGGATCGCCGAACCGCGTCGCGCCGGTCGCTGCGAACAGCTGCGGCACGCCCTTGGCGTTGAGATATTTCTGGATCGCGGCGTTCGACGGCGTGCCCATCGGGCTGAACACCAGCAACACCTCGTCGCTCTCCACCAGCCTGCGGGTCTGCTCGACCGCCTTCGCCGGGCTGTAGGCGTCGTCGTAGGAGACGAACTCGATCTTGCGGCCGTTGATGCCGCCCTGGTCGTTGACCATTCGGAAATAGGCCTGCTCGATCCGGCCGACGATGGCGTAGGCCGAGGCCGGCCCGGAATAGGGCATCAGATTGCCGATCCGGATCGTGCTGTCGCTGGCGCCGGGGTCGTAGGCTTTCTGCGCGAGCGCCGGCGCTGCGGAGGTGACGACCGCAAGGCAGGAAAGCGCAGCGAGCAGCGCGGCGCAACGCGCGTGGCGGAGGGCAGGGAACGGCATGATCGGTCTCGCATGGCCGCGCCGGGCGGCGCGGAAGGGGCCCTGCATACGCCGGATCGCGCGGCGGCACCCGTCCTTCGATCGTAGGGCAGCCCCGCACGCGGAGCAGCGCTGCGGAGGCGCCTCCGTCTGGAGGCACCAGCGATTCAGCGGCTAGTGCCTGGCACCAAGGACAGCCTCATGGTGAGGAGGCGCGAAGCGCCGTCTCGAAAGAAAAAGCCCCCGGCGAGGTTGTCGCCGGGGGCCAGGCATCGTCGGACCGGGTGTTATTTGCGAAGTTTGTGGACCCAGCCCTGCACCGTGTAGGCGATCTGCCGCGAGCCGTGCGGCAGCAGGAAGATGATCAGCACCAGGATCAGGCCGAACACCGCGCCGGACAGACCCTTGGAGAAGTGCTCGGCGATGTTCGGCACGAACACGATGAACGCCGCGCCGACGATCGAGCCGGGCAGCCAACCGACGCCGCCGACGACCATGCCGAGGAACAGCGCGATCGCGAGCTGGATGGTGTAGCTGTCGGGGGCGACGAACTGCACCGCGATGGCGCCGAGACCGCCGGCGACGCCGGTGATGCCGGCCGAGACGCCGAACGCCAGCGTCTTGTACAGCGCCACGTCGACGCCCATCGCCGAAGCCGCGATCTCGTTGTCGCGGATCGCCATCATCGCCCGGCCGGAGCGCGACTTCAGCAGGTTGACCGAGGCGACGTAGATCGCCATCGAGACCACCAGCACGAAGTAGTACAGCCACATGTCCTGCGACAGCGGCAGGCCGAACGGCGCGTCCGGCTTGGTGATCACCAGGCCCTGCACGCCGCCGGTCCACGCTTCGAAATAGTGCAGCTTCAGCAGTTGCGGCATCGCGGTCGCGAGCGCGAAGGTCGCGAGCGCCAGATAGATGCCGCTCAGCCGCAGCGCCGGCAGCCCGAACAGATAGCCGGCGATGAAGCAGATTCCGCCGGCGATCGGCAGCGTCAGCGCGTAGTTGACGCCGCCCACTTCCATCAGGATCGCGGAGGTGTAGGCGCCGAGCGCGTAGAACGCGCTCTGGCCGAGCGAGAACTGGCCGCTGCCACCGGTCAGGATGTTCAGCGCCAGAACGGCGATGGCGTAGATCAGAACCATCGTCATCTGGAAGATGACGAAGTTCTTGGCGATCAGCGGTGCGACGCACAGCAAGATCACCACCACGATCGAGGCGTAATTGCCCAGCGCCATGTACTTCTTCGGCGTGGTCTCGATCGGCTGAGTGTCGACGATTTCCTGCAAGGCGCTCATGATCAGACTCGCTTGACGATGGCTCGGCCGAACAGGCCTGTGGGTTTGACGACCAGGACGGTGACGATCAGCGCCAGCGCGATCGGCAGTTTCAGCTCGTTGCCGACGCCCGGGATGTAGGTTCCGGCCAGGTTCTCGAAGATGCCGACCAGGAAGCCGCCGACCACCGCGCCGAACGGGCTGGACAGCCCGCCGAGCACGGCGGCGGCGAAGCCGTAGATCAGCACGCCGCCCATCATGTTGGGTTCGAGGAACACCACCGGCGCGATCAGCATGCCGGCGATCGAGCCGATCGCCGCCGCCATGCCCCAGCCCAGCGCGATCATCCACGAGGTGTTGATGCCGACCAGGCGGGCGGATTCCGGCTGCGCCGCCGCCGCCCGCATCGCCAGACCGATCCGGGTGAACTGGAAGAAGAAGTAAAGCAACAGCAGCAGCACCAGGGTGACGCCGATCATGCCGGCCTGGTGGGTCGAGATCAGCTGGCTGCCGAGGAAGGGCGACGAGCCGAACGGCGACGGGAACTGCTTGATGGTGAAGTCCCAGGTCAGGCCCGCGACCGAGTTGATGATCGCGAACAGCGCGATGAAGCCGGCGACGTGGGTCAGCACCGGGGCGTTGCCGAGCGGCTTGAACAGCGCCCGTTCGATCACGATGCCGCCGGCGAAGGACAGCGCCAAAGTGATCACGAAGGCGCCCCAATACGGCACGCCCCATTGCAGCAATTGCCAGGCGATGAAGGTCGAGAACATAGCCATTTCGCCCTGGGCGAAATTGAGGTGGTCGATCGCCTGATAGATCATCACCACGGCCAGCGCCATACACGCGTAGATGGCGCCCGTGGCGATACCTGCCAGGACCTGATTCAGCAGAAGTTCCATGGCCGGTCTCCTCAGTATCCGAGATACGATTTGCGGACGTCTTCGTTGTTGGCGATGTCGTCCGCCTTGCCGGACATCACGATGCGGCCGGTTTCGATCACATAGGCCTTGTCGGCGAGCTCGAGCGCGAGCTGCGCATTCTGCTCGACGACCAGGATGGTGACCTTGTCCTCGCGATTGATCTTGCCGAGGATCTTGAACAGGTCGCGCACCACCAGCGGCGCCAGGCCGAACGACGGTTCGTCGAGCAGCATCAGCCGCGGCCGCAGCATCAGCGCGCGGGCGACCGCGAGCATCTGCTGTTCGCCGCCCGACAACGTGCCGGCCTGCTGGGTGTGGCGCTGCTTCAGCACCGGGAAGTGCGCGTACATCCGATCGATGTCGCTGGTGATCGCCTTCTTGTCCTTGCGGCTGATCGCGCCGAGCTGCAGATTCTCCTCCACCGTCATGGTGGTGAAGGTGCCGCGGCCCTGCGGAACGTGGGCGATGCCGAGCTTGACGATCGACTCGGTCGAGCGGCTCGACAGCTTGGTGCCCTCGAATTCGATCGAGCCGGTCGAGCGCACCATGTTGCAGATCGCGCGCAGCGTCGTGGTCTTGCCGGCGCCGTTGGCGCCGAGCAGGGTGGTCAGGCTGCCTTCCTGCAGATCGAATTCGAGGCCGTGCAGCGCCTGGACCTGGCCGTAATAAGCGCGCAGGTCGCGAACGTTGAGCATCGCCGTCATTGGTCCTTGCTCCCCAGATAGGCCTTGATCACATCCGGGTCGTTCTGCACCTCGGTGGGCGTTCCCTCTGCGAGCTTGCGGCCGAAATTCAGCGCGACGACGTGGTCGGCGATCGACATCACCAGACCCATGTGGTGTTCGACCAGAAGCACGGTGATGCCGCGGTCGTCGCGGATCTTCCGGATCAGGTCGCCGAGGATGTAGACCTCCTCGTGATTGAGGCCGCCGGCCGGCTCGTCGAGCAGCAGGATCTTCGGCTCGGTGGCGAGCGCGCGCGCCAGCTCGACGCGCTTCTGGGTGCCGAACGGCAGCCCGGACACCACGGTGTGGGCGACGTCGTTCAGTTCGAGATAGCCGAGGATTTCCTCGACCCGGCGGTTCATCGCCTTCTCGCCGTTGCGCACCCAGGGCAGCCGCAGCGAGTCGGAGACGATGTCGCTGTTGGTGCGCGAATGCGCGCCGACGCGGACGTTGTCGAGCACCGAGAGGTTCGGAAACAGCGCGACGTTCTGGAAGGTGCGGCCGATGCCGATCTCCGCGATGCGGTGCGGCGGCCGGGTGAGGATGCTGTCGCCTTCGAGCAGGATGTCGCCCTTGCTCGGCTGGTACAACCGCGACAGGCAGTTGAACAGCGTGGTCTTGCCGGCGCCGTTCGGGCCGATCAGTCCGAGGATCTGGCCCTTCTTCATGTCGAATGAAATGCCGTTCAAGGCGACGATGCCGCCGAACACGACGCTGACGTCGCGCACCGCGAGTAGCGGCGACGCGTTTTGTCCCGAATGCGCCTGCATCATTTGCTGCGGCCCTGAACCGGGCTGCTGAGCATGATCATCGGCGACGCTTCGCGATGACGGATGCTATCTGATCCCCTCGACGACACGCGCAACTTTCCCTCCTGTTTTAGTTTTCTTGTTGTCGGATTTGTCGGTTCTTCTTGTTTGCGGCGTCGCTGTCCCACCGAGCACCGCTTCGATTTTCCTTACCATCGCCACGAGACGAGGTCCAATATCGTTGAGTAACCGATCTTCCGTGAAGCGGAATGCAGGCGCGCCGCAGTTGAATGCGTACGGTCCCGTCCCGTCGTTCAGGCTCAGCGCGACGCCCGCGGCGTGCACGTCGTCCTGCCATTCGCCGACCGAAATGGCAAAGCCGTATTTGGCGACCATCTCTTCGGAGCGTTCTATTCCATCCTTGATGCGCGGCCAGCGGCTGCCGTAGTGCTCGCGCATGTCGCGCAGCAACGACGCGCGTTCGTCGCCTTGCAGTGCACACAAATAAGCGCGGCCCATCGCCGTGGTGGCGATCGGAATCCGGGAGCCGACGTCGAGCTGCACGCCGACGGTGAGGCTGGAGCGCGCCTGTCCGACATAGATCATGCTGATCCTGTCGCGCGCGCCGACCGCGACCGCGCCGCCGGTCTGCTGCATCAATTCGTCGCGGAACGGTTGCGACAGATGACGGACGCCGAGATTGGCCAGCGCCGCGTAGCCGAGCGACATCGCCGCCGGGGCGAGCTGATACTTCTCGAATCGCGGGACCTGGGTGAGGTAGCCGAGTTTGGTCAGCGTGTAGGTCAGTCGCGAGATCGTCGGCTTCGGCAATTTGGTGCGCGCCGCGATCTCCTGATTGCCGAGCAGGCCGTCGTTCGGGCCGAACGCGCGCAGCACTTCGAGGCCGCGCGACAACGCGACGACGAAGCTGCGATCGGTCGCGGCTTTCTTGGGCGGACGTTTCATTCCCGGCACGTTTGATTGATGATGGTCGTCGTTGACAAGCGACGCTCTTCAAAATAACCCTCGCTGTCAAGATGTGGAATTAAATTTCGCAGTGCGAAATCAATCAAGAAACGCAACCCGAGGAGAATGCAATGAGCGAAGTCGTCACGCGCGAACGGCATGATGTGATCGCGATCGTCACCGTCAATAGCCCGCCGGTCAACGCGCTCAGTGCGGCTGTTCGCCGCGGCATTCTGGAAAACGTCAACGCTGCCGTCGCCGATCCCGACGTGCAGGCGATCGTGCTGACCTGCGCGGGCCGCACCTTCATCGCCGGCGCCGACATCACCGAATTCGGCAAGCCGCCGCAGCCGCCGGCGCTCAACGACGTCATCGCCGCGCTCGAGAATTCGCCGAAGCCGACCATCGCTGCGATTCACGGCACCGCGCTCGGCGGCGGCCTCGAAGTCGCGCTCGGCTGCCATTTCCGTGTCGCCGTCAAGGACGCTAAGCTCGGCCTGCCGGAGGTCAAGCTCGGATTGTTGCCAGGCGCCGGCGGCACCCAGCGGTTGCCGCGCGCGGTCGGTCCCGAACTCGCGGTGCAGATGATCGTCGGCGGCAATCCGATCGGCGCCGCCGAAGCGCTCAAGCACGGCCTGATCGAAGAGATCGTCGAAGGCCCGGCCGCGGGCGGCGAAGCCTTCGCGCGCAAGGTGCTGGCCGAGAAGCGGCCGACCCGCCGGCTGCGCGACGACGACAGCAAGCTCGCCGCCGCCAAGGCCGACCGCTCGATCTTCACCAATGCGGTCGCCGCGCTGACCAAGAAGGCGCGCGGCCTCGAAGCGCCGTTCGCCTGCGCCGACGCGATCGGCGCCGCGATCGATCTGCCGTTCGAAGAGGGTCTGAAGAAGGAGCGCGAGGGCTTCCTCAAGCTGCTGGTCAGCGATCAGTCGAAGGCGCAGCGCTACGCGTTCTTCGCCGAGCGCGAGGCCGCCAAGGTCGACGGCGTGCCGGACGGCACCAAGCCGCGCCCGGTCAGCCGCGTCGCCATCATCGGCGCCGGCACCATGGGCGGCGGCATCGCGATGTCGTTCGCCAACGCCGGCATCCCGGTGACGCTGATCGAGACCGGCAAGGAGCAGCTCGATCGCGGCATGGGAATCATGCAGAAGAACTACGAAGCCACCGCGGCGCGCGGCGGCATTCCGGCGGACGCGCCGGCCAAGCGCATGGGCCTGATCACCGGCGTGGTCGGCCTGGAGAACGTCAAGGATGCCGACCTGATCATCGAGGCGGTGTTCGAAACCATGGCGGTGAAGAAGGAAGTGTTCACCGCGCTCGACGCCTACGCCAAGCCCGGCGCGGTGCTGGCCTCGAACACGTCGTATCTCAACGTCGACGAGATCGCCGCGACGACCAAGCGTCCGCAGGACGTGCTCGGAATGCACTTCTTCTCGCCCGCCAACGTCATGAAGCTGTGCGAGATCGTGCGCGGTGCCAAGACCGCGCCGGACGCGCTGCTCACCGCGGTGTCGATCGCCAAGAAGATCGCCAAGGTGCCGGTCGTGGTCGGCGTCTGCGACGGCTTCGTCGGCAACCGCATGCTCGCGGCCCGTTCCAAGCAGTCGGAGAAGCTGCTGTTCGAAGGCGCGCTGCCGCAGCAGGTCGACGCCGTCGTCACCAAGTTCGGCATGCCGATGGGCCCGTTCGCGATGGGCGATCTCGCCGGCCTCGACATCGGCTGGCGCTCGCGCAAGGACCGCGGCATCAAGTCGGAGATCGCCGACGCGCTGTGCGAAGCCGGCCGCTTCGGCCAGAAGACCGGCAAGGGCTACTACAAGTATGAAGCCGGTTCGCGCTCGCCGCTGCCGGATCCGGAAGTCGAGACGCTGATCAACGACACGCTGACCAAGCTCGGCCTCAAGCGCCGCGAGGTCAGCGACGACGAGATCCTCGAGCGCATGATGTATCCGATGATCAACGAGGGTGCCCGCATCCTCGAAGAGAAGATCGCGGCGCGGCCGAGCGACATCGACGTGGTCTGGCTGTACGGCTACGGCTGGCCGATCTATCGCGGCGGCCCGATGCACTACGCCGACAGCGTCGGCCTCAAGCACATCGCCGAGCGGCTCGCCTACTACGCCAAGGCCACCAACGACCCGTCGCTGGAGCCGGCCCCGCTGCTGAAGAAGCTCGCCGACGAAGGCAAGACCTTCGCCTCGGTCGGTCAGCCGAGCAAGGCGGCGGCGTGAGGCATCAGCCTCTCCACCGTCATTCCGGGATGCGCCCCTCTTGGGCGCAGACCCGGAATCTATACCCCCTGACCCTCCGGTTGAGCACCGCGTGGCAGAGCTCTTTCTCTCTCGGCGAGGCCAGGGGATATGGATTCCGGGCTCGCGCTGCGCGCGCCCCGGAATGACGAACTCATAGTTCATCCCCAATCGCGAATGTGGACCGCATGACCCATCCCGGTGAGCAGTACTATCCGCCCGGCCTTCGCTGGGATGCGGAGATCGCGACCGGCACCTTGCCGGATCTGCTGGCGCAGGCGGCGAAGGACTACACAGATCGGCCGGCGCTGGAATTCCGCGATCGCCAGATCAGCTACACGCAGCTGCAAAATCACGCCGACATCGCCGCGGCGGCGCTGCTCGCCGCCGGCTGCGGCCCCGGTGCTTCGGTGGCGCTGTTCCTCGGCAACACGCCCGATCATCCGATCAATTTCTTCGGCACGCTGAAGGCCGGCGCCCGCGTCGTGCATCTGTCGCCGCTCGACGGCGAGCGCGCGCTGTCGCACAAGCTCAGCGATTCCGGCGCGCGCGTGCTGATCACCACCGACTCCGCCGCGCTGCTGCCGATGGCCCAGAAGTTTCTCGCCAAGGGCCTGCTCGATCGCCTGATCGTCTGCGCCGACGCGACGTGGGGGCCGTCCGCCACGCCGCTGGCGCCGCTCCCCGAAGACGCGCGCGTGATCCGCTACGCCGATTTCGTCAAGGATGCGAAGCCGCCCGCGGCGTGGCCGGCGATCGACAAGGACGACATCGCGTTGCTGCAATACACCGGCGGCACCACCGGCCTGCCGAAAGGCGCGATGCTGACTCACGCCAACCTCACCGCGGCGGTGTCGATCTTCGATCTGTGGCGCGTGGTCCGCGACGCGCCGGACGGCCAGTCGCGGGTGATCTGCGTGCTGCCGCTGTTCCACATCTACGCGCTGACGGTGATCCTGACGCGCGGCCTGAAGCGCGGCGAACTGCTGTCGCTGCATCAGCGCTTCGACGTCGCGGCGATCTTCCACGACATCGAAGTCAAGCGCGCCACCGCGTTCCCCGGCGTGCCGACGATGTGGATCGCGCTCGCCAACGATCCGTCGCTGGAGAGCCGCGATCTGTCGTCGCTGGTCACCGCCGGCTCCGGCGGCGCGCCGCTGCCGGTCGAGGTGGCGCGGCTGTTCGAGCGCAAGACCGGCCTGCAGCTCAAGAGCGGCTGGGGCATGACCGAGACCTGCTCGCCCGGCACCGGCCATCCGCCGGTGGGGCCGGACAAGCCCGGCTCGATCGGCCTGATGCTGCCGGGCATCGAGATGGACGTGGTGTCGCTGCAGGATCCCACCAAGGTGCTGCCGCCCGGCGAAGTCGGCGAGATCCGGGTGCGCGGGCCGAACGTCACCAAGGGCTATTGGAACCGGCCCGAGGAAACCGCGGAATCCTTCGTGGGCGACCGTTTTCTCACCGGCGATATCGGCTATATGGACGCCGACGGCTATTTCTTCCTGGTCGACCGCAAGAAGGACATGATCATCTCCGGCGGCTTCAACGTCTATCCGCAGATGATCGAACAGGCGATCTATGAACATCCCGCCGTGCAGGAGGTGATCGTGATCGGCATCCCCGACGACTATCGCGGCGAGGCGGCGAAGGCGTTCGTCACGCTGCGCGCCGGCGCGGCGCCGTTCACCGTCGAAGAGCTGCGCGCGTTCCTCACCGGCAAGCTCGGCAAGCACGAGCTGCCCGCCGCCGTCGAATTCGTCGCCGAACTGCCGCGCACGCCGGTCGGCAAATTGTCACGTCACGAACTTCGCAATCAGCTACCCAGATCCACAGACCCGAGCCAACAGCAAACCCCACAGGGAGCCCGCTCATGACCGACGCCGTCATCGTTTCCACTGCGCGCACGCCGATCGGCAAGGCCTATCGCGGCGCACTCAACGCCACCGAGGGCGCAACCTTGCTCGGCCACGCCATCGAGCACGCGGTCAAGCGCGCCGGCATCGACCCGAAGGAGGTCGAGGACGTGGTGATGGGCGCGGCGCTGCAGCAGGGCGCCACCGGCGGCAACATCGCCCGCAAGGCGCTGCTCCGCGCCGGCCTGCCGGTGTCGACCGCCGGCACCACCATCGACCGCCAGTGCGCGTCCGGCCTGCAGGCGATCGCGCTGGCGGCGCGCTCGGTGCTGTTCGACGGCGTCGAGATCGCGGTCGGCGGCGGCGGCGAGTCGATCTCGCTGGTGCAGAACGACAAGATGAACGGCTTCCACGCCGTCGATCCGGCGCTGCAGGCGATCAAGGGCGACGTCTACATGGCGATGCTCGACACCGCGGAAACGGTGGCCAAGCGCTACAACATCTCGCGCGAGCGTCAGGACGAGTATTCGCTGGAGAGCCAGCGCCGCACCGCGGCGGCGCAGCAGGGCGGCAAGTTCAACGACGAGATCGCGCCGATCACCACCAAGATGGGTGTCGTCGACAAGGCCACCGGCGCGGTGTCGATGAAGGACATCACGCTGTCGCAGGACGAGGGCCCGCGGCCCGAGACCTCGGCCGAAGGCCTCGCCGGCCTGAAGGCGGTGCGCGGCGAAGGCTTCACCATCACCGCCGGCAACGCCAGCCAGCTCTCCGACGGCGCCTCCGCCACGGTGATCATGAGCGACAAGACCGCGGCCGCGAAGGGCCTCAAGCCGCTCGGCATCTTCCGCGGCATGGTCTCGCACGGCTGCGAGCCGGACGAGATGGGCATCGGCCCGGTGTTCGCGGTGCCGCGCCTGCTGAAGCGCCACGGCCTCACGGTCGACGACATCGGCGTCTGGGAGCTGAACGAAGCGTTCGCCGTCCAGGTGCTGTACTGCCGCGACAAGCTCGGCATCGACCCGGAGAAGCTCAACGTCAATGGCGGCGCGATCTCGGTCGGCCATCCCTACGGCATGTCGGGCGCGCGCCTGACCGGCCACGCGCTGATCGAAGGCCGCCGCCGCAAGGCCAAGTACGCAGTCGTCACCATGTGCGTCGGCGGCGGCATGGGCTCGGCGGGCTTGTTCGAGATCGTGCAGTAAGCCACGCGGGAGTCATTCCGGGGCGCAAGCGCAAGCTCGCGAACCCGGAATCCCGATGTTGGTGCGGGACGGCAGAACAGCTCGAGATTCCGGGTTCGCGCTTCGCGCGCCCCGGAATGACGGATGATAGGTTCGTAGACAAATTCGACCCCAGGAGGATCCGATGGATCTGAACTTCAGCAAGGAAGAAATCGCGTTCCGCGACGAGGTGCGGCAGTTCTTCAAGGACAACGTGCCGGCGAAGACGCGGCAGAAGCTGGTCGAAGGCCGGCATCCGTCGAAGGACGACATGGTGGAGTGGTATCGCATCCTCCACAAGAAGGGCTGGGGCGTCACGCATTGGCCGAAGGAATATGGCGGCACCGGCTGGAGCAGCGTGCAGCACTACATCTTCAACGAGGAGCTGCAGGCCGCGCCCGCGCCGCAGCCGCTCGCCTTCGGCGTCTCGATGGTCGGCCCGGTGATCTACACCTTCGGCAGCGAGGAGCAGAAGAAGCGCTTCCTGCCGCGCATCGCCAGCGTCGAGGATTGGTGGTGCCAGGGCTTCTCCGAGCCGGGCTCGGGATCGGACCTCGCCTCGCTCAAGACCAAGGCCGAGAAGAAGGGCGACAAGTGGATCATCAATGGCCAGAAGACCTGGACCACGCTGGCGCAATACGCCGACTGGATCTTCTGTCTGTGCCGCACTGACCCCGCCGCCAAGAAGCAGTCGGGCATTTCCTTCATCCTGGTCGACATGAAGTCGAAGGGCATCACGGTGCGCCCGATCCAGACCATCGACGGCGGCAAGGAAGTCAACGAAGTGTTCTTCGACGACGTCGAGGTGCCGCTCGAGAACCTGGTCGGTGAGGAGAACAAGGGCTGGGACTACGCCAAGTTCCTGCTCGGCAACGAGCGCACCGGCATCGCCCGCGTCGGCATGTCGAAGGAGCGCATCCGCCGCATCAAGGAGCTCGCCTCCAAGGTCGAATCCGGCGGCAAGCCGGTGATCGAGGACGTCAAGTTCCGCGAGAAGCTCGCCGCTGTCGAGATCGAGCTGAAGGCGCTCGAACTGACGCAGCTGCGCGTCGTCGCCGATGAAGGCAAGCACGGCAAGGGCAAGCCGAACCCGGCGTCCTCGGTGCTGAAGATCAAGGGCTCCGAGATCCAGCAGGCCACCACCGAGCTCTTGATGGAAGTGATCGGCCCGTTCGCCGCGCCCTACGACGTGCACGGCGACGACGACTCCAACGAGACGATGGATTGGACCGCGCAGATCGCGCCGAGCTACTTCAACAACCGCAAAGTGTCGATCTACGGCGGCTCGAACGAGATCCAGCGCAACATCATCACCAAGGCGGTGCTCGGGCTGTAAGGCCCCTGCGCTGTCATTCCGGGGCGCTCACGAAGTGAGCGAGCCCGGAATCCATAACCCCTGCCGGGAGTATGGATTCCGGGCCTGCGCCCAACAGGGCGCATCCCGGAATGACGAAAGTTGCGTGTATCGCTCAGGATTACTTTCGGACTTCAAGGAAGCATCACCATGGATTTTGATTTGTCGGAAGAGCAGCGGCTGCTCAAGGAGAGCGTCGAGGGACTCTTGAAGTCCTCGTACGATTTCGACAGCCGCAAGAAGTACGCCAAGGAAAAGGACGGCTGGAGCCGCGACGTCTGGGGCAAGTTCGCCGAGCAGGGTCTGCTCGGCCTGCCGTTCCCGGAAGAAGACGGCGGCTTCGGCGCCGGCGCGGTCGAGACCATGATCGTCATGGAAGCGCTCGGCCACGCGCTGGTGCTCGAGCCGTATCTGCCGACCGTGATCGTCGCCGGCGGCTTCCTGCGCCGCGCCGGCTCGGCCGCGCAGAAGGCCGCGCATCTGCCCGGCATCATCGACGGCAGCAAGACCTTCGCGTTCGCGCAGCTCGAGAAGAACTCGCGCTGGGATCTCGGCGACGTCACCACCACCGCCAAGAAGAAGGGCGACGGCTGGATCATCGACGGCGAGAAGTTCGTGGTGCTGAACGGCGAGGCCGCCGATACGCTGGTGGTTACCGCGCGCACCGCGGGCGGCCAGCGCGATCGCAGCGGCGTCGGCGTGTTCCTGGTTGCGGCGGACGCCAAGGGCGTGTCGCGCAAGGGCTATCCGACCCAGGACGGCCAGCGCGCCGCCGACATCACCTTCACCGGCGTCGAGATCGGCGCGGATGCGGTGATCGGCGATCCGGCCAACGGCCTGCCGCTGATCGAGCAGGTGGTCGACGACGCCCGCTCGGCGCTGTGCGCGGAGGCGGTCGGCGCGATGGATGAATCGCTCACCACCACGGTCGAGTACATCAAGACCCGCAAGCAGTTCGGCGTGCCGATCGGCAGCTTCCAGGTGCTGCAGCATCGCGCCGCCGACATGTTCGTCGCCACCGAACAGGCCCGCTCGATGGCGATGTTCGCCACCATGGCGGCCGAATTCGACGACGCCAAGGAACGCGCCAACGCCATCTCCGCGGCGAAGGTGCAGGTCGGCAAGTCCGGCAAGTTCGTCGGCCAGCAGTCGATCCAGCTGCACGGCGGCATCGGCATGACCATGGAAGCCAAGATCGGCCACTACTTCAAGCGGCTGACCATGATCGAGCAGACTTTTGGCGACACCGAATATCACCTGACGCAGGTCAGCAACGGTGGCGGGCTGATCTAAGAGCTGCGCGCACAGCGTAACCTCTCCCCGCGTGCGGGGAGAGGTCGCCCGGCGAAGCCGGGCGGGTGAGGGGGCGTCGCCGCAAGGCCGAGAGTCAGAGACGCGCGTCGCCCCTCACCCCAACCCTCTCCCCGCAAGAGCGGGGCGAGGGAGCCACGAGTCATTCCGGGGAGCTCACGAAAGTGAGCGAACCCGGAATCTCTAAGTGTTGTCATTCCGGGGCGCGCGAAGCGCGAGCCCGGAATCTCTTCGTAGTAACTTCTGGATTCCGGGTCTGCGCGCCGGTGGCGCGCATCCCGGAATGACGGTGAGAACATCGTCATTCCGGGCTTGACCCGGCAATCCATTGTCTTCGAAGAAGCTGGATGCGCGGGCCTTCGCCGCGCCGAAGGGGCTTCGGCCCCGCAGGCGGGTCAAGCCCGCGCATGACGCCGATTGTCGATGTCGAGCAACAAACAATAACAAGCCCAGGGAGCCCCGCATGACCGCTAATCCGTTCGATCTCACCGGCAAGGTCGCGGTGATCACCGGGTCGTCGCGCGGCATCGGGCGGGCGTCGGCGGAGCTGCTGGCGAAGCTCGGCGCCAAGGTGGTGGTGTCGAGCCGCAAGGCCGATGCCTGTGATGAGGTCGCCGAGGGCATCCGCAAGGACGGCGGCGACGCTCACGTCATCGCCTGTAACATCTCGCGCAAGGCCGAGGTCGAGGCGCTGATCGACGGCACCAACGCCAAATACGGCAAGGTCGACATCCTGGTCTGCAACGCCGCGGTGAACCCGTATTACGGCCCGCTGCTCGACATCGCCGACGAAGCCTTCGACAAGATCATGGCGTCGAACGTCAAGAGCAACATCTGGCTGTGCGCCCGCGCGATGCCGCAGATGGCGGAGCGCGGTTCGGGCTCGGTGGTGATCATCTCGTCGATCGGCGGCCTGCGCGGCTCGACCGTGATCGGCGCCTACGGCATCTCCAAGGCGGCCGACTTCGCGCTGTGCCGCAGCCTCGCCGGCGAATACGGCCCGAAGGGCGTGCGCGTCAACGCCATTGCGCCGGGCCTGGTCAAGACCGACTTCGCCCGCGCGCTGTGGGAAGACGAAGCCAACCTCAAGCGCCGCACCGCCTCCACCCCGCTGCGCCGCATCGGCGAACCCCACGAAATCGCCGGCGCCGTCGCGTATTTGGGCTCGGATGCCTCGACCTTCATGACCGGCCAGACCATCGTCATCGACGGCGGCGTCACCACGGCGTCGGTGTAGTAACAACCCTCACCCTCTCGTCCGTCATTCCGGGGCGCTCACGAAGTGAGCGAACCCGGAATCCATACGCCGCAGCATCGGCTGTTGGGCACGATGCCCGATGGTTTGGGTTCCCCTCGCGAGTCTAGGGGCTATAGATTCCGGGCTCGCGCCAAGAGGCGCGCCCCGGAATGACGAATGTGTAGTTCGTCGCGTGGGGCAAAGGTGCAGAGCGCCGTGCCCACGCGAACTGGCTCCGTGCCCGCGTCGCCCCTCACCCCAGCCCTCTCCCCGCAAGAGCGGGGCGAGGGAGCGCGCCTGCACGAGTTGTTAGTCACCGCCCTCTCGGTTGTCATTCCGGGGCGATCACGAAGTGAGCGAACCCGGAATCTCTCTTGGCAACAATGTCGGGATTCCGGGTCCGCGCGCTTGCAGCGCGCATCCCGGAATGACGGAGGGTGGGGCCAGGAGGGGCGAGGCGCCGAGCGCCGTCCCCATGTCCGGCCTCACGCCGGCTCGGTCACCTTCGCCCCCGCCACGATCTTACGCAGTTCCGGCAGGCACGAGCCGCAATTCGTCCCGGCGCGCAGGCTCTTGCCGATCGCCTCCACGCTCACCGCGGCGCCGCTGTCGATCGCGTCGCGGATGGTGTGAAGGCCGACGCCGAAGCAGGCGCAGACGATCGGGCCGGCGTCGGCGAGGCCGTCGGTGGAGCGGCCGGACAGCACGGCGCGGCGTTGCGGGGCGGGCAGCGCCTCGGCTTCGAACAGCGCCTTCACCGCGTCCCATTGCGGCGCCGCCTCGGCTGGGCCGACGAACAGGCAGCCCACAAGTCTTCCGTCCTTGAACGCCGCGGCCCGATAGCTCTGCCGCGGCTCGTCGAGATATTCGGCGAGTTCGACGCTGGCGCCGAACAGCTCGGCGGCGTGGGCGCGCCAGTCGACAGCGGGCGTATTGCTGGCGAACAGCATCGCCGCGCCGTCGCGCACGGCGACTTTCGCCCACCAACTCTCCGCCGGCAGCGGCAAGGCGCCGCGCGACAGTGCGAAGCCGCGCAGCTTGTAGTCCACCGGCGCGATCGCCGCCGGCGTCGCCTTGGCTTCGGGCTGGCCCGAGAACGGATCGGTGATCGGCGCCACCAACGCCCCGACTCGCGCCGTCGCCGCGGTCTCGCCGCTCCAGTGGATCGGCGCGAACAGCGTGCCGCGCTGCTGCCCGGCGCTGATCGTCACCTTGAGGACACAGGCGCCAGTGCGGGTCGAGACGCGCGCGAAGCCGCCATCGACCAGCCCATGCTGCGCGGCATCGTCCGGATGTAGTTCGACGAACGGCTCGGGCAGATGCGCGCCGAGCCGCGGGCTGAGGCCGCTGCGCGTCATGGTGTGCCACTGATCGCGGATGCGGCCGGTGTTCAGCACCAGCGGAAACGCCGGCGAGGGCGCTTCATGCACGGCGGGCATCGCCGGCGCGATCAGCCGCGCCTTGCGGTCCGGCGTGTAGTAGCCGCCGCGCGCGAAGAACCGCGAGTCGGCGAGCGGTTCGCCGGCGCGCGCCGGCCATTGCACCGGCTCGAGCGCGTTGAAGGCGTCGTCGCTGAGCGTCTCCAGCGCACCGATGTCGAAGTCGCGCGCGCCGTCGTTCTCGAACGCCGACAGCGCGGCGTGCTCGCGGAAAATGTCGGCGGCCGAGCGATAGGCGAAGGCGTCGCCGAAACCCATCCGCTGCGCCACCTGGCCGACGATCCACCAATCCGGCTTGGCTTCGCCCGGCAGCGGCAGGAAGGTGCGCTGCCGCGAGATCCGCCGTTCGGAATTGGTGACGGTGCCGTCCTTCTCGCCCCAGGCGGCGGCCGGCAGCAGCAGATGCGCGCCGGTCGCCACGGTGTCGTTGCTGAGGACGTTCTCGGAGATCACCAGCAGGTCGAGCTTCCTCAGCGCGTCGCGGACGTCGTCCGCACGCGGCAGCGACACCGCCGGATTGGTCGCCATGATCCACAGCGCCTTGATCTCGCCGCGTCCGATGGCGTCGAACATCTGTACCGCCTTCAGCCCCTCGCGCTGCGCCATGTTCGGCGCGTGCCAAAATCGGCCGACGCGATCGACGGCCTCGGCGTCAAAGCCCATATGCGCGGCGAGCTGATTGGCGAGACCGCCGACCTCGCGGCCGCCCATCGCATTGGGTTGGCCGGTGAGCGAGAATGGGCCCATGCCCGGCCTGCCGATCCGCCCGGTGGCGAGATGGCAGTTGATGATCGCGTTCACTTTGTCGGTGCCCTGCGCCGACTGATTGACGCCCTGGGAGTAACAAGTCACGACCTTGTCGGTGCCGCGGAACAGCGCGAAGAACCGCGCGATGTCGGCCGCATCGACGCCGGTCGCCGCCGCGGTCGCGGCGATGTTCGGGGCGATCTCGCGGGCGCGCAGCAGCGCGTCGGTGAAGCCGGTGGTATGCGCGTCGAGATAATTGTACTCGAGCGCCAGCGTGTCGGCGAGATGCACCAACAGGCCGCTGAACAGCGCTGTGTCCATGCCGGGTGCGACCGGCAGATGCAGATCGTCGTCTTCGACGCTTGCGGTGCGGCGCGGATCGATCACCACGATCTTCGCGCCGCGATTGCGCTTGTTGGCGATGATGCGCTGATACAGCACCGGGTGGCACCACGCCGCGTTGGAGCCGACCAGTACGATCAGTTCGGCCTCGTCGAGATCGGCGTAGCTGCCCGGCACGGTGTCGCTGCCGAAGGCGCGGCGATGGCCGGCGACCGAGGAGGCCATGCACAGCCGCGAATTGGTATCGACATTGGCCGAGCCGATGAAGCCTTTCATCAGCTTGTTGGCGATGTAGTAGTCCTCGGTGAGCAACTGCCCGGACAGATAGAACGCGACCGAATCCGGGCCGTGCTTGGCGATGGTCTCGGCGAAGCCGCTCGCCACGGCGCCCAGCGCCTGATCCCACGAGGTGCGCGCCATCCCGCCATCGGCGCCGCGCATCATCGGATGCAGCAGCCTCGTGTCGAGCGCCAGCGTTTCGCCGAGCGCCGAGCCCTTCGAGCACAGCCGGCCGTAGTTGGCCGGATGCTCCGGATCGCCGCTGATCGCGGCGCCGCCGATTCCGTCGGGCTTGGCGAGCACGCCGCAGCCGACGCCGCACTAGGCGCAGGTGGTGCGCACCGCCGGCGGGTGTTGGGCGGAAGCGTTCATCAATAGACGTCCTGCTGATAGCGGCCGTGTTTCTTCAGGTCAGACACGAAGGCGGTCGCCTCGGCCGGCGTGCGCGCGCCGTGCTGCGCGACGATGTCGACCAGCGCCAGCTCGACGTCCTTGGCCATCCGCTTGGCGTCGCCGCAGACATAGATGTTGGCGCCCTCGGTCAGCCAGCTCCACAGATCGCGGCCGACCTCGCGCATGCGGTCCTGCACGTAGATCTTCTCGGTGCCGTCGCGCGACCACGCCAGCGACAGCCGCGTCAACAGGCCGCTGCGCTTCATGGCGTTGAGTTCGTCGTCGTAGAAGAAGTCACAGGCGCTGCGCTGATGGCCGAAGAACAGCCAGTTCTTGCCGGGCGCCTGCACCGCCTGGCGCTCGTGCAGGAAGGCGCGGAACGGCGCCACGCCGGTGCCGGGGCCGATCATGATGATCGGCTGAGTGGGATCGGCGGGCAGCGCGAAATTATGCGCCTTCTGCACATAGACACGCACGGTGTCGCCCGGCACCACGCGTTCGGCGAGGCCGGTCGAGCAGACGCCGAGCCGCTGGCGCTTGCCGATCTGGTAGCGCACGCAATCGACCGTCAGCGACAGAAGGCCGGGGACCGGCTTCGGCGACGACGAGATCGAATACAGCCGCGGCTGCAGCGGATCGAGCGCCTCGACGAAGGCCTCCGGATCGGGCCGGATGCCGGGAAACTTCTCCAGCGCCGCCAGCACGTCGAGCGTCGCGGCGTCGCCGTCCGGATCCTCGCCATTGGCGAGCGCACGGGCTTTCTTCCGCTTGTCGCCGCCGGTGATGTAGCTGATCAGCTGGAACAGCATGTCGGGCGCGGGCGACAACGAGACGGCGTCGGTGAGCACGGCGCGCAACGTACGGTCCGCGATCGGAAACTCGCCGGGCGCGCCGAGCGCTTCGAGCACGAGGTCGACCAGCTTGGGATCGTTGCTCGGAAACAACCCGAAGGAATCGCCGACCTCGTAGACGAGGCCGTCCTCGAGCTCGAACTCGATGTGCCAGGTCTCCTTCTCGGACGCGCCCTTGTTCAGCCGGCGGCGCGACAGCACTTTGGCGGTGGCCGGATTGTCGCGCGAGGTGCCGCGCGGCGGCAGCGCCGAGGGCGCGGGCTCATTCGCAGCGGCCGGTGCGGCGTCAGCCTTGGGCACGCTGCCGATCTGTTCGGCGAGCGTCTTGACCATCCGCGCGGTGTCCTTGCCGCCAGGAGCGCACAGGTTCAGCCGCGTCTCCTTGCCTTCGAAGATCGCCGCCGAGTAGTTGCGGCAGTCGTAGCCGCATTGGCCGCAATCCTGCTGCGCCATCGCAGCCATCAGCTTCCAGCGCAGCGGCTTGTCCTCGGCGAGCTGCATGCGCTCGGCGATCGGCAGCGTCTGGTCGTGCCACGGCGCGCCGCCGTCGTCGTCGTCCGCGGCGGGCGCGGGGCCGCCGGCGAGCAGCGCCGCGGCTTGGTCGCTCGACAGCGCCGTGATGCCGCTGCCGTCGAGCGAGACGAGGCCGGCGAAGAAGCCGTTGAGCCAGGCGCGCTGCTCGTCGGAGAACGGCGCGGTGTCCGGGATCAGCAGAGGGATCGGTGGCGGCATATTCTGGCTCATGCCGTGGTCTCCGGCGCAAAGGCGAACAATTGCTTCAGGGCGGCTTCGTCGTGACGCCGCGTGAACTCGAGGAAGCTCTCGGCGGACGAATGCCGCTGCGCCAAGTACACGCCCAGCATCCGCTCGATCACGCGCGGTGCGTCCTCCTGCTTGACGTCGCGCAGCACTTCGGTGCCGATCGCGGCGCGCTCGCCGAACGCGCCGCCGACATGGATGTGGAAGCCGTTGACGCTGTCTTCGTCGGAGATCGGTACGCGCGCGCCGATCAGGCCGATGTCGCCGATGTAGTGCTGCGCGCAGGTGTTGTGGCAGCCGGTGACGTGGATGTTGATCGGTGTATCGAGCGCCACGCGCGGCTCGCAATGTTGCGCGATCGCTTCCGCCGTCTCCTTGGTCTGCGCCGCGCCGAAGCGGCAGCCGGTGGCGCCGGTGCAGGCGATCAGCCCGGCGCGGAGCGGGCTTGCGTCGATGGCGAGGCCGAGCGCCTCGATGGCTGCGGTCGCCTCGGCGACACGCGCGTCCGCCACGCCGGAGATCAGCAGGTTCTGCCAGACGGTGAGGCGGATGTCGCCGTCGCCGAAGCCGCGCGCGATGGTGGCGAGGCCGCGCATCTGCGCGCTGGTGAGTTTGCCGAGCGGCAGGCGGAGGCCGATCCAGTTCAGCCCGTCCTGCTTCTGCTTGTGCACGCCGATATGCGCGCTGCGATCCTGTGCTGGACGCGGCTGAGCGGCCTCGGCGGCAACGCGCACCAGCTTGCGGCCGAGGCGGTCCTCGACCAGGCCGAGGAATTTGTCGAAGCCGAACGCATCGAGCACGTACTTCAGGCGCGACTTGGCGCGATCGGTGCGGTCGCCGTGCTCGATGAACACCCGCACGATCGCGTCCGCGACGTCGGTCGCTTCATCCGGTAGCACGATTACGCCGGTGTTGCGGGCAAAGTCCTTGTGGCCGGTGATGCCGCCGAGCGCGAGCCGAAACCACACGCCGGGCTCGACTCCAAATCCATCCGCGATGCTCACCGCCTGGAAGGCGATGTCGTTGGTGTCTTCCAGCGTCGGGATCAGCCCGCCGCCGTCGAACGCGACGTTGAATTTGCGCGGCAGGCCGTACAGCGCACGCTCGTTGAGAATGTGAAAGTGCCACTCGCGCGCGTAGGGCCGGGTATCGAGCAGTTCCTGCGGATCGATGCCGGCGGTCGCCGAGCCGGTGACGTTGCGGATGTTGTCGGCGCCGGAGCCGCGCGCCCACAGGCCGAGGCTCTCGATGCCCTCGATCAGCGTCACCGCATTGTTCGGCTCGATCTCGCGTAGTTGCAGATTGGCGCGCGTGGTGACGTGCGAATAGCCGCCGGCGCAGCTGTCAGCCAGATCGGCCAGGCCCTGCATCTGCCACGAACTGAGCACGCCGTTCGGAATCCGCAGCCGGCACATATAGGAGCTCTGCGCCGGCGCGACGTAGAACAGGCCGTAATAGCGCCAGCGGAAATTGTCGGCCGGCTTCGGCGGCACATTGTCTTTGGCCTGCTGCTTGAGCCGGCGATAGGCGTCGAACGGATGCTCCTCGCGCTTCCACTTCTCGGGCTCAGCGAGTTTCTTGCCGGCGGCGGTGAAACGATCCTGCGCGGCGAGGTGAATCGCATCGGGGCCGGATGGCTGGGCAGCGCCGCCAGCGGGCAGGGCGCCGCGCTGCGCCCGCGCGGCGGTGACGCCGGAGGCGAAGCCTTCGAGATAGCGCTTCTGGTCGATCGTGAATTCGCTGCCCATCAGTCCCTCACGCGGCAACGGATTTGCCGGCGGGCGCGGCGAGCGCGCGGCCGAACATCATGTCGTTGCGGATGGCGTCGATCGATTGGCCGGAGCGGATCAGTTCGAGATACCAGAGCCCGTCGGCCGTATCGCCGAACAGCACGCAGCCGGTCAGCCTGTCGCCCCTGATCACCAGCTTCTTGTAGCTGCCGAGGCCCGGGTCGGTGCAGACGATCGTCTCGGTGCCGGGGCTGCCGAGGAAGTCACCGGCCGAGAACAGGTTGACGCCGGACACTTTCAGATTGGTCGCCAGCACGCTGCCGCGATAGGCGCCGTCGCCGCCCGACAGATGCGAGGCCAGCGCGCGGGCCTGCTCGTAGGCCGGCTCGACCAGGCCGTAGCAGGCGCCGCGATGTTCGGCGCATTCGCCGATCGCGTAGATGCCGGGCAGGCTGGTCTGCAACTGATCGTCGACCAGAATGCCGCGGCCGACGTCGAGGCCGGCGGCGCGCGCCAGCTCGACATTCGGGCGGATGCCGGCGGCGACGACGACGAGATCGGCGGGCAGGGCGTGGCCGTCCTTCAGATGCACCGCTTCGATGCGGCCGTCGCCGCTGATCGCCGCGGTGTCGGCTTCGAGCAGCACATCGATGCCCTTGCTCTCGACCGCGGTCTTCAGCATCGCCGAGGCGGTCGGATCGAGCTGCCGCTCCATCAGCCGGTCCATCAGATGCACCACGGTGACGCGCGCGCCGGCCTTGGCGAGGCCGTAGGCGGCTTCTAGCCCGAGCAGGCCGCCGCCGATCACCACGGCGTTGCGGCCGCCGGAGGCGGCGTCCTCGATCGCCGCGACGTCGTTCAGATCGCGGAAGGTCAGCACGCCGGGCAGATCCATGCCGGGCACGGCGAGCCGGATCGGCTTCGAGCCAGTGGCGATCACCAACCTGGCGAACGGCAGCGTCGCGCCGGTGGCGAGCCGCACCCGGCGGATCGCCGGATCGATCGCGGTCGCCGCGGCGCTCTCGCCATACAGCAGCGTCACGCCGCGGTCGCGCCACCATTGCGCCGGCCGCAGCTCGATCTCGGCCTTGGAGACTTCGCGCGCCAGCACCGACGACAGCAGCACGCGATTATACGCGAGCCGCGGCTCGTCGCCGATCACCGCGATCGCGTAGCGGCCGAGCGAATGCTTGGCCAGCTCCTCCACCAGCCGCACCGCCGCCATGCCGTTGCCGATGATGACGAGAGGCTCGCTCATCGAAGCGCCTCGCATTGAGCTACGCGGCCAGCGCCTTGTTCACCCTCCCCTTGAGGGGGAGGGTCGGCGGGCAGCGCGCGAAGCGCGATACTCGCCGGGGTGGGGTGAGCCGCGAGCACGGCGGACGAACTCTTCGCCACCCCGCCCCGCTCGCTGCGCGAGCGAGCCTCCCCCTCCCGGGGAGGGTGAGAGAGGTGGATGTCGCGGCTGACCTCCGACCTCATGCTAGGCGATGTCGCAGAATTCATCATCACGCCGCCATGCCGTAGGCTTCCGCGATCATGTAGCCCGACAACGTGGTGTAGGCGGCGGTCCACGCGTCGGCCAGCTCCGGCGTCCAGGCGTCTCCGAGGCCCTGTTCGAGCGTCCAAAGCAATGCGGCGCCAACCGGCGCGTAGTGCGCAGCCTGGACGCCGTAGCCGACATGCAGTTTGGCGAGCCGGCTCGCCGCCGGCAGGATCGCCGGCAGATCGGTCAGTCCGCCGACCACCACCGCCAGCGTGCCCATCAGTTTCTTGCCCTGGTCGCGGATGTCCGCCTTGGCGAACAGCGGCTGCACCTCGGGCGCGATCTCGAACAGCCGGCCGTAGAACAGGCTCGCCGCCTGCACGGAAATCGGCGCGACCTTGGTGAAGCTTTGTTGAACCAGGGCGATCTGGGCGGGGGTCATCGGACCTCTCCTTGCTGTTCGAGGGGAGGTCGTATGTCTGTGCGGGGCGCGATCGGTTCACGTCCGGCGACGCGGGCGAGGCCCGTCAGGCGTAGGCGGCGGCGATCATGCGGCCGGACAGAAACAGGTAGAGCTTGCGCCAGGCGTCCTCGACGGCCGGCGTCCAGTGCGCGCCGAGACCCTGCCGCAGGCTCCACAGCAGCGCCTCGCCGACCGGCGCATAATGCGACGCCGTCACGCCGTAGTGCACGTGATCCCGCGCCAGCTTGTCGGCGACCGACATCAGCCCGGAGAGATTGTCGAGACTGCCGACGATCACCGCGAGGGTGGAGATGAACTTGCGCTTGAGATTCGCCATGTCGTCGCGAAACAGCGGCCGCGAGTCCGGCACCAGTTCGAACAGCCGGTCGTAGAACAGGTCGACCATCACGTTCGACTGCGGCCACATCCGGTCGAACGAGTTCTGTATTTCGGCGACTTCCGCCGGCGAAAGACCGTGTGAGCGAGACATCGTGCGCAGTGATCCGGAAATGCGGCGACGCATTCATGCAATTTGCCCTCGAATGTCAAGTGTCATCGAATTGTCATCGAGCCTGCTAAGCGGCCTCGATGTAGCGGTGACGCTCGTAGAGGAATTCGAGCACGCGCTGGCGGCACTTGAGATAGGTCGCGTTGGTCGCGAGTTCGAGCCGCTTGCGCGGATGCGGCAGCGGCACCTCGAGCACCTCGCCGATCCGTGCCGAGGGGCCGTTGGTCATCATCACGATCCGGTCGCTGAGCAGCACCGCCTCGTCGACGTCGTGGGTGATCATCAGGATGGTGTTGTTCAGCTTCTGATGCAGCGCCATCACCGAGTCCTGCAGATGCGCGCGGGTCAGCGCGTCGAGCGCGCCGAACGGCTCGTCGAGCAGCAGCACTTTCGGCTCCATCGCCAGCGCCCGGGCGATGCCGACGCGCTGCTTCATGCCGCCGGAGATCTCCGACGGCCGCTTGTCGGCGGCGTGCGCCATCTGCACCAGATTGAGGTTGTGCAGCGTCCAGTCGTGGCGCTCGGTGCGCGACTTGGTCTTGGAGAACACCTTGTCGACGCCGAGCCGGACGTTCTGGTACACGGTCAGCCACGGCAGCAGGCTGTGGTTCTGGAACACGACGGCGCGGTCCGGGCCCGGCGAATTCACTTCGCGGTCTTCCAGCAGCACGCCGCCGATCGTCGCCCGCGTCAGCCCGGCGACGATGTTGAGCAAGGTCGACTTGCCGCAGCCGGAATGACCGATGATCGAGACGTATTCGCCGCGTTCGATCGTCAGGTTGATGTCCTTCAGCACCTCGGTGGTGGCGGCGCCGCGGGTGAAGGTCTTGTCGATGTGGTCGAGCTTGAGATAGGCGGTCATGCTTGTTCTCCTCAACCGGCCGAGGTGCCGTGGGTGACGATCCGGCCCAGTCCCGCGATCATGCGGTCGAGCACGAAGCCGACAATGCCGACATAGAACAGCGCCAGAATGATCTCGCTGATATGCGATGAATTCCAGGCGTCCCAGATGAAGAAGCCAATGCCGACGCCGCCGATCAGCATCTCGGCGGCGATAATCGCCAGCCACGACAGGCCGATGCCGATGCGCAGGCCGGTGAAGATGTAGGGCGCGGCCGAAGGCAGCATCACCTTGGTGAAGAACTCCAGCGGATTGAGCTGCACCACCGCGGCGACGTTGCGATAGTCCTGCGGGATGTTGCGGATGCCGACCGCGGTGTTGATGATGATCGGCCAGATCGACGTGATGAAGATCACGAAGATCGCCGAGGGCTGGCCGTCGCGGAACGCGGCGAGTGCCAGCGGCAGCCAGGCCAGCGGCGGGATGGTACGCAGTACCTGGAAGATCGGATCGAGCCCGCGCATCGCCCACACCGACTGCCCGACCAACGTGCCGAGCGCGACGCCGACGATCGCGGCGAGCGAGTAGCCCAGCGCGACGCGCTGCAAGCTGGCGGACAGATGCCAGAACAGCCCCTTGTCGATGCCGCCGTGATCGAAGAACGGATCGAAGATCAGCTCCTTGGTGTCGCTGTAGACCTTGGACGGCGGCGGCAACGCCGAACCCGCCTGGCGGCAGACCAGCTCCCAGAACACCATCAGCAGCGTCACGACGAGCAGCGGTGGAATCACGCGCGCCGCCGTCTCACGCGCGGCCTTGAGATATTTGTCGGCGCGCGGCTGCGGCTTCGGCCGCATCGCCACCACCGCGGATGGCGGCGGCGCAAGCACGGTGACGGTCTCGGTCTCGGATTTCAGGGCGGTCATCGACATCGGCGTGGCTCTCCGTCGTCAGAAAAGGCGGGCCGCGCCTGCGCGCGGCCCATTGTGGCGGTTACGCGTCGACGCGCTTGATGGTCAGCGACTTCAGGTAGGCGGCGGGATCTTCGGGATCGAACACCTTGCCGTCGAAGAACGTCTCCTTGCCGCGCGAGGTCGAGGCGGGCATCGCGGTGACGCCGAGCGCCTTGGCGGCGTCCTTCCACAAATCTTCGCGGTTGACCTTGGCGATCAGCGACTTGCTATCGAAGCCGGCCTCGTACTTGCCCCAACGGATGTCTTCGGTGAGGAACCAGAGGTCGTGGCTCTGATACGGGTAGGACGCGAAGTCGTCCCAGAACTTCATGATGTGCGGCGAGTTCTCGACCACCTTGCCGGTGCCGTAGTCGAACTTGCCCTTGACGCGGTCGGTGACGTCGTCGACCGGGCAGTTGATCCACTGCCGCTTGGCGCAGATCGCCGCGACCTCGTCGCGGTTCTCCGGCTTCTCGCACCATTGCTGCGCTTCGAGCACCGCCATCAGCAGCGCCTTGGCGGCCTTCGGGTACTTGTCGACCCAGGCGGCGCGCATGCCGAACGACTTTTCCGGGTGCTTGTTCCAGAGTTCGCCGGTGGTGATCGCGGTGTAGCCGATGTTCTGATGGATCAGTTGCAGATTCCACGGCTCGCAGACGCAGAAGCAGTCCATCGTGCCGACCTTCATGTTGGCCACCATCTGCGGCGGCGGCACCACGATGGTTTCGATGTCCTTGTCGGGGTCGATGCCGCCGGCGGCGAGCCAGTAGCGGATCCACAGATCGTGGGTGCCGCCGGGGAAGGTCATCGCTGCCTTGATCGCCTTGCCGGAAGCCTTCTTCTTCTCCAGCGCGAGTTTGAACGGCGCGGTGTCGAGACCGACCTTGATGTCGGAATATTCCTTGGCGACCGAGATGCACTGGCCGTTCAGATTGAGCCGCGCCATGATGTACATCGGCGTCGGCACGTTGTTCTGCGTCACCTTGCCCGAGCTGATCAGATACGGCATCGGCGTCAGGATGTGCGCGCCGTCGATGCCGTTGCCTTCGGAGCCGAGCACGAGATTGTCGCGGGTCGTGCCCCACGACGCCTGCTTCTCGACGGTGACGTCCGGCATGCCGTATTTCGCGAAGATGCCCTTCTCCTTGGCGACGAACAGCGGCGAGGCGTCGGTCAGCGCGATGAAGCCGAGCTTGGCGCCTTTGACTTCCGGCCCGGACTCCTGCGCGAACGCGCCGCCGGGCAGATTGAGTCGGGCGGCGGCGAGTAGTGCCGCTGCGCCTGCGCCGGCCTTGAGAATCTGGCGGCGGCTCATTTTGCTAGCGGTGCGGTCCTTGCTGATCATCGTTGCCATGTTCCCTGCTGGGGTCGCGCGACCCTGGTTGCCCGTGATGCGGACGCTCATCGACCCGACCAAAAAAAACGCTGCTGCCTGGCCGCGACTTGCGCGGGCCAGGACAGCAGCGTTGCTGTCGGAGTTCTTCGATGGACGCCGGGGCACCCACCGGTGACCCGAACTAACAAAAGCGAAAACCGTGCCAATCGCCCGCCGGATGCGATTAGTTAGAATTTGCAAGCAGTTGGGTTGGAGCGCCTCGGTTTTGAGCAGCAGCGAACGGTGCGCATTCGCGCAGCACCGCTGAGCACAATGATGATGAATTGTGCAGCGCGTCAGGGATGGGGGTACCGCGAAGACGCCTGATCACCCTCCCCTGGAGGGGGAGGGTCGGCACGGAGCCCGCGCAGCGGGCTGCGCGACGGGGTGGGGTGAGCCGCGGGCACAGCGGATGAACTTTTCGCCACCCCACCCCGCTCGCTGCGCGAGCGACCCTCCCCCTCCAGGGGAGGGAGCAGGGCTCAGCGCCGGATTTCCAGAGCCGACAGGTAGCCGGCGATGTCGTCCGGATCGAACGACGTCCCGGTGCATTCGCCGACGCCGTCGGCGGGCGCCACCGGTAGGATCGGCGTGGCGCCGACCGCGGCGTCGTAGAGGTCCGGTCGAAACACCGCCTTGGCGGCGGCGAGCAGTTCGGCCGACAGCGGCGCCTGGCCCCAGCGCACCATCTGCGCGTAGTTCCACGCACCCTGCACCGGATCCGGCCGCGCCGCGGCCTCGCGCCCGACCAGCAGATAGCGGCTGGTCTCGCGATAGGCGCCGTCGGGCGACACCTTCAGCCGGCCGTCGAGGGTGCGGCGGATCAGCTCCGGCGTCACCTCGATCCGACCCGGCGCGGTGAGGATGCTGCAGACCTCGTCGCGATTGGGGATGTGCTCGATGAACTGCGCGGCGCGCGCATGCGCCCGGATCAGCCGCAGCAGCGTGTCGGGATGGCCGTCGGCCCACGACGCGCGCACCGCCAGCATCTTCTCCGCCGCGCGCTGAAACAGCTCGCAGGTGAAGTGCAGGATGTGGCCGATGCCGAGATCGATCGCCACCGAATTCCACGGCGCGCCGACGCAGAAGCCGTCGAGATGCTTGTTGGCGAGGCTCTCGACCATGTAGGGCGGCGGCAGCACCACCAGCCGCAAATCCTCGTCCGGATCGACGCCGCCGGCGCCCATCCAGAACCGCAGGTCGTAATTGTGGCTGGAGAACGGGAACGTCATGCCGAAGATCAGCGGCTCCAGCCCGAGCGACCTGCGCTCGGCGACGACCCGCGCCAGCGCCCGCGCCGACACCAGCGGATCGGCGATGTCGCCGTCGACATTGGCGGCGATCGCGGCGTGGAGGTCCGGCGACACCGTGATGGCGTTGCCGTTGACGCCGAGGCCGAAGCCGGAAATCACCGGCACCTTGATGTGGCCGATGCCGAGGCTGGAAGCGACCGCCATCGGCGCGAGCAGATGCGCGGCGTCGAACAGGCCGATGTTGAACTTGTCGCGGACATTGGCCCAGGAGATCTCGCGCACCAGCTCGACCTCGAGCCCCTCGGCGGCGCAGAAGCCCTTGTCGACGGCGACGATCAGCGCCGCCGCGTCGGCCAGCGGGATGAATCCGATGCGCAGGCGCTCGCTCATTTCAGCATCTCCGACGCGGTGACCACCGACTGGGCGATCTCGGCGATTTTCTTCTTCTCGTTCATGGCGGCGGTGCGCAGCAGCACGTAGGCCTGCTCTTCGCTCAGGCCCTTGGCCTTCATCAGAATGCCCTTGGCGCGGTCGATCACCTTGCGGTCTTCCAGCGCGCTGCGGGCGCGGTGCAGCTCGGTCTCGAGATTGGCGAAGGCGTTGAAGCGCGAGATGCACAGATCGAGGATGTGTTTCATCCGCTCCTTCTTCAGCCCGTCGACGATGTAGGCCGAGACGCCGGCGTCGACCGAGGCCTGGATCGAGGCGGTGTCGCTCTGGTCGACGAACATCGCGATCGGCCGCTTCACTATCCGGGAGACCTGGAACATCTGCTCGAGCATGTCGCGGCTCGGGTTCTCGAGGTCGATCAGGATGACGTCGGGGTCGATCTCGTAGATCCGCGCCAACAGATTGGTGGTCGCCGCCAGATAGGTGATCTGCGACATCCCGGCTTCGCGCAGCCCCTCGGTGAGAATCCCGGCGCGCACCGGGTTCTCGTCGACGATCACGATTTTCAGCAGCGGGTCCATCGGCTAGTCCCGCGTCGTCATTGCGAGCCAACGGGTCGGCGCGTAGCGCCGCCCGATGACAGGCTCCGCGAAGCAATCCAGCTCCGTGCACTGGGCTGGATTGCTTCGTCGCTCCGCTCCTCGCAATGACGACAACAAAGGGCGTCTCCACGGCGCCAAAAGGTAAGACACGACAAACCACACTCCGGCGGCCAATTGAAGGAGAATTGCTGGGCGGCGCACAGGCCGACCGCCGATATTGACGGCGCAGGCGCGATCGGGTGGTGTGCGGCGAAACGCTTTCGCAATCCACAGTCCGGGACAAACGCTCATGCCTTTCGTGATGGCCATCGATCAGGGCACCACCTCGTCGCGCGCGATGCTGTTTCGCGGCGACATCTCGATCGCGGCGTCCGCGCAGCAGGAATTTCCGCAGCATTTCCCCGCCTCGGGCTGGGTCGAGCACGAGCCCGAGGACATCTGGGCGTCGACGCTGGCGACCTGCCGCGCCGCGATGGAGAAGGCCGGCGCCGCCGCCGCCGACATCGCCGCGATCGGCATCACCAACCAGCGTGAGACCGTGGTGGTGTGGGACCGCGTCTCCGGCCAGGCGATCCACCGCGCCATCGTCTGGCAGGACCGCCGCACCGCGGAGGTCTGCACCCGGCTGAAGGCAGACGGCTATGAACCGATGATCACCGACAAGACCGGCCTGATCGTCGATCCGTATTTCTCCGGCACCAAGGTCGCCTGGCTGCTCGACAACGTGCCGGGCGCGCGCGCCCGCGCCGAGCGCGGCGAATTGCTGTTCGGCACCATCGATTGCTATCTGCTGTGGCGGCTGACCGGCGGCAAGGTCCACGCCACCGACGCCACCAACGCCTCGCGCACGCTGCTGTTCAACATCCACACCGGCGACTGGGACGACGAGTTGCTGAAGCTGCTGCGGGTGCCGCGCTCGATGCTGCCGCAGGTCAAGGACTCCTCGGCGCATTTCGGCGACAGCGCCTACGAGCTGTTCGGCGGCTCGATCGCGATCCGCGGCATCGCCGGCGACCAGCAGGCCGCCACCATCGGCCAGGCCTGCTTCTCGCCCGGCATGATCAAATCGACCTACGGCACCGGCTGCTTCGCGCTGCTCAACACCGGCGCGACGCCGGTGCGCTCGCACAACAAGCTGCTCACCACGATCGCCTATCAGCTCGGCGGCAAGCGCACCTACGCCCTCGAAGGTTCGATCTTCGTCGCAGGCAGCGCCGTGCAATGGCTGCGCGACGGCCTCGGCATCATCAAGCACGCCAGCGAGACCGGTCCGCTCGCCGACAAGTCCGATCCGATGCAGAGCGTGTATCTGGTGCCGGCCTTCGTCGGCATGGGCGCGCCGTACTGGAATCCGCGGGTGCGCGGCGCGCTGTTCGGCATGACGCGCAACACCGGCCCCGCCGAGCTGGCGCACGCCGCGCTGGAGAGCGTCTGCTATCAGACCTACGATCTGTGGGCGGCGATGCGCGCCGACTGGTCCGGCGCCGACAACGCCACCACGGTGCTGCGCGTCGATGGCGGCATGACCGCGTCGGACTGGACCATGCAGCGCCTCGCCGATCTGCTCGACGCGCCGGTCGACCGTCCGGTGATCCAGGAAACCACCGCGCTAGGCGCCGCGTATCTCGCCGGCCTCAGCGCCGGCGTCTATCCCGAACCGCAGAAATTCGCCGACAACTGGCGCCTCGACCACCGCTTCAAACCGGCAATGAGCGCAGCCACGCGCGAGCGCAAGCTGGCCGGATGGGGCAGGGCGGTGAAGGGGCTGCTGGCGAGCGACGAGGGGGAGTGAATATCGGTCGTCATTCCGGGGCGCGAGCGAAGCGAGCGAGCCCGGAATCCATAACCCCTGGCCTCAATGCGACAGGCCGGGATAGAGATCGGTCCAGTCCGGATTGTCCTCCTCGATCAAACGAATCTTCCAGTCCCGCCGCCATTTCTTCAGCTCTTTCTCGCGCGTGATCGCCGTCAGTGCATCGTCGTAGATTTCGAACCACACCAGCTTGTCGACGCCGTATCGCGACGTGAAGCTGTCGACTGCCTTGGTTCGATGCTCATAGACGCGGCGGACGATGTCGTTGGTCACGACGAGATACAGCGTGCCATGCTTGCCGCTGGCCATCAGATAGACGTAGTAAGCCATCGCCGATACAGGGAATATGGATTCCGGGCTCGCGCGCAGCTTTGCTGCACGCGCCCCGGAATGACGGCCGTTGTCGTATATCGTATACTGTAGCATATCGGATCGAAGCGCGTATGCGGGACCCCGGTTTGTTGGACCGCCTGAACCGGGGCCCCGGATCTGCGCAGCGGCATTGCATGCCGCAGCGCTTCCGGGGCACCAAGCATCGCGAGCGTTTGTTGCTCACCGCGTTCGTGAGCCATGACATCTGCGCCTGCCACGGCCGATCATTCCGCGCTTGAGCCGCACCGGCTGAATCGCCACAATCGACGCATCGTCTTCAATTCCATGGCGCAGCCATGATCCTGATCGGCCAATACGACTCCCCGTTCGTGCGCCGCGTCGCGATTGCGATGCGGCTGTATGGGCTGGCGTTCGAGCACCAAGCGTGGTCGACCTTCGGCGATGCCGACAAGATCGCGCCGTTCAATCCGCTGCGCCGGGTGCCGACGCTGGTGCTGGACGATGGCGAAGCGCTGATCGAAAGCACGGCGATCCTCGACTATCTCGATGAACTGGTCGGCCCCGGCGCCGCGATGATCGCGGAGTCCGGGCCGGCGCGCCGCCACGCCTTGAAAGTCTGCGCGCTGGCGACCGGGCTCGGCGACAAGGCGGTCAGCCTGGTCTACGAGCGCGTGCTGCGCCAGGCGCAATCCGAGGTCTGGGTGGCGCGCTGCGAGGCGCAGATCGGCGGCGTGCTCGACGTGCTGGAGACGCAGCGCGCCGCGATCGCGACGCCGTATTGGTCCGGCGACCGCATCGGCCACGCCGACATCGCGGTCGCCTGCGTGCTGCGCTTCACCGGCGAGGCGCATCCCGGGCTGCTCGATGCGGCGCGTCATCCCGCGCTGGTCTCCCATGCGGCGCGCTGCGAAGCGCTGTCGGCGTTCAGCGAGATCGTCCAGCCGCTGCTCCCGCCGCAGCCAGCGTAGCGGCGCGCCAGTGCCGTGCCCACGCCGTGTCCACGCAAGTCGCGGCGGAGTGCGCCGGCGCCACGCTTCGTCCAGCGACGTGCGACTGAGCCGTCCACCAACCTCTCCATCGTCATTCCGGGGCGCTCACGCAGTGAGCGAACCCGGAATCTATACCCCCTGGACTCGCGGTGACGTCCGACGCGGCACCGCTGCGAGCAAGCGTTGGCGTCGGTGGTTATGGATTCCGGGCTCGCGCTGCGCGCGCCCGGAATGACGAACATGAAATCAGCAGGCGCCGGTGAGCTTCGCACGCAACCTCCCCGTCGTCATTCCGGGATGCGCTGCGCAGCAGCGCAGGCCCGGAATCCATAGTCCCTGGACTCGCGATGAGGCATCGCGCTCGCCAACCGAACTCATTCATGAACGTCAGTGGTTATGGATTCCGGGCTCGCGCTACGCGCGCCCCGGAATGACGACCATTAAATCTTCGCGCGACGCACGCGATCGTCTTGACAAAATTCCTAAAAGGACTATAGTCCGTCGCATCCCGCCCCGAGGAGAGGGGCGTTCGCGATCGTCACGATCGTGGGGCGGGAGGCGGTGGACGCGGGCGGCGTTCGAGTTTCCGAACGCGTCGGGGGTAACCCCGGCGAGGCGACGAAACTGACGGCCACGCCGAACGCGGACGGCGAAGTCGCGAAATCCCGGCGCATCGCCATGCGCAGGGAGCAGCGCCAAGCCCCGCCGACCCGAAGGTGCGACGGCCGGCCCGAAAAGGCGGC
>JACRJB010000062.1 GCA_016215605.1 Rhodopseudomonas palustris
CCTTGGTCAGGTTGGTGTCGCAACCCGATCCTACCGAGGAAATCGTCGATGACCGCCGCTCGCTCGCTACGGCGCCATGGGGAGCGCGCTCGCGAGCGGCTCCTCTACCGCCAAGCTACACCACTTGGGGGGACACGATCCTTGCGGACAAGTGGCGTCCACATCGCGGGCGGCGCCAAGCTCTATCGAGAGTACAAGCAGTTCGAGAAGGCCAAGCCGGCCATCTGTAAGGGTCTCAATCTCAATTCCCGGAAGATGACCTTCAAAGATTTGACCTACGTAATGGCGACGTGGGCTTCGAGTAGTTGATCGCCAACGCTGGTTGCTCGGAACTTTCTACCGCTGCCGTTCTCCAGTGTCAGTTCTTGATGGTGAAGCAGGAGATGTCCGAGCGCTTCAGCTTGCGGCACACCGCTTCGGCTTCTTCGCGGTCGAGGCCGGCGAAGCGGGCGCGATACAGCTTGCGGTCGCCCTTGGAGACTACGGCTTCGGTGAACGGATCGGCCTTGCCGAGCATGCCGCGGGCCTGATCGCGCGCCGCTTCCAGCCGCGCCTTGGCTTCGCTCTCGCTTTCCAGCGCTCCGACCTGAATGATCCAGCCGGTGTGGGTGACCGTCTTGATCGCGCCGTTCTGCTGAACCGTGCTCGACGTCGGCGTCGGGGCGGGTTCGGCCGACGCCATCGCCTGCGCGTTCGCCGGGCTGACGCGGCTGGCGGGCAGCACGCCGAGGATGCCGTTGCCGGTGCCGTGATTGGCGGGCTGCGGAATCAGCTCGGCCTTGGCGACGGCAGCGTTTGAGGTTTCGGCGACGTCGCGGCGCGGCGACGGGATGGTGTTGGTGACGGGCGGGGCGGCAACCGCGGAGGCGAGCTTGATCGGCGCCGACTTGACCTGAACCGTCTTGACCCGGACCGGCTTCATCGGCTCCGACGAGCCTGGAACCAGCGCCAGCGGCTTGGTGTCGATGGTGCCGCTGTTGAACGGGCCGGGCTCCGGTTTCTCGGGCCTGGCGGCGATCGCGCGGGTGGCCACCGGGGCCGGCGGGGCGGGGCGGCTCACGGTCTCGATCGGCTCGGGCGCGGCCGAGGCGACCTGGACGGCGCCCTGGATCTGCACCGTCGGCGACGGGCGGGACTCCGGCTTGTCCTCGGCGACCTCGGTTTCGATCTGCGACGGCGCGCGTTCGACGATCGCCGCGACAGTACGGCGCGACGACGCCTTCTCGAGGTTCTCGGCGAGCAAATTGCGCATGATGGCGTCGCGCGATCCGCCGCTGCGACCGCCCAGCACCACGCCGACCAGGAAGCGGTTGCCGCGATGCATCGAGGTGACGAGGTTGAAGCCGGAGGCGCGGGTGTAGCCGGTCTTGATGCCGTCGACGCCTTCGACGTTGCCGAGCAGCCGATTGTGGTTGCGGATCGAGGCGCCACGGTAGTTGAACGAGGCGGTGGCGAAATAGCGATAATAGCGCGGGAAGCGGTCCTGGATCGCGCGGCCGAGGATCGACTGGTCGCGCGCCGTGGTGACCTGGTCGTCGTTCGGCAGGCCGGAGGCGTTGCGATAGACGGTGCGGGACATGCCGAGCGCGCGCGCCTTGCGCGTCATCATCTTGGCGAAGTCGTTCTCGCTGCCGCCGACCGTCTCGGCGATCACCACCGCGGCGTCATTGGCGGAGCGCGTCACCAGGCCCTTGATCGCGTCCTCGACGCGCAGCGTCTGGCCGGGGCGCAGGCCGAGCTTGGTCGGCGCCTGCGAGGAAGCGTGTTCCGAGACTTCCATCTCGCTGTCGAGCGACAGCTTGCCCGCTTCCAGGCGCTCGAACAGCAGATACAGCGTCATGATCTTGGTCAGCGACGCGGGATGGCGCAGCGCGTCGGGGTTGGTCGCGGTCAGCGTCGCGCCGGTGTTGGCATCGACGATGATCGAGGCGAAGGCCGGATTGTAGCTGTTGCGCTCGACGTGATGCCGGGCGTGGTGGCGATGCTTGCGCCGGGCGTCCGCCGTATCGGTGGTGGCAATGACCGCAGCCGTGATGGTGGCCAGGCCGAGAACGCAAACTCGCAAGGCCCGCGAGCTGACATAGGTGTTGCGGTGCATGAACGTCCCCGTCCGATCTTTCATCAATCACCGGACCGTGAGGCAAAATTATGCTCAGCACGGCGGCAACGCTTCCCGGTTCGGCCTCGAGTTCAGCCGCGGAAGCTCGACCGATAGTGTCGAGGACGAACGGTCGAGACTAAGCGGCTGTGTTTACGCGGCTTTTTTCCCAAGGCGCGAACAATCAGAAGCAGAGGTTAGGGGAGGCGCGTTTCCAAAAGGTTAAGCATCCGTTGCGGCAATCCCCAGGATTTCGGTCGATTGCGACGGGTGGCGCGCGCGGACACGGGAGTTCGGGGTGCAATGCAGCAATCGATTCGCCGGCTGTGGCTGAAGCGGGCTGGTCGAACTGCAAAATAATACCGCTCCGCCAAGGGCGGAGCGGTTGGTCGGAGGTCTGAGCCGGGCCGGGGCGGGACGGCGCGGCGGCTATTTCGCTATGCGCAGCTTGGACAGCGAGGCGCCGATCTGGGCGAAGGCGGTGCTGATGCCCGACGCGGTGGTGGTGGCGAAGAAATTGCCGCTGTCGGCGCAGTATTTCAGAACCGCGGATTCCGGATCGCCGTCGGTATTGACCTGGATGGTGTAGATCACGGTCTTGGTGGTGCTCGCCGCCGAGGCGGTGCGGATGTTGTCGCACAGCAGCCGCTGCCGGTTGTCGACCTCCTGCGACCAGGTGGATCCGTTGCCGTACCAGCGGTCGATGGTGTTCATGCCGTCCGACAGCAGGATGATCGCGTCGGTGTATTTGTAGTTCGAGTCCTTCGCCGGGGTGTTGAGCGGATCGCCGTTCTGCAGCGACATCCAGGCCCAGGCCATGCCGATCGCCTGGTTGGTACCGCCGTTCGGCGACAGGTCGTCGATCTTGTTCTTGATCGTGGTCGCGTTGGCCGACGAATACGCCGAGGTCATCGGCAGGATCTGCTCCGGGCAGGCGTTGTAGTCCGCCGCTGGGAAGCGCGTTGCCGCCGTCGTCGGCGCATCCTTGGTGGTGTCGGCCGGCTGATCGCGGTCAGTGACGCAGCCTCCCCATTGACCGCGGCCGGCCGCACTCCAGTTCCGGCCGGCGTTCTCGCAACTGGACTTGGTGGTGAGCCACCACCAGTTGCAACTGCCGTTGGTCTCTTCCCAATAGTCCCATTTGAGCCAGCTGGCGTTCTTGTTGCTCGTGCCGACGTTGACCATCTGCGCGAACGGCACCACGGAAATGTACAATTCATCGGCGCTCTGCGCGCTGGCGCGAAGCGTGTCGACCAGGTTCTTGGCGGCGGTTTGCATCGCCGGCATCTTGCCTGCCGAGGCCATCGAGCCGGTGACGTCGAGCGCCATCGCGACGCGCAGGCGGGTACCGCCCCAGGTGGCGGTCGAGGCGCTGCCGATCGTCAGGCTCGGGAAGCCGAACATCTTCATGAATTCGGTGCCGATGCTGCCGGAGCCGTTGAGAACGACCGTCGAGGAGCCGTTGCTGTCCTTCGCCGTGTAGGTGGCGCTGACGGCGATGCTCGGCGCTTCGGTGTTGGTGTAGAGGCTGGTGAAATAGCTCTGCGCCTTCGCCGACACCTGGCCCGCGGTGATGACCCCGGAGGACAGATCCTTGGACACCATCAAGGCGGCCGAATCGAGCGCCGCCTGCAGGGCGCTGCGGGCCTTGTTGGCACGGGAATAGTCGATCGCCGCGCCGATGAAGCCGAGCAACGGCAGCAGGGCGATGGCAAAGATGACGGCGACGTTGCCGCGCTCGGCTGCGACGAAGCGCTGCGAAACGTCCCTCGACCGGCTGGCTATGGACGTACGCGACATTTGCGGAATCCCATCTCGAACAAGATCGACGGGATGTTCCGGTCTGACCGCTGAACGGCGAGTAAAGCCGATCTCCGAAAGTCGCTAAACTGCGTGACAAATGCCATTTGAAACGGGGCAAGGGTAAAGATCGGACCAACGATCGGGATGGAACCGTGCGCCTTCGGGTAACATCGCGTTAACTTTTGCCGGGGCGGTCACCGGTGGCAGTTTGGACAACCTCCGGAATTTCCGCGCTTGCGGCGCAACGCCACTCGACCCATATTTGCGGTACCCGGTCCTGCGTCGGACCGGCCCGCCGGGGGTGGCGGACAGCCGGAGCTGAATCGTCGATCACAATTTGTGCGCGTTGCGGTTCCGGTGATGATGAGTTCCCTGGGGATTCGAATACCTGAGCCATGCTGCAACGAATTTTAATGTCCGACTCCGTTCCCGCGTTCGCCGGGCCGACCGATCCTGCGACCCGGATGGCGGGCGAGGGAGGGCGGTCCGGGTCCGGCAGCCCGACGACGTCCGTCATCACCAAGGTCAAGCCGAAGACCAAGCGTCCCAATCTGTATCGCGTGCTGATTCTGAACGACGACTACACACCGATGGAATTCGTCGTCCACGTGCTGGAGAAATTCTTCCAGATGGATGTCGAGGCCGCGACCAAGGTGATGTTGCACGTCCACCATCACGGCATCGGCGAGTGCGGCGTTTTCACCTACGAGATCGCCGAGACCAAAGTGACGCAGGTGATGGACTTCGCGCGCAAGCACCAGCATCCTTTGCAGTGCGTGATGGAAAAGAAATAGGTGGGACGACGTCGCTGAACTCGGAACGGCTCTTGCATTGGTTCTGTTAGCAGGTTTTCCCGGACTTGCTTGGTGTGCTGCCCGACGCGGAAAGGAACGGGGCTTTCGTCAGCGGGTTGTGACACTATATGTCGAAAGGTTGTTGTTGCGCGACACGGCAGCGGCGATCATGATCAGCGGGGGACACAGAGGACGAGATGCCGACATTTTCGCAAAGCCTTGAGCAATCCCTCCACCGCGCGCTCGCGATCGCCAACGAGCGACATCATCAATACGCCACGCTCGAGCATCTGCTGCTCTCCCTGGTCGACGATTCCGACGCCGCAGCCGTGATGCGGGCCTGCAGCGTCGATCTCGACAAGCTGCGCGCGAGCCTGGTCAACTACCTCGAAACCGAATTCGAGAATCTCGTCACCGACGGGTCCGAAGACGCCAAGCCGACGGCCGGCTTCCAGCGCGTGATTCAACGCGCGGTGATCCACGTGCAGTCGTCGGGCCGCGAAGAAGTGACCGGCGCCAACGTGCTGATCGCGATCTTCGCCGAGCGCGAGAGCCACGCCGCGTATTTCCTGCAGGAGCAGGACATGACGCGCTACGACGCGGTCAACTACATCAGCCACGGCATCGCCAAGCGCCCCGGCGTCTCCGAGGCGCGGCCGGTGCGCGGCGTCGACGAGGAGACGGAGACCAAGAGCGGCGAGGACTCCAAGAAGAAGGGCGACGCGCTCGAGACCTATTGCGTCAACCTCAACAAGAAGGCGCGTGACGGCAAGATCGACCCGGTGATCGGACGCAACTCCGAGATCAACCGTGCGATCCAGGTGCTGTGCCGCCGGCAGAAGAACAATCCGCTGTTCGTCGGCGAAGCCGGCGTCGGCAAGACCGCGATCGCCGAGGGACTCGCCAAGCGCATCGTCGACAGCGAAGTCCCGGAGGTGCTGGCGGCCGCGACCGTGTTCTCGCTGGACATGGGTACGCTGCTGGCCGGCACGCGTTACCGCGGCGATTTCGAAGAGCGCCTGAAGCAGGTGCTCAAGGAACTCGAAGCGCATCCTAACGCGATTCTGTTCATCGACGAGATCCACACCGTGATCGGTGCAGGCGCCACCTCCGGCGGCGCGATGGATGCCTCGAATTTGCTCAAGCCTGCCTTGGCCTCGGGCACGATCCGCTGCATGGGCTCGACCACCTATAAGGAATACCGCCAGCACTTCGAGAAGGACCGCGCGCTGGTGCGCCGTTTCCAGAAAATCGACGTCAACGAACCGACGGTCGAAGACGCGATCGCGATCCTCAAGGGCCTCAAGCCTTACTTCGAGGACTATCACAAGCTGAAGTACACCAACGAGGCGATCGAATCGGCGGTCGAGCTGTCGTCGCGCTACATCCATGACCGGAAATTGCCGGACAAGGCGATCGACGTGATCGACGAGTCGGGTGCGGCGCAGATGCTGGTCGCCGAGAACAAGCGCAAGAAGACGATCGGCATCAAGGAGATTGAAGCCACGGTCGCGACCATGGCGCGGATCCCACCGAAGAGCGTGTCCAAGGACGACGCCGAGGTACTTAAGCACCTCGAGACAACTCTGAAGCGCGTGGTGTTCGGGCAGGACAAGGCGATCGAATCGCTGTCGGCGTCGATCAAGCTGGCGCGTGCCGGCCTGCGCGAGCCGGAGAAGCCGATCGGCTGCTATCTGTTCTCGGGCCCGACCGGCGTCGGCAAGACCGAAGTGGCGAAGCAACTCGCTTCGACGCTCGGCGTCGAACTGCTGCGCTTCGACATGTCGGAGTACATGGAGCGGCACACCGTGTCGCGCCTGATCGGCGCGCCTCCCGGCTATGTCGGCTTCGACCAGGGCGGCCTGCTCACCGACGGCGTCGATCAGCATCCGCATTGCGTGGTGCTGCTCGACGAAATCGAGAAGGCGCATCCGGATCTGTACAACGTGCTGCTGCAGATCATGGATCACGGCCGGCTGACCGACCACAACGGCAAGCAGGTCAACTTCCGCAACGTGATCCTGATCATGACCACGAACGCTGGCGCCGCCGATCTGGCGCGCCAGGCGTTCGGCTTCACCCGCAACAAGCGGGAAGGCGACGACCACGAGGCGATCAACCGGCAGTTCGCGCCGGAATTCCGCAACCGTCTCGACGCCATCGTCTCGTTCGCGCATCTCAATGCCGACGTCATCGGCATGGTGGTGGAGAAGTTCGTGCTGCAGCTCGAGGCTCAGCTCGCCGATCGCGACGTCACGATCGAGCTGACCGACGAGGCCAAGGCCTGGCTGGTGCAGCACGGCTACGACGAGCAGATGGGCGCGCGGCCGATGTCGCGCGTGATCCAGGAGCACATCAAGAAGCCGCTGGCCGACGAGGTGCTGTTCGGTCAGCTCAAGGGCGGCGGCCACGTCAAGGTGGTGCTGGTCAAGGACGAAGCGGTCGCCGGCGTCGAGCTGGAGAAGATCGCGTTCGAATTCCTCGATGGCCCGGTGACGCCGAAGCCGGAGAACCTGCCGGGCGCCAAGAAGCGCGGCGCGGCGCGCAAGCCGAAGTCGGGCCCGAAGGGCTCGGCGAAGGATCCGCTGGTCAAGGCCTGAGCGCCTTACGCGAATTGAACGAAGGCCGGCGAGCGATCGCCGGCCTTTTTCGTTTGGGATGACGTGAAAGCTGTGGCGAGGGGCCGGACGAAGATATTCGATTACTTGGCAGCAGGCGGTGCCGGCGGCTGCACCGTTTCGCCGTCCGGCGCGATCATCGCCCAGCCATAGGCTTTCAGTTTGCCGCGGCCGAGCGGCAGCACCATCGTGCCGAACACCGGCGTGCCGCCGCCGAGCGCGCTGCGATACGGCGCCGGAACTTCGTCGGTGCGGGCGAATTCGTCGGTGGACCACACCACCAGCGTGCCCGACTGCTTCAGCCGCTGCGGTGTGATCCACGGGCTCTTGGCGAGATCCGCGTCGATGAACACCGAAGGCCGCGGCGAGGCGTAATACGCGACGAAGCCGGCCTGCCGGGCGCTGCCGGTGACGATGTCGAGCGGCCGCGTGGTGCGGCTCTTCCACACCGCCTGCAGCGCGTTCGACAGCGCGCGGGCCGGATACAGCTCGGTCGGCAGCGGGCCGTCGCCATAGGCCCTGGCGTAGATCGACGCGGTGGCGGCGAACGGCACGCCGATCAGCACCAGCAGCCACACCACCACGGCGAGACGCGGCGCGCGCAGCACCAGCCGCGGCGGCAGCAGCAGGATCAGCGCCATCCCCGACAACGCCACCAGCGCGCTGCCGGTGTAGGCGCCGATCGTGAACCAGCCGGCCACGCTGCCGACCGCCACCAGCAGCGACGGCGCCACCGCGGCGGCGACGATCAACGAGCGATCGAACGGCGTCGGTGCGCCGAGGTCGAGCGTGGCGGGCTCGCCCTGCAGCGGTACGCGCGGCAGCATCGCCAGCACCGCGACGAGAATCAGCCCGGCATTCAGGCCGGCCTGACCGAACACGAAGGCGAAGGCGGTGCCGATCCGCGCCCACAGGCCGGCCGATGCCTCGGCGGGGACCGGCATGGCCGCATTGGCCTGGCCGAGCCAGATCAGATGCGGCAGCAGCACCACGAAGCAGACCACCGCGGCGATCGCGGGGCCGAGGCTGCCCAGCTGACGGCGGCCCGCCCGGGTCAGCAGCAGGTGGCCGACCAGCACCACGATCAGGGCGAAGCCGGCGTGATTGGCGGTGCCGAGCAGCCCGCACACGACGCCGAGCGATATCCAGCTCGACCGCGCCTGGCTGAGCACGGCCTGCCGATACAGCGCCACCGCCGCGACGGTGAGCGGCAGGCTGGCGATCGCCGGATCGTAGCCGGCGACCTGCGGGCCGAAGCAGCCGACCAGAATCGTCAGCGCGACCGCGAGCGTCGCACCGGTGTTGCCGACGATGCCGGAGCCGAGCCGCCACACCAGCAGCAGCGTGACAATGGCCGAGCCGATCGACAGCACCAGTTGCGATCCGCTCCAGCCGCCGCTGAGCAGCGCGGCGATCTCGGTCAGCCACGGCGCCAGCGGCGGATATTTCCAGTAGCCCGACTGCAGCTCGTTGCCGAACAGCGCCATCTCGTAGCCGACCGCCGGCAGGCTCGGGAAGCTGAAGGCGGCGACGAACCACAGCCCGCCATAGATGCCGAGAATCCACAGCAGCAGCCGCCGCGGCTCGCCGCGCAGAATTTGCAGCACGGCATCGCAGGCGCCGAGCAGCAGCCCCGCGCGCGCGGCGGCAGGCCTGGCGACAGGCGGAGCGCTGGGTGGCGGCGGTGCCGGCGGCTTGCTGGTGCCGCGCGGCGCGGCCTTGGAGGGCTGCGGCTTTGGCGGCGGCGGACGTTTGGCGGGAGCAGGGCGGCTCGGCGCCTGCGCGGTTGCGCTGGTCGCTACGGGTAGCGCTAGCGCAGCGGCCGGCCCGGGGGTGGCGTCGGCCGCGACGGTCTCGGGCGTGGTTTCGGGCGCGGTCGCGATGGCAGCCGGGCTCGCATGGCTCTTGCCGCCGTGATGCTTCTTCTTCGGCCGACGATTCTTGGGCTGTTTGCGTTTGATGGTGCGTCGTCCTGTGCAGATCGGCGACGCGAGCCACAGCCGCGGGCCGGATCGTGTTTCAAGACCGACGTTTTAGTCCATCCGGCTGCCGAGGCAATTGCCGGAAAGGTGACTTGCGAAGAACAGAGTACTGCGGCGGCGCGCGCCGCTCAGCCTTCGCCGAGCAGAACCTTGATCTTGCGCTGCAGCTCGCGCTTCTTCTTCTCGCTCTTGCGCAGGCGCTCGTTCAGCTCGGACGCATCGGCGGACTCGCTGAACGCCAGTCCGACGGTGTTGCCGCGGCGCCAGACGATCTTCGACGGATAGGTCCGTGCCTTCCGGGGGACGGTCAGCGCGATCTGTTCGGGAACACCGGCCGCGCTGCCGAACTCGACGCTCGCGCCATGGTCGGAGATGTTGCGGACGACGCAGTCGCGGGTCGAGCCGCGCTCGTTGACCGCGGCGATGCCGCCATAAACCACCTTGTCCCGCCGGGATTTCCGCCGATCGTCCATCGAGTCCTCCACGCGTGCGCGGCCCGATTGTAGGCGGGTTCGGTTACCGCGGAAGCATGCAGGCGAGCGGATCGCCGGTTAACCTGAATCGATCGTGTGCGCGATGCGCGGATTGTCGTTACGCAGAGCGCGCCGACGACAGTGCGTCGCCGGACAGCGGCTACGACCGGCGCGGCAACTGGCTCGCCCGACACTCGCGCGGCGAGACGTCGTAGCGCGCGCGGAACACCCGGGCGAAATGCGACAGGTCGTTGAAGCCCCAGGCGAACGCGATCTCGCTGACCTGCCGGGGCGCGTGCGCCGGCGAGGCGAGGTCGCGCCGGCATCTCTCCAGCCGCTGTTCCAGCAGATAGCGCTGGAACGAGGTGTGCTCGTCGGCGAGCAGATTGTTGACGTAGCGCGGCGAAATCCCGAACGCCGCGGCGACGTCCGACGGCGACAGGTCGGGCTCGGCGAGGTGGCTCTGGATGTGCGCCTTCAGCCGATACAGCAGCGCCGCGCGATGGGTGGAGGGCGACGCCGTCGCGGCGCCCTGCAATTCGCTGATCGCCATGGCGACGAGGTCGAGCGCCTGATCGGTGACGCGGTCGGCATTGTCCGGCTTGATGTCGCCCGCGATCCGCGACAGCGACGCGATGAAATCGAACGCGAGCCGCTCGATCGGCGAGCGCATCGCGAAACTGACCGCGGTGAAATTCTCCCAGCCGCCGATCCGGCGATGCAGCATCGCCCGCGGCACCTGCAGGATGGTCTGCTCGAAGGCGTCGTCGAATTGCAGCTCGTAGGGCCGGGTGGTGTCGTACAGCGCGTACTCGCCGGCATTGATCACCGCCTCGCGTCCGTCCTGCAGCACCGCGCCGCGGCCGTGGCGGCCGAGCGCGATCAGCACGAAATCCTCCTGCGCGTGCGCGATGCGCGACGGTGTGCGCAACACCCGCTGCCGGTCGGAGCTGACCGTCGAGCACGCCGCCGATCCGAGCGGCACCCGGGTGATCGCGCCGCGGAAGGCGCTGCCGAGGTCGGATTTGCAGTCGAGCTGCACGTAGACGTCGCAGACGATGTCCTGCCATTGGGCAAGACGCTGCGCGGGGGCGACGGCATCGGTCGAGAACTGGACGGCCATTTCCAAGGTCTCCTGTTCGATCTGCCGGGTCGGCGGCGCCCGCGCGCTCTCGCGCAAGGCCTGCCGAGCGTATTTGCGTGCAAGGACCGTTCCACCGGGCACGGGATGCTATCCGCGGATCGGCGGCGCAGTCCAATCTTTCTTCCGTCCCGGACAAGTACGACCCGCCGGTTGTTCCTACCATGCGATGCAGGCCCGCGGATCAGCCGGGATCAGCATCGATCGTGTGAGGAGAACGCCGCCATGGGACTTCGCCATCCGAACTACAAAGTCGCCGTCGTGCAGGCCGCGCCGGCCTGGCTCGATCTCGACGCCAGCATCGACAAGACCATCGCGCTGATCGAGGAGGCGGCGCGCGCCGGCGCCAGACTGATCGCGTTTCCCGAAGCTTTCATTCCCGGCTATCCGTGGCACATCTGGCTGGACTCGCCGGCCTGGGCGATCGGACGCGGCTTCGTGCAGCGCTACTTCGACAACTCGCTGTCCTACGACAGCCCGCAGGCCGAGAAGCTGCGCGCTGCGGTGCAGAAGGCCGGCATCACCGCCGTGATCGGATTGTCCGAACGCGACGGCGGCAGCCTGTATCTGGCGCAGTGGACGATCGGCGCCGACGGCAAGACGATCGCGAAGCGGCGGAAGCTGCGCCCGACGCATTGCGAGCGCACCGTCTATGGCGACGGCGACGGCAGTGATTTGTCGGTGCACGACGTGCCCGAGCTCGGCCGGATCGGCGCGCTGTGCTGCTGGGAGCACCTGCAGCCGCTGTCGAAATACGCGATGTACGCACAGAACGAGCAGGTCCACATCGCGGCCTGGCCGAGCTTCTCGCTCTACGTGCCGTTCGCCACCGCGCTCGGCGCCGAGGTCAACAATGCCGCGTCGCGGGTTTATGCGGTGGAGGGCTCCTGCTTCGTGCTGGCGCCGTGCGCGACGGTGTCTCCGGCGATGATCGACGAGCTGTGCGATCAGCCCAACAAGCACGCGCTGCTACAGGCGGGCGGCGGCCACGCCATGATCCTGGGGCCGGACGGCAGTTCGCTGGCCGACAAGCTGCCGCCCGAGGCCGAAGGGATTCTCTACGCCGACATCGATCTCGGCATGATCGGCGTCGCCAAGAACGCCGCCGATCCGGCCGGGCACTATTCGCGGCCGGACGTCACGCGGTTGCTGTTCAACAACAAGCGGTCATCCCGCGTCGAGCATTTCGCGCTGCCGGTCGACAGCGAGGCGGTCGCGACAGCCGAGCCCGCGGCGCTGTCGTGACGCCGCCGGTGTGAGCGGCGAATAGCCACGCTGATAACGCCCCGTCATTGCGAGCGAAGCGAAGCAATCCAGCGTCGTGCACTGAGCTTCTGGATTGCTTCGTCGCTGCGCTCCTCGCAATGACGAGGACAGTGCTATGACCCGCTTTCGCGCACCGCGCGGGCGCGCTCCTTCTGGGCGTCGAAATCGGCGCGGCGACGCGCCAGTTCGTCGGCGCTCATCTGGGCGACGTTGTTGTAGTCGCGCTTCCACGACGGATCGTCGCTCCAGCGCAGCGGCGATTGCACCGTGGTCTGCGGCCCCGGCGCGCTCTCCAGCACGCGTAGCGCCAGCTCCAGCGTGAACGCTTGCGAGCCTTCGTCGTGCGGCTTGCCGGCGGAATTGCCGAGCGGAAAGTCGCTGAACAGGAACCGCGGCACCGCGGCGTGCTCGACGATGTCCTTGGCGCAGCCCATCACCACGGTCGCGATCCCGTTCGCTTCGAGATGCCGCGCCACCAGCGACACCGTCTGGTGACACACCGGGCAGTTCGGCACCAGCACGGCGGCATCGACCTTGTCGGCCTTGCAGCGCGCCAGGATCTCCGGCGCATCGGTGTCGAGCGTGACGCGGTGGCTGCGGTTGGTCGGCGCGCCGAAGAAGCGCGGCGCGAGCTCGCCGATCCGTCCCTCGCGCGCCAGCCGCCGCAATTGCGGCAGCGGAAACCAGCTGCCGCTGTCGGTCGCGGTAGTGTGGACGCGGTCGTAGGCAATATGGGAGATGCGCAGGTCGTGATCCTGCGCGGTGTCGCCGTCATAGACCTGATAGAACTTGGCGCCGCCATTATACGGTGCGCCGGGGCCCTGATCGCCCTTGTTGGGATCGAACGGCGCCGCGGTGGTGATCAGCGCGACGCGCGCCTGCGCCAGCGGTTTCTGCAGCGGCTGGAACGGCGCTGCGACGTGATGCGCCCAGCGATACGGAACATCGTAGCCGATCGCTTGATAATAGGCGCGGGTCCGCGCCATGTAGGGGATCGGAACGTCGTCGTCCGACGCGGCGTTGGGCAGGGAAGGCTCGGCCATATTGCGGTCCCGGTAGAAAGCAGAATGCGGATTGCTAGCCGGTCGGCGGTGCGAGTCAACGATTTCGGCCAAGGCGGCCAGGAACGCGGCGTGAGGATGGTGATGCTCGGCAGCAGGCTTTGCGCGGCGCTCGTCGCGATCTTGCTGATCGCACCGGCTGTCGTGCGGGCCGAGGATGCCGCGCCGGCCAAGCCGGATGCCGCACCGAGCCGATCCGAACCGCAAGCGAAGCCGGACCTCGCGCCGCCGAATATGGTCGCGCCTGCGCCTGCGGAGAATCCGGCCGACAAACCGGCGGAGCCGGCCGCCGAGAAGCCGGCCGATCGCGACACCCGCGAGTCGATCTGCCTGATGATCGAGTCGGCGGCGAAGGCGCACGATCTGCCGCTCGAATTCTTCGCCCGGGTGATCTGGCAGGAGAGCCGGTTTCAGCCGGACGCGGTCGGGCCGGTGACGCGCAGCGGCCAGCGCGCGCAGGGCATCGCGCAATTCATGCCGGGCACGGCGAGCGAACGCAGCCTGCTCGATCCGTTCGATCCGGTGCAGGCGCTGCCGAAATCCGCCGAGTTTCTCCGCGAGCTGCGCGGCCAGTTCGGCAATCTCGGGCTGGCCGCTGCGGCCTACAATGCCGGGCCGCGCCGGGTGCAGGAATGGCTCGCCGGCACCGGGCCGATGCCGCAGCAGACCCGCGCCTATGTGTATGCGATCACCGGCACCTCGGTCGACGATTGGGCCGCCGCGGGTCGCAGTGCCAAGCCGCCGGACACCAAGGCGGATACCGATTGCCGAACGCTGATGGCGCTGCTGCGGCGCGCGCCGAATCCGTTCGTGACCCAGCTCGAAGCGCGGGTGAAGCTCGGCGCCGATCGGCCGTGGGGCGTGCAGCTCGCCGCCGGCTTCAATCGCGATCGCGCTCTGGCGATGTACGCCCGCGCGATGTCGCGGCTGAGCGCGGTGATCGGCGATCAGGATCCGAGCCTGTCGAGTTCGGTGTTCCGCAGCCGCGGCACGCGGCCGTTCTATCAGGTGCGGATCGGAGCCGAGACGCGGCCGGAGGCGAATACGTTGTGCGACAAGATCCGCCGCGCCGGCAGCGCCTGTCTGGTGCTGCGCAATCGTGGCTGAGCCGTCGCGGCGGATCAGAATTCGGACTGGAGTTGCGCCAGCCGGGCGCGCAATTGCACGTTCACGCGCTCGATCGCGCGGATGCGCAGGGCGACGTCGAGCGGCAGGTCGGAGGCCTGCCGCCGCGGCGGGTCGAGCCACAGGCCGGCGTGGTTTTCACGCCGCCAGACGATGCGGCCGAAATAGGCGATGCCCTGGCGCGGGATGCTCAGATCGACCCGGTCCGGCACGGCGGCCGGATTGTCGAATTCGATCTGGGCGCCCTGCGGCGACAGATTGCGGACGATGCAATCGCATGTCGCCGTGCGGCCATGGAACGCCAGCCGCCCGCCGTAATAGACCCGCCGTCGTAAACTGTTGCGCCGTTCGTTCATTGTCAGCCCCCTCGCGATGGTTGTGGAATGCTATCAGAGGTAGTGCGGGGGCCGAAATTCGACTGACAGTCAACCGATTGTTAAGGTAAACGGGCTGCGCGACGCGTCGGGATTCGCCGCGCGAATGGCCAAGAACAAGAAGGTCCTGCAGTCCGAATGGCGCTTCCTCCCCATGATTCCCCGCACTGGCAGAGCCCGATGCGCGCCTTCCTGCAGGGGGTGAGGGCGGTCGCGACTTCGGTGCTGTCGATGGTGCTGTTCGCCACCTTCATCGGCATCGGCGCGCTGGCGCACGACAGCGGATTCAGCCTCGGCTGGGTGCTGCTCGGCACCGTGCTGGTGTGGGCCGGTCCAGCGCAGATCATCCTGATCTCGACGCTCGGTTCTGGCGCCACCGTTGCGCAAGCAGCGATCGCGGTGACCGTCAGCGCCATCCGGCTGTTTCCGATGGTGGTTTCGGTGTTGCCGATGCTGCGGACGCCGACCACCAAGCTGCGCCATCTGGTGATGCCGGCGCATTTCATTGCGGTGACGATGTGGGTCGAGTGCTTCCGGCTGCTGCCGCAGGTGCCGCGCGAGCGGCGGATCGCCTTCGCCAACGGGCTCGGCACCGGACTGATCTCGGTGTGCTTGATCGCCAATGTGATCGGCTACGTGCTGGCCGCCAATCTGCCGCAACTCTTCGGCGCCGCGGTGCTGCTGCTGACGCCGCTGGCGTTTCTGCTGTCGACCGCGCGCAACTGCCGCGAACTCGCCGACATCGTCGCGCTGGCGCTCGGGCTGGCGCTGTATCCGCTGGTGGCGCTGTTCCAGACCGGCGTCGACGTGCTGATCAGCGGCGTCGCGGCCGGCACCATCGCCTATGGCGTGCACCGCTTTCGGCGGAGGCCGGCGTGAGCGACTTCATCGGCGATTGGCAGGCGCTGCTGGTGCTGGTGCTCGCCGGCTTCCTGCCGAACGAGATCTGGCGGATGCTCGGGCTGTGGCTCGGCGGCGGCATCGACGAAGGCTCCGAACTGCTGATCTGGGTGCGCGCGGTCGCGACCGCGATCCTCGCCGGCGTGATCGCGCAGATTCTGGTGCATCCGCCGGGAGCGCTGGCCAGCGTGCCGTGGGGGCTGCGCTACGGCGCAGTGGCGGTCGGGCTGCTGGTGTTCATCGCGACCAAACGCTCGATCCTGATCGGCGTGGTCGCCGGCGAGGCGGTGCTGATCGCCGGGCAGTGGCTGTTCGGCTGATCGTCTTTCGCCGCGGTTGCTTGCGCGCCACAGGCGACTACGCTGCACGGAACGTGTTCGCATGGGAAAGCCGAGAATGGCCTCCGACGATATCCGTGAGGGCGAGATCGCCGTCACGCCGCCGCCGCCGACCGACGCCGGACTGGTCTTCATCGGCCGGATTCGCACGCCCTGGACCCCGCGCGGCGAGACGCCGCGACAGGGCAGCCTGGACGGCCCGATCTGCCGGCTCGAGATCTTCGAGCCGTGGGGGCAGGCGCTCGCCGGGCTCGACAAGTTCGACAGGGTGCAGGTGGTGTACTGGCTGCATCAGGCGCGGCGCGATCTGGTGCTGCAGCGCGGCCACGGCCAGGACGGCCCGCGCGGCACCTTTGCGCTGCGTTCCCCGGTGCGGCCGAATCCGATCGGCATCTCGGCCGCCGCTCTGGTGGGCATCGAAGGTGGGGTCGTCCTGGTCCGCGGCCTCGACTGCCTCGACGGCACCCCGTTGATCGACCTCAAGCCGGATCGCTGCGTGCACTCGATGAAGTAACGAACCTCTCGGTCATTGCGAGGAGCGAAGCGACGAAGCAATCCAGTGAAGCGCACGGCGCTGGATTGCTTCGCTTCGCTCGCAATGACGGAGAGGGCGGGCAGTTCGATCAGCTCGCCTGCAGCGCCGCCTTCAGCTTTGCGGCGTTCGCTTCCAAAACCGCCGTCTCTTCCTTCCGGCTCGCGGGTGGCAGCAGCGCGAATCCCGTCGGGAACGGTTCCGGTGATCAAAATGGTTGGTCGCCAGCCAGCGACTGGAGCCGACCGAGGTCCGGAATGACGAATTGCGAGTAGCTGGTCTTGATCAGCCCTTCGTTCTCGAGACTGCGGAGCTCCCTGTTGACGCTTTGCCGTGAGCGCCCGAGCATCTCTGCGAATTCTTCCTGTGACAGCTTCAACATGATGATGCAGCCTTCCGGTCCCTCGACCCCGTGCGACTCGACGAGGGTGAGCAACAGGCGAACGCAGCGCGCCCGAAGCGGAAGAAGAGTATGTTCGGCGATGTAGTCGTAGAGGCCGCGTAACCGAAAGCAAAACAGCTTCAGCAGGGCGCGCGAGAGCTGCGGATCGCGGTCGAGCGCGCGAAGTACGCTTACCTTCGGGATCAATAGCGCGACGGTTTCTTCGTGAGCGACAGCGTCGTGAATCCCCGCACCATCATCCAATATGCCGATCATGTTGAACAGCTGACCGCCTTCCGCATATCTCAGCACATGGCGTCGTCCGCCTTCGGTCGTCATGCTGATCTCGATGCTGCCGTTGACGATGACGCACAACGTCGTAATTCGTCCGCCCCGTGAGCTGACCGACTCGCCGCGTTTGAAGATTCGAAACGATCCGTCCGCCGCGAACCGATCCAGCGTTTCCTCGGAGCACGCCTCGAGGTCCGCGATCTTCGCGAGTGCAGCTCGCGCATGCTCCTGCTGAGATGATCTTGGTGGGGCTATCATGTCGTCCCGAGCCGGCCGGATTGGAGCTGCTGCACTCAGATCGATATAGCCCGTCGAAAACGCGATGGCGAGATCGGCCGCGAGAGGGGACTGACAAAGCAGAGAAGGGCCGTGATGCCAGCTCCCGCTGGGGTGTTCGAGTCGTCAGGGCGTCAATGCGAGCTCGCTCCCTCACATCGCATAGGCTCGCACGAACCCCAACAGATCGTGGTGAAAGCGGGCATCGTAGCTCATTGTGCGGTGCGGCCCGTGCCCACAGCCCTCATAGTAAAGTACTGTCACGTCGGGGTTGGTATGCCGCATCCTGGCTTCGTGCTCGTGCAGGAAAGCCGCGCCGCAGTTCGGGTCGGAGCGTAGAATGGTCGCCGGCCGCGCAAATGGCCGGTCGACGTCGATTGCGGCGAGGACAGTCCCGCCCGTGACACTGGCCCAGCAATGGTTGTCCTGACGCTGCAGTGCGGAGGCATGACTATAGAGTTGCCGGAAACTGAAATGATCGCTGTTTTGGCCTCCCATAGGGCTGGGGGCGTTTGAGATGAATTCCAGATAGTCTGCGATCGGCGCGTTGCGCCGCTGTAATTCCGCCTGCTTTGCTGCGCTCGCCGGGAAGATCGTGGCGAAGGCAGTTCGATCCCATTCGGTCCTGCTGCCGAGATACCAAGGCGGGTCTTCGAGAAAGACACTCTGCACCAGCTGGTGTCGATCCTGAGCCAGGCGACCGGCGACGCACGCACCGAGAGAATGCCCCACCACAATGGCGGGACGCCCGATCGCGGCCAGGGCCGCTTCGGCGTCGGCGACATAGCCCGCCAGGTCGTAGCTCGCCGCGTGCTCGGAATCGCCGTGGCCCCGGAAATCGATGGCCCACACTTCGAATGCGATCCCGAGCTTTGCGACCAACTCTTCCCAGGTGTCACGGCTGTTCGAATGGCCGTGCAGCAGCAAGATGGCATTACGATTGTGCTGTCCGAACGTCGATCCGGCGAGCTTGAGCCCGCCGGACGAAATCACCCTGACGTCGGTCATCCGCCGATCACTCGGGTCTGCGGCAAGGCAGCGCCGGCCTGAATCCGCCGCGAAGACTTCAGCGGATGCAGGAAAGCGAAGCACGCCGCGCTCGCGACGGCGAACAGCGCGCCCGTCATTGCGAAGGCCGCTTCATAGCCGGCCGCTGGATCAATTCCGGAGTACTGAACGAGATAGCCGGTCGCGATCGGCGCGATGATCCCTGCCAGTGAAGCCAGCGAATTGTCGACGGCCAGGATGGAGGCGCGCTGCGGTGCCGGGGCGATTTCGCCAACGATCGCGGGACCAGTGTAGAGGATCGTCTGTGCGAATCCGCCGCCCAATCCGATCAGCACGACGCGGACGAAAGCCGGAATCTCGGAAATCATCATGCTGGCAAAACAACATGCGGCCAGCACCGCCGCGATCGCTGTGACCAGACCACGCGAGATTCTGCTCGGCACATTGCGTTGCATCAGACGCTGAGACAACCAGGTGATGGCCAAGCTGAGCATCATGCTCAAAGCGACGTTCAGCGAGAACATCCGCCCGGCCGTCAGCGCGTCGTAGCCCAGGCCTTTCTGCAGGTAGACCGTCGTCCAGGTCACCGTCAGCGCAATCGACCAGTAACACGCAAAGTGCGTGAAGATGCAGGACCACAGCGTCGGGTCGGTAAAGATCAGGCGGTGAGGCTTGCGCTCGGCGCTGCCAACCTCTCGCGAGCTATCGATCGGCCCCTCTTTGCCCAGCGGCAACCAGAACAGCAACCACGCCATGCCGATCATGCCGAGCAACACGAAGTTGGCACGCCATCCCCATGTTGCGGTGACCAGCGGTATGATGATTCCCGCGGTCATCAAGCCGATCGATCCGCCGAGACCCAGGGCGAACACCGGCAACGATCGCATGCGATCCGGAAACCACTTGTAGAGGGCGTGGATCGAGACCGGCCAATTCGGCCCCTCGGTAACTCCCAGCAGAAAGCGGCAGGCAATCACGGCGCCGATCGAGGACGTATAGGCGATCGGAATCTGCAGAACGGCCCAGCAGAGAGCCATTGCGGCGATCATCCATTTCGCCTTGACGCGGTCCGCGACAAAGCCTCCGACGATGCCTGCAACCGCGAAGCCCCAGAAGAAGCATCCGCCTATGATGCCGAACTGGGCGGGTGCAATCTTCAGTTCGTCCATCATCGGTACGGCGACAAGGCCGATCACGACCTTGTCGAGAAAATTCACCAGGTTCAGGAACGCGAGGAGGGCGACGATCCTCCATGCGGTCCATCCTTGAGGCTGCGTCGTCATTCGTTTCCCCGCGTGATTTTTTATGCTGGTTTGGCGTTCCGCGATGAAACCATCGGCCGACGCCAGACTCGGCGGGAGCGTAAAAAGGACGCAGCAGGGAATCTGTAAGATTTACGACAATGTTGGAGAGACCGCGGGCTCGAGGCGGCTTTCTGGCCTCGTGTGGCTTACCCGCGGGAGCAAATAGTCAGTGCGCTATACGCACCTTGTCGGGACGACGGCGCGAACGTCGTTGCTATGACGCCGCCTGCAGCGCCGCTTTCAGTTTCACCGCATGGTCGTCGAGCACGCCGGTGTCTTCGCGGCGGCTCGCCGGCGGCAGCAGCGGCACGCCGTCGTGGCGCGGCATCACGTGCATGTGCAGATGATAGACGACCTGGCCGGCGGCCGGTTCGCTGAATTGCTGCACCACGATGCCGTCGGCCTTGAAGGCCTTCATGGCGGCGTGGGCGATCTTGTGTGCGCCGCGGGCGACGTGGGCGAAGTCCTCAGCGGTAATATCGAGGATGTTGCGCGCCGGCGCCTTCGGGATCACCAGCGTGTGGCCGGGCGAGCGCGGCATGATGTCGAGGAAGGCGAAGACGTGGTCGTCCTCGTAGACCTTGTGGCAGGGGATTTCGCCGCGCAGGATCTTGGCGAAAATGTTCTCGGGATCGTAGGCGGTCATGGGGGCTCCGGCATTGTCCGCGGCCATCTTTCGCCGCCGAGGCGGAGCCGGTCAAGCCGGATCGGCAGCGTCGCTCTTGCGGAACGGGCCGGCCTCGGTCAGTTCGCGGCCCATCTCGTCGACATACATGCGTTCGCGCTTGAGATAGTCGGCGATGGCGCGGCGCAGCGCCGGGTCGGCGATGTAATGCGCCGAGTAGGTGGTCTGCGGCAGGTAGCCGCGGGCGATCTTGTGCTCGCCCTGCGCGCCGGCTTCGACGACCTTGAGCCCGCGTGCGATCGCAAATTCGATCGCCTGGTAGTAGCAAACCTCGAAATGCAGGAACGGGTGGTGCTCGATCGCGCCCCAGTGCCGGCCGAACAGCGTGTCGCCGCCGATGAAATTGATCGCGCCGGCGATCCAGCGACCGCCGCGCTTCGCCATCACCAGCAGCACGTCCTGCGCCATGCTCTGTCCGATCAGCGAATAGAACGCGCGGGTGAGATACGGCCGGCCCCATTTGCGCGAGCCGGTCTCCATGTAGAATTCGAAGAACGCGTCCCAGGCGTCCTCGGTGATGTCGCTGCCGGTCAGGCAATGGATGCTGATGCCGTTGGCGACGGCGTCGCGGCGCTCGCGCTTGATCGCCTTGCGATGCCGCGAGGCGAGGGTGGCGAGAAAATCGTCGAAGCCGGTGTAGCCGGCATTGTGCCAGTGGAACTGCTGGTCGGTGCGCTGCAGGAAGCCCTGTGCGGCGAGGAACTGCCATTCGCTTTCGCGGGCGAAGGTGACGTGGGCCGATGACGCCTTGCTCAATCCGCACAGCGCCACCAGCCCGCCGGCCAGGGCGGTCGCGACCTGCGCGGTGTCGCCGCCGTCGCGGATCAACAGCCGCGGCCCGGTCGCCGGGGTGAACGGCACCGACACCTGCAGCTTCGGATAATAGCTGCCGCCGGCGCGCTCATAGGCGTCGGCCCAGCCTCGGTCGAACACGTATTCGCCCTGCGAATGCGATTTCAGATAGCATGGCACCACGCCGACGATCCGGCCGTCCTGCTTGGCGACGAGATGCCTGGGTCCCCAGCCGGTTCGCGCGCTGGCCGAACCTGAAGTCTCGAGCGCGGCGAAAAACGCGTGCGACAGGAAGGGATTGTAGGCGGTTGTCGAAGTCGCGCAGGAGCTGCCTGCGAGACCGGTCGAGGAGGCCGGCGGCGCAACAGCGGCGCGCGCGCAGGCATCCCAGTCGGCGGCGGCGATAGCATCGACCGAGGGGACGGCTTCGAGAACGATGTCGGATGAACTCGTCAATCAGCAGACCGGTCGCTGGGGCTCGGGATTGTCATTCGGGCGCGGCGTCTTCGCGCGAACCGGTGTCCAATTCGCTTGAAAGCGCTTTCGGCAGGTGAGCGTCATTCGCAGAGATTGGGCATTTCCGGCGCAGGCCGCAAGAGCGGCCTGGATCACGGTTCCGGAACGAAGCCTTCGAAGATCATCTGGTCGGCATGGCGCGCGGCGCGGCTGCGCTGCTCCGGCGTCCGCACCGTCCAGGCGAGCAGGGCGCAGCCGAACACGTTACGGGAGATCCACGGCGCGGGGGCGGGGAGATCGTCGACCCGATAGGCGACGAAATGCGGCCGGGTGCGCAGGCCGTGGCGCAGCGCCACCATCGGGGTGCGCTTGGCCTCCGGCAGCTTGTCCCAATAGGCGTCGTCGTAGCGGCGCTCGGCGGTGATGCCGCGCGGCAGCGTCGGGGCGAGCTGGCGCAGCGCCAGCACCTGGTCGGGGTCGAACGACATCGCCGCGACCGGGCCGCGATAGGCCGCGAGCACTTGTGTCAAACGTGTGGCAAGCTTGCGATCGCCGTCGAAATGGCTCTTCAGCTCGATCACCAGCGGCACCCGGCCGCCGACCAGGTCGCAGAGGTCGCCGAGCGTCATCATCCGCTCGGCGGTGTCGTGGAAGCGGACCTGCTTCAGCTCGGCCGCGGTCAGCGCGAGCAGCGCTTCGCTGCCGTCATTGAGCCGGCCGAGCGTGTCGTCGTGGTGCACCATCGCCTCGCCATCCGCGGTGAGCTGGATGTCGACCTCGATGGCGAAGTTGCCGGCGACCGCGGCGCTGATCGCCGCCGGCATGTTTTCGAGCACGCCGCGCGAGCGGTCGTGCAGTCCGCGATGCGCGACCGGACGCGCCGTCAGCCAGTCGGGAGCGCGCATCGCATCGAGTCCGGGTCAGGCGACTTCGAACAGCCCCTCGACCTCGACCGCGGCGTCGGCCGGCAGCGAGGCGACGCCGATCGTGGTGCGGGCGTGGCGGCCCTTGTCACCGAACACCGCGACCATCAGGTCGGAGGCGCCGTTCATCACCTTCGGGCCGTCGGTGAAATCCGGCGCCGAGTTGATGAAGCCGCCGAGCCGCACCACGCGCACCACCTTGTCGAGATCGCCGAGCGCGGCCTTGAGCTGCGCCAGCAGATTGATCGCGCAGGCGCGCGCCGCGGCGTTGCCGTCTTCGATGCTGACATTGGCGCCGAGCTTGCCTTTGGCGACGAGCTTGCCTTCGCCGTCGAAGCAGATCTGGCCGGACACCACCAGCAGGTTGCCGGTGCGGACGAAGCCGACGTAATTCGCGACCGGGCTGGCGGGTTCGGGCAGGACGATGCCCTGCGCAGTCAGCTTCTGTTCGATCACTCCGGTCATGGCAGTCCCCAATGTCTGTTCGTCAGGCTTCGTGTGGTCGGATCCCGGCCGGCAGTGCGTCCGGGCCGGACCTGTTTGGCCGATTGCGCCCGGTCTTGCAAGCAAGCCGGACCGACGCGGCCGGACCCGGCGCAAGCGGCGGGAATCGGCGCGCCGGGCGAGGGATCAGGCAGGTTTGATGGGGGTGTTCCGCTATTTCACCGTAATCGGGTGTTCCACCGGCCGGCGGCGTTGCGGCGCGACCGGCCGCTTACTATCCTGATGGCCTGCTTCAAGGAGATCCATGCGCATGTCACGACAGACGAGCCCCCGCCTGAGCGCGCTGGCGATGACGATGATCGGCGCGGCCGCGCTGTGCGGGACGCCCGCCGCCGCAGCGCCCAACGTCTCGTTCCTGCCGCATCAGGCGCTGTACGATCTCAGCCTGCTGAAGACGCGCAACAACGCCTCGGTCAACACCGTGCGCGGCCGCATCCTGTACAACTTCTCCGGCAACGCCTGCGAGGGCTACACGTCGGACTTCCGCCAGGTCTCGGAGATCGAGAGCGGCGAGGGCAAGAACACGCTGAGCGATCTGCGCTCGTCGAGCTGGGAAGACGCCGCCGGCAAGAGCTATCGCTTCAAGATCGACACCAAGATGAACGATGCCGATCCGACCGACGTCGACGGCATCGCGGAGCGCACCGGCGACACCATCACGGTGAAGCTGAAGCAGCCGGTGCAGAAGACCTTCACGCTCGACGGCAAGACGGTGTTCCCGACCGAGCAGATCGAGCGCATCATCGCCGCGGCGCGCGAGGGCAAGACGCTGCTCGAGCTGCAGGTCTACGACGGCTCCGACAATGGCGAGAAGGTCTACAACACGCTGACGGTGATCGGCAAGCCGATCACCGGCGACCGCGCGGCGGCCGCGCCGGATCCGTCGACCACCGACGACGCCATGAAGTCGCTGAAGCGATGGCCGGTGACGGTGAGTTACTACGACCACGAGGCCAAGGCGAATTCCGGCGAGCAGACGCCGGTTTACGCGATGTCGTTCGAGCTCTACGAGAACGGCGTGTCGCGCTCGCTGGTGCTCGACTACAACGACTTCGTCCTCGCCGGCGCGATGGGCAAGTTCGACGTCAAGGCCAACAAGCCGTGTAATTAGTCGGCTGGTTCAATTCTCCCGCCAAGACTTTCACCGTGTCCCGGACAAGGTGCCGCGCAAAGCGCGGCGCCGCAGATCCGGGACCCCGGTCGCTACGCGCGGCAAGCAGAACCGGGGCCCCGGATCTGCAGCGCATCACGCCGCAACAGCGGCGCGCTGCGCCGCGTCCGGGGCACGGCCTCCAGGGCTTGCAGCACGACTACTCCCGCGGCTTCTCCGGCCCGTCGTAGGCCAGGCCCCGGATCACCGCGGCGTTGCCGAATTTCTTGCGCAGGTCGTCGATCGCGCGTTCGGCGGTCGCGGCCCGGGCGTCGAGCATGTCGGTCTCGGCGGCCTCGGCCTGTTCGGTGAGGGCGCTGACGCCGGTGCCGATCAGGCGGAAGGCGGTGCCGTCGATTTCCTTGGTCAGCATGTCGCGCGAGATCGCGTAGATCCGGCCGGCGAGCTGGGTCGGGGCGTGAATCGTCTGCGACCGGGTGCGCTGGCGGAAGTCGCCGGTTTTCAGCTTCAAGGTGATGGTCGAGCCGGCGAGCGCCGAGCCCTTCAGCCGCGCCGACACCTTTTCCGACAGTCGCCACAGAATCCGTTCCAGCGTCTCCAGATCGCGGATGTCGGTCTCGAAGGTGGTTTCGTTGGAGATCGACTTGGCGCCGCGATCCGGCACCACCTTGCGATCGTCGAGGCCGCGCGCCAGCCGCGCCAGCCGCCGGCCCTCGTCGCCGAACTGCCGCATCAGCTCGATCTCGTCGGCGCGCTGCAGATCGGCGATGGTGCGGAAGCCGCGCTGGCCGAGGCGGGCTTCCGTGGCCGGGCCGACGCCGAAGATGAAGCCGACCGGGCGCGGGGCCAGCATCTCCTTCGCCTCGTCCTGATCCAGCGCCGCGAAGCCGCGCGGCTTGTCGAGATCGGAGGCGATCTTGGCGAGGAACTTGTTGCAGGACAGCCCGACCGAGACGCTGATGCCGATGTCGCGCTCGACGTCGCGGGCGAACCGCGCCAGCACCTTGGCGGCGATGCTGCCGTGCATCCGCTCGGTGCCCGACAGGTCGAGAAACGCCTCGTCGATCGACAGCGGCTCGACCAGCGGCGTCAGCTGCAGCATCGCCTGCCGGACTTCGCGGCCGACGCGAACGTATTTGGCCATGTCCGGCCGGACCACGGCGGCCGAGGGGCACAGCGCCAGCGCCTTGAACATCGGCATCGCCGAGCGCACCCCATAGGTCCGCGCGATATAGCAGGCGGCCGAAACCACGCCGCGCTTGCCGCCGCCGACGATCACCGGGCGGTCGGCCAGCTCCGGATTGTCGCGCTTTTCGACGGTGGCGTAGAACGCGTCACAGTCGATATGCGCCAGGGTCAGCGCCGGCAGCGCCCGATGCCGGACCAGCCGCGGGGAACCGCAAGCGGCGCAGCGCCGCGCCGCCGCCGCGTTGTCGGCGAGGCAGTCGCGACAGAAGCACAGCGGTCCCGGCGGCGCGGCGGAATTCACGGGGTGTCGCGCTCCCACGGCGTGTCTTCGAGCACCTGCAGGGCCGCGGCGACATTGGTCGGGTCGAGATCGGCCGAGGCCGCGAACGCCTTCACGGTCGCGTCATCGCGCATGATGAAGGTCAGGACGCTGATCAGGAACTGCGGATCGGCGGCCGACTGTCGCAGCGTCTCCGGGCCGATTCCGGTCTCGGCCAGGAACAGGCCGAGCTGGTCGGGGTTGGACGCGATGAAGGACAGCGCCTGAATCGCCACGATTTCAGAAACTTGCCGGGCATTGTGAACGCGCTTTGCCATCGGTTGTGTTTGCCTTTCCGTAACTTCTCGTCTCTATTTTATTCAATCATGCCCGAGTCTTGCACGAATAAGTCTTGCGGCTGTCGATGCATCCCTCGTCGCCGGCGCGGGCATTCTCGTATCAGGATTGGAGGGCGGGATGGCCAAAACCGTCCTGATCGTCGAGGACAACGAGCTCAACATGAAGCTCTTTCGCGATTTGCTGGAAGCCCATGGCTACCAGACCGCGGGAACGAGCAACGGTTATGAAGCGCTCGACCTCGTTCGCAAACTGCACCCGGACCTCATCCTGATGGACATTCAGTTGCCTCAGGTCTCTGGTCTGGATGTCACCCGCTGGATCAAGGACGATCCCGAGCTGCGCCACATTCCGGTGGTCGCAGTGACGGCGTTCGCGATGAAGGGCGACGAGGAACGCATCCGCGAAGGCGGTTGCGAAGCCTATCTGTCGAAGCCGATTTCGGTGGGCAAGTTCATCGAAACCGTGCGCCGTTTCATCGGATAGGAGAACGCGATGTCCGCACGCATCCTGGTGGTCGACGACATTCCGGCCAACGTCAAGCTGCTCGAAGCGCGGCTGTCGGCCGAGTATTTCGACGTCGTCACCGCGTCGAACGGCGCGCAGGCGCTGGAAATCTGCGAGCGCGCCGAATGCGACATCGTGCTGCTCGACGTGATGATGCCGGACATGGACGGCTTCGAGGTCTGCCGCCGGCTCAAGGCCAATCCGAAGACGCATTTCATTCCGGTGGTGATGGTGACGGCGCTCGACAGCCCGGCCGACCGGGTGCGCGGGCTCGAAGCCGGCGCCGACGATTTCCTCACCAAGCCGGTGTCCGACGTTGTGCTGATCGCGCGGGTGCGCTCGCTGACGCGCCTGAAGATGATGACCGACGAATTGCGGATGCGCGCGATCACCTCGCTCGAGATCGGCGTGCAGGCGCCGGAGCGCGAGGCGGTCAACGATCTCGGCAAGGGCGGGCGCATCCTGCTGGTCGACGACCGGCCGTCGTCCTACGAGCGGCTGGCGCCGCTGCTCGCCGCCGAGCACGACATTGATGTCGAGGCCAATCCGTCGGAGGCGCTGTTCCACGCCGCCGAGGGCAATTACGACCTGCTGATCGTGTCGCTCGGCCTGGAGAATTTCGACGGACTGCGGCTGTGCAGCCAGGCGCGCTCGCTGGAGCGGACGCGGCACGTGCCGATCCTCGCCATCGCCGACGCCGACAACAACGCGCGGCTGCTGCGCGGCCTGGAAATCGGGGTCAACGACTATCTGCTGCGGCCGGTCGACAAGAACGAACTGCTGGCGCGCGCCCGCACCCAGATCCGCCGCCGGCGCTACACCGATCATTTGCGCGACAACGTCCAGCACTCGATCGAGATGGCGATCACCGACGGCCTGACCGGGCTGCACAATCGCCGCTACATGGAGAGCCATCTCGCCACGCTGGCCGAGCAGGCCGGCACCCGCGGCAAGCCGCTGGCGCTGATGATCCTCGACATCGATTTCTTCAAGGCGATCAACGATACCTACGGTCACGACGCCGGCGACGACGTGCTGCGCGAATTCGCGGTGCGGATCAAGAAATCGATCCGCGGCATCGATCTCGCCTGCCGCTACGGCGGCGAGGAGTTCGTCATCGTGATGCCGGAGACCGATCTGCAGGTCGCGCAGATGGTGGCCGAGCGGCTGCGCCGCGCCATCGCCGGCGAGCCGTTCGCGATCGAGAAGGGCACCAAGCGGATCGGGGTCACGATCTCGATCGGGCTGTCGACGCTGGAGCGCAAGAGCGAGCCGGTCCGCGACCTGCTGAAGCGTGCCGACACCGCGCTGTATCGCGCCAAGCACGACGGACGAAACCGGGTCGTGGCGGCGGCGGCGTAGAGCTTCAGCGTATCTTTGCGATTGTTCCCGAAATGGGAACGTGCTATACGCGCTGATGCGCGTAATTGCTCGCAATGTCTTGGTCGAATTCTGGAGCAAGCATCCGGAAGCCAAGATGTCGCTTGAGCGTTGGTACGCGTTGACCAAAGCCGCAATGTGGGCCTCGACGGACGAGGTCCAAAAGGCCGTTCCGAAAGCCAAGGTGCTGAATCGCGAACGCGTCAGGTTCGAGATTGCCGGGGGCAATTTTCGGCTGATCGTGGCTTTCGATTTTAGGCGTCAGGTCGCCTTCGTGAAATTCGTCGGGACTCATGCTGAGTACGACCGCATCGATGCACTCACCGTGTCGCAGTTCTGAGGAGACAGCCGTGGACATTCGCCCGATCCGAACTGACGAGGACCATCGCGCTGCGCTTGGCGCGATCGAGGCTTGCTGGGGTGCCCCGGAGGGGTCGGAGCAGGGCGACAAGCTCGACGTGTTGCTGGCGCTCGTCGACCTGTATGAAGCGAAGCGATGGCCAATCGCGATCGATCGTACGTTCGATCCTGTCGACGTGCTTCGCTATGCGATCGACGAACTCGGGCATACACAAACCGAGTTGGCCGAGCTGCTCGGATCTCGCTCGCGTGCGTCGGAGGTCCTGTCCCGGCGACGCGCGCTGACGGTCGAGATGATTCACAAGATCGCGGAAGCCTGGAAAATCCCGGCGGAGCTTTTGGTTCGCCCCTATCGAAGCGAGCGCGCGGCCTGACGTGCGACCGCCGATTGCCTGATACAACTTCGGTGCTCGAACGTCGCCCGGGCACACGCAAGTCCCCGTTCGCTTCACGCCGTCTGTCGGCGTTTGATTTGCCGCGACGCGGCAGAGCACCTGCGGTTTCGTCTTCGCAGTGCAAAGTCATCTGACGGATAGTTAGATGGACCAGATACTTCGCCCGCTAATTGCGCTGCACAATCACGGTCGTGCTGATTGAGCGGCGTCGCCGACACCTCATCAATTTCCTTTTCATTAGTCTAATTCGCATTGCCTCTCCGCCGGAACCGGATCATCCTACCCGCAAGGTCGGCATCGGTCCGGTGGGTGTCAGACCAGCAAGCCAGAAGTGAGCGCCGCCGTAAGCGGCATCATGCACCGGCATTGGGGAGAGATATGCTCAAGCTCACGATCAACGGGCGGAGTCTGTCCGTCGACGCCGACAATGATACGCCGTTGCTCTGGGTCATCCGCGAACAGCTGCAGATGACCGGCACCAAGTTCGGCTGCGGCGCCGGGCAGTGCGGTGCCTGCACCGTGCACGTCAACGGCGAGGCGGTGCGGTCGTGCCAGACCATGGCCGGCGACGTCGTCAACAAGAAGATCACCACCATCGAGGGCCTCAGCGCCAAGGGCGACCATCCGCTGCAGAAGGCGTGGATCGCCGAGCAGGTGCCGCAATGCGGCTACTGCCAGTCGGGCCAGATCATGCAGGCCGCGTCGCTGCTCGCCGCCAATCCGAATCCGAGCAAGGAGGAGGTGGTGGCGCATATGGACGGCAATCTGTGCCGCTGCATGACCTATTCGCGAATCCAGAAGGCGATCATGCGCGCCGCATCCGAGATGCGGACCGCCAGCACCGGCAACGAGCGGAGCGCGACATGAACCAGCATGTGAAAGTCACTTCGGCGGAAGGCGCCGATCTCAGCCGTCGTTCGTTTCTGGTCGGCACCGCTGCCGCCGGCCTCGTGCTCGGCTACAGCAGCGTGCCCGGTCTGCTCGGCGCCGATCAGGCGCTCGCCGCGCCCTCGACGTTCGAGCCCAGCGTGTGGTACGCGATCGCGCCGGACGGCCTCGTCACCGTCACCTGCGGCAAGGCCGACATGGGCCAGCACATCGCCTCGACCATGGCGCAGATCATCTGCGAAGAGCTCGGCGCCAGCTGGAAGGACATGCGGGTGCAACTCGCGTCCAACGATCCGAAGTTCAATGATCCCGTGCTCGGCGCGCAGATCACCGGCGGCAGCTGGAGCACGATGATGAACTTCGACGCGATGAGCCGCGCCGGCGCCGCAGGACGGATGGCGCTGGTCGATGCGGCGGTCGCCGCGATGGGCGTGCCGCCGTACTTCAAGGACGAACTGATCGTGCGCGACTCCCGGGTCACGCATCCGAAGTCGAAGAAGTCGATGAGCTTCGCCGAGATCGTCAAGAGCGGCAAGCTGACCAAGACCTTCACGCCGGACGAGCTGAAGGCGATCAAACTGAAGACGCCCGATCAGTACACCATGATCGGCGTGTCGGTGCCGCAGCTCGACATCCCGTCGAAGACCAACGGCAGCGCCAAATACGGCATCGACACCATGCTGCCCGGCATGGTGTACGGCAAGATCGTGATGCCGCCGGTGCGTTACGGCGCCTCGGTGAAATCGATCGACGACAGCGACGCCAAGAAGGTGCCGGGCTTCATCAAGGCGGTGGTGCTCGACGACAAGACCGCGACGACCACCGGCTGGGTGGTGGCGGTCGCCAACACCTACGCCAACGCCCGCAAGGCCGCGGCCGCGCTGAAGGTGACTTACAATCCCGGCCCGAACGCCGAGGTCTCCAGTGACTCTCTGCTCGCGGAAGCCAAGCGGCTGCAGGCGGCGGGCGACTCCGGGCTGTTCTTCGTCAAGGACGGCGATACGTCCGCGGCGCTCGGCAGCGCCGCCAAGGTGCTGGAGGCGGAGTATACCACCAGCATCAACATCCACGCGCCGCTGGAGCCGATGAACGCCACCGCGCAGCTGCAGGGCGACATCTGGCACCTCTATTCCGGCAATCAGTTCGCGACCCGCTCCGGCGCGATCGCGGCCGGCGCCGCCGGGGTCGATCCGAAATACGTGGTGATGCATCAGGCCTGGCTCGGCGGCGGCTTCGGCCGCAGGCTCGACGCCGACATGATGGTGCCGGCCGTGCAGGCCGCCAAGGCGGTCGGCAAGCCGGTGAAGGTGATCTACTCGCGCGAAGACGACATGACGATGGACTTCTCGCGGCCGCTCACCTTCCAGAAGGTCAAGGCGGGACTCGACGGCGACGGTAAGCTGATTGCGCTAGAGCACGACGTGGTCAGCGCTTGGCCGACCAAGCGCTGGGGCATTCCGGACTTCCTGTCGCCGTCGGTCGACAAGAAGGGCGCGCTCGACGCCTTCACGGTCAACGGTGCGGACTTCTTCTACTCGGTGCCTAACCACAATGTCCGCGCCATCCTCAACGAGATGGCGCAGAACGCGACGCCGTCCGGGCAGCTCCGCTCGGTCGCGCCGGGTTGGACGTTCTGGGCGGTCGAAAGCATGATCGACGAACTCGCCCATGCGGCGGGGCAGGATCCGGCGCAATTCCGCATCGGCCTGCTCGACGGCAAGGGCAAGAACGACGGCGGCGCGCAGCGGCTGCGCAACACGTTGCTCGCCGCGATGGGCATGGCCGGCTACGGCGCCAAGCAACTGCCGAAAGGCGAGGGCATGGGCGTCGCCTGCGTGTCGTCGCAGGAGCGCGCCTCGGCGAGCTGGACGGCGTGCGTCGCCCATGTCGCGGTGGCGCCGAGCGGCGCGGTGACGGTGAAGAAGCTCACCGTCGCGACCGACGTCGGCACCCAGGTCCATCCAGACAACATCCGCGCCCAGGTCGAGGGCGCGGCGCTGTGGGGGCTGTCGCTGGCGATGGTCGAGAAGGCCACGCTGAAGCACGGCGCGATCGAGCAAAGCAACTTCGACAGTTACCACGTGCTGCGGATGAGTCAGGTGCCGGAGGTCGCGGTCAGCGTCATCGCCAATGGCGACAAGGCGACCGGCGTCGGCGAGCCGGCGGTGACCGTGGTCGCCCCCGCGCTCGGCAACGCCATCTTCAACGCCTGCGGCGCCCGCATCCGCTCGTTGCCGATCACCGCGGAGGCGGTGAAGGCCAACATGAAGGCGTAGCGCGCGCTTCGTCAGCTCGTCGTATCCTCACCACGTCATGGCCGGGCTCGTCCCGGCCATTCTCGTCTTTGCCACGCACTGCGTCCTCATCCTGAGGAGCCCGGCGAAGCCGGGCGTCTCGAAGGATGGGCCACGCGGTGCTTGCGGCGCATGGTTCGAGACGGCGCTCCGCGCCTCCTCACCATGAGGCTGTGCTTGGTGAGATCGCCAGGTCTGATTCATCGGCCCGCAGTCGATCGAAAAGGCCGCCGCCAACGAAAACGGGGCCCGTGAGGGCCCCGCGAAATGCCGTCAGTGAGCCGTGAGGCTTACTTGATCTTGGCTTCCTTGAACTCGACGTGCTTGCGCGCGACCGGGTCGTACTTCTTCTTGGTCATCTTGTCGGTCATGGTGCGCGAATTCTTCTTCGCCACGTAATAGAAGCCGGTGTCGGCCGTGGAGACGAGCTTGATCTTGATGGTGACCGCTTTGGCCATGGTCGGAACCTCGAATTTCGGGAATCGGCAGCGAGGTCGAACGTCAGGACCCGCGTTTGGCGCGCAAACTAGCCGCGAATGACCGAAAGTCAAGGTTTTCGGCCGAGATCGCGGCACGCTGAGCGAGGAAACCGGTTTCGGGGCGATTTTTGACCCGGTGCCCGCAAAAAGCGGGCGATTCCGACAAGACGGCCGCGATTGCATCCCAGATCCTCGCCGAGCCGCCCTCGACACGGGGGGCGCGGGCCCCATCTTCGCAGCCGCCGCGAATCTCAACGAAAGTCGAGCCATGACCGTCACCGAGACGACCCTCCGGAGCGCAGACCAGCAGCGCCCCGAGCCGCCCCGTAAAGCCGGCCCGATGCCGGGCGGGGCGTCGGGCCCGGGCATCAGCTTCGGCCTGACGATGGCGATGGCCGCGGCGTCGGGCATCGCGGTGGCCAACATCTATTACAACCAACCGATGCTCGGCGTGATCGAGCGCGACCTCGGCACGCCGTCGCTGACCGGGCTGATTCCGACCGCGACCCAGTTCGGCTATGCGGTCGGGCTGTTTCTGCTGGTGCCGCTCGGCGATCTCACCGACCGCCGCCGGCTGATCGCGTGGCAGTTCGTGCTGCTCGCGGCGGCGCTGGTGCTGGTGGCGCTGGCGCCGTCGGCCGCCCTGATGATCGTGGCGTCGCTGGCGCTCGGCGCCTGCGCCACGGTGGCCCAGCAGGTGGTGCCGTTCGCCGCGGCGCTGGCCGAGCCGGCGCGGCGCGGCAAGGTGATCGGCCTGGTGATGGCGGGGCTGCTGTGCGGCATTCTGTTGAGCCGCACCGTGGCCGGTTTCGTCGCCAGCCACACCGGATGGCGCGAGATGTTCTGGCTGGCGGCGCCGTTCGCGCTCGCCGCCGCGGCGCTGATGGCCTGGCTGCTGCCGCGCAACCATCCGCATCTGACGATCGGCTACGGCGCCGCGCTGGCGTCGCTGCTCGCGCTGTGGCGCGGCCAGCCCAGCCTGCGCCGGGCCACGCTGGTGCAGGCGGCGATGTTCGGATCGTTCAGCGTGTTCTGGACGGTGCTGGCGCTGCATCTGCAGGAGCCGCGATTCGGGCTCGGCCCCGGCGCCGCCGGGCTGTTCGGTCTTGTCGGGGTGGTGGGCATTCTCGCCGCGCCGATCGCCGGACGGATCGCCGACCGCAGCGGCCCGGGGCCGGTGATCGCGGTCGGCGCGGTGCTGTCGCTCGCCTCTTGGGCGCTGTTTGGGCTGTGGGACACCGTGGCGGGGCTGGTGCTCGGGGTGATCGCGCTGGATTTCGGGCTGCAGAGCGCGCTGATCTCGAACCAGCACATCGTCTACGCGCTGGTGCCCGACGCCCGCAGCCGGATCAACACGGTGTTCATGACCGGGATGTTCATCGGCGGCGCGGTCGGATCGGCCGGCGCGTCGTTCGCCTGGGCGCATGGCGGCTGGCCGGCGGTGTGCGCGTTCGGCGCCGCGTTGGCCGCGGTCGCCTTGGCTCTCGACCTGACGGCCCGCTGGGCGGGCCGCCAGCCGGGGAACTGACCGGACGCTCAGCCCGGCAGCAGGTCCTTCTGCATTTTGCCGCCGTAGAAATGGAAGAACGGCACCGGCGCGTCGTGGCGCAGCGGACCGGTGGCGAGGCGGCGCTGCAATTCGCCGAGCACGTTCTTGGTCATCGCGTGCAGATCGGCGAGCGGGCTGGAGCCGAGTTCGACCCAGACCAGTTCGACCAGTTCGGCGTCCGGATGGATCACGCCGTCGACCCGGTGGGCGATGGCGGAGGCGTCGGCGGTGAAGAACCGCGTGTCGAACCGCCGGACCCGGCCGGGCGGGGTGATGGCGCGGGCGATCAGGAACAGGCCGGAGGGATCCGGCAGCAGCCCGGCTTCGGCGAACGGCTGCCAAGGGCCGTCGAGGTTGGCCTTTGTGTTGTCCGCCTTGCAGCCGAGGCAGAGGCCGGTCTCCTCGCAGGCTTCACGGATCGCCGCGACGGCGAGCGCACGGGCGCGGGAGGGCGTGATCTTCGGGCTGCCCTTGAGCAGATTGGCTTCCAGCTCCGGCGGGATCGGCGCCGCAACCGGCACACGGTTGTCGAACTTGTCGACACGGCCGCCGGGGAACACGAATTTGCCGGGCATGAACACCACCTTGTCGTGGCGCCGGCCGACCAGAACCTTGGGAATGCTGCCGCTGCGATCGACCAGGATCAGCGTCGCGGCGTCCTTGGGACGGAAATACGGATGGTGATCGGCTTCCTTCTCGCCCTGTTCGACCGTGTGCGCAGCCTGCGTGACCGTCTCGCTCATCTCGCTCCCCAGTTTCTTGTTTTGATGCGGCGTGATCGCCGTCACTTCTCAGGATTATTCTCGTCGAAGCCGTGCATCCGGAACGCCCATTGCAGGCCGACCACCGCGCCCTTGACGGGCTGCAGCAGCGCCAGCGATGCGAACAGCGTGATAGGCAGATAAATCGCGAGCTGCAACATCACCGGCGGCGAGAAATTGGTCTCGATCGACAGCGCGATCGGCACCACGATGTGGCCGACGATGACGATCACCAGATACGCCGGCAGATCGTCGGCGCGATGACCGGTGAAGTCCTGGCCGCATTGCGTGCAGCAATCCGCGGTCTTCAGGAAGGCGCGGAACATCTTGCCTTCGCCGCAGCGCGGGCAGCGGCCGCGGAAGCCGCGCCACATCGCCTGCCAGACGTTGCGATCCTCGGTCGGGGCATTGTCCGAGGGCCACACGATCGGCGCACGATTCACAACGGTTTTCATCGCTTTCCCTTTCCGGGCTTGCTCGGCTTGCGCTTCGATGGTTTCGCGGCCCTGGTCTTGTGGCCCTTGCTTCGGGAACCGTCGTCGCCGGTGGATGTCGCTTTGGCCTGTTCCTTCGCCCTGGTCTTGTGCGGCCCTTTGCGCTGCCCGCGCACGACGCTGCGCGACTGACTTAATAGCTCGAAACGCAATGCACCAGCCACCGGCGCAGCTTCGACCAGACGGACGTCGACCACATCCCCCAGCCGATGCATGGCACCGCTGCGCGAGCCGATCAGCGCGTGGCGGACCTCGTCGTAGTTGAAGTACTCGTCGCCGATCGTGCGGATCGGGATCAGCCCGTCGGCGCCGGTGTCGCTGAGTTTGACGAACAGGCCGGCCTTGGTGACGCCGGAGACGCGGCCCTGGAAGGTCGCGCCGATCCGGTCGGCGAGGTGATGCGCGATCAGCCGGTCGACGGTCTCGCGCTCGGCCTTCATCGCGCGGCGCTCGGTCAGCGAGATCTGCGCCGCGACTTCGGCGAGGGTTTCCACCGTCTCGGTGTCGGGCAGCGCGCCGTCGCCGAGATTGAGCGCGCGGATCAGCGCGCGATGCACCACGAGATCGGCGTAGCGGCGGATCGGCGAGGTGAAATGCGCGTAACGGCGCAGGTTCAGGCCGAAATGGCCGTAGTTTTCGGAGGCGTATTCGGCCTGCGCCTGCGAGCGCAGCACCACCTCGTTGACCAGCGGCTCGGCGTCCTCGCCCTTGACCATCGCCAGGATGCGGTTGAACTGCGCCGGCTTCAGCGCGCCGCCCTTGGCGAACGACAGATCGAGCGTCTTCAGGAAGTCGACGAGGTTGTGGACCTTCTCCACGCTCGGCTCGTCGTGCACCCGATAGATCAGCGGCAGCGCCTTCTTCTCCAGCATCTCCGCGGCGGCGACGTTGGCGAGGATCATGAATTCTTCGATCAGTCTGTGCGCATCGAGCCGTTCCGGAACGATGACGCGGTCGACGGTGCCGTCCGGCTTCAGCACGATCTTACGCTCGGGCAGGTCGAGATCGAGCGGGGCGCGCTCGTTGCGGCCGCGCTTGACCACGGCGTAGGCGTCGTACAGCGGCTTGAGGATCGTCTCCAGCAGCGGGCCGGTGGTGTCGTCGGGGTGGCCGTCGATCGCGGCCTGGGCCTGCGCGTAGTTCAGCTTCGCGGCCGAGCGCATCAGCACGCGATGGAACGAATGCGAGCGCTTGCGTCCGTCGGCGCCGATCACCATGCGGACGGCGAGGGCGCCGCGCGCTTCACCCGGCTTCAGCGAGCACAGATCGTTGGAGATCCGCTCCGGCAGCATCGGCACGACGCGGTCGGGGAAGTACACCGAATTGCCGCGCCGCAGCGCGTCGCGATCGAGCGCCGAATTCGGTCGCACGTAGTAGGCGACGTCGGCGATCGCGACGTGCAGGATCACGCCGCCCTTGTTGTTCGGGTCGCGGTCCGGCTCGGCGTGGACGGCGTCGTCGTGGTCCTTGGCGTCGGGCGGATCGATCGTGACCAGCGGCAGGTCGCGCCAGTCCTCGCGGCCCTTCAGCGTCGCCGGCTCGGCGGCTTCGGATTCGCGCAGCGCCGCCGACGAAAATTCCTGCGGGATGTCGTGGGAGTGGATCGCGATCAGGCTGACGGCTTTTTCGGTCGCGAGCGAGCCGAGCCGTTCCTTGACGCGGCCCGACGACAAGCCGAAGCCGCGGCTGCGGATCAGGTCGACGCTGACCAGGTCGCCGTCCTGCGCGCCGCCCGCATCGTGCGGCGCGATGGCGAGTTCGCGTCCGGCCTGCTTCTTGTCGACCGGCACCAGACGGCCGCCGCCCTGCGGCGTGGCGCGGAAAATGCCGAGAATGCGCGGCTTGCCGCGGTCGAGCACACGGATGACGCGGCCGATATAAGGCGGGCCTTCATCTGCACCCGACGGTTCGACATGCAGCAGCGCGCGGTCGCCGAGGCCGGCGGCGGAGCCGGGCTTGGCGCGGCGCGGGGTGTGGATGCGGATCTTCGGCGGCTCGCCGTCCTGCTCGTCCCATTCGGACGGCGTCGCGATCAGCTCGCCGTCGCTGTCGCGCGCGGTGATATCGGCGAGCAGCGTCGGGGGCAGGGTGGCCGGCTCGGCGACCTTGCGGCGGCCGGTCTTGCGGATCGTGCCATCGTCGGACAGTTCCTTGAGACGGCGCTTGAGTTCGGCGCGGTCGGCGTTCTTCAGGCCGAACTCCCGCGCGATCTCGCGGGTGCCGACCTTGCCTGGATGCGCGCGGATGAAGGCGAGGAGCGTGGCCTTGTCCGGGAAATCTGCGTCGCGCGTCTTGCTCACATCTATCGGTTCTTGGCCGCGCTCTTCTTGGCGGGTGACTTGGGCTTCGCGGCTGCGGCTTTGGCCGTGGAGGTCTTGGCCGTCACCGGGGCGCGCGCCTTGCTGGCGGCGGCGGTTTCGGCCTTCGGCTTGGCCTTCTTGGCCGCGGCCTTCTTCGCCGGCTTGGCGTCGCCGGAGGCTGCGGCCTTCTTGGCCGGCGCCTTCTTCTTGGCCTTGCCGCCACCGCCCTTGGCGGCGCGCTCGTCGATCAGCGCGATCGCTTCGGGCAGCGTGATGGTGTCCTGGGTCTTGTCGTTCGGGATCGTGGCGTTGACGCCGCCGGCCGTGACATAGGCACCGTAGCGGCCGGCCTTGACGGCGACCGGGCCGAGCGACGGATGATCGCCGAGCGGCTTGCCCGGATCCGAACCAAAGCGCCGCTTGCTCGGACCCTTGGCGATCTTCTCGGCGATCAGCGTCACCGCGCGATTGAGCCCGATGTTGTGCACGTCGTCGCCGGCCTCGAGGCTGGCATAGGTCTTCTCGTGCTGCACGTAGGGGCCGAACCGGCCGATGCCGGCCTTGATCGGCTCGCCGGTCTCCGGATGCTTGCCGACTTCGCGCGGCAGCGCGAGCAGTCGCAGCGCGACGTCGAGTTCGACGTCGGACGGCGAGGTGCCCTTCGGGATGCCGGCGCGCTTCGGCTTCTCGCCCTCGGCGTAGTCCTTGGCGTCGCCGAGCTGGATGTAGGGGCCGAACCGGCCAGACTTCACCGCGACTTCGAAGCCGGTGTCGGGATCGATGCCGAGCACGCGGTCGGCGTCGGCGCCGCCGCCGTCCGCCGCGAGCGGGCGGGTGTGGCGGCATTCCGGATAGTTCGAGCAGCCGACGAAGGCGCCGAACTTGCCGGCCTTCAGATTCAGCCGGCCGGTGCCGCAGCTCGGGCACTGCCGCGGATCGCCGCCGTCCTCGCGCGGCGCGTAAATGTGCGGGCCGAGCAGATCGTCGAGCACGTCGAGCACCTGCGCGACGCGCAGTTCCTTGATGTCGTCGACCGCGCCGATGAAGTCGGTCCAGAAATCGCGCAGCACCTGCTGCCAGGAGATTTCATTGTTGGAGATGCGGTCGAGCTTCTCTTCCAGCGCCGCAGTGAAGTCGTATTCGACGTAGCGGGCGAAGAAGCTCTCCAGGAACGCGATCACGACGCGGCCCTTGTCCTCGCCGTGCAGCCGCTTCTTCTCCAGCTTCACATAGCCGCGATCCTTCAGCACCTGCAGGATCGAGGCGTAGGTCGAGGGCCGGCCGATGCCGAGCTCTTCCATCCGCTTCACCAGCGAGGCTTCCGAGAAGCGCGGCGGCGGTTCGGTGAAATGCTGGGTGACGGCGAGCGCCTCGCGCTTCAGCGCTTCGTTCTCGCTCATCGCCGGCAGCCGGCGCGAATCCTCGTCCTCGCTGTCGTCGTCGCGGCCTTCCTGATAGGCGGCGAGGAAGCCGTCGAACTTGACCACCTGGCCGGTGGCGCGCAGCTCCAGCACCCGGGATCCGGCTTTCGCCTCGATGTCGACGGTGGTGCGCTCCATCTCGGCCGATTCCATCTGGCTGGCGACGGTGCGGACCCAGATCAGCTCGTACAGACGGGCCTGGTCGGAATCGAGCCGCTTGTTGACCTCGGACGGGCGGCGCGACAGGTCGGTCGGGCGGATCGCTTCGTGGGCTTCCTGGGCGTTCTTGGCCTTGGCCTGATATTGTCGCGGCGCGCCGGGCACATAGGCGCTGCCGTAATCCTCGGCGATCACCTTGCGGGCCTGGGTGATGGCGGACGGGTCGATCTGGACGCCGTCGGTCCGCATATAAGTAATGAGACCGGTGGTCTCGCCGCCGATGTCGATGCCCTCATACAGCCGCTGCGCGATCCGCATGGTGTGGGCGGGCGCGAAGCCGAGCTTGCGGCTGGCTTCCTGCTGCAGCGTCGAGGTGGTGAACGGCGCATAGGGGTTGCGGCGGGCCGGCTTGGCCTCGACGCTCGACACCTTGAAATTGGCCTGTTCGATCGCCTGCTTGAAGTCGTCGGCCTCGGCGCCGGTGCCGATGTCGAGCCGCTGGATCTTCTTGCCGTCGGCGCCGACCAGACGGGCCTCGAAGGCCTCGCCGCGCGGCGTCGTCAAAGTGGCGATCAGCGACCAGTATTCGCGTGCGACGAACTTCTCGATCTCCATCTCGCGGTCGCACACCAGCCGCAGCGCGACCGATTGCACGCGGCCGGCGGAGCGGGCGCCGGGCAGCTTGCGCCACAGCACCGGGGAGAGGGTGAAGCCGACCAGATAGTCCAGCGCGCGGCGCGCCATATAGGCGTCGACCAGCGCACCGTCGATCTCGCGCGGATGCTGCATCGCCTCGGTGACGGACTGCTTGGTGATGGCGTTGAACACTACGCGCTCGACCTTCTGGTCCTTCAGCGCGCGCTTCTGCTTCAGCACCTCCAGCACGTGCCAGGAGATCGCCTCGCCCTCGCGATCAGGGTCGGTGGCGAGGATCAGCTTGTCGGCACCCTTGAGCGCCTTGGCGATGTCGTTGAGGCGGCCGGCGGCCTTCGGATCGATCTCCCAAATCATCTGGAAATTGGCGTCGGGATCGACCGAGCCATTCTTGGCCGGCAGGTCGCGCACATGCCCGAACGAGGCCAGAACCTCGTAGGACGAGCCCAGATATTTGTTGATCGTCTTGGCCTTCGCAGGCGACTCGACAATGACGAGATTCATCGGATTCCAATGACTTAGCTAAGAGAAATGGGCCGGATTCGCGAGACTCGCGCCGGCCGCATTGCCCGGAACATGGGTGGTGAGGCGGTGTCTGTCAAATCAGGCCAGCGATGCCGGGGTGGCGTGGGCACCGAATTTTCAGCCGGCGCGCACCAAATTTAAACCTAGAGTTGTACAACCTATAGTAGTAATTGAGTCGGACCGCGATCATTCGGCGCGTCGTTCGTCGCGGGAAAGGGACTGGCAACATGGCGTCATCAGGGGGCAGCGGCGGTGCAAGGCAACGCGATGGCGGTCCCGTCGAGGCTGCCGGATACCTCGTCGAGGCGATCGGCGAGCTGATCCAGATCGCCGATGTCCATCGCCTGGAAATGCTGTGCTACCTGCTGGATATGGCACGCCTGGAAGCCCGCGACATCGTGCGGCGGCGCGCCCGCCGTCGTTCGACCGGTGAATGAACGACTTCGCGGCCCGTCTCAGCGAATCCGGCTAACGCCGCCAGCCGGTTCGACTTTGAGAGGTCGGGCAGGGCGCCGGGCGCGAGCGACCCGGTATCCGGAACCGGATATGCGTTTACGAGTTGTTAACCGAACTGGTTCACGATTCGAATAAGCGGGAAGCGGGCCGGATGTACGTCCGCCTCCAAGATGGCTCGAAGTGTCACCACTTCGGGCCGTTGCTTTTTTGGGCCCCGCGCGCCGGTGGCGACGGCGTTCCGGCGCGCGAGCAGGGATGAGGCGGCTCAAGCCGCCTGCAGGCTGGACGCGGCGGACAGGGCGGAGGCGATCGCCTTCTCGCGGTGATCCGGGCCGAGCTGGATGCCGTCCGCCGGGATGAATTCCGGATTGGCGATGCCGATGAAGCCGAACACGAAGCGCAGATAACTTTCGAGGTGCTCGCCGCCCGCCATCGGTGTGTCGGCGCCATAGAAGCCGCCGCGCGACACCGCGATGATCACGCGCTTGCCGGCGGCCAGCCCTTCGACGCCGTTGGGGCCGTATTTGAAGGTCTTGCCGGCCACCAGGATGCGGTCGATCCAGGCCTTGAGCTGGCTCGGAATGGTGAAATTGTACATCGGTGCGCCGATCACCACGACGTCGGCTGCGAGGAATTCCTCCAGCATGGCCTGACCGGCGGCGAGATCGGATTGCAGCGACGCCTCCGTCGAAGCGCCCTGCGCCGCCGCGAGATGGGATCCGGACAGATGCTGCAGCGGCTCGGCGGTGAGATCGCGATAGGTGACGGTCATGGCCGGGTTGGCTTGGCGCAGCCGGTCCACCACCGCGGCGGAGACCTGGCGGCTGACCGAGTGGGGACCGAGCACGCTGGAGTCGATGTGAAGCAGTTTCATTGGCGTCATCCTTGGTATAGATTTGTAACTGACGCACCATGAGTGACTGTCGAAACCGCACAAGAAGGCACTATTTTGAAACCCGAGCACAGCGATTTGCCTGCGCACAGCGATGTACCCGGGCACACAGATGTGCCTCTCGGGCCGGGCAGCCACGAGCGCAGCGATTGCCAAGGCGTCAACTCGGTGCTGTCGCGCGTCGGCGACAAATGGACCGTGCTGGTGATCATGCTGCTGCGCGACCGGCCGCGCCGCTTCAACGAGCTGAAGCGGATGGTCGGCGGGATCTCGCAGCGGATGCTGACGCTGACGTTGCGCGGGCTGGAGCGCGACGGCCTGGTCACCCGCACGGTGTTTCCGACCGTGCCGCCGCGCGTCGATTACGAGCTGACGCCGCTCGGCCACGGCCTCAGCCAGCCGGTGCAGGCGCTCGGCACCTGGGCGCGCGAGCATTTGCCGGAGATCGAGACCGCGCGCCAAGCGTTCGACGCGCGCGACGCGGGGACCTGACGCCTCAGCTCAGCGACACCAGCCCGCCGCCGTGGCGCTCCAGCCGTCCGGCGAGTTCGAGCTCCAGCAGCACGGTGCGCACCACCGGCGGCGCGATGCCGGAGAGCCGGATCAGGTCGTCGATCCCGACCGGGCTCGGTCCGAGCAGATTGAGGATGCGGCTGCGGTCGCCGGCGTCCGGTTCGCTTGCCGGCGGCGGGTGGTCGGGTTCGCGACCCGGCAGCTCGATCGGTCGGTCGAGGATCGGCGCCACCGCCTGGATGATGTCGGCGGCCGACGTGATCAGGGTCGCGCCCTGCTTGATCAGATCGTTGGTGCCGGCGGCGCGCGGATCGAGCGGCGAGCCTGGGACCGCGAATACTTCGCGGCCCTGATCGGCGGCGCGGCGCGCGGTGATCAGCGAACCGGAGCGATACGCCGCCTCGATCACCACCACCCCGACCGACGCGCCGGAGATCAGCCGGTTGCGGCGAGGGAAGTCCTTGGCGCGCGGGATGTGACCGAGCGGCATTTCCGAAATCGCCGCGCCGCGCGCCGCGACGATGTCGAGCAGCAAATCCTCGTGCTCGGACGGATAGATCTTGTCGTGGCCGCCGGCCAGCACCGCGACGGTGCCGCTGGCGAGGCTGGCGCGATGCGCGGCCTGGTCGATGCCGCGGGCGAGGCCGGAGATCACCACGAAGCCGGCGGCGCCGAGATCGCCGGCGAGCAGCCCGGCGAATTTCAGCCCGGCGCCGGAGGCGTTGCGCGAGCCGACGATCGCGATCATCGGCCGTTGCATCAGCGCCAGCGCGCCGGGCAGCGCATGGACACCGAGCAGCGGTGGCGCGTCGTCGATCGTGGCGAGGCGAGGCGGGTAGCCGGCTTCGCCCGGCGCCACCAGCTCGACGCCGATCCGGCGCGAGCCCTCGATCTCGCTGCGCGCCTCGTGCTCGCTGGGAATCCGCCCCGCCCGGGTCGCACCGCCGCGCCGCGCCAGATCCGGCAGCCGCTCCAGCGCCGCGCGCGCCGAGCCGAAATGATTGATCAGCGAGCGGAAGGTGCGGGGGCCGACATTGTCGGCGCGGATCAGCCGCAGCCAGTCGATGCGCTGGGCGTCGGTGAGAAGACTCGTTCCCTGGTCGCTGGTACTTTCGGCCACGCACCACCCCCATCGCGAAGTGTTGCGCAACTTATGCGGGTGGACAAGTTCGACGAAGGCGGAAGGAGCGTGGTGGTAATTGGCGTCCGCCCGTCATTGCGAGGAGCGAAGCGACGAAGCAATCCAGCTCAGTGTACCGGGCTGGATTGCTTCGCTACGCTCGCAATGACGGAAGGGTTACGGCGTGACGTCGCTTACTTCTTCTCGCCGATCTTGCTTTCGGTGCCGGCCTGCAGCCGCTTGATGTTTTCGCGGTGCATGTAGAACAGCAGCAGCGTCAGCACGGCGAACAGCGAGGCCAGTGCCGGGTGGCCGAACCACCACAGGAAGATCGGGGTGATGAAGGCGGCGACCAGGGCGGACAGCGACGAGTAGCGGGCGGTGACGGCAGTGGCGAGCCACAGCAGGCAGAACACGATCGCCGCCGGCCAGAACAGCCCGATCAGCACGCCGATATAGACCGCGACGCCCTTGCCGCCCTTGAACTTCAGCCAGACCGGAAACAGGTGGCCGAGAAACGCGCCGAGCGCCGCGAGCATCGCCGCTTCGGCGCCGCCGAAGCTCGCCGCGATCAGCACCGCGGCAGTGCCCTTCAGCGCGTCGAGCAGCAGCGTCGCGGCAGCGAGGCCCTTGCGGCCGGTGCGCAGCACGTTGGTCGCGCCGATATTGCCGGAGCCGATCGAGCGCAGATCTTCGGTGCCGGCGATCTTGGTCAGGATCAGCCCGAACGGGATCGAGCCGAGCAGATAGCCCAGCAGCACGGCGGCGATGTAGATCCCGATCATCCCAATTCTCCAAACATCCTGGCGCAGCGGCAATCAAGTCAGACTTTCCCCGTCATTGCGAGGAGCGAAGCGACGAAGCAATCCAGGGGCGTGATGCACGGCGCTGGATTGCTTCGCTTCGCTCGCAATGACGGAGCAAGAGCGTTGTCCGTGGGCTGATGTAGTCAGCCGTTCAAATCCATTCACACGTGTTCGTAGACGGTGCGGCCGCCGACGATGGTGCGTGCGACGCGGCCGGAGACCCGGGCCTCGTCGAACGGGGTGTTCTTGCACATCGATTTCAGTTCGTTCGGATCGACGATCCACGGCGTGTCGATGTCGATCACGATCAGGTCGGCCGGCGCTCCGGCGCGCAGCGTGCCGCCGGGCAGGCCGAGCAGTTCGGCCGGGCGGGTCGACATCGCGCGGATCAGGCTGAGCAGATCGAGTTCGCCATTGTGCACCAGCCGCAGGCCGGCGGGCAGCATCGTCTCCAGCCCGATCGCGCCGGCGGCGGCTTCGGCGAACGGCAGCCGCTTGACCTCGACGTCCTGCGGATTGTGATCGGACATGATCACGTCGATCAGCCCGGAAGCGACCGCAGCGATCAGCGCCTTGCGGTCGTCCTCGGTGCGCAGCGGCGGCGACAGCTTGAGGAAGGTGCGGTACGGGCCGATGTCGTTCTCGTTCAGCGAGACGTGGTTGATCGACGCCGACGCCGAGACGCTGATGCCGGCGTCGCGGGCGCGCTGCAGGATCTCCAGCGACTCGATGCAGGTCAGCGACGCGGCGTGATAGCGGCCGCCGGTCAGCGCGGCGAGGCGGACGTCGCGCTCCAGCACCACGGCTTCGGCGGCGTTCGGCACGCCCGAGAGACCGAGGCGGGTGGCGAATTCGCCCTCGTTCATCACGCCTTCGGCGACGAGGTCGGGATCTTCGGTGTGGTGCACGATCAGCGCGTCGAAATCGCGCGCATAGGTCAGCGCGCTGCGCATCACCCGCGCATTCATCACGCTGCGGTCGCCGTCGCTGAACGCCACCGCGCCGGCGGCCTTGAGCAGGCCGATCTCGGTCATCTCGGCGCCGGCGAGACCCTTTGTCAGCGCCGCCATCGGATGGATGTTGACGATCGCGGTGTCGCGCGCGCGGCGCATTACGAAGTCGACCGTCGCCGAATTGTCGATCACCGGCGAGGTGTTGGGCTGGCAGATGATGGTGGTGATGCCGCCGGCCGCGGCGGCCTGGCTGGCCGAGGCGAAGGTCTCGCGGTGGCTGGCGCCGGGTTCGCCGACGAAGGCGCGCATGTCGACCAGGCCGGGGGCGACCACCTTGCCGGCGCAATTGACGATGTCGGTGCCTTCCGGCACGCCGGCGGCGCCGATGCCGCGCCGGGCGTCGCGGATCACGCCATCGGCGATCAGCACGTCGCCGATGCCGTCGAAATCGCGCGCCGGGTCGATCAGGCGGGCATTGGCGAGCAGGATCGGGCGGCGGTCGGTCAGCATTGTCAGTCCAGTTCCAGCTTCAGGCGTTGGGCAGGTTGCGGGCCAGCGCTTCGAGCACCGCCATCCGCACCGCCACGCCCATTTCGACCTGTTCGCGGATCACCGACTGCGCGCCGTCGGCGACGATCGAGTCGATCTCGACGCCGCGATTCATCGGCCCCGGATGCATTACCAGCGCGTCGGGCTTTGCGTAGGCGAGCTTCTTCTGGTCGAGCCCGAAATAGTGAAAGTACTCGCCGCTCGACGGCACGAACGAGCCGTTCATCCGCTCGCGCTGCAGCCGCAGCATCATCACGATGTCCGCGCCGTCGAGTCCCTCGCGCATGTCGCGCGCGACCTCGACGCCCATCCGCTCGATGCCGCGCGGCAGCAGGGTGGAGGGCGCGACCACGCGGACGCGGGCGCCCATGGTGTTGAGCAGCAGGATGTTGGAGCGCGCCACGCGCGAATGCATCACGTCACCGCAGATCGCGACCACCAGGCCTTCGAGCCGGCCCTTGTTGCGGCGGATCGTCAGCGCGTCGAGCAGCGCCTGGGTCGGGTGCTCGTGCGCGCCGTCGCCGGCGTTGATCACCGAGCCGTCGACCTTTCGCGCCAGCAGTTCGACCGCACCGGAGGCGTGGTGGCGGACGACCAGGATGTCCGGGTGCATCGCGTTCAGCGTCACCGCGGTGTCCATCAGCGTCTCGCCCTTGCGCATCGACGACGACGACACCGACATGTTCATGACGTCGGCGCCGAGCCGCTTGCCGGCGATCTCGAACGAGGACTGCGTCCGCGTCGAGGCCTCGAAGAACAGGTTGACCTGGGTGCGGCCGCGCAAGCTCGCGCGCTTCTTGTCGACCTGCCGGTTGAGCTCGACATATTCCTCGGAAAGGTCGAGCAGGCCGGTGATGTCGGCGGCGGAAAGCCCTTCGATCCCCAGCAGATGCCGGTGAGCGAGGACAAAGGTCGATTTCAATGCGGGGGTCATTAAAGCAAGAGCTATAGGGAGAGTTGCCGGAGCGGGCAAGCGCGTTCGGCGCCGCGGCACAGAATATCCCCGGCGCTGTGGAACAGTCCGCCGTGCGGCTCGCGACCGGCTCGCGTGTTGGTCGGATCCGGCGGCTCTGGTAAAGCGGTGCGGTCTGTTTCGCGCGACGCCCAGGAGCCCCCATGCCGACGCTTGCGACCGCTTTGCTCGACGCTCTCAAGGATCATGGCGCAACGGAGATCTTCGGGATTCCCGGCGATTTCGTGCTGCCGTTCTTCAAGGTGATCGAGGAGAGCGGGAGCCTGCCTTATTTCACCCTGAGCCACGAGCCGGCGGTCGGCTTCGCGGCGGACGCGGCATCGCGCTATCACGGCGGCATCGGCGTCGCGGTGGTGACCTACGGCGCCGGTGCGTTCAATCTGGTGAATTCGATCGCCGGCGCCTATGCCGAGCGCTCGCCGGTGGTGGTGATCGCCGGTGCACCGGGCGCGCGCGAGCGCACCAGCGGCTATCTGCTGCATCACCAGGTCCGCACCGTCGACAGCCAGCTCGCGGTGTTCAAGGAAGTCACCTGCGCGCAGGCGGTGCTCGACGATCCGGCGACCGCGTCGGCCGAGATCGCCCGGGTGCTGCGGACCGCGCTGGAACTGTCGCTGCCGGTCTACATCGAATTCCCGCGCGATATGGTCGACGCCAAGGTCGAGCCGGTCAGGAAGCTGCCGCAGCGGGCGGCCGATCCCGGCGCGCTGGCCGAATGTTCCGAGGAAATTCTCGACCGGATCGCGCGGGCGACATCGCCGGTGGTGGTGGTCGACGTCGAGATTCGCCGCTACGGCGTCGAGAAGCAGGTCGGGGCGCTGGCGCGAAAACTCGGGCTGCCGGTGGTGACGACGTTCATGGGCCGCGGCCTGCTCGAAGGCGACGACGACGTCGTCGCCGGCACCTATCTCGGCGCCGCAGGCGATCCCGGCCTGTCGGCGCTGGTGGAGGAGTCCGATCTGGTGCTGATGTTCGGGGTGATCCTGTCCGACACCAATTTCGCGCTGTCGACCAACATGACCGATCCGCGCCGCACCGTGCTCGCCACCGGGCGCGAAGTGCAGATCGGCCATCACGTCTATCGCGACCTGCCGCTGGCGGATCTGATCGCCGGGCTCGACGCCCACGCCACCGCGCATCCGCCGCGGCCGCGCAATGCCGGGCAGGGCATGGTGTATCCGCGCAAGCTGGTCGCCGATGCCGGCGCGATCGCGCCGTCCGACATCGCCACGGCGATCAACGATCTGTTCGACAAGCACGGCCGGATGCCGATGACCGCCGACATCGGCGATTGCCTGTTCACCGCGATGGAGATCGACAACACCCATCTCGCCGCGCCCGGCTACTACGCCGGCATGGGGTTCGGCGTGCCGGCCGGGGTCGGCGTCGCCGCCACCGGATTGCGGCCGCTGATCCTGGTCGGCGACGGCGCGTTCCAGATGACCGGCTGGGAGCTCGGCAATTGCAGGCGCTACGGGCTCGATCCGATCGTGGTGCTGTTCAACAATTGCAGCTGGGAGATGCTGCGGGTGTTCCAGCCGGAATCGAAGTTCAACGATCTCGACGACTGGCACTTCGCCGACATCGCCAAATCGATCGGCGGCTACGGTGAGCGCGTCACCACGCGCGCCGAACTCGCCGCCGCGCTCGATGCCGCGGTGGCGCGGCGCGGGCAGTTCTCGCTGATCGAAGTGATGCTGCCGCGCGGCGTCACCTCGCACACGCTGGCGCGCTTCGTCACCGGCTTCAAGGCGGTGCGCGAGCGGATGGCGAAGTAGCTGGCCGATCTGGCTGTCGTCTCGCGCGTCCTGAGACAGGACGCGGAAACGGCTCAGGGCTTGCCGATCGGTTGGCCGGTCTCTTCGGAAATCACCCTGGAGTGGGCTGGATCGCCGTCGGGCTGAGGTACACCTTTCAGCAGCAGAAATCTCACCGAATGCGCGCCTGCGAGCCCTGCCGGATAGCGGATCTTGCGCTGGATGAGGAATTCGCCGCTTTGGTTCCGGGTCAGCGCGCCGCTGCGCATCAGCTGCAGCAGGCCGGCCTGCTGCGGGAGCACGTCGTAGGGCATTGCGGGCAACAGGCTGACCACTTTGGAGGCGTCGACCTCCATCACGCCGCCTGGACTGAACCGCCGCAGTTCGGCTTCGACGCTGCGCATCGACGGCGTCTGCACCACGATGTTCGATGCATCGCCTTCGATGGTGATCGAGCCGCCGGATTTCTGGATCACCATCACTTGCGGTTTGCGCGGGTCGGTCTGGCGCTGCACGGCGCCGGACGGCACCGAAAAGCCGCCGACCTCATAGCGCGCAACGACGAGATCGGGCGCCCGTCCGGCGTCCTCCGCCACCCGGCCGGAGGCCTTTGCGGTTTCGCCGGATTGCAGCTCGGTGAAATAGGGCAGGCAATTGCTCCCAGCCAGTTGCGTCAGGCGCTCGGCGGGCAGGCCGGTGGCGCCGGTGGCCTGCAGGCTCGCCAGCACCACGCGCTCGATCCGGTCGACCGCGCCGCTGAAATGCCAGATCGCCGCGGCATAGCTGGTGATCACCAGATACAGCGGTTCGGCGCCGGGCTCGACCGTGATGGTGCCGGCGTGCGTCACCTTGTCCATCGATCCCAGCGCGACGCTGGACAGCGCTTCGGTCTCGTAGAGGCCGAGCATCACGATCTTCGCCGCATTCGAGGCTTTCGGCATTGCGCATTTGGCGTGGGCTTCGTCCTCCTTGCGCTTGCGCTCGGCGGCCTCCGCCTCGGCGCGTTGCGCGCGCTCGGCATTGAAACGCTGGCGCTCGGCCTGCCGTCGTTCGGCGGCCGCGGCGGCCTCGCGGCGCAGTGCGGCGTTGGGTTCATCAAGGCGCGCCCGATAGGCGGCAAGCTCCTCCGCGCTGACGGTGCCGTTGCCGTCGGCATCCACGGTGCGGAACAGCACGTCATACGCTGCTTCGAGTTCGGGCAGTGTCAGCGCGCCGTCGCCATCGACGTCGAACGCCAGCAGCGTCTGCAACTCGGTCGGTGGCGCGCGATATCCCGGCACCCTGAAGGTCGGCGCCGATTGAAACGCGGCGGCAGCTTCCGCAAGGGTGACCCGGCCGTCGCCGTCGGCATCAGGCTTCATCATGTCAGCGACGACCCTGTCGATCCTCTCGGCGTAGGCAGCCTCCGTGACGCCCAGCTGGCTGGCGCGCTGCTCATAGCGCATCAAGGCGCGTAGTTCGTCGGCTGTCACCGCGCCGTCATTGTTCAGGTCGGCTCGGATCAATTGGGATATCGCGCTGGCGCGATATTGCGCGGCCATCATGGTGGCCCGGATCTCGTCATCGGCGCCGGTGAGCCGGCCGTCGCTGTTGACGTCGAGCTGGCCGAAGCTGGCGCGAGCCAACTGCAGATAGCGCTCGAGCGTCGTGCCGGCGGTCAGGCGTGCGAGCAAATAGGTCGTCGATGGTGGCGGTGTGACCGGCGCCTGTGCCGAAGCCGGAACCGCCCAGGTCAACGCCAGTAGCGACAACGTCGCAAGTCGAGATAGATTGCGCATGTCGTATCCCCCTCGAGCCGCCAAGATCGCCGGCGAGTGTTTCGGAATGATCATCGCCGATGAAACTCGGCAGAATCGGTTAACGAAGGCGGTCACGGGATCACGACATCTCCGCCGATATGGCGGATATCGCGGCGGCGATGTCGGGTGATTGGTATCGGAGCAAGATGCAGCGGATGCACATACCGACAATGACGACCATCGTGGTCGCGCTCGTCGTTCTCGCGGCCGGTTCGGCGCAGGCGCAGCCGCTGCCCGACGATTTCGTCTATCTGCGCGATCTCGATGCCAGCATCCAGCAGGACATCCGCTATGCCGGCGTGAACAACTTTGTCGGCCGCAGGCTGGCCGGCTACGACGCGAACGAATGCATCGTCAAGCGCTCGGTCGGGCTCGCGTTGCAGAAGGTGCAGCGTGAGCTGGCGCCGCAGAACGTCTCGCTGAAGATGCTCGACTGCTACCGGCCGGCGCGGGCGTCGCGCGACATGGTGGCGTGGGCGCAGGACGGCCATGAGACGCCGGCGCAGAAGCGCTACAATCCGGGCTTCAGCAAAGCCGATCTGTTCCGGCTCGGCTACATCGCCGCCGTGTCCGGCCATTCGACCGGCGCGGCGGTCGATCTCACGCTGGTCGATCTGCGCGCGCCGAAGGGGCCGGTGTTCGATCCGAATCGGGCCTATGCGGATTGCACCGCGCCGGAACGGCAGCGCGCGCCGGAGGACAGCGTCGACATGGGCACCGGCTACGACTGCTCCGACGCCAGGGCGCATACCGCTGCGAAACAGATTACCGCGGAGCAGCGCCGCTGGCGCCGACTGCTGGGATCGGCCATGGCGCGCCAGGGCTTCGTCAATTTCAGCAAGGAATGGTGGCACTTCTCGCTGCCGGGCGTCGGCAAGCAGCCGTACGATTTTCCGATCGCGCGCCGCGTGCGATAAGCCGGCGCGAGCGCGGAGTCGTATTTCGACGAGGTGCCGCAGCCCGCGAACCGGCGTGATCTTGCACGCAATTCTGCGTAACATGCCGCCGAATCTTGTCCCCAGCCTGGAACAGCCATGACCGAGAGCGCCTTTGCGACCCACGAAGTCTTCAATCAGTCGCCGGTGTTCGAGGAGGTCGATCTGTTCGGCGCCGACCGGCCGCTGGTCGAGGCGGTGACGTTCAACAATGCCGGCCATGCCCATGTCGAGCTCGAAGCCTTCGGCCGAACTTGGGGATCGGCCCATATGGCCGAGCGCGGCCGGCTCGCCAACGAGCATACGCCGCGACTGAAGACCTTCGACGCCAAGGGCCTGCGCCGCGATCAGGTCGAGTTTCATCCCGCCTATCACGAGCTGATGTCGGAGAGCTTCCATGCCGGCATCCACAACTCGACCTGGGACGGCCACGGACATTCGGCCGGCGGTTCGTCCGAAGTGGTGCGCGCCGCCAAGTTCTACATGGCCGCGCAGGTCGAGACCGGGCACCTCTGCCCGGTGACGATGACGCGCGCCTCGGTGGCGGCGCTCGCGGCGCAGCCGGATCTGTTGGCGCAGGTGATGCCGGTGCTCGGCAGCAAGCGCTACGACGCCGACTTCGCGCCGTGGCAGAACAAGCGCGGCATGAGCATCGGCATGGGGATGACCGAGAAGCAGGGCGGCACCGACGTCCGCTCCAACGCGACGCGCGCGATCCGCGACGGCGACGCCTATCGGATCATCGGCCACAAATGGTTCATGTCGGCGCCGATGTGCGATGCGTTCCTGGTGCTGGCGCAGGCCGACGAGGGGCTGAGCTGTTTCTTCATGCCGCGCTTCAAGCCCGACGGCTCGGTCAACGATATTCAGTTCCAGCGTCTCAAGGACAAGCTCGGCAATCGCTCCAATGCCTCGTCCGAAGTCGAGTTCACCGGCGCCTATGCGCTGCCGGTCGGCGAGCCGGGGCGGGGCATCCGCACCATCATCCAGATGGTGCAACTGACGCGGCAGGATTGCGCGATCGCGTCCGCCGGATTGATGCGCTCCGGGCTCGCGCACGCGCTGCATCACGCCCGGCATCGCAGCGTGTTCCAGAAGCATCTGATCGATCACTCGCTGATGCAGTCGGTGCTCGCCGACATGGCGCTGCAGGTCGAGGCCTCGGTGGCGCTGGTGATGCGGCTGTGCCGCGCCTTCGACCAGGCGCCGCACGATCACCTCGAGGCCGCCTACATGCGGCTGATGACACCGGCGGTGAAATACTGGGTGTGCAAATCGGCGCCGCCGTTCGTCTACGAGGCGATGGAGTGCCTCGGCGGCAACGGCTATGTCGAGGACGGCATTCTGGCGCGACACTATCGCGAGGCGCCGGTCAATGCGATCTGGGAAGGCTCGGGCAACGTGATGTGCCTCGACGTGCTGCGCGCGATGTCACGCGAGAGTGACGCCGGCACCGAGGTTCTGCAGAGCCTGATCCAGGACACCGCCGGACTGACCGGCGGCCCCGCCGCCGCCAGTCTCGTCGCCCGCGCGTTCCTGCAGGCCGACAACGAACGCACCGCGCGGCTCGCGGTCGAGACGCTGGCGAAACTCGCCGCCGCCGCGGCGCTGAACGAAATCCATCCGCCGCACGCCGAGCTGTTCGCGCGGACGCGGCTCACGCCGGAGCCGGCGACGATGTACGGCGCCGCCGACCTGTCGGCCGAACAGTCCCGCAGCCTGCTCGACCGCGCGCTGCCGGAGATGTGAGGAGCAGACAGGTTCGCTTGCACTACTCAAGAATGCGCGCTCGCATCGAACGCGCTGCGGATCTCGTCGGACGTCGCTTCGGCGCCGAGCAGGAGCGCGAGCAGGATGCGCGCCTTCGCACTGCCCAAGGAGCCTCCGGAAATCAGTCCACGCTCCAACAGGTCCATTTCCGAACCGGCAAAGCTGTAAGTTTGCGTCAGCGTCGGCCCCAATTGGACGCGTGACGTCAAGACGACCGGGATGGAGCTGGCGAGGTCGCCGAGCAACGGCGCGAGGTTCGCCGGAACGTGACCTGCACCCAGCCCTTCGACGACGGCCCCTTTGTAACCGGCTTCACGGTGGGCGCCGATCATCCGCCCATCGTCGCCCAAAGCGATTGATAGTAAGGCGACCGGAGCAAACCGGCCCTTGGATTCCCGGCGGGGGCCGGGTGCCGTGCTCGCCGGGAACGCAAACCGCGCCTGTCCCTCGACAACGAATCCGACTGGGCCATGCGACGAGCGGAAGGACGAGGGCAGGGTGGTGTGGCCCTTCCTGACGAAGCGTGCTGCATGGATTTCATCGTTGAGCACGACAAGTGCACCGCGGCTCCGCGACGCAGCGTCTGCAGCGACGATCACCGAGCTCAGCAGATTGGCCGGGCCGTCGCAGCCCGCGGCTTGGGGAGGGCGCATCGCCCCGGTCACGACGACAGGCTTGCCACTTTGCACCAAGATATCCAGCGCAAACGCCGTCTCCTCGATCGTGTCGGTGCCTTGAACGACGACTGCGCCATTCAAGTCTGTGTCGGCCAGACGTTCGACCAGCAGAGCAGCCAACATACCGAGGTCGTCGAAAGAGAGCGATGCGCCCGGCTTCCGCATGAGGGTCAGCGACTCGACGTCTGCGACGGCCGAGAGATGCGGAAGGTCTTGCAGGAGGTCAGCTGCGCCCAAAGTTGGCGAGACGCCGCCTCGTGCCGCGCCGGTCATGGTGATCGTGCCGCCGAGCGATACGACCAGGACACGCGAGCGGAGCTTGCTCAAGCCGCAACCTGACTTTTGTGCCAATCCAGGATTTCGGCTCCGGTCCACATCACGACGCCGTCATGTCCTAGGATGTGATCGTACAGCATCTCCAGGTACTTGATCCTGTGCGGGACTCCCGTCAGGTAGGGGTGGATTGAGATCGCCATCACGCGCGGGATGTCGGCGCCCTCCAAATACAGCCGGTCGAACTGATCTTTGCCGCGGAGATAGATCTCGTCGGAGCGGTGCTGTTGAACGGCGCTAATGACGACGTCGTTGATCTCCACTGTGTACGGCACCGACACAATGCCGCCGAACCGTGTGTTGAGCGACACCGGCTGATCGTCCAACACCCAGTCGGCAACGTACTCGATGCCCGCCTCGGCGAGCAGATCGAGCGTGTCGTCGGTTTCAGTCAGGCCGGGACTTTCCCAGCCACGAGGGGCATAGCCGCAAAAATCTTTGATTGCCTTGATCGTGTCGTGAACGGCGCTGCGCTGATCCTCGAGCGTGTGCATCGGGCGCTGAACATAGCCGTGTCCGATGAACTCCCACCCGGCATTCAGGGCGGCCCGGCAAATTTCCGAATAGAGCGAACAGACCGAGCCGTTGACGGCAAACGACGCACGCAACCCGCGCGAGGACAAAACCTCGAGGAAGCGCCAGAAGCCGACCCGCATTCCGTATTCATGCCAAGCCCAATTCGGAAGATCGGGCAGCAGCGATCGCCCCATCGGCGGAGGCAGTACGGCCCGCGGCATCGGTGCGGACGGCTCCCAATTTTCGGCGTTGACGATCGTCCAGACAGCGACGCGGGCGTTGCCTGGCAGCGTCGTTTTCGGTCGTCCGTTGATCGAAGCGTAGGGCAGGCGCGCACGCAGATTGCTTCCCGGATCCCCTGTCACTTCAAGCCCTCCATTTTCTCGGAGATGCCGGAAGGCGTCCGGGGCCGATCGTTTGCGACGGCTGGACGCGGTCTCAGTTGTTTGGTGTCGAAGAACAGCATCGAGACGATGGCGAACAGCGGGACGGCGCAAAGCTGAAGACTGGCCGCATCTCCCCAGCCGAATTTCGCCTGAAGGCTCGCGAACAGATAGCCGGCCAGACTCGCCGGCAGGTAGAGGCAGGTCACCATGATGCCCGAGGCTCTGCCGATGAACTCGGGACGTACGCACCGCTGGATCAACGAGTACGTGTTGACGAACAGAACGCCGCTGCCGACCGCACCAAAGCCGAAGGCCAGGACATTTTGAGCGGCAGGCGAATGCGCGACGTTGAACATGAGATAGGAATTGACCAACATCACGGCCATTGCGGTGATCCCGATCCATCGTTGATCGGCACGATCGGCAACCCATCCGGCCGGAATTCCGAACAACGCGCCAAGGCCGAACAGGCTGGCCGCAAATCCAGCCTGAGTTACGGAAAAGCCGAGTTCGGTGCGGAGAAACGTCGGGTAAAGTCCGATGAACCCGTATCCCGCCACACCCAGCGTCATCGCGCTGATGCCGCAGATCACAACATTGCGGTTCAACAGGCCGGCGCCGACGGGAGACGCGTCCGCGCTACCTTGGGCGGCAACCTGATGGCCGATTTCGGTGAAACGAGGCGACACGAACCAATAGGCCAGAACCATGACGACAAAGCCCAAGCATCCGTAGACGATCAGAGGGGCCCGCCAGTCGCCGGTCCAGAGCAGGATGTACGCTGCGAGCGTCGGTCCGATGAAAGATCCCATACCGTAGGCGAAATTCATCGCGCCGACGGCCATCGCGCGCTGAGCGGCGAAATACGCACCGACCGCCGTAAACAGCGCGGCATTCTGCATCCCTTCACCGATCCCCGACAGCGCGCGATATGCGGCCATATCCCAGAAACCGAGCGAGAGCGCGGAGAGGATCGTGAGAAGGGAGTAGATCGCGATGCCGATGAGCATCACGTTGAGGCGCGAGACCCGATCGAGCAGATATCCGGTCGGCAGTCCCGAGAGACCGATACCGAGTGTGAAAATGGTCGCCAGGAAGCCCCCCTGGCCAAGCGAAAAGCCGTATTCCTTGTTCACGTTTGGCAACAGCACGGAAAAGACGATCCGGTCCATCGCATTGACTGCGTATGTCACGCCCAAGACGATCAGCATGGCAATCGCTGCCTGCCGAGTCAGTTGGCCATCTACGAGATTTGCGGGTTTCATGTTAAGAACATCCATCGATGGACGATACGGTGATCGGGAACGAAGCGATTAGATCTGTGGGATCGAACGTCCTTGCCGAAGAGCGCGCTCGTCGATGCCGAACTTCTCGGCCAGCCAGTCACCGATGATCTCCTGAGCGATGGTCGGGTTGTCGTGCTGACAATGATCCGCGCCGGTTTGCTCTTCGCCGACCAGATGAAACGTCACATCGACGCCATTCGCCGCGGCGTAGTCGGCCACGATCCGTGCCTGCGCCACGCCGAGGACGTCGTATCCGCCGTGAACGATCAGGTACGGACAGGTCATCCGGTTCAGAACGCCTTCAAGTCGAAAGTTGGCGATCTTCTCGCGTACGCCCTGCATCGACTGGGCGCCCATCACCCATTTGAAATGCTTGGCGAGTCCCCAGTCTTCGTCGCGATCGACGAGTTGGGAGGGAAGATCCCAGATCGCCCCGTGAGAGATGCAGGCAGCCAATCGCGGATCGCAACTCCCCGCACGGGCGGCGTAGTAGCCGCCAAGGCTGGAGCCACAGACCGCGATCCTGCCCATGTCGACATCGTTGCGGGTCGCCAGATAGTCGATGCAGCGGCCGACCGGCACTTCATAGTCAAACCGGCTGAAGACCTGGTGACGGCGCAGTGTGCCGCCCTGTCCCGGACCATCGATCATCAGGACCGATATGCCACGCTGCAGAGCTCCACGAGCCTGCATGAACCACATTTCGTCCTTGATGGAGTCGAGCCCGCCCATCGAGATCAAGACGGGTTGCTTGCCATCGCCATACGCGGATCTGACGAAGTAGGCACAGAGCGAAACCCCGTTCTCGTAAGGGACTTCGACCGCCTCTCCGGCAGGGGACAGATACGCAATGAATTTCTTCGAGCAGCTTTCCATCAGCTCGAAGGTTTTCAATCGACGGCGATCGTCGCCGTCGAGCCAGAATTCGGCCTGACGATAATAATTGGCGGCGCGAAGCCAGCTGTTCTGCGCGGTCTGAATGTGGCCGGCGGCCTCGGCCTCGTCGGCGTGGCGATGCAGCGCCTGCGCTGTCCTGGTCCATTCGCGAAACCAGCTCTCGTCGTCGCCCGGAGTCATCCGCGCGGCAGCGAGGAATGCTTCGCTGACAGCGCCGCCGCCCTCCTGTGTTTCACCAAGGCCGCGGCGGAACTGATACGACCACCAAGGGTGATCCGGCCAATGCTGCCACCCATAGGGCTCATAGTGAGGGATCGAATTTGTAGTCTGCTCGTCGATCAGCGCGCGTTCGATGGCCATGCGTGTACCTCTGAAACCAACCTTCGAGCATGATTACGGCAAGCAGGAATGATATTCAAGTAGCTTGAATATCATTGTCGGTCTATATCGCTAAGATCGTCCGCGGCTGCCAGCGAAGGCTCGGAAATGTCTACGAAAAAAGCTGCCAAAGCATCGGGTCGGGCGGTGGCAAAGCCGCCGGTGACGTCCGAAACGCAGATCGGCCTACGGCTCCGCCACCAGCGCATTGCCAAGCGAATGACGTTGAACGACCTCGCCAGGCAGGCGGATTGCTCGGAAAGCATGCTTTCCAAGGTTGAGAACGGCCGCGCGACGCCCTCGCTCAGAACCGTTCAGCGGCTGTGTGATGTGCTCGGGATCACGGTCGGTCAGCTGTTCGGACGAGCTAGCGAACGGCGTACGGTGTCCCGCGCCGGCGAACGGCCGATTTTGTCCATGCACCCGCTGCGGCCGGCGAATGAAGGAGTGCAGATGGAGCAACTCGTCCCCGCGGACCCGGGAAGTCTGTTGGAGGGCAGCATCCACGTCATCGCGCCGGGCGCGAAGATGGATCTAGTATCCCACGTTGGCGAAGAGGTCGCCTACGTGATCGAAGGGACGCTCGAGATCACGATTGGGGCGGAACGGTCGGTCGTTAGTGCTGGCGACTCCTATTACTTTCGTTCGGAGCTACCACACGGCTACCGTAACCCGGGGCCCGGCACGGCCAGAGTCATCGTCATCAACACTCCGGCCACGTTCTGACCAAGGCCTCACGTCGTGTTGCACGACCGCGATGGCCGCATGATCATTCCACTAGACCGTCTCGCCCTCCGAGAAGTACCAGCGGCCTTTGTGTTTGCGGAATTGCGAACGCTCGTGGTGGGTCTGGTCGGCGCCGCCGCGGCTGAAGCGGGCGACGAATTCGACGGTGCCGCGGCTGCCTTTCTCGCTGCTGGCGAGGACGAGGAGATCGACGAAGGTCGATTCCTCCATCCAGGCGCGATTGGCGTCGTGGTCGAACAGGTCGCGGGTGTCGGGATCGGTGGTCTCGACGATGTAGTCGAAATCCTTCAGCACATAGGCGGCGTAGCGCGAGCGCATCAGCGCTTCCGGCGTCGCGGCGGGGCGGGCGCGGGCGAGCAGCGGTCCGCAGCACTCGTCATAGGGCTTGCCCGATCCGCAGACGCATTTCATCGCACCGCCACCGTCGTTCGCTCACGCCGTCGCGGCCCGATCAGCCGGCGCGATTCAGCGCCACCAGCCGGTCGAGCGCGCCCTGCAGAATGTAGATCGCGGCGTGTTCGTCAATGATCTTGGCCCGCTTGGCGCGGCTGACGTCGTTGGCGATCAGCTCGCGCTCGACCGCGGCGGTCGACAGCCGCTCGTCCCACAGCCCGATCGGCAGCTCGGTCAGCCGTGCGAAATTGCGCGCGAAGGCGCGGGTCGATTGCGCGCGCGGCCCCTCGCTGCCGTCCATGTTCAGCGGCAGCCCGAGCACGAAGCCGCAGGCGTTGCGTTCGGCGGCCAGCGCCAGCAGGCGCTTGGCGTCGGCCGTGAAGGCGGTGCGCGCGACGGTCTCGATCCCGGTCGCGAGTTTGCGATCCGGATCGGAGACGGCGACGCCGATCGTCTTGGTGCCGAGATCGAGGCCGACCAGCGAGCCGCGCACCGGCCACAGCGCAGCGCACTCGATCAAAGGAAGAATGGGGGCAGGCATCGCTGCCGCATAGCAGCCCACGGACGCCGGCGCAAAGCTGATCCCGTCGCTGTCGAGGCTGGAGTTTGGAGCGGCACGGCCAGGATGGTGTCTGGATACCTTGCAATCGTTGCGGTTTTCCGCCTGCAGCCCCGATTTGAACAATATCGAACGATATTCAGATATCAGTTGATATTCAGCTTGAGGTCGATCGCCATCCCCGGATGCGATCGACGGAAGGGAAAGACCATGACCGACCGAGCCCATCGTGCGGGCGACCCGATGTCCGCCAAGCTTCTGGTCGAAGCCAATGTCGGCGCAGGTTTCTGGCGCAAAGGCCCCAGCGATACGCTGCCGCCGCCCGACATGATGGGCCCGTACATGCGCAACCGGCCGGCTCCGGTCGAGCCGGTGGTCGGGCGCAAGGCCTGGATCATCGGCAGCGGCATCGCCGGACTGGCCGCCGCCTTCTATCTGATCCGCGACGGCGGCATGAAAGGCGAGGACATCACCATCCTCGATACGATGGAGATCACCGGCGGCTCGCTCGACGGCGCCGGCAATGCCGACGACGGCTACATCATCCGCGGCGGCCGCGAGATGAACTTCAACTACGACAATTTTTGGGACCTGTTTCAGGACGTGCCGGCGCTGGAAATGCCGGCCGGCTACAGCGTGCTCGACGAATACCGGCTGGTGAACGACAACGACCCGAACTGGTCGAAGGCGCGGCTGATGCACAAGCAGGGCGAGATCCGTGACTTCTCGACGCTGGGCCTGAGCAAGCTGCACCAATGGGAGCTCCTCAAACTGCTGCTCAAGCGCAAGGAGGATCTCGACGACGTCACCATCGAGCAATATTTCAGCAAGAGCTTCTTCGAAACGAACTTCTGGTATCTCTGGCGCTCGATGTTCGCGTTCGAGAACTGGCAGAGCCTTCTGGAAATGAAGCTCTACATGCATCGCTTCCTCGATGCGATCGACGGCCTGACCGACATGTCGGCCCTGGTGTTCCCGAAATACAATCAGTACGACAGCTTCGTGGTGCCGCTGACCCGCCTGCTCAAAGACAAGGGCGTCAAGGTGCAGTTCGGCACCCGAGCCTACGACCTCGACATGACCGAGGAGGCCGGCCGCCGCACCGTGACGGCGATCCGCTGCAAGACAGCGGGTAGGGACGACGCGATCGCGATCGGTCCCAACGACGTGGTGTTCGCGCTCACCGGCTCGATGACCGAAGGGACCGCCTACGGCGACATGGATACGGCTCCGATGCTGGCGCGCGGCAATGCCGAACCGGGCGAGGGCAGCGACTGGATGCTGTGGCAGAACCTGGCGACTAAGTCGCCGGTGTTCGGCAAGCCGGAAAAATTCTACGGCAATGTCGCCGGCTCGATGTGGGAGTCGGCGACGCTGACCTGCAGGCCGTCCCCTCTGGTCGACAGGCTGAAGCAATTGTCGGTCAACGATCCGTATTCCGGCAAGACCGTCACCGGCGGCATCATCACCTTCACCGACTCGAACTGGGTGCTCAGCTTCACCTGCAACCGCCAGCCGCATTTTCCGACCCAGCCCGACGACGTGCTGGTGCTCTGGGTCTATGCGCTGCTGATGGACAAGGACGGCAACTTCATCAAGAAGCCGATGCCGGCGTGCACCGGCCGGGAGATCCTGGCGGAGCTCTGCTACCATCTCGGGATCGTCGATCAGCTCGATGCGGTCGCGGCCAACACCAAAGTCCGGCTGGCGCTGATGCCCTACATCACCGCGCAGTTCATGCCGCGGGCGGCGGGCGACCGCCCGCGCGTGGTGCCCGAGGGCTGCACCAATCTGGCGCTGATGGGGCAATTCGTCGAGACCAGCAACGACATCATCTTCACGATGGAAGCCTCGGTGCGTACGGCGCGGATCGGCGTCTACACGCTGCTGGGTCTGCCCAAACAGGTCGCCGACATCAGCCCGACCCAATACGACATCCGCAATCTGCTGAAGGGCGCGCGCGCGCTGAACAACAACGAGCCGTTCCCCGGCGAGCGGCTGCTGCATCGCCTGCTCGACAACACTTACTACGCCCATATCCTGCCGCCGCTGCCGGAGCAGGACGACACGCTGCGCGAGCGCGCCGAAGCCGAGTTGTCGGCGTTGCTCGGCAAGGGAAGCCAGGCGCTCGGCGCGGTGGTCGGCTGGCTCGACCGGATGCGCGACGGACTGCGCGACACCGCGAAATAACGAAACGGTGGACGAGCAGCGCGCGCCGCTGCTTCCGTCCACCGTTGCCCCTGAGACGAGACCGACTGCATGCGCAAGACACGGGAACAAAGCCGGCTGGAGACCCGGGAACGCCTGATCGCGTCGGCCCATGCGGCGATCAGGCGTGACGGCATCGGCGGCCTGTCGCTCCGCCGGCTGTGCGAGGACGCCGGTTACTCGCAAGGTGCGTTCTATTCGAACTTCGCCAGCCGCGACGATCTGTTGCTGGCGTTGATGGAGCGACACGTGTTCGGCGAAGTGGAAACGCTTCGGCGCCTGGTGCAGGGGATGGACGGCAAGGCGCTCGGCGATGTGTCGGTGACGGTGGCCTCGCGCCTCGCCGATCTGGCGCAGCAGACCGAATGGTCGCTGCTGTCGATCGAACTGCAGCTCCACGCTCAGCGCGATGCCCGCTTCGCCGACGCCTACAACGCGGCCAAGACCAGTTTCCACGCCGAGTTCGCGCGGCTGGTCGAGGACATCCTGCAACGCCATCAGCTCCAACCGGCGTTGCCGCCGATGCAGATCGCCATCGGCCTCTACGCGTTGTGGTCGGGGCTGGCCGTGCAGGGCACCGTTCCCGGCGCCGCGCCGCGCGATGAAATCTTCCTGGCGTTTCTGCGGGCGATGATCGGCCAACCGCCGGCGCGCGGTTGACCTGACGCCGTTGCCCGCCGATCAGTCGCGATGGTGCGCCGTCCGGCTCGGCGGATCGCCGAAGGGTCGACCCTGCCGTGCACCGCGCTCCTGGGATCGGCCGGCCGAGCACGACCATCGACCCATCGGTCTTGCCGCCGGCGCGGTCCGCGCTATTCATGTTGGCGAGGAGTCCGCGCCGTTGATCGGCGGACGGATGTCGGCGGTGGCTTGGGTGAGATGACGATGGACGTGCTCAGTCTGTTCGGGCTCGTCGCGGTGGCGGTGATGGTGGTGAGCTACGCGCTGGAAGATCACAGCGTCTGGTTCATTTTCGTGTTCGCGATCGCCTGCGGCTTGGGCTCGATCTACGGTTTTCTGCAGGGCGCGTGGCCGTTCGGGATCGCCGCGGCGATCTGGGCCGGGATCGCGCTGCGGCGCTTCCTGCTGAAATTGCGGGCGGCCCCGTCGGCACACGGATAGCCGGACCGCAGTCGCGTGTGCTAGAGCCGACTGCGGCAAGCAACGACGCGCGCCGTCTTCCTTCACCATCGCGAGCGTACAGCATGTGGCCGGATCGCCGTCTCATCGACCTGTTCGATATCGAATTTCCGTTCGTGCTGGCGCCGATGGCCGGCGCGATGGACGCCGAACTGGCGATCGCCGTAGCGCGGGGAGGCGGCCTGGCGTCGCTGCCCTGCGCGATGCTGACCGCCGACAAGGCGCGCGAGCAGGTCGGGATTTTCCGGCAGCAGGTGTCGGCGCCGATCAATCTGAACTTCTTCTGCCATACGCCGGTCGCCGCCGATCCGGCACGCGAGGCGGTGTGGAAGCAGCGGCTCGGCGGCTATTATCAGGAATTCGGCATCGACCCGGCTGCGCCGGTGGCGGGCGCCAATCGCGCGCCGTTCGATGCGGCGATGTGCGAACTGGTCGAGGAGCTGAAGCCGGCGGCGGTGAGCTTTCACTTCGGCCTGCCGGAAGAGCCGTTGCTGCGGCGGGTGAAGGATGCCGGCTGCATCGTGCTGGCGTCGGCGACGATCGTGCGCGAGGCGATCTGGCTCGAGGAGCGCGGCGCCGATCTGATCATCGCGCAGGGCGCGGAAGCCGGCGGTCATCGCGGCATGTTCCTGACCGACAGCATCGCCGAGCAGCCCGGCCTGTTCGCGCTGCTGCCGCAGGTGGTCGACGCGGTGCGGGTGCCGGTGATCGCGGCGGGCGGCATCGCCGATGGCCGGGGTATCGCCGCGGCGATGGCGCTCGGCGCCTCCGGGGTCCAGATCGGCACTGCCTATCTGCGCTGTCCGGAATCGCGGATCAGCGCGCCGGCGCGCGCCGCGCTGGCGCAGGCGACCGACGCCTCGACCGTGATCACCAACGGCATGACCGGCCGGCCGGCGCGCGGCGTCGCCAATCGGGTGATGCGCGAGATCGGGCCGGTGTCGGCGGATGCGCCGGCGTTTCCGCATGCGGCCACTGCGCTCGGGCCGTTGAAGGCTGCCGCGGAGCAGCAGGGCCGGACCGATTTCACCAATCTGTGGGCCGGGCAGGCGGTGCGGCTCGGCCGCGACATGCCGGCGGCGGAACTGACGCGGGCGCTGGCCGGCGCGGCGCTGGCGCGGCTCAGCCGGCTCGCCGGCTGATCCGACGGGAGGCGAGGGGCTTGCGGATCAGTCCCAGCTGAACCCCTTGTCTTTCATGTAGATGTTGTTGACGCCCTTGCACCAGTCGATCTTGAAGTCCTCGGAGCCGTAATCGGCCCAGCGAACCCGGAACGGCACCACGCAATTTCCTTCGTTGCTGTTCCAATCCATCCGCACCGACTGGCCGGCCTCGACCTTGCCGTCCAGCCAGTTCGAACTCCACGCGCCGTCCTGATATGTGTAGAAGCCGCTGATGGTCCAGCCATCGGAGCGATTGTGCAGCTTGAAGGCATAGTCGCTGGCGAGCGCAGGCGCGGTGGCGAAAGCGGATGTCGCGAGCAGCAGGGCGGCGGCGGTGATGTGGCGCATTCTTCCTCTCGATCATGAACGGCCTCTGACTTGGGCCCATGCCCTTATAATCTCGCCCGGTTCCATGCGCCATTTCCTTGTTCCATATAGGGAACAGGATGGACCCGGCCTGGTTGCAGCGGCTGCGGCGGGTCTGCTATAGGCCTGATCTCCGCCATGATTTCCCGAAGAAAGCCCGACTGATGTCCGTCGATGCCACCACCGTCCGCCGCATCGCGCATCTGGCGCGCATCGCCGTCACCGACGACGAGGTGCCGCATCTGCAAGGCGAACTGAACGCGATGCTGGCCTTCGTCGAGCAGCTTTCGGAAGTCGATGTGACCGGCGTCGAGCCGATGACTTCGGTGACGCCGATGCAGATGAAGAAGCGCGCCGACGTCGTCACCGACGGCGAGATCGCCGATCAGGTGGTCGCCAACGCGCCGGCGACGGAAGATCACTTCTTCCTGGTGCCGAAGGTGGTCGAATAGGAGCGCGCCGATGTGCCTGCTGTGCGACGACGAGAAGGCCTATCAGGCCTATATGGACTACCTCGACGCGATGGAGCGGCAGGGCAAGGTCGCCGATCCCGACAAGGCCATGGATGCGGTGCTCGACGGCCTGCAGGCCGCCGACAGGGCCAAGCGCGACGCCCCCGAAAACGACAAGACGCTGTCGCCGTTCTTCTGCAGCCCGGTCAACAAATAGGCCTCAGGCCTTCTTCAGCTTGCGCACCTTGCGCAGGTCCGCGTTGATCTGCGACTGCCAGCCGGCCCCGAGCGCGCGGTAGGCCGCCAGCACATCGGCGTCGAGCCGCAACGTCACCGATCTCTTCGGCTGCGCGCCGAGTGGCGGCCGCCCGCGGCGGACGATCTTGCCGTCGATGCAATACACCGCGCGATCGAGCATCTCCTCGGTCAGTTCCGGAGCGTCGTCGGGATCGACCCAGGGCTTACGTTTGCTTGAATCGCTCGCGGAGCCTTTTCGCTTCTCCGGCATGGCAGTACCTCATTGAAATGACATGGCGGTCTTCGCCCCGCGCTGTCCAAACCGTCATCACGGCGCGACCGTTGAGGAAGCCGGCGGTGATCTGTCGAAGCTCGCCGTGTCCTGCCTGGTCGCTATCGAACGTCGCCCAGTCGCTGGCGAACACCTTCGCCGCATCGGTCGCGAAATCGATCCCGCGTTCCCGCAGGGTGATGTCACGCTTCGTCGGATCGAATGTGATCGCCATGAATTATGTAACTACAATATTCGCAACGTCAATGCCCGAGCCTAGCCGCGCCGGCCGAAGCGGCACAATCGCTTCAATTGTCGAAGGCGCTGTGCTAGCCAGCGCGGCAAGTCGCGGCGCTCGGCGCGCGATCCCGGATCTGCCCAACTCCAGGCGTGCCTGACCCATGACCGACCTGACATCGCTGACGCTCGCCGAGGCCCGTGACGGGCTCGCCTCCAAGTCCTTCACCGCGCGCGAGCTGACCGACGCGCATCTGTCGGCGATCGAGGCCGCGCGCGCGCTCAACGCCTACGTGCTGGAGACGCCGGATCAGGCGCGGCAGATGGCGCAGGCCGCGGATGCGCAACTCGCCAAGGGCGAGGGCGGACCGCTCGCCGGCATCCCGCTCGGCATCAAGGACCTGTTCGCCACCAAGGGCACCCGCACCACGGCGTGCTCGAAAATCCTCGGCGAGTTCACGCCGACCTACGAGTCGACCGTCACCACGCAGCTGTGGCGCGACGGCGCGGTGCTGCTCGGCAAGCTCAACAACGACGAATTCGCGATGGGCTCGTCGAACGAGACGTCGTGCTTCGGCCCGGTGGTCAATCCGTGGCGCCGCGCCGGCTCGGATGCGCAGCTGGTGCCGGGCGGTTCGTCCGGCGGCTCGGCCGCGGCGGTCGCCGCCGGCCTCTGCCTTGGCGCGACCGCGACCGACACCGGCGGCTCGATCCGCCAGCCGGCGGCGTTCACCGGCACGGTCGGCATCAAGCCGACCTACGGCCGTTGCTCGCGCTGGGGCATCGTCGCGTTCGCCTCGTCGCTCGATCAGGCCGGCCCGATCGCGCGCACGGTGCGCGACAGCGCGATCCTGCTGCGCTCGATGGCCGGCTTCGATCCGAAGGACACCACCTCGGTCGATCGCCCGGTGCCGAACTACGAGGCCGCGATCGGCGGCTCGGTGAAGGGCATGAAGATCGGCATCCCGAAGGAGTATCGGCTGGACGGCATGCCGGCCGAGATCGAGAAATTGTGGTCGCAGGGCGCCGAGTGGCTCGAGGCCGCGGGCGCGGAGCTTGTCGAGGTGTCGCTGCCGCACACCAAATACGCGCTGCCGGCCTATTACATCGTGGCGCCGGCGGAGGCTTCCTCCAACCTGGCGCGCTACGACGGCGTCCGCTACGGCGCGCGCGTCGCCGGCCGCAACATCGTCGAGATGTACGAGAACACCCGCGCGAGCGGCTTCGGCGCCGAGGTCAAGCGCCGCGTCATGATCGGAACCTATGTGCTGTCGGCCGGCTATTACGACGCCTATTATCTGCGCGCGCAGAAAGTCCGCACCCTGATCAAGCGCGACTTCGAGCAGTGCTTCGATCAGGGCGTCTCGGCGATCCTCACCCCGGCAACGCCGTCGGCGGCGTTCGGCATCGGCGAAAAGGGCGGCGCCGATCCGGTCGAGATGTATCTGAACGACATCTTCACCGTGACGGTGAACATGGCGGGCCTGCCCGGCATCGCGGTTCCCGCCGGCGCCGACAGCCAGGGCCTGCCGCTCGGGCTTCAGCTGATCGGGCGGCCGTTCGACGAGGAGACGCTGTTCTCGCTCGGCGAGGTGATCGAGCAGGCGGCCGGCCGGTTCACGCCGACCAGGTGGTGGTAGTTCGCCCGCAATGCACCGGCTTTTGCGTTGCGTTTCCCGTTTTGTTTCGCCATGCTCGCGTGGGTGGGCAGGATTGTTGAATGAGCGCCGATGAAGGGGTGCCGTCTCCGCAAAGCGTCGACGGGATTTTAGGATCGTCCAAGATCGCGGTGGCGATCGAGAACGACCGCTACAAGCACCTGCTCGACAATGTTCCGGTCGCTCTCGCGGTGTCGCGCGGCAACGGCGACGATCAGCGCATCGTCTACATCAATCACGCCTTCGAAGATCTGATGTCGCTGACCCCGGCCGATGTCGAGGGGCAGGGGTGGCGCTGCCTCGACGCGCTGGTCCGTGAAGACGAGCCGACGGAGACGCTCGGCGCAGCGATCCGCGACGGCGAGGATTTCATCGGCGTGTTCCGTCCGTCCGCGCCGGTCGACCGGATTCTGGTCGTGCAGGCCTACGCTTCGGTGATCGAAAGCGACGACGGCGTCGAGAATTTCCGGATCGCGGCGCTGGTCGACGTCGGCGGCCGCGAGCGCGCGCAGATCGAGCTTTTCGAAACCCAGATCCGCGAACGCGACACCCTGATGCGCGAACTGCAGCACCGGGTGAAGAACAACCTGCAATTGGTCACCGCGCTGGTGCGGCTCGAGGCGCGGTCGGCGGCGGAAGGCGAGAACGTCGCGCTGGCGCGGCTGGCGAGCCGGATCGATGCGCTGACGGCGCTGTACCGGATTCTGTCGGCCGAGAACGCCGCCGGCAGCGACATCGATCTCGGCCAGTATCTGTCCGACGTCACCGAGGCGGTGATGCAGGCGCACGGCCGCGAAGGGATCGTGCACGAGCTCAGCGCGGCCTATTGCCCGCTGTCGGTGAACATCGCGATGCCCGCGGGGCTGCTGGTCAACGAGATGCTGACCAATGCGCTGAAATACGCCTTCGTCGGCCGCAGCGGCGGCCGCATCAAGGTGATCTGCGGCGTCGACGGCGGCCGCGTCTCGGTCGTCGTGTCGGACGACGGCGTCGGCCTGCCGGAAGGCCAGGAATGGCCGTCGCCGCGCAAGCTCGGCGCGCTGATCCTGCAGACGCTGAAAGAGAACGCCCGCAACGTCGTGTTCGACGCGAGAACCATCCGCGGCCAGGGCACCTGGTTCACGTTGACCTTCGACGCCGCGCCGACGCCGGCGCCGCATTAAAGTCAGTCAGTCCAGTCTCTGCCGCGCCAGCCATTGCCGCGGCGTCATCCCGAGTTCGGTTCGGAACGCCATCCGCAACGCGGGCGCGTCCGGAAAACCGCAGCGCACCGCGACGTCCTCGAGCCCGCGCGCGCCGTTTGCCAGAAGCTCCTGTGCGCGGGCCAGCCTGACCCGGCGCAACCAGTCGCCGAGCGCGCCGCCGGTGCGCGCCCGGATGTGACGCGTCAGGCTGCGGCGGCTCATGCTTGCGCGCGCGGCCAGTTCGTCCAGCGACGGCGTCGACGTCGGATCGGCTCTGAGCGTTTCGAGTAGCTCGGTGATGCGACGATCGGCAGAGGAGCCGATCGCCGGCCGTTCGATCAGTTGCGGCTGTTCGCCGGCGCGCTGCGGCGCGACGACGAGATGCCGCGCGACCCGGTTGGCTTCGGCCGTGCCCGAAATCCGGCCGAGCAGATGCAGGCAACAGTCCAGTCCGGACGCGATCCCCGCCGAGGTGAGGACACGGCCCTCGTCGACGAACAGCGCGCCGCGGTCGACCTCAACCTCGGGAAAGCGCGCCGCAAACGTCTCCACGCACGCCCAATGCGTCGTCGCGCGTCGGCCGTCGAGTAGTCGGGCCTGCGCGAGGCCGAACGCGCCGAGGCACAGACCGACGACCAGCGCGCCGCGCGATTCCGCGGCGCGGAGCTCGGATGTGATCGCCGCCGGCACCGGCTCGTCCGCATTGCGCCAGCCCGGCAGGATGACGATGTCGGCATCGCGCGCGTCCTCGAGCCGCAACGGCGCTTCGATGGTCAGGCCTGCCGTCGCAGACAATCGCGGTTGAGCGGCGCACACATCCACCCGATGGCCGCTGGCGAGGAACGGCTCGCCGAACACCGCGAGCGGTGTCGACAGCATGAACGGGCTGATCTGATCGTAAGCGAGGATGGCGAGCCGCATTGGCCCAATATAGGCGAACAATGTCTATCAGGCCACTGATGCGAGGCGGCGCACCCGCCTAGACCGAGAGGCGTTCGACGGGCCAACCAAGGAGACACCGATGGCACGCGCGCTTCTCGTGATCGACATTCAGAACGACTACTTCGCCGGCGGCGCCTTGCCGCTGTGGCAGGCCGAGGAGACGGAAGCGCGTCTCGTCGCGGCGATCGGCAAGGCGCGCGCGGCCGGCGATCGCGTCATTCTCGTCCAGCACGTCTCGACCGCGCCGACGGGGCCGTTCGTGGCGGGCAGCGTCGGCGTCGCGATCCGCCCCGCAATCCTGGCCGCGGCCGGCGAGGCGCCGATCGTGACCAAGCACGTCGCCGACGCGTTTCAGGACACCGATCTCGCCACCCACCTGAACGGGATCGACGACTTGCTGGTCGCCGGTATGATGACGCAGAACTGCGTGGTGTTCACCGCGCTATCGCGCGCTGCGGATGGCTTGCGCGTGCGCGTCGTCGGCGATCTCTGCACCGCGCCGACCGGTGTCGTGCATCAGGTGGCGCTGAACGCGCTGGCTTCGAAGACGGAGGTGGCCGCGGCCGCCGAGGTCTGGGGGTAGCAGCCAGTTGGCGGCGACGGCGGCGGCGTGGCCCGCCGCCGGAAACGGCCATCGTCGCCGTCGCAGCCCGCCAAATCTGGACTTTCAGCGGCCGAATAGTTACCTTGGAACTATCGTGACGGCGGAGGTCCTGATGGGCAAATATGAACCGCTGACCGAGTTTCTCAAGCAGCAGACCGGCAGCGAAGTGCGGATGAGCTTTGCCCAGATCGAGGGCGTGATCGGCAGCAAGCTGCCGCCGGTCGCGCAGCGCCATCGCGCCTGGTGGAGCAATTCGCCGACCAACAATGTGATGACCAAGGCCTGGCTGGAGGCCGGCTTCCGCAGTGAGCAGGTCGACATGGCGAGCGGTCAATTGGTGTTTCGCCGCGACGAGCAGGACGAAACGCGGCCTGCGACAGCCGCGAACGCCGGGCGCCATCCTCTGTTCGGATGCATGAAGGGCACGGTTCATATTCCCGAAGGCGTCGATCTGACGGCGCCTGCGGATCCCGAGTGGGGCGAGCTCGCCTACGGCAGCGATCTGCCGGAGCGCTTGCGATAACGTGTCGCCGCTTCTGCTCGATACCTGCGCGTTGATCTTCTTTGCGTCCAGTGAGGGCGAGGCGAGCGAGGCGGGCGCCGCCGTGCAACAGGCTCATGAGACGGCACAGGCGGTGATGGTGTCGCCGATCTCGGCGTGGGAAATCGGCCTGCTGGTTGCGCGCGGCCGGCTCAATCTGTTGATGTCGCCGCTGCGCTGGTTCGAGCAGGTGGTGGAGAGGGCCGGTCTGTCGCTGGCGGAGCTGACGCCCGAGGTGCTGGTCGCGTCGTCGTTCCTGCCGGGCTTTCCGCACCGCGACCCGGCCGACCGGATCATCGCGGCGACCGCCCGCGAATACGGCTATCGGCTGATCACACGCGATCGGTCGTTGTTGGCATATGCCCGGGAAGGGCATATTCAGGCGCTGTCTTGCTAAACCTGCGCCCTTCGAAAGGCTTCTCCGATGAACGCACCCGTCAAACCGTCCCAGCTCATCAAGGGCGCCACCGGCGATTGGGAGGTCGTGATCGGGCTGGAGATCCACGCCCAGGTCTCGTCCAACGCCAAGCTTTTCTCCGGCGCGGCGACCGAATTCGGCGGCGATCCGAACAGCCACGTCTCGCTGGTCGACGCGGCGATGCCCGGCATGCTGCCGGTGATCAACGAGGAGTGCGTTCGTCAGGCGATCCGTTCAGGATTGGGACTGAACGCGCAGATCAACCTGCGCTCGGTGTTCGACCGGAAGAACTATTTCTATCCCGATCTGCCGCAGGGCTATCAGATCAGCCAGTACAAATCGCCGATTGTCGGCGAAGGCATCGTGGTGGTCGACCTGCCGACCGGCGACAGCATCTCGGTCGGGATCGAGCGGTTGCATCTGGAGCAGGACGCCGGCAAGTTGTTGCACGACCAGGATCCGACCTCGACCTTCGTCGATCTCAACCGTTCCGGCGTCGCGCTGATGGAGATCGTCTCCAAGCCGGATCTGCGCTCGTCCGAACAGGCCAAGGCCTATGTGTCGAAGCTGCGCACCATCCTGCGCTATCTCGGAACCTGCGACGGCGACATGGAGAAGGGCAGCCTGCGTGCCGACGTCAACGTCTCGGTGCGGCGTCCCGGCGAGCCGTTCGGCACACGTTGCGAGATCAAGAACGTCAACTCGATCCGTTTCATCGGCCAGGCGATCGAATACGAAGCGCGCCGGCAGATCGGCATCCTCGAAGACGGTGGCAAGATCGACCAGGAGACCCGGCTGTTCGACGCCGTCAAAGGCGAGACGCGGTCGATGCGCTCCAAAGAGGAGGCGCACGACTATCGCTACTTCCCAGATCCGGATCTGCTGCCGCTGGAGTTCTCGCAGGCCTTCGTGGACGAGCTGAAGGCCGAGCTGCCGGAACTGCCCGATGCCAAAAAGGCCCGGTTCATCGGCGATTTCGGGCTGTCGGCGGACGACGCCGGCGTGCTGGTGAGCGAGCGCGAGAGCGCCGAGTTCTACGAGGCGGTGCTGGCCAAGCTGTCCGATGCGGCGCGCGACGGCAAGCTGGCGGCCAACTGGGTGATCAACGAATTGTTCGGCCGGCTCAACAAGGACGGCCAGAGCATCGATGCGTCGCCGGTCTCCCCCGCGCAGCTCGCGGCGATCGTCGATCTGATCGGCGAGGGCACCATCTCCGGCAAGATCGCGAAGGAACTGTTCGAGATCGTCTGGGTCGAGGGCGGCGATCCGCGCGCGCTGGTCGAAGCGCGCGGCATGAAGCAGGTCACCGATCTCTCCGCGATCGAGAAGGTCGTCGACGACATCGTTGCAAGCAATCCTGACAAGGTCGCGCAGGTGATCGCCAAGCCGGCGATGCTCGGCTGGTTCGTCGGGCAGGTGATGAAATCGTCCGGCGGCAAGGCCAACCCGCAGGCCGTCAACGATCTGCTGAAGCGCAAGCTCGGTCTCTGACCCGCCGCGCGCGTCGTCTTCGCGGTCGCGAGGACGCGCGACGACGGCGACGATCGCTCTCGAATCATCCGTTTCGATTCGCGCCGAAACCCTGCTCCGATGCGCCGTTTGTGCGCCGGAGCGGGGGTGTTCATGAAAATATTTTCGTTGCCAAAAATTGCGACTCAGAGTCCGCGCGCGGCCTTCGCGCTCCGACTCGGCGCGTTGCGCGCGCGTGTGAAGTGATTAGTTGGCTCGATCTTCGAATTCTAGAAATCATTGCGCCGCAGGTATTTCTTGTGATCTTGACAAATGCCGGTGCAGGTTTTTTGCGCCTAAACTCGATCGCGCGATGAATTGCGCGACGCGCCGTTTTCAAAGACGCCGCAGCCACGGGGCAAAACAGCCATCAACACTTCCTTAAGCGGGACACTGTTTTTTTCGATGTGTTGGTGTATTCGGGAAGTAGTGCATCTCGATTCCCGAGTGCACGCAGCAGCAATCGAGCCATCTCACTTTATCGGAGGGCAACATGGCCAAGAAAGCGAAGAAGGCAGTAAAGAAGACGACGAAGGTGGCCAAGAAGGCCAAGAGCGCCGTCAAGAAGACTGCGAAGAAGACCAAGAAGGTCGCCAAGAAGGCCGCCAAGAAGTAAGCTCGCTTCGGCGAGAAGCCGGCACGGTTTGCCGGTAGCGTCACAAGGGCCATCGGCGAGGACCGCTTCTCGAAGCGTCTTCCCCCGGCGAAGGCCCTGGTCGACGAAGAGGGTGTCGGCGAGACATCAGGTCAAACGGCTGGATTTTTCGACAGGGCTCGCCCGCGTTCGAAAAGATCCGGCAGAAGAAACGGTTTTTCTTCGAACGGTGCGGATGCTGGGTCCGCAGTTTCACAGCGGTCATCGCGTGTGAGATTTGGTCCTGACGTGTTCGCCGACGCCCTCGTTGTTTTCCGAGCCGTGATTGTCCGGTTCGTGATCAGGTCGGCTCTTCGAGCCCGCGGCCCGGCCGCCACCTCAACTGCTCCCAATCATCTCTGATCGCTCCGGTCCGGTTCAACCGGACCGCCTCCGGTGTTTGCCGGCGGAACGCTCGCCTGTTGCGGCAATGGTTATCGGTTCGCCAAATCCGAGGGTAAACCGGCTGTGAAGGGGCGCCGGAAGTCGTTGTGCCACAGCGGTTTTTGCAATCGGCCGCGGCGGACGGCCCGGCCGCGTTCAGATTCCGTTCATCGCGACGCTTAAACTGCTCTTCAAATTTGACCGGTCATGATCACCCTACAAAACGCGCCGGGCTACGGCGGTGGGGACGACGGATCAGAGGACAGGAGCCGCGCTCGGTTCGGGCCGGCGGAGATGGAGAGTAAGATGCTTCAGGGACATTTGAACACCGAGACTGCGCTGCCGATCGAAGCCGGCGAAAGCCCGGACGTGTTGTTCGACCTCGGCCTGCTGTTCGCCTCCGGCCGTGGCGCGCCGATCGATCTGATCGCGGCGCACAAATGGTTCAACCTCGCCGCGCTGAAGGGCCGGGTCGACGCGATCGAACTGCGTCGCGAAGTCGCCGAACAGATGTCGGCCGACGAGATTGCCGCGGCGCAGCGCGAAGCCCGCGCCTGGATCACCTCGCATTGATTTCTGAATGCTAACGACCGCGCGATGCGGCGTCCGGTATCGACTTATGGTGATTCCTAAGTCGCGCTGACCGCCGCCATCTGCCGCGGCTATCCTCCCGGCATGCTCCATCAAGGGAGCTTCAGAGGAGGGATGCCGTGAAGTTCAAATCAGTATTCTGTGTCGTCGCCAGCGCGAGCGTGCTCGCTGCAACCGTCGCGTTCGCCGGAGAGTTCGGCACCGCCGACGAAGCCAAGGCGATGCTGACCAAAGCCGCCGCGGCCGTGAAGGCCGACAAGGCCGCTGCGCTCACGCAGTTCGCCAAGGGCGAGGGCGGTTTCAAGGACCGCGACCTGTATCCGTTCTGCGGCGGTCCGGACGGCCTGTTCACCGCGCACCCGACGCTCACCGGCAAGAGCCTGAAGGATCTCAAGGACAAGACCGGCAAGGCGCTGGGCGAAGAGATCTATGCGACCGCCAAGGAAGGCGAGGTCAAGGAAGTCGCCTATATGTGGCCGCGCCCCGGCCAGACCGATCCGGTCCAGAAGGTGAGCTTCGTCACCAAGATCGGCGACCAGACCTGCGCGGTGGGGTACTACAAGTAAAGCGATCACCGTCGTTGCGAGCGAAGCGAAGCAATCCAGTGGCGCCGTTCACGAAGCTGGATTGCTTCGTCGCTTCGCTCCTCGCATTGACGGCCTAGGGTGTTGCTGTTCGATGTCGACTTGCGGCGGCTCACGAGCTGCCGCTGCCGTTTCGGTCACTCGATCCGGATACCGGCGGCGCGGATCACCTCGGCCCACAACGCCTTTTCGTCGGCCAGCGTCCTGCGCAACTGGTCGGGCGTGGATGGCGCCGCCACGATCATCTGGGTCTTCAGCTTCGCGATCACCGCAGGCTCGGACAGTGACTGCCGGAATTCGGCGTTGATCGCGTCGATCAGGTCCGGCGGCGTGCCGCTCGGCGCGATCAGTGCGTTCCAGGCGTCGGACCGAACGTCGATGCCGCTCTCCTTCAGGGTAGGCACGTCGGGCAGGAACGGCGAACGCTCCGGCGTCGACACGGCAAGGATCTTGATTGCGCCTGAGTCCTGATGGGGCGCGACCGAGATTGCGGGCAGGCAGGCCGCCTGCACGTCGCCGCGGATCAGCGCGGTCATCGCATTCGGCGATCCGGCGTAGGGGATGTGCACCATCCGGGCGCCGGCCTTCTGCGCGATCGCCTCCATGCACAGCTGCGACAGCGAGCCGGCGCCGATCGAGGCGTAGGCGAGGCTGCTGCCGCCGTCCTTCAACCGCGCGATGAAGTCGGCGACGCTGGTCAGGCCGAGGCCGGCAGGCACCGCCAGCACACTCGGCATCCGCGTCAGCATCGTCACCGGCGCGATGTCGCGTTCCGGGTCGTAGGGCAGTTTGGCGAACAACATCCGGTTGATCACCAGCGGCCCCGGGATCGATATGCCGAGCGTGGCGCCGTCCGGCGCCGCCTTGGCGACCACGTCGGTGCCGATGTTGCCGGATGCGCCCGGCTTGTTCTCGACCACGAAGCTGGTGCCGGGATGTCGGGCCTGCAGATTGTCGGCGAGCACGCGACCGACCATGTCCGGCGTCGATCCCGCCGCAAACGGCACGATGATCCTCACCAGTTTCGGCGGCCAGCTCGCGCCGCCGGCCTGCGCCGTGGCGGCGCCGACGCCGAGCAGCGCGGTCAGCCCCAGCCATGCGACGGTTCGCAGCAGCGCTCGTCGCGCATTGCCTCCCAGCATTTGCATCCGTCCTGTAAAGAATGATACCCGGAATTCGCCCGCGCGATCGGCGGTCTGTCGTGCCGCACGCAGCGGCGCGGACCATAGTGGGATTTGACCGGCGCGGAAACCGCCGCGTGCTCGGCGGGGATAGGAGTTGCGCGATGGGACTTGCGATGATGATCGTCGGCCTGGTGCTGTTCATCGGCACCCACGTCGTGACCACGCAGCGCGACCTGCGGGCCCGCCTGATCGGCATCGGCGGCGAGGCGGTCTACAAGATCGGCTACGCCGTCCTGGCGATCGCCGGCATTCTGCTGATCGCTTACGGCTTCGGCGCTTACCGCGCTGACGGAATGATCGACCTGTGGCATCCGCCGCGGTGGACCAAGCATCTCGCCGCGCTGCTGATGCTGCCGGTGGCGATCCTGCTGGCCGCGGCCTATGCCCGCGGCCGCATCTATCGCGCGGTCAAGCATCCGATGATCACCGCGGTGAAACTGTGGGCCGTCGCGCACCTGATCGCCAACGGCGATCTCGGCTCGATCATCCTGTTCGGCTCGCTGCTGGCCTGGGCAGTCTACGACCGCATCTCGCTGAAACACCGCGCCGACCCCGGCGGCCCGCCGATCCCGGTCGGCGGACCGAAGAACGACCTGATCGCGATCGCCGCCGGCATCGTGCTGTATCTCGCGCTGGCCTTCGCCTTCCATCCGCTCGTCGTCGGCGTTCCCGTATTCGGAGCTTGAAGCATGTCCATTCAATCGACCATCAAGCGGAAGACCGCCCCGGATATCCGCGCGCGCAAGGGCGGCGACCCGATCGTGATGCTGACCTCGTATCACGCGCATACCGCGTCGCTGGTCGACCGCTATTGTGACGTCATCCTGGTCGGGGACTCGCTCGGCAACGTCATGCACGGCTTCGAGACCACCGTGCCGGTGACGCTGGAGATGATGATCCTGCAGGGCCACGCGGTGATGCGCGGTTCGCAGCATGCGCTGGTGGTGGTCGACATGCCGTTCGGCTCCTACGAAGCGTCGAAGGAGCAGGCGTTCCATTCCGCCGCGCGCATCCTGAAGGAGACGCATTGCGGCGCGGTCAAGCTCGAGGGCGGCGTGCGGATGGCCGAGACCATCGCGTTCCTGACCGAGCGCGGCATTCCGGTGATGGGCCATATCGGTCTGACGCCGCAGTCGATCAACACGCTCGGCACGTTCAAGGCACAGGGCCGCGAGGAGGGCAGCTGGGAGCCGATCGAGGCGGACGCGCGTGCGGTCGCCGACGCCGGCGCGTTCTCGGTCGTGGTCGAGGCGGTGGCCGAGCCGCTCGGGCGCAAGATCACCGAGACGATCGCGATCCCGACCATCGGCATCGGCGCCAGCGCGGCGTGCGACGGTCAGGTGCTGGTGCTCGAGGACATGCTCGGGCTGTCGGCGCGGACGCCGAAATTCGTCAAGCGCTACGGCGAACTCGGACCGGGGATCGAGGCCGCGATCAAGGGCTATGCCGAGGAGGTGCGGTCTCGCGCGTTCCCGGGGCCCGAGCACGTCTACGGCATGAAGGCGAAGGCCTGAGGCTGCAGCGCCAGCAAATCATATCGCGGCATCCCCTTGATTTGGCTGGCTTTGCCTTGCCTCCGCCATAACGCTAGGGTATCGCCGCCGCGACGTCGGGGGACGGGCGCGCCACGGGTTTCGCACAGCGCGGCTCAGCCGGGACAGGAAAATCCATAAGTGTCTGAATTATTTAATGAAGTCGATGAAGAGGTTCGTCGCGAGCAGCTCAAGAAGCTGTGGGACAAATATTCGCTCTTCATCATCGCCGGTCTGATCCTGATCATCGCCGGCGTCGGCGCCTGGCGCGGCTACCAATATTACGAGGGCAAGAAGGCTGCCGAAGCCGGCGCGGCGTTCACCGCTGCGGCCGAACTGGCTGAGCAGAACAAGCACGCCGAGGCCGAAGCCGCGTTCAACAAAGTGGCGGCGACCGCGCCGGCCGGCTATCGCACGCTGGCGCGCCTGCGCGCGGCGGCCGAAGCTGCGCAGCGTGATCCCAAGGAAGCGGTCAAGCTGTACGACAGCATCGCCGCCGATCGCAGCGTTCCGGCGCAGGATCGCGATCTCGCGACGCTGCGCGCCGCGCAATTGCTGCTCGACACCGCCAGCTACACCGACATGTCGCAGCGGCTCGAACCGATTGCCGGTGCGAAGGGCGCCTACCGTCACACCGCGCGTGAGATGTTGGCGCTATCCGCCTGGCGCGCCAACAATGTTGCGGCGACGCGGCAGTGGATCGAGCAGATCAATACCGATCCGGAAACGCCCGCGAGCCTGCGCAACCGCGCCGAGGTGATGCAGGCGCTGCTGCCGCCGGCTGCCAAGAGCTGATCGATTTCGACCGGCACCAATGCCCGCTGAGTTCATGTGAGACAATGTCCATGCGCCGTTCGCACCGCCTGATTTCCCTCGCCGTGTTGCTCGCTTTGTCGAGCGGACTGGCCGGCTGCGGCAGCCTCGGCGGCTGGGATCCGACCGACATGTTCGACTTCCTCGACAGCAAGAAGAAGCTGGCGGGCGAGCGCAAGCCGGTGTTCCCGGAAGGCGTCCCGGGTCTGGAGCAGGGCGTGCCCAAGAGTCTGTACAAGGGCTCGGTCGAGGAACAGCAGCGCGAGCAGGCTGCCGCAGCTGCCGGCGCCGTCCAGCCGCCGCCCGCCGAGGCCAAGCCGAAGCGGACGCGATCGCGCAGCAACGCGGCTGCCGTTCGGCCGGCGCCTGCGCCGCAGCCCGACGCCGAGCCCGCACCGGAGGAAGAGGGCAGCACCGCCGCCGCCCCGCCGGCGCCGAAGCCGGCGAAGCAGTCCCGCCGCCGGATCACTGCGCCGGCGGCCGAACAGTCCGCACCCTCCACGCAATCGAATTCGACCGCTGCGCCGTCCGCTTTCCCGGCGCCACTGCCGAGCGGTACTTTCCAGCGCTGATCGCGACCGCCGTGGCGCCTCCCGGCATGCGGCGACATTGACAGGCCACCGCTTCTCGGCGCACGGATCAGCCATGTCTTTCACACTCGCCATCATCGGCCGACCCAACGTCGGCAAATCGACGCTGTTCAATCGCCTGGTCGGGCAAAAGCTCGCGCTGGTCGACGACACCCCCGGCGTCACGCGCGACCGTCGCGAAGGCGAGGGCCGGCTCGGCGATCTGGAATTCACCATCATCGATACTGCGGGGCTCGACGAGGGCGCCAAAGGCTCGCTGACCGCGCGGATGCAGCAGCAGACCGAAACCGCGATCGAACTCGCCGACGCGCTGATGTTCGTGTTCGACGCGCGGATGGGCCTGACCCCGAACGATCGCGCCTTCGCCGATTTCGCCCGCCGCGCCAACAAGCCGGTGGTGCTCGTCGCCAACAAGAGTGAAGGCAAAGCCGGCGAGCTCGGCGCGATGGAATCCTACGCGCTCGGTCTCGGCGACCCGGTGCAGATCTCCGCCGAGCATGGCGAGGGCCTCAGCGAGCTGTACGACGCGCTGCGCGCGATCATGCCGGAGCCGGACGTCGAGGCCGACGACGACGAGGACATCGACGGTCTCACCGAAGAGGACTTTTCCAAGCGGCCGATCCGGGTCGCGATCGTCGGCCGGCCCAACGCCGGCAAGTCGACCTTCATCAACCGGCTGCTCGGCGAGGACCGGCTGCTGACCAGCGCCGAAGCCGGCACCACGCGCGACTCGATCGCCGTCGAGGTCGACTGGAAGGGGCGCGACTTCCGGATCTTCGACACCGCGGGATTGCGGCGGCGATCGCGGATCGAGGAGAAGCTCGAGAAGCTGTCGGTCGCCGACGCGCTGCGCGCGGTGCGGTTCGCCGAAGTCGTCGTGCTGATGATGGACTCGCAGAACCGCTTCGAGGAGCAGGACCTGCGCATCGCCGATCTAATCGAGCGCGAGGGCCGGGCGCTGGTGATCGCGGTCAACAAATGGGATCTGGTCGAGCGCCAGGGCGGGCAGATCTCGCAGCTCCGTGCCGACGCCGATCACTGGCTGCCGCAGATCCGCGGCGTGCCGATCGTCGCGACCTCCGGCATGCTCGGCGAGGGCGTCGACCGGCTGATGGAAGCGATCCAGGACGCCTATGCGGTGTGGAATACGCGGGTGTCGACCGCGGCGCTGAACCGCTGGTTCGAGCAGGCGGTGGCGCAGAATCCGCCGCCCGCGGTCGCCGGCCGCCGGCTGAAGCTGAACTACGTCACCCAGACCAAGGCGCGGCCGCCGAGCTTCGTGGTGTTCTGCTCGCGCGCCGACGCGGTGCCGGAATCCTATCTGCGTTATCTGGTCAACAGCCTGCGCGGCGTGTTCAAGCTGCCGGGCACGCCGGTCCGCATCACCCTGCGCGAAAAGGCCAATCCGTTCGCGCACAAGCGCAAACGGAAATCATGACCGCGGCCGACCCTGCGTCCGGGACGCGCGCACCTGTGCCGGGTGCGCGCCCCGCCGCGGTCGGCTTCATCTTTGTCACCATCCTGCTCGACATGCTGAGCGTCGGCATGATCCTGCCGATCTTGCCCAAGCTGGTCGAGAGCTTCTCCAACAACAACACCGCGGACGCCGCGAAGATCTACGGCCTGTTCGGCACCGCCTGGGCGCTGATGCAGTTCGTCGCGTCCCCGGTGCTGGGCGGGCTGTCGGATCGGTTCGGCCGCCGCCGGGTGATCCTGCTGTCCAATCTCGGGCTCGGGCTCGACTACATCCTGATGGCGCTGGCGCCGTCGCTGAGCTGGCTGTTCATCGGCCGGGTGATCTCCGGCATCACCTCTGCGAGCATCTCGACCTCGTTCGCCTACATCGCCGACGTCACGCCGGCCGAGCAGCGCGCCGCGGTGTTCGGCAAGGTCGGCGCCGCATTCGGTCTCGGCTTCATCTTCGGCCCCGCGATCGGCGGATTGCTCGGCGGCGTCGATCCGCGGCTGCCGTTCTGGGTCGCCGCCGGCCTCAGCCTGTGCAACGCGCTGTATGGGTTGTCCGTGCTGCCGGAATCGCTGCCGCCGGAGCGGCGCTCGCCGTTCCGCTGGAAGTCGGCCAATCCGCTCGGCGCGGTGCAATTGCTGTCGTCGAATGCGAAACTCGCCGGCATGGCGATCGTGGCGTTCTGCGCCGAAGTCGCCCATGTGGCGCTCTCCGCGACGTTCGTTCTTTACGCCAGCTATCGCTACGAGTGGGATCAGACCACCGTCGGTCTCGCATTGGCCTTCGTCGGCTTCTGCACCACCGTCGTGCAGGGCTTTCTCGTCGGACCCGCGGTGAAGCGGCTCGGCGAGCGGCGCTCGCAAGTGATCGGTTATCTCGGCGGTGCGGCGGGCTTCCTGATCTACGCATTGGCGCCGACCGGCGCGCTGTTCTGGATCGGCATCCCGGTGATGACGCTGTGGGGCATCGCCAAACCGGCGACCGCCGGGGTGATGACGCGCCTCGTGGCGCCGGCGCAGCAAGGACAGTTGCAGGGCGCGACCACCAGCATGAACAGCATCGCGGCTCTGATCGGACCGTTCCTGTTCACGAGCATCTTCGCTTTCTTCATCGAGCCCAATGCGCCGCTATGGCTTCCCGGCGCGCCGTTCCTGCTCGCCGGTGCGCTGCTGATCGTCTCGATGCTGATCGCCGGAGCCTCGACGCCGCCGCAAAGCAAATCAGGCGCCGCGAGCGGCGCCTGAAAGCTAGTTCGGTCTTCATTGCGAGCGTAGCGAAGCAATCCAGCCCCGTGCACTGAGCTTCTGGATTGCTTCGTCGCTGCGCTCCTCGCAATGACGCTTTCGTCTGCGCTTACTTCTTGACCAGCGGGCACTCGCTTTCGGACAGCGGCCGGGCCGCGTCTTCGGCCGAGATGTCGGCGATCTTCTTGTAGTAGTCCCACGGCGCCTTGGATTCCGCCGGGGTCTTGACCTCGAACAGATAGGCCGGGACCATGCGGCGGCCGTCGGCGCGGATCATCGATTTGCCGAACGGCTGATCCTCGGCGGGGATCTCCTTCATCTTGGCGACGACCTTGGCGCCGTCGTGCGGATTGCCGCCCATCGCGTCGAGCGTCTTCAGATAGTGCAGCACTGCGGCGTAGACGCCGGCCTGGGTCATCGACGGCTTGGCGTTGTTCTTGGCCTTCTCGGAGAATTTCTTCGCGAAGGCGCGGGAGTTGTCGTTGAGGTCCCAATAATAGGACTCGGTGAAGGTCAGCCCTTGCGCGACCTTGAGGCCGAGCGAGTGCACGTCGTTGACGAACAGCAGCAGCGCGGCGAGCTTCTGTCCGCCGGCGGTGATGCCGAATTCGGACGCCTGCTTGATCGAGTTGGTAGTGTCGCCGCCGGCATTGGCGAGGCCGATGACCTTGGCCTTCGACGCCTGCGCCTGCAGCAGGAACGACGAGAAGTCGGCGTTGTTGATCGGGTGCTTGACGCCGCCGAGCACCTGGCCGCCATTGGCCTTGACCACCGCGGTGGTGTCGCGCTCCAGCGCCGCGCCGAACGCGTAGTCCGCGGTGAGGAAGAACCAGGTGTTGCCGCCGGCCTTGGTCAGTGCCTGACCGGTGCCGTGCGCCAGCATGTAGGTGTCGTAGGTCATCGAGATGGTGTTGGCGTTGCACGCCTTGCCGGTCAGGTCGGCGCTGGCGCCGCCCGAATTCATCAGGACGATGTTCTTCTCTTTGACGAGGTTGCTGATCGCCAGCGCGACGCCCGAGTTCGGCGTGTCGGTGATCAGGTCGACCTTGTCGACGTCGATCCACTGGCGGGCGACGTTGACGCCGATGTCCGGCTTGTTCTGGTGATCGCCGGCGAGCAGTTCGATCTTCCAGCCTTTGGCTTCGAGGCCGGAATCAGCGATCGCCAGCTTCGCCGCGACGACCGAGTTCGGTCCGCCGATGTCGGCATAGAGGCTCGACATGTCGTTGAGCACGCCGATCTTGGCGGTCTTGTCCTGAGCGAACGCGGGTGAGGCGAACGCGGCGCCTGCCAGCGCGATGGCCATGGCACGACGGCGCGAGAAGATAACTCTCATTCATTTCCCCCTTATGGTGGTCGATTGTGAGCGGGTGTCGCCCCCGCTTGCCGTCAGTCAATCGCGCCACCGGGCCGAAGTCAATCGGCCGAGGGGTCTTTCAGGGTCCGGGTCGCGCCGTCGAACAGTTTGCCGGTCTCGGTCCAGGACGGCAGGCACAGAGGTACCAGCAGCTCGGCGATCTGCTCCGGGTTCGGCAGTGTTTCCGGGTCTTCTCCGGGCATGATCGTGCCGCGGAGCTTGGTCCGGGTCGGGCCGGGATCGAACAGGTTGATCCGGATCGGCGTGGTATTCATCACTTCCTTGGCCCAGACTTGAACTAAAGTATCAAGCGCCGCCTTCGAGGCCGCGTAGGGGCCACGGTAGGCCGGGGCCGGGCCGCCGGCATGCGAGGTCAGGAACACCGCGCGCCCGGCGTCGGACATCCGCAGCAGCGGCTCCATGCAGCGGATCAGCTGGAAGTTGGCGGTGAGGTTGATGCCGATCACGCCGGTCCACGACTTCATCTCGATATGGCCCAGCGGCGACGACGGACCGGCGATGCCGGCATTGCCGACCAGCACGTCGAGCTTGCCGTGGCGCTCGTGGATCGAGGCGCCGAGCCGGGCGATCGCGTCGAAGTCGGTGAGATCGAGCGGCACCAGCGTCACGGCATGGCCGCCATCGGCGCGCACCGCGTCGTCGAGCTCTTCGAGCCCGCCCTGGGTCTTGGCGACGGCGATGACATGCGCGCCGGCCTTGGCCAAAGCGCGCGCGGTCGCATAGCCGATGCCGCGCGAGGCGCCGGTGACGAGAGCGATGCGGGAGGCGAGGGGGTGGGTCATGAAGGGCTCTTATCAATCCGTCATGGCCGGGCTCGTCCCGGCCATCCACGACCTTCTAAAGACGTGGATGCCCGGCACAAGGCCGGGCATGACGAACTTTAGTAAGAAAACACCGAGCTGCGTCAGCTCGCCTCGGCCAGCAGCGACAATTGCCGCGGCGAGGATTCGGTCTGGTTGAGATCGGTCAGCGGCGTCGGATATTCGCCGGTGAAGCAATGGTCGGTGAACTTCGGATGCGCCGGATCGCGGCCCGGTTCGCCCATCGCCCGGTAGATGCCATCGACCGACAGGAACGCCAGCGAGTCCGCGCCGATCAGTTCGCGCATCTCTTCCAGCGACCGCGTCGCCGCCAGCAGGCCGGAGCGGTCGGGGGTGTCGATGCCGTAGTAATCGGGGTGCGTGATCGGCGGCGAGGCGATCCGGAAGTGGACTTCCTTGGCGCCGGCGTCGCGCATCATCTTGACGATCTTCTTCGACGTGGTGCCGCGCACCAGGCTGTCGTCGATCAGCACGATGCGCTTGCCTTCGATCGCCGCGCGATTGGCGGAATGCTTCATCCGCACGCCGAGTTCGCGGATGCTCTGGGTCGGCTGAATGAAGGTACGGCCGACATAGTGATTGCGGATGATGCCGAGTTCGAACGGCACGCCGCTGGCGCGGCTGTAGCCGATCGCCGCCGGCACGCCGGAATCCGGCACCGGGACGACGACGTCGGCCTCGACATGGCTCTCGCGGGCGAGCTCGACGCCGAAGCCCTTGCGGACGTCGTAGACCGAGCGGCCGCCGACGATCGAATCCGGACGGGCGAAATAGATGTATTCGAAGATGCACGGCCGCGGCGGCTGCGGCGGGAACGGCTTGTGGCTCTGCGCGCCGTGCTCGTCGAACACGATGATCTCGCCGGGCTCGACGTCGCGGACGTATTTCGCGCCGATGATGTCGAGGGCGCAGGTCTCCGACGCCAGGATCGGGCAGCCGTCGAGTTCGCCCAGCACCAGCGGGCGGATGCCCAGCGGGTCGCGCGCGCCGATCAGCTTCTTGTTGGTCAGCGACACCAGCGAGTAGGCGCCCTCGATGGCGCGCAGCGCCTCGATGAAGCGGTCGATGAAGCGGCTGCGCTTGGACTGCGCGACCAGATGCAGGATCACCTCGGTGTCGGTGGTCGACTGCATGATCGCGCCGCTCTGCACCAGCTCGCGGCGCAGCGTCAGGCCGTTGGTGAGGTTGCCGTTGTGGCCGACCGCGAAGCCGCCGGCGTTCAATTCGGCGAACAACGGCTGCACGTTGCGCAGGATGGTTTCGCCGGTGGTGGAATAGCGGACGTGGCCGACCGCCAGATTGCCCGGCAGCCGCGCGATCACATCGGCGCGGGAGAAGGTGTCGCCGACCAGGCCGAGCCGGCGTTCGGAATGAAACCGGCCATGGTCGAACGAGACGATGCCGGCGGCTTCCTGGCCGCGGTGCTGCAAAGCGTGCAGCCCGAGCGCGGTGATCGCCGCGGCGTCGGGATGGCCGAAAATGCCGAACACGCCGCATTCTTCCCGCAGCGTGTCGCCGTCGGTATCGAACACATTGTCATCGACGAGATGGTTATCGAGAAGTTTCTGGTCGCGAGCGTCCGAAGCGGGCGTTGCGGCGTCGTCGGAATGGCTCTGCATCGCGTCCATCGCGCCTCTCTGTCGGGCCGCACTCACTTCGCGGCCGGTTTGCCCTCTATCAGCTTTTTCAAACTGTCGCGGGCGGGTTTGCTGTAGCCGTCGCCACTGCCGGGCGTCGCCGAATCGTCGGTCTGTTCTTCGTCCGGCTTCTTCTTGAACCTTTTCAAGATGGTATTTTCAGGGTCGTCCGGCAAGAGCGTCATCAACCAATCACCGGTTCCTTGCAGAACCGTGCGCGACTTGGCGTTGGTCACCCAGTCGGGCCGCTGCTTGTCCGGCACCAGCCAGTTGAAGAACAGATAGGCCACCACCACGATCAGCAGGCCGCGGGCGAGGCCGAACAGGAACCCGAGCGTGCGGTCGAGCGCACCGATCCGGGAATCCAGGATCATGTCGGAGATCCGCACCGTGACGATCGACACGATGATCAGGGTGCCGAGAAACACGCCGGCGATCACCACGACGGCGGCGACCGTGTCGTTGGAGAAATAGGTCTTGGCGGTCGGCAGCAGCTTCTGGAAGGCGTACAGCGTCACCAGCGCGGCGGCGCCCCAGGCCGCGATCGACAGCACTTCGCGCATGAAGCCGCGGACCATCGCCAGCAGGCCGGACACCAACATCACCGCGAGGACAACGAAGTCGAGAATCGTGATCGGCATCGGTTCGTCAGATCCGCTCGGTCTGCAAAACGGAGAATCGGCGTGTGCGGCGCCGCTACAAGTGACGGTGGTATGGCACGCCGCGCAAGGCGAGAAAACCGCCATCGCCCCTCTCGCCACAGCAATGTTCCGCTGGGTTAAAGGTTGGTGGCTGCAAGCGTCCTGCGCGCGCGTTGTATAGCGGCGTGATCCGGAAAGGTCACCCCGGTTCAGCCCTCCTGGCGCCGGAATCGCGCCGGTGTGGCATTTTTCTCCGAGGAGCCGCTGTCGCCGCGGCCCGCGGGGCGGGGCGTTCCGCGCGCTGCGATGTCGGCCACCAGGCTGGTGAGCCCGCCGACGCTCTGCAGCGACATCCCGGCGTCGGAGGGCGCATCGCCGCGCGCGGTTTCGGGAAGGATCGCGCGGGCAAAGCCGAGCTTGGCGGCCTCTTTCAGCCGCGCCGCGGTCTGCGCCACCGGCCGCACCGCGCCGGACAGCGAAATCTCGCCGAAATACACCGCGTCGGTCGGCAGCGGCGAATTCGCCAGCGACGACACCAGCGCCGCCGCGGCGGCGAGATCGGCCGCGGGTTCGTTGATTCGCAGCCCGCCAGCGACGTTGAAATAGACGTCGTAGCCCGACAGCTTGACGCCGCAATGCGCCTCCAGCACCGCCAGCACCATCGACAGCCGCGCCGAATCCCAGCCGACCACGGCGCGCCGCGGCGTGCCGAGCGTGGTCGGCGCCACCAGTGCCTGCAATTCCACCAGCACCGGGCGGGTGCCTTCGATGCCGGCGAACACCGCGGTGCCCGGCGAGCCGAGATCGCGCTCGGACAGGAACAGCTCCGACGGGTTGGCGACTTCGCGCAGCCCGAGCCCGGTCATCTCGAACACGCCGATTTCGTCGGTCGGCCCGAAGCGATTCTTCACCGCGCGCAGGATGCGGAACTGCTGCGAGCCTTCGCCCTCGAACGACAGCACCGCGTCGACCATGTGCTCGACGACGCGCGGGCCGGCGATCTGGCCGTCCTTGGTGACGTGGCCGACCAGGATGATGGCGGCGCCGGATTTCTTGGCGAAGCGGATCAGCGCCTGCGCCGAGGCGCGCACCTGGGTGACGGTGCCGGGCGCCGACTCCACCGTGTCGGTCCACATCGTCTGGATCGAATCGATCACGATCAGCCGCGGCGTCGCGCCTTCAGAAAGGGTTGCGATGATGTCTTCGACCGACGTCTCGGCCGCCAGCTCGACCGGCGCGGCCGCGAGCCCGAGCCGCTCGGCGCGCAGCCGGACCTGCGCCACCGCTTCTTCGCCGGAGATGTAAACCGCGCGATGCCCGCTGCGCGCCATCAGGCTGGTCGCCTGGGTCAGCAGCGTCGATTTGCCGATGCCCGGATCGCCGCCGACCAGCAGCACCGAGCCGCGCACGAAGCCGCCGCCGGTGACGCGGTCGAGCTCGGCCATGCCGGAGGGCAGGCGAGGCGCGTCGACGCTCTTGCCGGCGAGCGATTCGAGCTTGAACGTCCGGCCGCGGCGTTTGGCGCGGATCGACACCGGCACGGCGTTGTCGCCGGCTTCCTCGACCAGCGTATTCCACTCGCCGCAGGCCTCGCATTTGCCCTGCCAGCGATTGAACGCGGCTCCGCAGTTCTGGCAGACGAAGGAGGGCGAGGCTTTGGCCATGGGTGATGCCGGAGTTCGCTGCAGCGGCGGAATCGTCGCGCGCTTTTTTGTTCATATTTTGTTCTTTTCGTCAAGAGCGCAGCCTGCTCGCCGTTTCCGGACCCAAGGCGCTGGCTGACGCCCGAAGTCGAGTTCGCCGTCTCCCGATACGGTGCTTTTCGTCCACAACTGCGTTTTCTGAAACTGAAGCGACGAATTTCAGAAAGCTTTCAGAACATCCCGGTCCGTTCTCAGGACATTGCCCGCCCTTGAATGGAGACTGCCCGAGTCTCGGCAGCAGGGCGCTGTCGCCGCGGGTGGCGGCGGTCGCAGCCTAGCCGTTGGCATTCAATAGGCAGGGGGGCTGTGCGTTGCCGAACGGGATTAAAGCATCGGGTATGGCGCGCCGGCGGCGGGCCGCGTTGCTGGCGTCGACCGCGCTGGGCTTGGCGACGGTATTGGTGGCGGCCGGATCGGCGCGGGCTCAGGACGCGACTTGGCGCACCAATCCGCCCCGGAACATCTACGACTACGGCGCCGACTGGAGCACGGGCAACGTGCCGACCGGCACGGCCTATTTCGGCACGTCGGCCGTCACCGCCCTGACGTTCCAGAGCAGCACCTCGGTCGGCGGCTGGACGTTCAACGCCGGGGCGAGCAACTACAGCTTCGTCAACGACACCTCCCTTCAGCTCACCTTCAACGGGGCGGGGATCGTCATCATCGGCGGAAGCGCCAGCATCACAAACCGCGGCAATCTGCAATTCTTCAACACCGGCACGGCCGGCAGCGCCACCATCGCCAACGACGGCGGCCAGCTCTTTTTCAACGACAACAGCACGGCTGGGGGTGCCAGCATCGCAAACACCGGCATCGGAATCGTGCACTTCAACAACGCCAGCACGGCCGGCAGCGCCACCATCACCAACGACAATGTCCTGTATTTCCACAACATCAGCACGGCCGGCAACGCCACCATCACCAACAATGGCGGCATCGCGTTCGATTATTTCACCACAGCCGGCAGCGCCACCATCACCAACAATGGTAGCATCTCGTTCCACGACAGCAGCACGGCGGGCAACGCCGCCATCACCAACAATGGTGGCATCGTTTTCGATTACTCCAGCACAGCCAGCTACGCCACGATCAACACTAATGGCAGCGTGTTGTTCACCGACACCAGCACGGGCGGCAGCGCCGTCCTCACCAACAGCGGCACCGTGCGGTTCGACGCCACTTCGACGCCCGGAAACGCGCAGTTGATCAACAGCGGACCCAGTGCTGTGATCACCTTCAACAGTACCGGCCCGAACGGCGACGGCCGGCTCACCGCCGGCTCGATCGCCGGCAGTGGCCGTTTCGATCTCGGCGGGGCCGAGCTGACGGTCGGCGGCAACAATCTGTCCACCATGGTCACGGGCGTGCTGAGCGGCGACGGCAGCGCCACCGGCACGTCGCTGATCAAGACCGGCACCGGCACGCTGACGCTGGCCGGCGCCAACACTGTCTCGGGCGGCGTGACGCTCGCCAGCGGCACCCTGGCGCTCGCCAACAATCAGGCGCTCGGCACCGCCGTGCTGACGACGCTCGGCGGCACGGTCGCCTATCGCGACGGACTCAACATCGGCAACATGGTGACCATAAGAGGCGACACCAGCTTCGATGTCGCCTCCGGCACCGCCACGCAGTCCGGGGTGATCGGCGGCTCGTTCGGCCTGAACAAGACCGGCACCGGCACGTTGGCCTTGACCGGAACCAGCAGCTACACCGGCGCCACTGTGGTCAATGGCGGCACGCTCAGCGTCAACGGCTCGATCGCCTCGTCCAGCGGATTGTCCATCAACAGCGGAGCCACGCTGGTCGGCACCGGCGCGGTACCGACCACGATCGTTGCCGGCGGCGGGACGCTGGCGCCGGGCAATTCGATCGGCACACTGACCGTCAACGGCAACCTGACGTTCGGCGCAGGCTCGACCTATGCGGTCGAGGTGTCGCCGACGGCCGCAGATCTCACCAATGTCACCGGCACCGCCAGCCTGACAGGCGCGACGGTGCAAGTGACGCCGTTGCCGGGCAGCTTCCGCAGCCGGAGCTTCACCATCCTCAATGCCACCGGCGGGCTGGGCGGGACGACGTTCGCCGGATTGACCGGGGTGAACAGCTTCGGCTCCGGCGTCCGCAACCCGCATCTGACTTACGACGCCAACAATGTGTATCTGGTTCTCGATCCGGCAACGTTGCAAATTCCGGCGGGGCTCGGCGCCAACCAGACGAATGTCGCCAGCGCGATCAATCGTGTTGTCGGAAGCGGTGGCTCGCCGCCGGCCGGCTTCGACGTGTTGCTGAACATCGGCGCCGCCCAGCTCCCGAACGCGCTCAACCAGATCTCGGGCCAGGCAGGAGCCACGACCACGCAGGTCGGCTTCAATGCCACCAATCAGTTCATGGCGGCGCTCGATCCGTCCGGCAACACGGGCGCCGGCCACAGCTCGTCTGGCGGACCGAGCTTGAGCTACGCGGCACCCACGCCGCAAGACCCGAAGCTGCGCGACGCTTATGCCGCGGTGCGCGGCTTCGACAAGCCGAGCGATGCGTTCGCCGCGCGCTGGAGTGTCTGGGCTTCGGGCTACGGCGGATCGAGCACGACCAGCGGCAGCGGCACCTCGACCACCAGCAGCACCGCCGGCACCCTGATCGGCGCCGATTATCGCATGTCGCCCGACACCCGCTTGGGTTTTGCGCTGGGCGGTGCCAACTATAGCTTTGCGCTCTCCGGCGGGCTCGGCGGCGGCCGTGCCGACGTGTTCCAGGCCGGCGTCTACGGTCGCCACAGCTTCGGGGCAGGGTACTTGTCCGGCGTGTTGGCCTATGGCTGGCAGGACGTCACCTCGGATCGGAACCTGACGGTCGTCGGGCTCGATCATCTGACGGCGAACTTCAAGGCCAACGCTGTCAACGCGCGAGGCGAAGCCGGCTGGCGGTTCACGCCGTGGCCCGCCATCGGGTTCGGTGTATTTCCTTATGCGGCGCTGCAGGTGACCAGCTTGATGCTGCCGTCCTATGGCGAGCGGGCGAGCGCCGGGAGCAGCCTGTTCGCCTTGAGCTACGCGTCGCAAACCACCACCAATCTGCGCAGCGAAGTCGGTGCCCGCGTCGAGCACGCGGTGTGGTTGAGCGAGACGCTGTTAACGCTGCGTGGCCGGCTGGCCTGGGCTCACGACAGCAACACCGATCGTCCGGTTACGGCCACCTTCCAATCACTGCCGGGCGCCAGCTTCGTCGTCAACGGCACGCGCCCGGCGGCTGACTCCGCGTTGGTCAGCGCCGGCATCGAGACCAAGTGGCTCAGCGGCTTCTCGGTGGCCGGCACGTTCGAGGGCGAATTCTCGGACACGACCCGCAGCTACGCCGGCAAGGGCACGCTGCGATACGCTTGGTAAGGCGGCCTGCCCGCATCGTTCGGTGTTTGTTCGGGGCCCTCGATGATGCCCCTCGATCTCGCATCGATCGTGTCGTGCCGGCCAAGGCGCCGCTCGCGTCGGCCGGCAAGCTCGCGCCGGCGACGCGATGACGCGAGCGGCCCGACCGAGAGTTCGACCAATTGCTCATGACGTCGCGCCCGAGCGCGGTTGATGAAGCAGGTTCTGTCGGCTCTATTTTACGGGGCCGTAGAATTTGAGCAGGCCGTTCACCGTCGATGTCGTCAGAATCGCAGCGAGGCTCGCGCCAGGTATGAAAATCGCGTTTCCCACCAATGACTGGGCTACGATCAGCGGCCATGCCGGGCAGACGCCGAATTGGCTGGTGTACGATCTGACCGAGCACCGTGCGGGCCAACGGTTGCCTGAACCGACGCGCATCGAGCTCACCAAAGAACAGCTTCCTCACTACTTCAAGGACGATGGTCCGCATCCGCTCGATGGCGTGGAGCTGATCGTTGCCGGCAGCGCCGGCGACGGCTACGTCCGGCACATGAAGAAGCGCGGCGCCGATGTGGTGCTGACCGGCGAAACCGATCCCGCCACCGCGCTCGCCCATGTCATCAAGGGCGAAGCGCTGCCCGATCAGCGCTTCGACATCACCACGACGCTGTGCCGGCTGCGGGATCTGTTCTCGCGGCATTGAGCGCGGTGCGCGTTCGTTGCGGGCATTCGATCAGCTCTGCGTTCACGCTGCCGCCGATCACATCCAAATTAGGTATATTATCACATTTCGACTCTTGCAGTGATACCGAAAAGTGATACTATATGAAGCTGAGCAGGAAGCATCAGGTGACCTTGGATGCGGTCTTTGCGACGCCAGTTTGCGCCAGCATTGTCTGGACCGACATTGAAGCGTTGTTTCGGGCGTGTGGCGCAGAGATCAGCGAAGGGAGCGGGTCGCGAGTCCGGGTTGTTCTCAACGGCGTCCGGGCTGTTTTTCATCGACCGCATCCGCAGAAGGAGACCGATAAGGGCGCGGTGAAATCTGTCCGCCGCTTTCTGATCGAATCGGGAATAGAGCCATGACGACGATGAGCTACAAAGGCTATCAGGCGGTTGTCGAATACGACGAGGACGCCGAAATCTTCCACGGCGAGGTCGCCGACCTTCGCGACGTGATCACCTTTCAGGGGAAGTCGGTCGCTGAACTCAAGAAAGCTCTTGCCGGCTCGATCGAGGATTACCTGGCGTTTTGCAAGGCGCGTGGCGAAGAGCCGGAAAAGCCGTTCTCCGGTCAGTTCGTCGTGCGCACCGATCCGGCGCTGCACAAGGACGCCTCCACCGCCGCGAGGCGCGCCGGGGTCAGTCTCAACAAGTTCGTGACTTCGGCTCTGGAAAAGGCCATTCGCCGTTAGACTCCGATTCAGTTACTCGATCAGCGCCAGCGAGCAGTATGAACGAGCGCAGCGATATGCGCGGCCAGCAGCGCGTCGAACATCCCGGCTGTCGCTTCGCTCAGCCGGGGTGCACGCTACACGGGCGGTGCTGCCGCTGCACTCCACAGCATGCTCGCCGAGAAGACCCCGAAAAGATCGTTGAGGGTCACCCGAACTTGTGACCCGCTTCGTTTGCTTCAGAATTCGCATTGTGTGCTCCGGTTTCTTCTTATGGAGAGTGAAATTCATGGACGGAAGATTGGAATTTTCAACAGTAAAAGATGTTGTTCTTTTCGTTCTGGCGATATACGCCGCAGCACTTTCGACATGGAATTTGGTCCAGGCGCTGCGCAAGGATCGGCGATTAGTTCGCGTTACTGCAGGTACTAAGGTTCCGGTGATCGGAAGCGAACTGGGATCCTCTTGGGCGCATTTGCAAGCAATCAATATCGGTCAACGCGCAGTGACCATCTCGGTGCTCTCATTTGAGGTGGCACCGGGAAAGAGAATATTCAATTTCCGCGATGATGGTCGTCCCGATGGGATGGTTGATACGCCGTTGCCTTCGACGATCTCAGATGGGCAATCGGTTCAAGCACACTTCTCATACAAAGACATCGGGCAGGCCATGATCTCATCGGGATTGCGGACCCCATCCAGACTTGTTCCTGTATGTGAAGACAGTGCAGGAGGCATACACAGGGGTGAAGCGTGGGAGGTTGATCCTATTGAGTTCCTTTCGATGTGAGACGATATCTGAGTCTTCGCAGCCGGAGGTTGCTAATCAGAAAAGAGACCTTGGTTGAGTTCTGTTCAGTCATTGCGAAGGTGATGCTGCGTTCCACAACATGCTCGCGCCGGCGATCAGCATGATGCCGTCCATCACCAGCCGGAATCGGTTCGGGTCCATCTTCAGCACATAGCGCTTGGCGAGGAAGGCGCCGGCCATCAGCGATGAGCCGGTGATCGCCCCTTTCAGCAGGATGCTCCAGTCGAGCGCGCCGAATTGCCGGAAGGTGACGGCCTTGCTGAGATACAGGCCGAGCGAGCTCGCGGCTTCGGTACCGATGAAGGCGCCGCGCGACAGGCCGTAGAACAGAAACAGCGGGACGCTGATCGGGCCGGTCGAGACCACGATGCCGGTGAGATAGCCGATCAGCGCGCCGCCGAGCGCGAGATGCCAGAGCGAGATCGTGAAGCTCTTGCGCGCCAGCCAGTGCCGCACCGGCACCATCGCGATCAGGAACGCCCCGATGGCGAGGTCGACCGCGCGCGACGGCAGCACCAGCAGCGTGCGCGCGCCGAGCGCTGCGGCCGGGATACCGGTGATCGAATAGGCCGCGCAGGCGCGCCAGTCGACGTTGCGGATCCAGGCCATGATCCGCGAGGCGTTGGCGATCACCGCCGCGACCGCCATGATCGGCACCGCCTGCTTGGGGCCGAACTCGTAGACCAGCACCGGCACCAGCATGATCGACGAGCCGGTGCCGATGATGCCGGAGATGGTGCCGGCCAGCAGGCCGACGGCGAGCACGAAGATGTAGGCCAAGGGCGGATACCACGGAGCAGGGCGGCCCCGCCGCGCGAGACTCGCGGACAAGTTTAGGGGAATTGCGGGCATTCGCCAGCGCGACCGGGCTTCGCAAAGCGTGACCGGCCCTGCTGTTCGCGCAGGGCCGAGTTCGCTAGGATCGGCAAATGCGAGACGATGATCGGCGAACCTATGAGCGACGCAAATGGCGGCAGGTCGCCTGGCACTTCGCGATGGGCGCGGTGCTCGGCGCCGGTTTCGCCGTGGTGTTGCTGATCGGCAATTACTTCGGCCTGGCCCGCGTCATCGACACCAGCGAGGCGCCGGCGCTGGTGCGGATCATCTTCGTGGTCGGCATGGCCGGATCATTCGCGTTTCTGACCGCGATCACCGGATTTCTGTTCCTGCTGCACGAGGATTGAGCCGGCCGGCCGATAGGGTGATGGACTCCGTCATTGCGAGCACAGCGACGCAATCCAGAGACGCGGAGGACTGCGCCTCTGGATTGCTTCGTCGCTGCGCTCCTCGCAATGACGATGAGAGTGCGTGCCCCGAACTCAGCCGGCCGCCGCAGTGGCCGCGCCGTCGCTCTCGGCCGGCTTCTCCTCCGGCTTGGCGTCGCCCCCGGTGTAGACCCTCGCGTAGCGCGGGCCGAGGCTGGTCAGCACCTCGTAGCCGATGGTGCCGAAGTGATGGCCGAGTTCGTCGATGGTGATGCCTTCGCCGATCAGCGTCGCCATCTGGCCGCGGCGCGCGGCGTTGGCGGGCAGGTCGGTGACGTCGACGGCGAGCAGGTCCATCGAGATGCGTCCCGCGATCGGGCAGCGCTGGCCGGAGATCACGACGTCGGCGCCGCGGGTGCCGTCATTGGAGCCGGCGGCGCGGAAGTAACCGTCGGCATAGCCAGCCGACAGCACCGCGATCTTGGTCGGCCGACGCGCCGTCCAGGTGCCGCCATAGCCGACGCTGTCGCCGCGCTCGACGCTGCGGACCTGCAGGATGCGGGCCTTGAGATCGACCACCGGCCGCATCGGATTGTCGGCTTCCGGCGTCGGATTGATGCCGTACAGCGCGGCGCCGGGGCGCACCAGGTCGAACGCGAATTGCGGGCCGAGGAAGATCCCGGACGAGGCCGACAGCGACGCCGGCACGCCGGTGAACAGGCTGGCGATCTCGCGAAACGCCGTGACCTGTCGGGCATTGAGCGGATGGTTGAGCACTTCGGCTGCGGCGAGATGACTGATCACCAGCGTGATGCCGTGATCGCCCGCGGCGATCCGCGGCACGATGCCCTGCGCCTCTGAGACCGTCAGGCCGAGCCGGTTCATGCCGGTGTCGATGTGGATCGCGGCGCCGCCGTTCCAATGGGTGCGGCGGCAGAACACGTCCCATTCGGCGAGTTCGTAGAGATCGCCGATCACCGGCCGGCAGTTCAGCCGGGCGAACTCGTCGCCGGTGGTCTGGAAGAAGCCGTCGAGCACGTAGAGCGCGACGTCCGGCGCGATCGCGCGCACCGCAGCCGCCTCACCGAGCGTGGCGACGAAGAAGGTCTTGCAGCCGGCGGTCACCAGCGCCTTGGTGACGGGTGCGATGCCGCAGCCATAGGCGTCGCCCTTGACCACCGCGGCGGCTTCGGCCGGCACCGCGGTCTTCTCCAGCTTGCGCCAGTTGGCGACGATCGCGTCGAGATCGACGGTGAGAATGCCGGGCGCCGTCGCGGTCGCCGCGGCGAGCGCCGCCGCCTTCGCGGCTTCGGGTGTCAACAGGCTGGCGACGGTGGCGTTCGGATCGGGGAGGATGTTCATGCCGCACGATAATCTGTGCCCGAATTCCGTTCAACGGCAGTTGCTGCAGTTCAGATCCGATCGGGCAGGTGACCTTCGCTGACGAGGTCGCTGAAGCGCGTGAACTGACCTTCGAACTGCAGGTCGACCGTGCCGGTGGGGCCGTGACGCTGCTTGGCGATGATGACTTCGGCCTTGCCGTGAACGAGGTCCATCTCGGTCGTCCACTTCTCGTGCTCCGGCGTGCCGGGGCGCGGCTCCTTGTTCTGCAGATAGTATTCTTCGCGGAACACGAACATCACCACGTCGGCGTCCTGTTCGATCGAGCCGGATTCACGCAGATCGGACAGCTGCGGCCGCTTGTCGTCGCGGGATTCGACCTGACGCGACAGCTGCGACAGCGCGATGATCGGAACGTTGAGCTCCTTGGCGAGCGCCTTCAGGTTGGTGGTGATCTCGGTCACCTCCTGCACGCGGTTGTCGCCCTTCTTGCTCGAGCCCTGCAGCAGCTGGATGTAGTCGACCACGATCAGGTCGAGGCCCTTCTGCCGCTTCAACCGCCGCGCGCGGGCGGTGAGCTGCGAGATCGACAGGCCGCCGGTTTCATCGACATAGAGCGGCAGCGTCTGCAGCTCGATCGACACGTCGCGGATCTTGTCGAAGTCGGATTCCGAGATGCCGCCGCGCCGGATCTTGCTCGATGCGATCTCGGCCTGCTCGGCGAGAATACGAGTGGCGAGCTGTTCGGCCGACATTTCGCACGAGAAGAAGCCGACAATGCCGCCGTTGACCGCCTTGGTGGTGCCGTCGGCCTGGACTTCGCCGCGATACGCCTTGGCGACGTTGTAGGCGATGTTGGTGGCGAGCGCGGTCTTGCCCATGCCGGGACGGCCGGCGAGCACGATCAAGTCGGAATGCTGCAGTCCGCCCATCCGGGTGTCGAGGTCGCGCAGGCCGGTGGCGATGCCCGACAGTTTTCCGTCGCGCTGGAACGCCTTGGCGGCCATGTCGACCGCAGTGGTCAGCGCCTGCGCGAAACGCTGGAAGCCGCCGTCGTAGCGGCCGGATTCGGCGAGTTCGTAGAGCCGGCGTTCGGCGTCTTCGATCTGGTTCTTCGGCGCGAAGTCGACCGGCGCATCGAAGGCGACGTTGACCATGTCGGTGCCGATGCCGATCAGATCGCGGCGCAGCGACAATTCGTAGATCGTGCGGCCGTAATCCTGGGCGTTGATGATGGTGGTGGCTTCGGCGGCGAGCCGCGCCAGATATTGCGCCACCGTCAGCCCGCCGAGATCGAGATCGGCGGCGAGGAAGGTCTTGAGCGTGATCGGCGTCGCGACCTTGCCGGCGCGGATCAGGCTGGTCGCGGTCTCGAAAATGGTCTGGTGGATCGGCTCGAAGAAATGCTTCGGCTCGAGGAAGTCGGACACCCGATAGAACGCGTCGTTGTTGACCAGAATGGCGCCGAGCAGGGCCTGTTCGGCCTCGATATTGTGAGGCGCGGTCCGATAGGCAGGCGCGGCGGCGTCGGGCGCGAGCTTCAGAACGTTCGAATCAATGGCGGCCATAGCTCTCGATTGTTCTTTCGAATTTGTCGGATGCGGGGCGCGACTAAAGCGCCGATTCAGCCGGCGGCGGAAGCATCAATCGCGCGTTATGCACCAGCGCGAACAAGAGTGTGGATGACCCGGCACGGTCCGCTGCGCAAGCTTGACGGGGGGAGCGCCGCGGCAGCCGCGGCGCGGCCGGTCCGCACCCGATTGTCGCAGCCGGATTGAACCGCGCTAAGGCGCGCCCATACCTAATGAGAGAGCAAAGGCGGCGTCAAACCAGGAGCAGACCCAGCAGTCCGATCAGCCCCGCGGCGATCCCGATCGTGATCAGGGCGTAATCGACCGCAATGTCCTTCGGCAGATGGAGGTTGGGTTTGGGGGGCGTCTTGGTCATGACGCGGATGAAGCGCCGGGTTCGCCGATTTATCTGTGATGCATGTCACATAATGGCGAGAGCGGCGCGGAGTAGGGAACGGTTCGAACGGCGGCGGGTTTAGTCCTGCAAAACGGCAACGAATACGGGAACGGCGATGGCTCAGAAACAGCAACGCGACGGATCCGACCGGCTCTGGCTGGAAACGTTGATCGAATCGTTCGAGGCGGCGTCCCGCAGCGACGTCCGGGCGGTTCCGTGTGACAGCGCGCTGCTGCGCTCGGCCCACAAGCATTTGTCGATCCGCAAGGGGCCCCGCGAAGCTGGCGCCCGTCTGATCCACGCCGCCTGAGCGCGCCGTTCACTCTCCGGCGATCTGGAGCTGCGGCATCTGCCGGCCTTCGGCGACCCGTAACCTTTGTTCCTCACGCATGATGTAGTCGCGGGTGATCGGCACGATCCCCTGGCGCTTGGTGAGCTGGATCTGGAACACCATGGTGTTCTGCTTGCGGAACGACATTTCCGACGCCGCCAGATAGAACTCCCACATCCTGACGAATCTCGCGTCGTACAGCCGCTCGGCCTCCTCGCGGCGGGCGAGAAAGCGTTCGCGCCACGCCTTCAGCGTCTCGGCATAATGCAGCCGCAGGATTTCGATGTCGCAGACCAGCAGTCCGGCGCGCTCGATCGCCGGCAGCACCTCGGACAGAGCCGGCAGGTAGCCGCCCGGGAAGATGTATTTGGCGATCCAAGGATTGGTGAAGCCCGGTCCCTCGGAGCGGCCGATCGAATGCAGCAGCATCACGCCGTCATCCTCGAGCAGGTCGGCGCAGCGTCGGAAGAAGGTGTCGTAATGGGTGACACCGACATGCTCGAACATCCCCACCGACACGATCCGGTCGAACGGTCCCGGGACGTCGCGATAATCCTCCAGCAGAAACCGCGCGGACGATGACAGCCCGCGCTCGGCGGCGCGGCTGTTGGCGACCTGAAGCTGTTCGCGGGACAGCGTCACGCCGGTGACGTCGGCGCCGCAGGTCTCGGCGAGATACAGGCCGAGGCCGCCCCAGCCGGAGCCGATGTCGAGCACGCGCTGGCCGGGCTCGATCAGCAGCTTGGCGGCGACATGGCGTTTCTTGGCGAGCTGGGCGTCGTCGAGACTGGCGTCCGGGCCTTCGAAATAGGCACAGGAGTACTGTTTGTCGGCATCCAGAAACAGCGCGTAGAGCCGCCCGTCGAGATCGTAATGATGGGCGACGTTGTGGCGGGAGCGCGGGCGCGGATTGAACTGCTTGGCCGAGCGGGTGAGGTAGCGCAGCCAGCCGTGCGGCCTGGCCCAGCGCGGCGTCCACTCCGGCTGGTCCATCGCGACGGCGAGCAGATCGGCGATCGAGCCGCGCTGCATCGCGAGGTCGCCGTCCATGTAGATTTCGCCCAGCGCCAATTCGGGGTCGCGCAGCAAGCGGCGCTGCGCATCCTTGCTGGTGAAGCGGGCGTGGACGGGAGGTCCGGTGCCGTCCCCGCAGGTGAAGGTGAGGCCGCTCGCGGTGGTGAAGGTGACGGTCCCGCGCTTGATGAACTGGCTCAGCAGCAGACGCAGCAGACGATCCATTGCCCTGATTCCGGAGACATATCGACGCAGCAAAGCAAGAACCGCGCCGCACTCGGGCGGTTCCGCGTCCCGGCTTCACGATCGCTGGCGCGGGTCGGCGGCGGGGGCGATCACGGCGCGGCGCGCGGTGCCGACGAGCTCCCCCGGGAAGGGAGGTCGGCTATCTGTTTTCAATGGGTTGGATGCGTCATCTCTCCGCTTCCATTCACGTTCCAATCGGCTAAAAGGTCTGCGCCGCGCGGGCGGCCGTTCATGCATTGGAGGGATCGAATGTTGGGCCGAGCGCTCAGTTCAGCGGCGGTGTTGCTTCTGATCGGCTCCGTTGTGCCGCAAGCCGCCAGCGCGCAGGTCCAGAACCTGGAGGCCGGCAAGAGCCCGGCGCAGATTTTCGCGGGCACTTGCTCCGTCTGTCACAAAGGCGCACGCGGTCTCGTCCGCACCGTCCCCCCCAGCTCCCTCCCGTCGTTCCTGCGGCAGCACTACACGACGAGTAGTGACATGGCCTCGCTGCTCGCCTCTTATCTGGTGTCGAACGGAGCCACCGACACTCGCTACAAGCAGAACGACGTCAGGTCGGAGCCCGGTCAGCCGGAGGGCCGCCCGGGTCGCAAGCCGCGTCAGGGGCAGGGAGCGGAGGAAGCTGCCAAGCCCGAGGCCGCGCGGCCCGAAGCGGCGGCTCCGGCGCAACCCGAAGAGGGTGCGCGTCGCGGTCGTCACGGCAAGCGCAATCCGAAGCCGGAGACGGAAGCGCCGGCCGATGGTGCCGCCGCAGCGGAGACCGCTGCGCCGGTGAACCAACCCGCGGCGAAAGACCGCCGCAAGCACGGCCGCAAGGACAAGCCGGCGCAGGCTGCGCCTGCCGCCGACGCCGCCAAGGGCGAGCCGCAGAAGCCGGCGCCCGCCGCGAGCGAGCCGGCCGCGGCCAAGCCCGACACCGCGAAGTCCAACGGCACCAAGCCCGACGAGGCCAAGCCGGATGCGGCCAAGCCGAGTTCGTCCCAGGAGGCCGCCAAGCCGCAGCGAGCCACGACACCCGACGAGGTGCCTGTGCGCGCCGATCCCGTTCCAGCGGTGACACCGGCGCCGAAGACGGTCGAAAGCCCGCGGATCCCGGCGGCCGGCCCGCCGCCTGCGAAGCCTGCCGAAGCGCCGTCGGCTGCAGCGCCGGCCGCAGCCGCGCCCTCCAACGAGCCGTCGGTCGTCGTGACGCCGAGCCCGCCGCCGCCCGCTGCGGGCAGTGCCGCGGACGTGCCGATCTCCCGATAAGACGTCCTCACAAGACGCCCCCTGCAAAGCAAAAAGCCCGGCATGACTGCCGGGCTTTTCGTTGAGCATGCGATGCTGCGGCGCTTACTGCTGCGCCGGCTCTTCGTCCTGCTGCGCGTCCGGATCGAAGAACTCGCCGGCGGCGGCGATCGCCTCGGCGGCCGCGTCCTGATCTTCCTGACGGGTCGAGATGTCCTCGCCGCGGTTGATGCGCTCGGCTTCGTCGGCACTGCGGGCCACGGTGACCGACACGCCGACTTCCACTTCCGGATGCACTGCGACTTCGATGTTGTGCTTGCCGATGGTCTTGATCGGCGCATCGAGCAGGATCTGGCTGCGGCTGATCTTGACGCCTTCGCTTTCGAACGCCACGACGATGTCACGCACCGACACCGAGCCGAACAGCTGGCCGGTTTCCGAAGCCTGACGGATCACGATCACATTGTGACCGTCGATCTTCTCGGCGACCTTCGACGCCTCGGCCTTGGCCTCGATGTTGCGCGCCTCGAGGTCGGCCTTCATGTGCTCGTATTTGTCGCGGTTCGCGGCGGTCGCACGCAGCGCCTTGCCGCGCGGCAGCAGGAAATTGCGGGCGTAACCGTCCTTGACGCGAACCAGTTCGCCCATTTGGCCGAGCTTGGCGACACGTTCCAGTAGAATGACTTCCATGTTGTTCTCCTCGATGGGTTGATAGGGGTCGAAATCAGGTGATGGGGGGCGGCGGCATCGACCGGCGCTGGTAGTAGCGACGGCGAAAGCCGAGCACGGCGTCGCCGATGCCGAGAGCGATCAGACCGAGCGCGGGCCACAGGAAGATCAGGACCAGCGCGTAAGTCGAACTCAGCAGAAAGCCGCGATGTCGCGCGACCATGGTCAGCGTGTGCAACGTCGCGGCACCGGCCAGCCCGTAGGCAACCAGCAGCGTCGCGCTCACGATCTTGCCGATCAGCGCGGCAACACCGCCGGCGAAGCTGAGGCCGAGCGCGAGCGACAGCACCGCCAGCGTCATCGCCGGCAACGTCATGGTCCGCAAGTCGGGCCAGGGCCGCGTCAGCCGGCCTGAGGTCGCGGTGATCTTGCCGGAGAGCCACAGATTGAGCGTCAAGGTCAGCATCGCGACCGTGGCGGCCGCGGGCGGCGCGACGGTCACCAGGGCATCGATCAACTTGTCGGCGTCGCTGGAGCTGCGTGGACCGAGTGCGCGCTGCAATCCGCTGCGCAGGCCTTCGCTGATCGTCGTGCCGTCGGTGCCGAGCGTGAGCAGGGCCGCCATGGTGGTCACCGCGGCGAAGCCCGCGATCCACACGACGATCCGGCCGACCGGGTACCATTCCAGAGCAGGGGGGACGCCGTCCGACGCGTCCGCCGGTCGCGCGAGCATCGCGAGGCGGCCGAGCCAATAGGCCGGCGCCACGACCGTGACGAGGAAGGCGATGGCGTAAGAGAAGCTGAAGATCGCGGCGAGCCCGGCGGCGCCGAGCAGTCCGCCAATCGCAGCCCCGATCGCGCCCCAGCCGAGCGCGGCCACCATCAGCGGCAGCGGCGCCAGATAGAACAGCAGCAATGAGATCAGCGCGCCCGAGACGATCGAGGCGAACATCAGCGCCGAGGCGCAGCCTGCGGCAATCGCGATCAGGATCTGGATCATCATCAGCTGTCCCGCTCCTTTCGAGCGGTTAGAGGCTCTGAGCCCCAACCATCGGCGTCCGGACGAGCGGAGCCTTATGACATTCGATACGCGTGTGTCGACGACACGAGGTGGAAACCCGCGGCGCGAGCGCCGCGGGTGAATCGATCAGCGAATGACGTAGGGCAGCAGGCCGAGGAAACGGGCGCGCTTGATGGCGCGCGCGAGTTCGCGCTGCTTCTTGGCGGAGACGGCGGTGATGCGGCTCGGCACGATCTTGCCGCGCTCCGAGACGTAACGCATCAACAGCTTGGAATCCTTGTAGTCGATCTTCGGCGCATTCGGGCCCGTGAACGGGCAGGTCTTGCGACGACGGAAGAACGGACGGCGGGCGCCTGCTTCAGCCATGATTCTTACTCCTCGCTCGCTGCGGCAGTGTCGGCGTCTTCACGCGGACGGCGCGGACCACGGTCACCACGGAAGCCACCACCGTCGCGATCGCCGCGGCCTTCGCGGTCACCGCGGAAGCCACCCTCGCGGGGGCCACGGTCGTCACGCTCGCGATCGCGATCGGCCTTGCGCATCATCGCCGAGGGACCTTCCTCGTGCTCTTCGACGCGAATCGTCAGATAGCGGATGATGTCTTCGTTGATGCGCTGCTGGCGCTCGAGCTCGGCGACCACCGCGGAGGGGCCGTCGATGTTGAGCATCACGAAATGCGCCTTGCGGTTCTTGTTCATGCGGTAGGTGAGGGAACGCAGGCCCCAGGCTTCGGTCTTGGTGACCTTGCCGCCGAGTCCTTCGATCACGCCGGTGAACTGCGTGGTCAGCTCTTCCACCTGCTGGGTGCTCGCGTCCTGGCGCGCGAGAAAAACATGCTCGTAAAGAGGCATGACAGTCCTTTCCATGTTGGCGCAGAACCGGCGGCAAGCCCTTCGAACCCTTCGGAAAGGACTCGACTGCTCAGAAGGCGGGAGCACGGGACGACGAGCCGACTGGCTCTGCCGCATCAAATTCGCCGAACAGGTGAAAATGCTGAGACCGTCCGTTCAGCTCCCGGCCGGGATCTGCGGATGCGCGGGTTATACGGATTTTGGTCGCGATGGCAAGGGCGAGGCGGGGGCCGGAGCCAGATTCGGGCCCCGGCAGGGGCTGGCAGCCTGCCGGCGTCCGTCACATGGCCGGATGGGTCCGGACTTTCGCCGGCGCCGGGGAATCGGGGTCGAGTTCGGGAACCAGGCTGGGCGCGTCGTCGATCGAGTCGCAATGCACGACGCCCCCTTTGCCGAGCCGCTTCGCCTCGTACATCGCGCTGTCGGCCGAACGCAACAGGTCGTCGGCCGTCTGTCCGTCCCGCGGGAAGGTGGCGCTGCCGATGCTGACGCCGATGTTCAGCGGGACATCCTTGCCGAGATCGATCGGCTCGGCGATCCGGGCGATCAACCGCTCGGCGATATCGACGCTGTCCGCCGCTTCGGTGGCGGGCAGCAGGATGACGAACTCGTCGCCGCCGACCCGGAAAATCAGATCCTCACCGCGCACACAACTGCGCAGCCGCTGCGCCACGACCACCAGGACGGCGTCGCCGATCTCGTGGCCGTAGCGGTCGTTGGCCGCCTTGAAGCCGTCGAGGTCGAGCCAGAGCACCGTCAATGGCTGAGCGCCTCCGGTGGACGTTCCGGCCGCATGGCGGAGCAGTTCCTCGAAGCGTCGATGCAGCATGGTGCGGTTCGGCAGGCCGGTCAGCTGGTCGTAGTTCGCCAGCCATTTGTTCTCCCGTTCGGACAGGAAAAGATGGAGCAGAACGTCGTAGTTCTCGAACAGCAGCGCGGCCATTCCCAAGCCCCATCCCGGGATCAGCAGACCGATCAGGTATGTCTGTTGAACCGACGAAAACACCATCGCAAGCGTATAGGGCACCGCCAGGATCGCGATCAGTGCGATGCCATAGCGCGGCGTACCGGCATGGCGAGAGACAAAGGCCCCGGAAAGGCCGGCGATCACGATGCCGGCGAACAGCATCAGCGGCCAGTCGCCCGTCAGGACGCAGAGCGAACACCCGACCGTATAGTTCAGCGCCCAGGCCAGGCCGAGATAGATCGGCAGACCGTGGCTGGGCCGGTCCGACGCCTGCGCGTTCCGCATCCGTCGCGCGACGATGTAGCGGGTCGTGCCGAAAGCGATTTCGATGGCGATCCAGAGATAAGCCCAGGCCGCGCCCGTCAACAGGGCTGCGATGACCGTGAACATCGTCGTCGAGAGCATCGCCATCAAGAGCGTGCGCGTCTTGGTCTGACTCTGTAGCAGCAGGCGGCGCAGGATGACGTCGGGCTGCGGGCGGGGCCCGTTGATCAGCCATCGGATCAGGCGCGTCTCGACGATCGGATCGTGCGGATCCTGCAGCGGCATCGTGCCGAATGGTGTTCTGAATTCGTTCGTGCGGGGTATCAAAGGCAAACCGTCCCTTGTTGTCACCGCCACGCTAGCAAGCAGTTGTTGACGCCGTACTTAAGTATGGAACCCAGTCCCAATAGGCTGAATAAAATGTTAGCGGCACCCCAGCGCGGGCGGCCGGCATGCCCTTATGGTTTCCCCCAAGGTCGCCCTGCACGCCGCTGTGGGCAGTCGCGGTGCCGCACGAAAGGCTGAGGATCGGGCGACCACGGTTTGCGCCACCGCCTTGACACAGCGGGCTCGCGGGGTGTCTTACGGCGCCACTCCAGACAGGTTCAGGAACGCAGATGACGGCAGCATTCACATTCCCCGGGCAGGGCTCGCAGGCGGTCGGCATGGGCAAGGCGCTGGCCGATGCTTTTCCGGCGGCAAAGGCGGTGTTCGACGAGGTCGACGCCGCGCTCGGCGAAAAACTGACCGCCATCATCTGGGACGGGCCGGCGGAGACGCTGCAGCTCACCGAGAACGCCCAGCCGGCGTTGATGGCGGTCTCTCTGGCCGCGCTTCGGGTGCTCGAGGGCGAGGCCGGGCTGAAGATCGGTCGCGACGCCGCCTTTGTTGCGGGACATTCGCTCGGCGAATATTCCGCGCTGGCCGCCGCGGGATCGCTCAGCGTCAGCGACACCGCCCGTTTGCTGCGGATCCGCGGCCGCGCGATGCAGAAGGCGGTGCCGGTCGGGGTCGGTGCGATGGCCGCGCTGCTCGGGCTCGACTACGACGCCGCCGTGGCGGTTGCGAGCGAAGCTGCCCAGGGTCAGGTCTGTCAGGCCGCCAATGACAATGGAGGAGGCCAGGTCGTCGTCTCCGGTCACAAGGAAGCGGTCGAGCGCGCCGTCGAGATCGCCAAGGGCAAGGGCGCCAAGCGCGCGATGCTGCTGCCGGTGTCCGCGCCGTTCCATTGCGCCCTGATGCAGCCGGCTGCCGAGGCGATGGCGGAGGCGCTGGCGGGCGTGGCGATCCAGGCGCCGGCGGCGCCGCTGGTGTGCAATGTGCTGGCAGCGCCGATCACCGATCCGGACGAGATCCGCCGCCGGCTGGTCGAGCAGGTCACCGGCACGGTGCGCTGGCGTGAATCGGTGGCCTATATGGCCGGCCAGGGCGTCGACCGGTTCTTCGAGATCGGCGCCGGCAAGGTGCTCAGCGGCTTGGTCAAGCGGATTGCCGACGGCGCGACGGGCGTCGCGATCGGCGGTCCGGGCGACATCGCGGCTGCCAAGGACGCAATCACGGCCGGGCGCTCGGCGTAATCGGCGAAGGAGACGACATGTTCGATTTGACGGGACGAACCGCGCTGGTCACCGGCGCGACCGGCGGCATCGGTGGCGCCATCGCCCAGGCGTTGCACGGCCAGGGCGCGACGGTGGCGATTTCCGGCACCCGGCGCGAGGCGCTCGACGCGCTGGCGGCGAAGCTCGGCGAGCGCGTTCACGTGCTGCCCTGCAATCTCTCGGACTCCTCCGAGGTCGAGGCACTGGTGCCGGCCGCGGCCGAGGCGATGGGCCAGCTCGACATTCTGGTGTGCAATGCGGGTATCACCCGCGACAATCTCTTCGTGCAATTGCGCGACGAAGATTGGGATGAGGTGATCAAGGTCAATCTCACTGCCGCCTTCCGCCTGACGCGCGCCGCGACCAAGCTGATGATGCGCAAGAAGTTCGGCCGCATCATCGCGGTGACCTCCGTGGTCGGTGTGACCGGCAATCCGGGGCAGGGCAACTACACGGCGTCCAAGGCGGGCCTGATCGGCATGATCAAGACGCTGGGCGCCGAATACGCCAAGCGCAACGTCACCGCCAATTGCATCGCACCCGGCTTCATCGCGACGCCGATGACCGATGTGCTCAACGACAAACAGCGCGAAGCGATTCTCGGAAAGGTGCCGGCCGGCCGGCTCGGTACCCCGGACGACATCGCGGCTGCGGCGGTTTATCTCAGTTCGAACGAGGCCGCCTACGTCACCGGCCAGACCATCCACGTCAATGGCGGGATGGCCATGATCTGACGCCGCCTGCAAGTCCTTGGCAGCCGATGCGGCGCTCGCGCCGGCGGCCGGGGCTTGTGGTCAATGCACCGGAAGTATGATAACCGGAGCCTCGGCGGATAGGCAAAGAAGGCCATTGCAGGAAGTCCAAACCCTGTATATTGCCGATGGGGACCTGCCGCTCGGGCGGTCGGTTTTCGACCTCGGGGACGGGGCAAAATCAGTACACTTCGCGATTGCGACGGGAACTTAGCGAGTTGACGCACCACGATGGCTCGTATCGTCTGTCGGTCGGGTCGGAACAGCACGGGGTTAGAGAATGAGTGAGATTGGCGAGCGGGTTAAGAAGATCGTGGTGGAGCACCTTGGTGTCGAACCCGAGAAAGTGGTCGATAGCGCCAGCTTTATCGATGATCTCGGCGCCGACAGCCTCGACACCGTCGAACTCGTGATGGCGTTCGAAGAAGAGTTCGGCTGCGAAATTCCCGACGATGCCGCGGAGACCATTCTCACCGTCGGCGACGCCACCAAGTTCCTCGAGAAGAACGCCAAGAGCTGACGCTCTGCGCGGTGACGATGAAGCCGGACGGGCCGTGTTGAAACGGCCCACCGGCTTCTTGCTTTGGACCGCGCATTCTGGCCCGGAGTACAGGATATGAGACGTGTCGTCGTCACAGGCCTTGGCATGCTTTCGCCGCTTGGCTGTGGCGTCGATGCGACCTGGAACCGGGTTCTCAAAGGCGAAAGCGGCGCTCGCAAGATCGACGCTTTCGACGTCTCCGATCTCACCAGCCAGATCGCTTGTATCATTCCGCGCGGCGACGGCAGCGACGGTACGTACAACGCCGATCAGTGGATGGAGCCGAAGGACCAGCGCAAGGTCGACGACTTCATCGTCTATGCGATGTGCGCAGCGCGTCAGGCGCTCGACGACGCCGACTGGCATCCGTCCACCGAGGAGGAGCGCTGCGCCTCCGGCGTGCTGATCGGTTCGGGAATCGGCGGCTTGCAGGGCATTGCCGAGACCGCGCTGCTCCTGAAGGAGCGTGGACCGCGCAAGATCTCGCCGTTCTTCATTCCCGGCCGTCTGATCAATCTGGCATCGGGCTACGTGTCGATTGCGTTCGGGCTCAAGGGGCCGAACCACTCGGTCGTCACGGCGTGTTCGACCGGCGCGCACGCGATCGGCGATGCGTCGCGGCTGATCGCGCTCGGCGACGCCGACGTGATGGTAGCCGGTGGCTCCGAATCTCCGATCAGCCGGTTGGCGATGGCCGGCTTCTGCGCCGCACGTGCGTTGTCCACCGGCTTCAACGACGCGCCGCAGAAAGCATCACGACCCTACGACAAGGATCGCGACGGTTTTGTGATGGGCGAGGGGGCCGGCATCGTCGTGCTGGAAGAGTACGAACATGCCAAGGCGCGCGGCGCGCGAATCTACGCCGAAGTGATCGGTTACGGCCTGACCGGCGACGCCCATCACATCACCGCGCCGGCGCCCGACGGCGATGGCGCGTTCCGGTGCATGAGCGCGGCGATCAAGCGCGCGGGCATCTCGGTGTCGGACATCGACTACATCAACGCACACGGCACATCGACGCCGCTCGGCGACGAGATCGAACTCGGCGCTGCGCAACGGCTGCTCGGCAACGCGGCGTCGCGGGTGTCGATGTCGTCCACCAAATCGTCGATCGGCCATCTGCTCGGCGCGGCCGGCGCGGTCGAGGCGATCTTCAGCGTGCTGGCGATTCGCGACAACATCGCGCCGCCGACCATCAATCTCGACAACCCGTCGGTCGAGACCGCGATCGATCTCGTGCCGTGGAAGCCGCGCGAGCGTGAAATCAATGTCGCGCTGTCGAACTCTTTCGGTTTTGGCGGGACTAATGCTTCGTTGATCCTGCAGCGCGTCGCCGACTGACGCGTCGCGAACACTTCAACGTTTCGCCGTAATCCCTGCTAAATCCTACGACATTCGGCTATATGGGAGTATGGTCGGCCGCGGCGCGAATGAATAAGGTCTGTAGCGATTCAAGATCGGGCCGTCGCGCGAATGTGGTGATCTCGAACGCCGCTGGTGCGATCGTGCACAGCCCATCCACGAGACGACAGGAATCAGGTTGCACCGATGAGTGAAAGGCCGCCGATCTCGCCGAGAAGTCCGCGCGCGGCGCTGGAACCGGAGCAACTGCCGCCGCCGCCGAAGCGATCGGATCGTGCGCGCAACCCGCTGGTGATCATCGGCAACGCCATCATCACGCTGTTGCTGGTGGTGATGCTCGGGGCGGGCGGCATCTACGTCTACGGCAAGCAGAAGATCGAGGCCGCCGGCCCGTTGCAGGACGACAAGGTCGTCAACATTCCACAGCGCGCCGGCCTGGGCGACATCGCCGAGATCCTGCAGCGCGAAGGTGTGATCGAGAACAATCGCTGGGTGTTCATCGGCAGCGTGCTGGCGCTGAAGGCGCGCGCTGATCTGAAACCCGGCGAATATTCGTTTCAGAAGAACGCCAGCCTGCGCGACGTGATCGGCACCATCGTCGAGGGCAAGGTGGTGCAGCACGCGGTGACGATTCCGGAGGGACTGACCTCGGAGCAGATCGTGGCCCGGCTGTCGGAGAACAACATTTTCACCGGCAGCTTGCGCGAAATTCCGCGCGAAGGAACGTTGCTGCCGGAGACCTACAAGTTTCCGCGCGGGACGCTGCGCGAACAGGTGATCAATCGGATGCAGCAGGCGCAGAAGCGCGTGCTCGCCGAAGTCTGGGAGCGCCGCAATCCGGAGATCCCGATCAAGTCTCCCGAACAGTTGGTGACGCTGGCGTCGCTGGTCGAGAAGGAGACCAGCAAGCCGGACGAACGCAGCCGGGTCTCCGCGGTGTTCATCAACCGTCTGCAGAAGAAGATGAAGCTGCAGTCCGATCCGACGATCATCTATGGTCTGGTCGGCGGCAAGGGTACGCTCGGCCGCCCGATCAAGCGCAGCGAAATTCAGCAGCCGTCCCCGTACAACACCTACGTCATCGAAGGCCTGCCGCCCGGACCGATCGCCAACCCGGGGCGCGCTTCGCTCGAAGCCGCGGCCAATCCGGCGCGGACCCGCGATCTGTACTTCGTCGCCGACGGCAGCGGCGGCCACGCTTTCAGCGACGGCTACGATCAGCACCTGAAGAATGTCGCCAAGCTGCGGGCGCAGGAACGGCAGACCCAGAACGACACCGTGGAGCCACCGGAGGATCCGCCGGCGACATCGGCTACGACGCCCGATGCCAATGCCTCGGCCGCGCAACCGCCGGCCGCCGCGGCCAAGCCGGCGAAAGGCAACGGCGCGCAGAAGAAGCGGACGCGTAACGCCCCGCAGAACGGCGCGGCACCGGCTGCTCCAACCGCGACCGACCAGGACTAGCAGCGCGCCTGTTCCCATCCTGTGTCAGGATCGGCTAAGCTCCGACGCCCACGCGTCAAGCGAATCTTAACCTGCAATCTGCGGAGTCTGTCAGCGATGTCTTTGTCGAGCATGACGGGGTTTGCCCGCAGCCACGGCAGCAGCGGTCCCTATTCATTCGAATGGGAGTTGAAGTCCGTCAACGCCAAGGGATTCGATTTCCGGCTGCGCATTCCGCAAGGCTGGGACGACATCGAAGCCGGTGTGCGCAAACGGGCGGCCGACGCGCTGTCGCGCGGCACGGTCTACGCCAATCTCACGATCAAACGTGCGGACGCGGCGTCGACCATCCGTATCAACGAGGACGTGCTGTCCGCGGTGTTGAAGGTCGCCAGCGATCTCGCCGGGCGTGTCGACGCGGTGGCCCCGAGCATCGATGGTCTGATGTCGATCAAGGGCGTGATCGAGACGGTCGAGCCGGAGAGCGACGAGGCTGAAGATAATGACGCACGAACTGCGGTCGAGGCCGCCTTCGCGCAGGCGCTCGCCAGCCTGATCGAGATGCGCAAGCGCGAAGGCGCCACGCTGGCTGCCGTGTTGTCGCAGCGGCTCGATGAAATCGAGACCCTGGCCAAGAAGGCGGAAGCCGCGCCGGGACGCAAGCCGGAGGCGATCAAGGCGCGGCTCGCCGAGCAGGTCGCTGCACTGCTGGAGACGTCGGAGCGCTTCGATCAGGACCGGCTGCATCAGGAAGCCATCATGATGGCGACGAAGGCCGACATTCGCGAGGAACTCGACCGCATCGCCTCGCACGTCGCGCAGGCGCGCGAGATGCTGAGCAAGGGCGGCGCCGTCGGCCGAAGGCTCGACTTCCTGTCCCAGGAGTTCAATCGCGAGGTCAACACCTGCTGCTCGAAGTCGATCGACCTCGAACTCACCAACACGGGCCTGGCGATGAAGAACGTGGTCGAGCAGTTCCGCGAGCAGGTCCAGAATCTGGAATGAGCATGACGGACGCGGCAACGGGAAGCTTGAACGGCGTCGAGCGGCGCGGGCTGATGTTCGTGCTGTCGTCGCCCTCGGGCGCCGGCAAGACCACGCTGTCGCGCATGCTGGTGAAGGAGGCCGCTTCGCTGCAGATGTCGGTCTCGGCCACGACCCGCCCGATGCGGCCCGGCGAGGTCGACGGGCGAGACTATTTCTTCGTCGACCGTCCGAAATTCGACGCGATGGTCGCTGCCGGCGAATTCCTCGAATGGGCGAACGTGTTCGACAATTGCTACGGCACGCCGCGCGCGCCGGTGGACGCGGCGCTGGCCGCGGGCCGTGACGTTCTGTTCGACATCGACTGGCAGGGCACGCAGCAACTGCGCAGTCACGCGCCGAACGACGTCGTCAGCGTGTTCGTGCTGCCGCCGTCGGTGCAGGCGCTCGAACATCGCCTGCATACGCGCGCCCAGGATTCCGACGAAGTCATCCATGGCCGGATGAAGAAGGCCGGCGACGAGATGAGCCACTACGACGCTTACGACTACATCGTCGTCAACGACAACGTCGGCATCGCGTTCGAGTCGGTGAAGGCCATTCTCCGCGCCGAGCAACTCAAGCGCGAACGCCAGGTCGGAATCGATGCGTTCGTGCGGGACATGCGCCGCGAACTCGAGAAGTAGTCCGACCGAGGCGCCGAAAAGCAGCGGCTTTCGCCGCGGCCTCGATGTCGGTCGTCAGGCGGCCGGACGTTTCTGCGCGCGCGCCAGCAGCTCTTCGATTTCGTCGGTGGCCTTGACCTCGGTCTGGCGCTGGCGTGCGGCCCGGATCCAGGCCGGCACCTCGGTCGGCTGCGTCGGGGGCGACGGGTCGAGCGTCAGATCGAGAGGCTCGGCCGCATAGTCGTCGCTTGCCGGCCTGGGTGCGTCGCGCCAGATGTCCGGGCGGCCGTTGAGATCGCGGCGAACCGCCGGTTGCCGCCGGCTGAATTTGACGAGGCCGCCGACGATCAGACCGGCGAGTGCGAGCGCTGCGAGCAGGGCGGCGATCAGCGTCGATGCGGATCCGGCCGACGACAATGCGGCCGTCGCCGGCGTGCCGCCCTTGGCCACCGCGGCCTGCGCAGCGGTGCGCAGCTTGCTCGATGCATCGGCAGCCGACGCTGGGTCGGCAGCCGGGGCGGCTGTGGCGGCATCCGACCAACGCTGGTCGATCGGCGAACCTTGGGTCGCGACAGGCGCCTGATCGGTGGGCTGAGACGCGCTTTGCTGAGTGGACGTCGTCGTCGGTAGCGGCGCCGGAAACTGCGCGGCGGAATCCGTCGCGGCGGCGTCGCGCATCGGCGCAGGCTCCGGCACTTCGGCTCGGGCATTGGCGATCGACGAATGCAGACGCACCGCGGTCGTCCGCACCGGCTTCGGCGCGGCAACGGGAGCCGCCGAATCCGCCGAGGCCGTCTCGCTCCGGGCGGCCGGCGCCGCTGGTGCGGAGTTGGGGCGGTCGGAAGCCGCGTCGGCCGCCGCTTCGGTCGGCGCCGCCGCCTTGTCGCCGGTCGCGCGAACGTACCAACAGTTGCGCTTGGTGGCGCGGTCGGTGCGGTAGAACCAGTGGCTGCCCGCCGGAGCCGGGCCTTTCGGCGCGGCGAGACATTCGCGCGCTTGCGCGGCGGCGTGGTCCGGAGCGGCGGTGAGAGCGAGGCTGGCGAACAATCCGACGCCGGCGGCGCTCAGGATCTTCGCGGTGGACTTGCGCATGGCATCCCCCATCGTGATGCGGTAACGGAAATTTAGGATCCGTGTTTTCCGCACAAATGGGGTCGCAATAAGCCGCAAATCCGGTGGGGGTGGGACAAGAATCGGGCCCGCATTGCGGGGCGGATGGAACCCGCAATCCGGTCGTCGTCGGCGTCGCCGAGGCTCGATTAGTTCGTCAGCATGATGCGGCCGACGACCTTGCCGGCGCGCAACTGATCGATCCACTTCTGGACGTCGGTCATCGGTTCTTCCTTCATCGGCGTCGGCTTGATCTTGCCGGAGCGCGCCAATTCCAGAAGCTCCTTGGTCTCTTCCAGCGTGCCGACCATGAAGCCTTCGACCGTCATGCGCTTGTAGATCCACTGCACCATCGGCAGGCTGAACTGTCCGCCCATCAGGCCCGACACGACGATCTTGCCGCCGCGTGCGACGGTGCCGACCGCGAAGTTCATCGACTTGTCGTTGCCGGCGAAATCGACGATGCAGTCGAAGCCGCCGTCGTTTTCCTTGACGATGCGCTTGATCACGTCGGGCTCCGACGGATCATAGGCGAACGACGCGCCGTTCTGCAGCGCGGCTTCGCGTGCCGCGGGGCTGAGATCCGCGACCGAGATCGGCTGCTTGAACATCGCCTGCGCCAGCGAGAGACCCATCATGCCGACGCCGCCGAGACCGATCAGCAGGATGTTGCGCTGACGCGGCCGATCCACCAGGCGCTTCAGCGCGCCGTAGGCGGTGATCCCGGAGCACATCAGCGTCGCCGCGACGTTGGTCGGCAGCGGATCGTAGTCGAGCAGATATTTCGCGTCGGGCACCAGCACGTGCGTGGCGAAGCCGCCGTCGATCGCGACGCCGAGGAAGCGGTTTCGCGTGCACAGGTTCTCGTCGCCGGCGAGGCAGTCGCGGCACTTGCCGCAGCCGATCCAGGGAAACACCGCTTTCTTCTTGCCGACCAGGTCGGCCGGCGCATCCGGCCCGACTTCAGCGACGACGCCGGCGATCTCGTGGCCGAGCGTGAACGGCAGCGTCATGCCGCGCGTGGTGTCGAGCTTCTTGCCGCCGCCGAGATCGGCGTAGCCGTCCTGGATGTGCAGATCGGAATGGCACAGTCCGCAGCGTTCGATCTTGACCAGCACTTCGCGGCCTTGCGGCTTCGGCGCGTCGATGATCGTTTCGCACAGCGGGGCGTCGAATTTCACCAGAGACTGGCGACGCATCTGCGTCATGTCGGGTTCTCCCTTTGAGGCGTGTTTTTTGTGGCCCGTATATTGGTCAATTCGTTCGCCATGGCAACAAAGCCGGAGACCGGGACGGTCTCGGCGCGGCGGGTCGGATCGATGCCCGCTGCCGCGGCCAGCTGCGCCGGATCGACGCCGAGCGCCTTCAGGCTCTGCCGCAACATCTTGCGTCGCTGCCCGAAGGCGGCGGCGGCGACCTGCTCCAGCGCGGCCCGGTCGCAGCGCTGCGGCGCGGCGCGCGGCACCAGCCGGACCACGGAAGAGGTCACCTTCGGCTGCGGCACGAAGGCCGAGGGCGCGATGTCGAACAGCATGCCGGTCTCGCAGCGCCAATTCGACAGCACCGCGAGCCGGCCATAGGCGTCGTCGTCTTCCCGCGCGACGATGCGCTGTGCGACCTCGCGCTGAAACATCAGCACCATCGTGTCGTACCAGGGCGGCCACGGCTCGGCGCACAGCCAGCCGATCAGCAGCGGCGTCGCGATGTTGTAGGGCAGGTTGGCGACGATCTTGGCCCGCGCATCGCCGAGCAGCGGCCGGGGATCGAACTCCATCGCGTCGGCGCAGACGATCTCGAGCCGGCCCGGATAGTGCGCCGCGATCTCCTCGAGCGCGCCGAGCGCGCGCTCGTCGCGCTCGATCGCGATGACGCGCTTCGCACCGGTGGCGAGCAGCGCCCGTGTCAATCCGCCGGGACCGGGGCCGATCTCGACCACGGTGACGCCGTCGAGCGGGCCGGCGGCACGGGCGATCCGGGCGGTGAGGTTGAGATCGAGCAGAAAGTTCTGCCCGAGCGATTTCTTCGCGGCGAGATCGTGGCGGCGGATCACGTCGCGCAGCGGCGGCAGATCGTCGATCGCACTCATGCCGGCGATGCCGCCGCCATGCGGGCCGCGAGCTTCAGCGCCGCGATCAGGCTCGACGGATCGGCGCGCCCGCTGCCGGCGATGTCGAACGCCGTGCCGTGATCCGGCGAGGTGCGGATGAAGGGCAGTCCGAGCGTGACATTGACGCCTTCGTCGAAGGCGATGGTCTTGATCGGGATCAGCGCCTGGTCGTGATACATGCAGAGGGCGCAGTCGTAGCGCGTCCGCGCGGCGGCATGAAACATGGTGTCGGCAGGCAGCGGCCCGCGGGCGTCGATCCCTGCGCGGCGCAGGATCTCCACCGCCGGCGCGACGATGGCGCGATCCTCGGTGCCGAGCGAACCGTCTTCGCCGGCGTGAGGATTGAGGCCGGCGATCGCCAGCCGCGGCGCGGCGATGCCGAAGCGGCGTTTCAGGTCGTTCACCACGATGCGCGCGGTCGACACGATCAGCTCCGTGGTGAGCTGCGCGATCGCGTCGCGCAGCGAGACGTGGATCGTCACCGGCACCACGGCAAGGCTCGGGCACCACAACATCATCACCGGCTGCGGCGCGGCTCCGTCGCCGCGCGCCAGTTCGGCGAGGACTTCGGTGTGGCCGGGGTGGGCAAAGCCCGCCTGATACAGCACGCTCTTGGCGATCGGATTGGTGACGACCGCGGCGGCGCGGCCGGAGACGACATCCTCGACCGCGCTGCGGATCGCTGCGATCGCGGCAGCGGCGCTCGTCGCGTCGGGCTTGCCCGGCGCGGCTGTCGCGACGTGACCGGTGCCGACGACGGGCAGGGCGTGCGCAAACGTGGCGGCGGCATCCTCGATCGCGACCTCGGCGATCGGGATCTCGACGCCGAGTGCTTGCGCCCGGCGCGCGATGCAGTCGCGGTCGCCCCGCAGATAAAACGGCGGCAGCTTCGCCTCGTCGCGGCGCAGCCATGCCGCGATGGTGATGTCGGGACCGATGCCGGCCGGCTCGCCGAGCGACAGGGCTAGAGGCTTGGTCATGTCGTGTCCGTCCGCCGCTCAGCGGCGGGGCCATCCATCAGCGGCCGGACCGGCCGCCAGCGGCGTCCGCCCCGCGATACTCGATCATCGCGGCATTGCGCACTTCCCGCAAATAATCCTTCGACTTGGCCTGAAACTTCTCGGCGAACATCTTGTCGCGAATCTCGCGCTTCTTCGGCGTGTCGGCGGTGGTCGGCTTGCGCGAGCACAGCGCCACCATCTCGATGCCCTGCCGGGTCGCTTCCGGTGCCGTCATCTGGCCGACCGGGGTCTTGTCGAGGAGTTCGCGCAGCGCCGGCGGCAGGTCGGCCGAGGTCTTGACGACGGTGGCGCGGATCGCGGTGTTCGGCAGCGCCTTGAAGATGCGATCGGCGTCCTCGCAGCTCTGGACGCGGCTGCGCAGCGATTCGGCTTCCTTGCGGCGGGCCTCCATCGCACTCGCGTCGGAGCCGCGCGAGACGATCAGCACGATCGGCCGCATCTGGTATTCGAAGCTCTCGGTTGTGGTCTTCTCGTCGCCGCCCTTGGCGGCGAGCTGCGCCTGGATTTCCTTTTCGCCGACCAGCAGGCTGTCCTTGAAGCGACCGCGGATCAGGCTGGTCCAGACCATCTCGGCCTTGATCTTGGACTTCAACGTTTCCGCGCGAATGCCTTGTGCGCCAAGCATTTTCACCATCTGGTCGGGCGACATCCGCATCCGCGAACTCATGCTGGCGAACGACGAGTCGATGTCGGAATCACTCGGAGTGACGCCGTACTTCTTGCCTTCCCGGACTTTGACTTTTTCGTCGATCAGCTCGTCGAGCACCTGTTGGCGGGTGCGGGACTGGTTCGACAGTCGGTCCAGTTTGGAGCGCTGCTCGATGTCGAAATTGGTGATCGGTTCGCCGTTGACCATGACGGCCACGGTTTGCGCACGCGCGACGCCGAACCCGCCGCCCAGCGTGACTCCGCAGAAGAGCGCCAGTCCGAGAATGCGAAAGAAAAACTTGTTCGTCATGGGTCGCGTGTGCCTCCCAGCCGATTTGTGTTTGTTCAGAAACGGGGTTGCCGTTGACCTTCGGCGCTATTGACCGAAGAGGCTGCCGCTCGATCCGCTCGACACGCTCTGCGCGACGGCGCTCATGCCGATGGTCCGCAGTCCGATCTGGACCATCACCGAGTGATTGAGCGTCGGTGCCGTTCCATAGTTCGAATACGCATAGCCGGTGACATAGTTCAGGGCCATGACGAAGCAGTCGTCCACGTAGCCGGCGCCGACGATATACTGGTTGATGCGGTTGGCTTCGAGGTCCCAGCGAGCGCCGCCCGACACCACCCAGTTCGAGGCCACCTTGATCGAACCAGTCGTGAGGATGCCCTGGCGCCGCGTCAGGAACCCGAGTTCCGGCTGCGCCGCGTAGCTGCCGTAGATCATGCTGACCGACCAACGGTTGAACGAGGCGCTGGCCTCCGCCTCGAACCGGTTGACCGCCATCGTCGCTTCGTCGAACCGCGCTCGCGTGGTGAACTTGTAGGTCGAGTTCGGTGAATAGGAGACCCGGCCGACATAGTCGGAGCGGGTGGTCGCGAGGCCCGAATCGAGGCCGGTGTTGGTGATGTCCTTCACCGCGAAGGAGTTCTGGCCGAACAATTGGTAGGACTGGCCGAACAGCACGTTGATGGCGCCGCCGCGGTCGAATTGCGTGGTCGCCTGAACGCCGACATTGGCGCGGCCGCCGCCCTCGACCCGGTCGTAGCCGGAGAACTTGTCGACGCTGAACAGATTGCTGGTGTCGAACACCATGGTCTGCGCGTCTTCGTTCGGCAGCTTGCCCGCATAGGTTTCGTTGGGGCGGATGATGACCTGGGCGATCGGTTCGATCGTCGTGGTGCCCCAAGGCTGCACGTTGATGAACGGATAGCGATATTCCAGGCCGACCGTCGGCATCACCCGGAACGCCTGGGTGTCGCCGACAGGGAGATAACTGGAGACACCCGGCTGATTCGAGACCGACGAATCGATCGCGTCGGCGCGAAGCGAGGCGAACGGGGTCCAGATCTGCCCGTAGGGATCGGTGAACGACCGGCGCCATGTCGCCTCGGCCGTCACCCGCGTGTAGGTGCCGGGAACGCCGCGCAGCAGGCAGCTCGACGGCATCCGCGCAGCCGGATCGGCCGAGGTGTTCAGGCACAGCCCCGAGGTGTTCGCGATCGTGGTGATAGGGTCGAACTGCGCGGTCTGCCGCGACAGGCTGGTCAGATTGGTCTTGAAGCTGACTTCGCCGCCGAAGATGTTGCGATCGATAGTCTTCGAATAGTCGAGCACCGGGTGGACGATCGGGATCTGACCCTGGATGTCGGCGGCCGCCCAGCCGAGATAGTGGATCGCGCGCAGGTCGAAATAGGAGCGATTGCCGACGCCCGTCAGATAGATCTGCGAGGTCGCCTCGGTGCTCTGATTGAGGAAAGTGCCCCAACTGTCGCGATATTGCGAGAGCCGATAGTCGAGGAAGAAGGCGCGGTCGGACAGCAGCACGCCTTCCCAACCGAACACCCATTTGTCGTTGAGCGCGAACTCGCCCTTGGTGTCGACGCCGCCGCGGAAGTCACGCTCGCCCGGCTGGCCGGCGAAGGTCGAGGGACTGCTCTGGTTGATGCCGTAGGCGCGGATCTGATAGGCGCCGTTCAGCAATTGCTGCCGGAACTCGCCCTGCATCAGCACGCCCTGCTTGGTCGTGATGCGCGGCGTGATGGTGACGTCGTAATCCGGTGCGAGCGCCCAATAGAACGGGACTTCGAAGCCCATGCCGAAGGTGGTGTTGGTGGTGTAGAACGGCATCAGGAAGCCGGTCTTGCGCTTCACCGTCGGATCGGGCGTCGCGAAATACGGCAGATACGCCATCGGAACGCCGAAGAACTCCAGCTGGGCGTTCTCGAAGTAGAGCATCTTGTCGACTTGGTCGTGGATGATCCGCGCGCCCTTGACCTGCCACAGCGGGGGCTTCTTCGGATTGTCCCGACAGGGCGCGCAAGCGGTGTACACGCCGTTCTGGAAGACGTTGAAATCGCCGTTGGTGCGGTCGGCGCGCGACGCCGCGATGCGGGTGTCTTCCGCCGTGTCGACGCGCAGCGAATCGACGAAACCGTCGCGGTAGTCGTCGCTGAGATCGAGCATGTTGGCGTAGGTGATCTTGCCGGTCGCGTCCGTCATGCGGACGTTGCCCTCGGCGCGCAGACGCTTGGTGTTCTGGTCGTAGACGAGCCGATCGGCTTCAACGGTGGTGCCGTTGAAGAACATCTGGACGTTGCCGACCGCCGACACCCGCTGGTTGTTGTAGTCGTAATTGACCTCGGTGGCCTGGACGAGCATCTGCCCGTCTTTCGCCGACTGCGGCGGGCGGGCGCGGGGAGGGCGCGGATTGTAGCTGTAGCCCTGCGCTTCGGCAGACGAGATCGACACGACTTCAGCGGCGCCTGCCAACAGCAGGACGGCCAGCGGAATCGCGCAGGAGGCCATGAGCGACCGCTTGCGGCGCACGATGGTGCGCCGCCGCACAACAGGCAGCGTTTCTTGGAGGGCGGCGATCATGGCCACTACCCGTCCTCCTGGTACAGCAAGGCCAAAAAACCAGCGAGGCCGCCCACACACACGGGCAACCACGCTGCAGCAAGCGGATGCATCAACTCAGCCTTGCTCAAATCCTCAGTCACTTTCGAAAGGATATAGAGCAGAAAGCCTGCCCCCACGCCACTCAAAACCATCTTTTGCACGCCGCCGAAACGGAAGAATCGCAAGCTGACAGAAGCAGCTAGCATCACCATTGCGGCCAGCAAAAACGGCTTCGCCAGCAGCTTGTGGTACTGCAGCCGATAGCCGGATGTCGCGAATCCCGAGCTTTCGGACGCTCGGATGTAGGACGGTAGTTGCCAAAATGACACACTCTCCGGGGTGGTAAAACTGTTCCGGACCTGCGCCAGCGTCAGCGCGGTCGGAAGCCGGAACGTCTCCTGCGCCACCGGCGCGCTATCCAGGGTGTAATGCCGCACGTCCTTCAACAGCCAGTAGCCGGGTTCGAGCACCGCCTCGCGAGCCTCGATTCGGTCCTTGAACTGAAAATCGGGTTCGAACCGGAATACGCTGATTCCGCTCAGCACCGCCCCCTGCTGCTGGCTGCGCGCCGCGTTGATGATCGACTGGCCCTCGGCGCTGACCTGATTCATCCAGAACCCGTTGGCGTCTTGAAGGCTGCCCGAGCCCTGGCCGAACAGCTCGACCTCCATCTGCTTGGCGCGCTCCTGCATGTAGGCTGACATCGGATTGAAGACCGCGCTGGCGAAGACGCCGAGTGCGAGCGCGCTCCACAGCGCAGGCGAGATGAATTGCCAGGCCGACAGTCCCGCGGCCCGCGCGATCACGAGTTCGAGCCGCCGCGACAGCGCGAGATAGCAGGTCATGCCGCCGATCAGAATGCAGAACGGCATCAGCCGTTCGAGCAGTTGCGGCACGCGGAAGAACGACGCCTGCGCGATCACGAAGGCCGAGACGGCGAGCCCGCCGGCGCGGCGGAGCAGGTCGATGTAGTCGACGAACACCAGCAGCACGAACAGCCCGAAGAACACGCCGAGAGCCGACGTGACGAACCGGGCTGCGAAATAGCGTCCGAGCGTGTTCAGGACCATGACGGACACCGCATCATGCCGGCATCGGACGGCGGACCAGCCGGCCGAGCGAAGCGGTGAGGGCGTTGAACGCATCGACCAGCTGGGCGGGCGGCTCGATCACCACGTTGCGCCGGATCAGCCAGACGCTGATCGCGATCGCGACGGCGAGCAGCAGGTATTGAAGGCCGGCGACGTACGGCGTGTGGTTGGCGACGACGGACAATGCGAAGCCGGCGAGCCGCACGACGAACGCGCTCAGCACCGCCCCGACCATCGAGAAGTTGCGGCTCTGGCGCGTCGTCCGCGCCATGCCGAGAAACGCGAACGTCACCGCGGCGAAGAAGAACGGATAGATCGGAGCCAGCAGCCGATCGTGCATTTCTGAGCGGAATTGCGTCGGCAATTGCGCCAGCAGCGGATCCTTCGGATCCGGCCAGATCAGCTCCCACAAATAATGCTCGCGGATGCCGTAGGCGACATCGCGCGCCCGGGAGAATTTCGACATGTCGAACGCATAGCGGCTGAAGGCGACCAGGGCGGGCTCGTCCTTGCCTGCCTGGAATCGTTCGAGATGGCCGTCCTCGAGCACGAGGAAGGAGCCGTCGCTGTTCTTCAGCACCGTCCCGTGGTCGGCGATGATGCTGACCCGATCATTCGGATCGCGGCGGTCGTCGATGAACACGCCGACCAGAAGACCGCCCGCCTGACGTTCACGGACCCGAATGGTGAGATTGGTTTCGAGCTGTGCGAAGCGGCCGGGCTGCAGCACGTTGGCGAGCACGTCGGCAGTGATCTCGCTGTCCCAACGGGCAATGCGGCGCAGCCCGTCCGGCGCAATATAGGCGCCGATCAGAGTGACCAGCGCCGCGACCACGATGGTCGCATAGACGAACGGCCGGAACAGCCGCAACGGCGACAACCCGGCGGCGTTCATGACGATGATTTCGGAATCCGTCGCGAGACGGTTCAGCGTATGGGCCACCGCGATCATCAGCGCGACCGGAGCGATCACCAGAATCAGCACCGGCACGGCGAGGCCGGTCAGGCCGAGAAAGGTCAGGATGGTCTGGCCCTGGCTGGTCATCAGATCGATGCCACGCAATGCCTGGGTGATCCAGATCACGCCGGTGAGGCTGGCCATGACCACCGCGAACGACGTCAGAGTCGTGCGGAATATATAGCTATCGATGGAGCCCATCGGCCGGCGAAATCCCCTGAACCGCAGTCGATCGACACCAGGATTCGATCCGAACCCTCCCCAGGTGACCATCGCGCGGGCTGTCCCACGATCGCATTACCATCTGTCTGATCTGTCAACAAAATGGCTGACCGACGGCGGCTTCCGGATATGGTTAATCTTGTGCAAGTGTACCCCACCTGCCACGAAATCACGGCCAAAGCCGTACTCTGGCACCATCTGGGCGGGGTCGGTCCTGGAACCTGACCGACGCAGCGCCGCAACGAATCGGCGATTGTTTCTGGAGAGCAATAATGCCTCGAGACAGATGCCGGCTTGACTTGAGGGCGCAGGGCACCAAAACAGCGAGCTGCACCCGCGTCTGCCGGATTCCGTCTCTCCCCGACAGTGCCCCATTGGAGGAATGCTTATGCCCGACGCCCTCAAGGTCGGCTTTGTCCCGTTTTCGGCTGCCGCGCGCGGCACGCTGGTCGTGTTCTGCGACGACGCGCTGAAATTCGGATCGGCCACCAGCAAGGCGCTTGGCGTGGCGGCCGCAACCGTGAAGCGTGCGGTGGCAGCGAGCCAGTTCAAGGGCAAGTCGGGTTCGGCCCTGGATCTGCTGGCGCCGGAGGGACTGAAGGTCGGACGGCTGATCGTGATCGGGGCGGGCAAGCCCGCGGCGCTCAAGGATTACGACGTGCTGAAGCTCGGCGGCGCCATCGCCGGCAAGATCGGCGCCAGCGACACGACGGTCACGGTGATCGCCGAACTGCCGGGCGGAGCGATGACGCCCGATCAAGCGGCGGCGATCGCCTCGGGCATTCGGCTGCGGGCCTACAAATTCGATCGCTACAAGACCAAGAAGAAGGACGACGACGCGTCCTCGCTGAATGCCAACGTGTCGATCGCGGTGGCGGATGCGGCCGCGGCGAAGAAGGCGTTCGCGCCCGACAACGCCGTGGTCGACGGCGTGATCATGGCACGCGAGCTCGTCAACGAGCCGCCGAATGTCCTGTATCCGGAAGAGTTCGCCAAGCGCGCCGCGCAGTTGAAGAAGCTCGGCGTCGAGGTCCAGATCCTCGACGTCGCGGCGATGACCCGGCTCAAGATGGGCGCGCTGCTCGGCGTGTCGCAGGGCTCGGCGCATCCGGGCCGGACCGTGATCATGCGCTGGAACGGCGGCAAGAAGGGCGAGCAGCCGGTCGCGTTCGTCGGCAAGGGCGTCTGCTTCGACACCGGCGGCATCTCGATCAAGCCGTCGGCCAGCATGGAAGACATGAAGGGCGACATGGGCGGCGCCGCCTGCGTCGTCGGCCTGATGCACGCGCTCGCTGCGCGCAAGGCCAAGGTCAACGTGGTCGGCGCGATCGGCCTCGTCGAGAACATGCCGGACGGCAATGCGCAGCGGCCGGGCGACATCGTCACCTCGATGTCGGGCCAGACCATCGAGATCATCAACACCGATGCCGAAGGCCGTCTCGTGCTCGCCGACGTGCTCTGGTACGTCGCGCAGAAGCACAAGCCGAAGTTCATGGTCGATCTGGCGACGCTGACCGGCGCCATCATGGTCGCGCTCGGCACCGATCACGCCGGGCTGTTCTCGAACAACGACGAACTGGCGCAGCGGCTGACCGAGGTCGGCCTGTCGACCGGCGAGAAGGTGTGGCGGATGCCGCTCGGCCCGGAATACGACAAGCAGATCGACTCGCAATTCGCCGACATGAAGAACACCGGATCGCGCAACGGCGGCTCGATCACCGCCGCGCAGTTCCTGCAGCGCTTCGTCGACAACACCCCGTGGGCGCATCTCGATATCGCCGGCACCGCGATGGGCGCGCCGAAGTCCGACATCAATCACAGTTGGGGTTCGGGTTACGGCGTGCGCCTGCTGAACGCGCTCGTGTCGGAGTATTACGAAGCCAGGAAATAATCGGGGCGATGACCGAGGTCCTCTTCTATCATCTGCAAGGGCGGACGATCGAACAGGTGCTGCCGTCGTTGCTCGAGAAATCGCTGGCGCGCGGCTGGCGGGTGGTGGTGCAGGCGGGTTCGGAAGAGCGCGCCGAGACGCTCGATGCGCATCTGTGGACCTATCGTGACGATTCGTTTCTGCCGCACGCCACCTGGCGCGTCGCCGATGCGGCGCATCAGCCGATCGTGTTGACGGCCGAGGACGGCAATCCGAACGCGGCATCGGTTCGGTTTCTGCTCGACAAGGCCGGCTTGCCGGCCGATTCGGAGAGCTACGAACGGATGGTGCTGCTGTTCGACGGCGACGACGACGAGGCCGTGAGCATGGCGCGCGATGCGTGGAAGCAGAGCAAGTCGCGCGGCTTCGATGTGACTTATTGGCAGGCCGACGCCGCCGGACGTTGGCAGAAGCGGGCATAGCTCGGCGCCGCCGTTAAGGATATTCTGGGATCCGCACGGCGCCGCCGATCCGGTCATGGTCGCGCCGTAAATCGATGTTTGGACAGATGCTTATGCTGCGGGATGGGACCCAATCGATCGTGCAACACAAGCTTTCTTGCCGCCCAGTCGTGCTCACTCTCGTGCTGGCGGCACCGCTGCTCGCGGGTTGTTCGGGCGCATCCGATCTGCTGTCGCGCGATGCCGACTGGTTTTCGCGACCGGGCCGGGTGTTCATCAAGAACATCTCGATCGAAACGCCGCCGCTGACGCCCGACAAGCCGGTGATGGCTGAAGATCTGATCAGCGCCGACGGGATGTGCCCCGGCATGGGACCGCCGCCCGGACCGACCGACGCCAACGCGCAGGGGGGTGACCCTGCGGCCGCGACGATGACGCGTGGCGGTACGGTGGCGCTCGGTCATACCGAATGCGACGTCGCGCGCGGCGCCGGCGCGCCCGACAGTGTCAATCTCTCGACCAATGAGCGCGGCCAGCGCGTCGCGTTGCTGACCTATTCGCGTGGGCCGCGGGCCGGCATCTACACCTTCACCGCGGGTCGCCTGACCTCGATCGAGCGCGGACCGGAGCCGGTCGCGCAGCCGAAGGCCACCAAGAGGCGGAGCCGCTCGTAACGGACCCGCCCGCGACCTCTCAGCTCTGGGCCTCGTCGTAGGCCGAACTCGCCGCCAGCCATTGTTCCTCGGCCTTGTGAAGCGCCGCCTGCGCATTGGCGCGCGCGGTCGACAGCTGTGCGGCCTGCTTGGGATCGCGGGTGAACAGATCGGGCAGCGCCAGCGCCGCATCGATCTTGGCAATGATCGCGGTGATGCGCTCGATCTCGTTTTCGGCGTCGGCAATCTGCTGCTTCAGCGGAACGCGTTTCTCGGACTTTTGACGCGGCGGTTTGGGACCGCCGCCGTCGGCGTTTCGCTCCTTCGCTTCTCGCGCTCCGCTGCGCGCACCGCGTGACGACAGCACGGCGCGGCGATAGTCGTCGAGATCGCCGTCGTACGGCTTGACCTTGTGGTCGGCGACCACCCAGAGCTGATCGGCGCAGGCGTCGATCAGATAGCGATCATGCGACACCATGATCACCGCGCCGGGAAAGTCGTTGATCGCTTCGGCCAGCGCCGCGCGGCTGTCGATGTCGAGATGGTTGGTCGGCTCGTCGAGGATGATCATGTTCGGGCCGTAGAAGGTCGCGAGCCCGAGCAGCAGCCGCGCCTTCTCGCCGCCAGACAGGCTCTTCACGAGCGTGTCCGCAGCCTTGCCGGAAAAGCCGATCGAGCCCGCGCGGGCGCGGATCTTGCTCTCCGGAGCGTCCGGCATCAGCCGGCGGATGTGATCGTAAGGCGAGCCGTCCTCGTTGAGTTCGTCGAGCTGGTGCTGGGCGAAATACGCGACCGAGAGCTTGTCGGCGCGTGTCACTGTCCCCGAGAACGGCGCGAGGCGATCCGCGAGCAGCTTGACCAGCGTCGACTTGCCGTTGCCGTTGGCCCCGAGCAACGCGATGCGGTCTTCAGTGTCGACGCGGAGCGTGACGTGGCGCAGCACCGGGTGCTTCGGATCATAGCCGATCGAGACATTGTCGGCGGCGATGATCGGCGGCGATAGAATCTTTTCGGGCGCGGGGAAGACGATGTCCGGCACGTCATCGGCGACCAGCCGCGTCACCGGCTTCATCTTCTCCAGCATCTTGACGCGCGACTGCGCCTGTCGCGCCTTCGAGGCCTTGGCCTTGAAGCGATCGACGAATTCCTGCAGGTGCTTGCGTCGGGCTTCCTCGCGCTTGGCGTTCTTGGCGTCGAGCGCCTCCTTGTTGGCGCGGAAGTCGGCATAGGCAGAGTAGGTGCCGCGGAAGTGCACCAGCCGGCCGCGGTCGAGATGCAGGATCTCGTTGACCGACGTGTCGAGCAGATCGCGGTCGTGGCTGATTACGATCACCGTGCGCGGATAGTTGGCGAGGTGATCCTCGAGCCACAGCGTGCCTTCGAGATCGAGATAGTTGGTCGGTTCGTCGAGCAGCAGCAGATCCGGCGCCGCGAACAGCGTCGCCGCCAGCGCCACCCGCATCCGCCAGCCGCCGGAGAATTCCGAACAGGAGCGGGCCTGATCCGCCGCCGAGAAGCCGAGGCCGCTGAGGATGGCGGCCGCACGGGCAGGGGCCGAATGGGCGTCGATGTCGACCAGGCGGGTCTGGACTTCGGCGATCCGGTGCGGATCCTGCGCGGTCTCCGCCTCCTGCAGCAGGGCGTCGCGCTCCAGATCCGCCTTCAGCACCACCTCGAGCAGGGTCTCCGGGCCGTTGGGAGCCTCCTGGGCGAGGCTGCCGACCCGCCAGCGCGGCGGCATGGTGATGCGCCCGGTCTCGGTGGCGAGCTCGCCGCGGATGGCGTGGAACAGCGTCGACTTGCCGGCGCCGTTGCGGCCGATGAAGCCGACGCGTGCACCCGGCGCGATCTGCACGGTGCTCTGGTCGATCAGCAGCCGTCCGGCGATCCGGACCGATATGTCGGACAAAGTCAGCATGGCGCGTTTTGACCGGGACGGCCGGCAAAGGCAACCGGGATCGGACCGATTGTGATCGGCTTCCGGGGCCGGACGGCGCAGCGGCGCCCGGCCACCGACGGCGCGGCTTGCCGTGCCGCGGCGGCGCCGATATAAGCGCCGCAACTCTCCCGCCCAGCACTTCAAGGACATTTCAATGGCGATTCAGCGGACTTTCTCGATTCTCAAGCCCGACGCGACCGAGCGCAACATCACCGGCGCGATCAATGCGCTGATCGAAAAGGCCGGCCTGCGCATCGTGGCGCAGAAGCGGATTCACATGACCCGCGGCCAGGCCGAGACCTTCTATGCGGTCCACAAGGAACGTCCGTTCTTCGGCGAACTGGTCGACTTCATGACCTCCGGCCCGGTGGTCGTGCAGGTTCTGGAAGGCGACAACGCGATCGCGAAGTACCGCGATGTGATGGGCGCCACCGATCCGTCGAAGGCCGCCGACGGCACCATCCGCAAGTTGCACGCCAAGTCGATCGGCGAGAACTCGGTGCACGGCTCGGACGCACCGGAAACCGCCGCGATCGAGATCGCCCAGTTCTTCGCTGGCAACGAAATCGTCGGCTGAACATTGTGATCAACCAGAACCGCGGATCGCTGATCAGGCGGCCGCGGTTTTGAAGGTTGACGGGGAGGAGGGGCCGTGGACTGGGTTCTGAGCATCTTCGATCCCGCGACCCTTTGGGGGTTCGTCGCTCAATTCAAGAGCGACATGCAGCATCCCGCGTTCTGGCTCTCCGTCGGCAAGATCATCTGGATCAACGTGCTGTTGTCGGGCGACAACGCGCTGGTGATCGCTCTGGCCTGCCGCGGTCTCAATCCGCGGCATCGGCTGTGGGGCATGATCCTCGGCGCCGGCGCGGCGGTCGTTCTCCGCATCATTTTCACCGGCATCGTCGCCACCCTGATGGAGTGGCCGTATCTCAAGCTGATCGGCGGCCTGGCGCTGCTGGTGATCGCCGCGAAACTGCTGGTTCCGGAAAACGACGACGAGGACAGCGTCGAATCCGGCGTGCATCTGTGGCACGCGGTGCAGATCGTCGTCGTCGCCGACATCGTCATGAGCCTCGACAACGTCATCGCGGTGGCGGCTGCGGCCAACGGCAGCGTGCCGCTGCTGGTCCTCGGCCTCGCGGTCAGCGTTCCGATGATCGTCGCGGGCGCCGCTCTGATCTTGCTGGTGCTGGAAAAGCTGCCGCTGCTGGTGTGGGCCGGCGCGGCGCTGCTCGGCTGGATTGCGGGCGAAGTGATCGCGACCGATCCTGCGGTTCATCCGTGGATGAAGCAATTCGACGGTCCGGGCCCGCATATCGATGCGCTGTTCCGGACGATCGGCCTTTCGACTGATTTTGCGACCAGCGGCAATGTCGGGGAATATCTGTTCGCGCTGGCGGGCGCGATCATCGTGCTGATCGCAGGCTCGATCTGGCGGCGCATGGCCGCCGGCGGCGAGGCCACGGAATCGACCGCGCAGCGCTGAGCTTCGGTAAGCCGGAGCCGGCTGCGCCGCCGGCTCGGGACGGGGAACGCGTCAGGCGGTGCCGGCGATGTCGCCGTCGTGCCCATGCGAGCATCCGGCGTGATGGTGACCGTCATGCGTCACCTGCGACCACGCATAGGCGTCGCGCACGACGTGGTAGCAATCGCAGGCGAGGTTCTCCAGGCCCGGCCGATCGACCACACGGACTGCACCGCGCGTCTTCTGCACGACGCCCTCGGCCTCGAACTGCAACAGCGCGTTGGTGATGCTGGCACGGCGAACGCCGAGGCTGGCGGCCAGCAATTCATGGGTAATGTAGAGAACGTCGCTCTGAATTCGATCGTTGGCGAGCAGAAGCCAGCGCGCGAGACGCTGATTGATCTCGTGCCGCGCGGCGCACAAGACGCTCTGGGTGTTCTGGGCGATCAGGGCCGGAACGTAGCGCAGCAGTTCTTCGCGGATCTGCGGACGGCTCGCCAGCACCCGCGACAGGTCGTCGGCCTCGATCCGCAGTGCGGTTCCGGGCATCGACACGATGGTCCGCTGCGATGCCACCGGGCTGCCGAGAACCAGCGGGACGCCGACATAGCCGAACACGCCGACCATGGCGGTCTCGACGTAGTCGGTCCGGCTTCCCGAGACGTTCGAGACCAGACCGTCTTCGATGAAGTGCACGCACTCGACGGGGCGGTTGGCTTCCTGCAGCACAGCGCGCCCTTTGAACTCGACCGGCCGCAGCAACGGCTTGAGGGCGAGGAAATCCTCGGGCGACAGTTGCGCCAGGACGCGGTTCTTCACCGTCGGAGGGCATTCATGGATGGCGCTGGACACGTTCAGGATCGGCCCCTCTCTTGGGTCATGGCAGGTTGTGCAGGAACCGACGGAGCCGATTCAGGCGAACTGTAATCAACTGCGCTGCGCGTGAACATCGCGCAGGGTGTTCAAAATTGTCGCACGCGCGTGGATTTGAACGAAATGCCGCGTCGCAACAACAAGCCAGTGCTGCGGTCCGCACCTCTCGATCGCCGCATTTTCACGTCGGTCCGGCGCCAAACCGATCGCAATCCGCCGTCATCTGCGGCTCGTGCGCGGTGCGCTACCGATCAGTCGAACTACATGGCGCAACTATGCGGCGCTTATTTCTGCGCCACCCGCAAGGCTTGCTAACCCGGAAAAATCGTGTTGCAATTGACCCGCAATCGGATGTGGGCCGTTCGGCTTTATGTTTCGCGACTCGGAACTCAGACTTGGAAATCGGGGCTTGGAAACAAGCAGCTTCGGGATCGCCCGTTGTGGCGTGGCACGCAGATAGCGCGCCGCGTCTTTTTTATGTCCAGACAGGAGACAGGCGATGCAGAAGGGCACCGTCAAGTGGTTCAACCCGACCAAGGGTTACGGCTTCATCCGTCCGACCAGCGGCGACAAGGACGTGTTCGTCCACATCTCGGCCGTCGAACGCGCCGGGCTGAGCACGCTCAACGAAAACCAGACGATCGAGTACGATCTGGTTGAAAATCGCGGCAAGACGTCGGCAGAGAACCTGAAGGTCTCTTGAGTTAGTTCGATCGCCAGAGTCTTCTGCCCCGGCGGATGTCGGGGACGACCGTCTGGTATCGACTAGTTTTCCGCGGGCACGATCAGCGTCCGATCAGTTTCGTCGCTCGAGGTCGATCTGCAAAGATCGCCCTCGAACCGCGTCTGACCGGAGGCAACCATTTGCAGGGCCTTCGGATAGATCCGGTGCTCGATCGCCAGCACGCGTGCGGACAGCGTGTCCGCCGTGTCGTCGTCATGGACCGGAACCGCGCCCTGGATCACGATCGGACCGGCGTCGGTCTCGGCGATGACGAAATGCACGGTGGCTCCGGAGATCTTCACGCCGGCGCGGAGCGCCTGGCCGTGCGGATCGAGCCCGGGGAACGATGGCAGTAGCGACGGATGGATGTTCAGCATCCGGCCGTACCAATGATTCACGAACTCGGCCGTGAATAGCCGCATGAAGCCGCCGAGGCAGATCAGCTCGATCTTGCGGTCGTCGAGCGCCGCCTGCAGTACGGCCTCGAAGCTGGCGCGATCCTTGCCGAACGGCTTGCTTTCGATCACCAGCGTTTCGATGCCGCTGCGCTCAGCGATCGCCAGGCCGCCGGCGCTCGCGGTGTTCGAGATGACGACGGCGATTTCGGCGGGGAAGCCGTCTTCGGCCGCGGCTTCGATCAGCGCGGCCATGTTCGACCCGCGCCCGGAAATCAGGATGGCGACGCGACGCTTGCTCACGTGATCACCAGGACAGATCGAGGTGACCGTCGTAGACGACGCGGTGTTCGCCCTTGGCCGCGATCACTTCGCCGAGCAGATGCACGCTCTCGCCGGTGCTGGTCAGCGCCTCGGTGATCGCCTCGACGGCGTCGGCCTTGACGATCGCGATCATGCCGATGCCGCAGTTGAAGGTGCGCAGCAGTTCAAGCTCCGCGATCTCGCCTTGCTCGGCTAGCCATTTGAACACCGGCAGCACAGGCAGCCGCGGCAGATCGATGCCGACGCCGAGGTGCTTCGGCAGGACGCGCGGGATGTTGTCGGTGAAGCCGCCGCCGGTGATGTGCGCCAGCCCCTTGATCGCGCCGGTGGTGCGGATCGCGTGCAGGCAGGACTTCACGTAGAGCCGCGTCGGCGCCAGCAGCGCGCCGCCGAGCGTCATCACCGGCGAGAACGGCGCCTGCGCGTCGTAGGGCAGGCCGGATTTCTCGACGATCTTGCGGACCAGCGAAAAGCCGTTGGAATGCACGCCGGAGGACGCCAGCCCGATTACCGCATCGCCTTCGGCGATGTCCGGCGAGGGCAGCAGCGTGCCGCGCTCGGCCGCGCCGACCGCGAAGCCGGCGAGGTCGTAGTCGCCGTCCTTATAGAGGCCTGGCATCTCGGCGGTTTCGCCGCCGATCAAGGCGCAGCCGGACTCGCGGCAGCCTTCGGCGACGCCGGCGATGATCTGGGCCGTGGCCTCGGGATCGAGCTTGCCGCAGGCGAAGTAGTCGAGAAAGAACAGCGGCTCGGCGCCTTGCACCACGAGGTCGTTCACCGACATCGCCACCAGATCGATGCCGATGCCGCCGTGCAGCCCGGCTTCGATCGCAACCTTGATCTTGGTGCCGACGCCGTCGGTCGCCGCCACCAGCACCGGGTCCTTGAAGCCCGCGGCCTTCAGGTCGAACAGTCCGCCGAAGCCGCCGATTTCGGAATCGGCGCCGGCGCGCGCGGTGGCCCGCACCATCGGCTTGATCAGGTCGACGAGCCGATTGCCGGCGTCGATGTCGACGCCGGAATCGGCATAGGTGAGGCCGTGCTTGCGCTCGGTCATGGCCGGCTCCTGCAGAAAAAGGCGCTGCGCGGCACCCGTGCCGCCCGGCATCAAGCCGCCGCCGATGGTCCCTCCGGTCGCGCTAGACCTAAGTCCCGCTTGTCCGCGCCCGAACGATGGTTTTGGGGTGGTTACGTCGGATTTCGCCGGCGTGCAATGGCTCGCAAGGGGCCCCCGCATGTACTATGTAGACAACCAGCCCATCCCGCCGTCGAAAATCCAAAGATTTCGCCGGATCTGGGCTGGAAGCCGGGAACGTCGCGTGAGTATTCCGAATATTATTACGCTTGGCCGGATCCTGCTGGTCCCGGTCATCGTGTGGGCGATTGCGTCGAATGAAATGGCAGTCGCGTTCGCGGTGTTCGTCATCGCCGGCGTTAGCGACGCGATCGACGGCTTTCTCGCCAAGCGCTTCAACATGAGCAGCGAACTCGGTGCGCTGCTCGATCCGCTGGCGGATAAGGCGCTGCTGGTCTCGATCTATGTTTCGCTCGGCATCTGGGGAGCGATCCCGCGCTGGCTGGTGATCCTGGTGGTGTCGCGCGACATCATGATCGTCGGCGCCGTGATCATCTCCTGGCTGTTCGGAAAGCCGGTCCCGATGAAACCGCTGATGGTGTCGAAGCTGAACACCGTGGCGCAGGTCGGCTTTGCGGCGCTGGTGCTCGGCACTCTGGGATTCGGCATCGAGCCCGCACCCTACGACCTTATCCTCATGATCCTGGTCACGGTCTTGACGTTGCTTTCCGTCTCCTTCTATCTCGTCGAGTGGACGCGGCACATGAGCACGATCGAGCCTGACCGCTGAAACGGCCGGCCGCGGAGCGCGGGCCGGCATGGAGCGACCCAGTGGCAGTCCGCGTACAACCCCGTCAATTGGCTCTGGACCTGCCGCACGCCGAAAGCCTGTCGCGGGAGGATTTCCTCGAGGGCACGGCCAACACTGCGGCGCTGAAGCTGATCGAGAGCTGGCCGGACTGGCCCAACCGCATCATGCTGCTGGTCGGTCCCGAGGGCAGCGGCAAGAGCCATCTGGCGTCGATCTGGGCGGAGCAGGCGGGCGCACGCTCGACCTCGGCCCAGGCACTGACCCCGGCGAATGTGCCCGGTGAGCTGGCGACCGGTGCCCTGGTGGTCGAAGATCTGACCCCCGGCAGTTTCGACGAACGCGCGCTGTTCCATCTGATCAATCTGGCGCGCGAGGACGAGGCCTACATCCTGATCACGGCTCGGTTGGCGCCATCGGCCTTTCCGGCCGAGCTGCGCGACCTGCGATCGCGGTTGCGGGCGGTCCCCGTCGTCACCCTGCTGCCGCCCGACGATGCGCTGTTTCGGGCGCTGATCGTCAAGTTCTGCGCCGATCGCCAGATGAGCATCGACGCCAATCTGGTCGGCTATCTGGCCAACCGGATCGACCGCTCCTTCGCTGCGGCCCGTCAGACGGTCGAGCGGCTCGACACCGAGGCGCTGCGGCTCGGTCGCCCGGTGACGCGCGCGCTGGCAGCGGACGTGCTGCGCGACGACTGAGTAACCCTGCGGCATCCTCGCTGTGCAGGTCGGCTTGACGGCATCTTCGCCAAGCCTCTCAATGTCATGGAAACGTCTTGAGCGTGCAGCATTGTCTCGCCGCACCGCCGATACCGGCACGACCGCCGCACTGCACTGGACCGATTTCTCATGGATTCCGACCAAATCATTGTGATCGAAGAAAAAAAGGGCGAACCCGAGCCGGCCTCCGTGGTCGCCGCCGGGCCTGAGCGCTTCATCAATCGCGAATTGTCCTGGCTGCATTTCAATCGGCGAGTGCTCGAAGAGGCGGTCAATCCGTCGCACCCGGTGCTCGAGCGGGTCAGGTTTCTGTCGATCTCGGCCAACAATCTGGACGAATTCTTCATGGTCCGCGTCGCCGGCATCAAGGCGCAGGTCCGCGAAGGCATTACCGAGCGCAGCCCCGACGGGCTGACTCCGGCCGAACAATTGGTGCTGATCAACGAAGCGGTGTCGCGGCTGGCGAACGACCAGCAGGCGATCTGGCGCGATCTGCGCGGCGTGCTGGCCGAGGCCGGCATCCTGTTGCTCGACGGCCGCGACGCGACCAAGTCCGAGCGCGCCTGGATCGAGGATCACTTTCTCCACAACATCTTTCCGCTGCTGACGCCGCTGGCGATCGATCCGGCGCATCCGTTCCCCTTCATTCCGAGCCTCGGCTTCACCATCGGCCTGCAACTCGCGCGGGTCTCGGACGGCAAGTCGATGAACGCGCTGATCCGCATGCCGGGCAAGATCGACCGCTTCATCCGGCTGCCGCCGAACGGCAAGGACCAGTCGGTCCGGCTGATGACACTGGAGCAGGCGACCTCGCTGTTCATCGGCCGGCTGTTTCCGGGCTATCTGGTCAAGGGGCAGGGATCGTTCCGGGTCATCCGCGACAGCGAACTGGAAATCGAGGAAGAAGCCGAAGATCTGGTGCGGCTGTTCGAGACCGCGCTGAAGCGGCGGCGGCGCGGGTCGGTGATCCGGCTCGAAGTCGATGCCACCATGCCGGAAGAGTTGCGCGCCTTCGTGCAGCGCGCATTGACGACCGCGGACGACGAAGTTCTGCTGGTCGACGGCGTGCTGGCGATGAACGAGCTGTCGCAATTGACGCGGGTCGACCGGCCCGATCTGGAATTCCCGCCTTACGTGCCGCGCCATCCCGAGCGCGTGCGGGATCACGGCGGCGACATCTTCGCGGCGATCCGGCAGAAGGACCTGATCGTCCATCACCCCTACGAGTCGTTCGACGTCGTGGTGCAGTTTCTGCAACAGGCGACCCGCGACCCGGACGTGGTCGCGATCAAGCAGACGTTGTACCGAACGTCGAACAACTCGCCGATCGTGCGCGCGCTGGCGGAAGCCGCCGAGGCCGGCAAGTCGGTGACGGCGCTGGTCGAGCTGAAAGCGCGGTTCGACGAGGAAGCCAATATCCGCTGGGCACGCGATCTGGAGCGCGCCGGTGTGCAGGTGGTCTACGGCTTCCTCGAACTCAAGACCCACGCCAAGCTGTCGCTGGTGGTACGCCGTGAGGGCGGCAGCCTGACGACCTATGTGCATACCGGGACTGGTAATTATCACCCGGTGACCGCACGTATTTATACCGACCTGTCGTACTTCACCTCCGATCCGATCATCGGCCGCGATGCCGCGCGGGTGTTCAACTACATCACCGGCTATGCCGAGCCGAGCGACATCGAAAAGATGGCGGTATCGCCGCTGACGCTGCGTAAGCGCATGCTCGAGCATATCCGCGGCGAGACAGCGTTCGCGCGCCACGGCAAGCCGGCGGCGATCTGGCTGAAGATGAATGCGCTGGTCGATCCGGACATCATCGACGCGTTGTACGAGGCGTCGCGGGCGGGTGTGTCGGTCGAACTGGTGGTGCGCGGCATCTGTTGCCTGCGGCCTGGCGTGCCGGGTCTGTCCGAGAACATCCGGGTCAAATCGATCATCGGCCGCTTCCTCGAGCACGGCCGCGTCTACTGCTTCGGCAACGGCCATGGTCTGCCGAGCGCCAAGGCGGCGGTGTACATCTCGTCCGCCGACATGATGCCGCGCAATCTCGACCGCCGGGTCGAGATCCTGTGCCCGCTGCAGAACCCGACCGTGCACCAGCAGGTGCTGGAGCAGATCATGGTCGCGAACCTGAAGGATACCGAGCAGAGCTGGCAGTTGTTGCCGGATGGGTCGTCGACGCGTATGAAGGCGGCGAAGGGCGAGGAGCCCTTCAACGTCCACAACTACTTCATGACCAATCCGAGTCTGTCAGGCCGTGGAAAGTCGCTCAAGGAATCATCGCCGCGTCGCCTCACGCGTCGCTCGGAGCGCCACCAATCCTCTTGAGGATCAGCGACTTTGACGAAGCGGGCGCGCAGGCGCGAAACCAGCGTCGCCGTGATCGACATCGGCTCCAATTCCGTGCGTCTCGTCGTCTACGAGTCGCTGGCGCGCAGCCTGGTCACGGTTTTCAACGAAAAGGCGCTGTGCGGTCTCGGCCGTGAAGTGCAGAGCACCGGGCTGCTCGCGACCGACGCCGTCGACAAGGCGCTGACCGCGCTGCGCCGGTTCCGTGCGCTGATCCGTGTGATGCGGGTCGGGCGCGTGTTCGCGATCGCCACCGCGGCCTGCCGCGACGCCAGCAACGGTCCCGATTTCATCGCCGCCGCCGAGCGGATTTGCGGCGTGGCGATCGAGATCCTGTCCGGGCCGCGCGAAGCCAAGCTGTCGGCGCTGGGTGTGATTTCGGGCGTGCACAAGCCGAACGGCATCGTCGGCGATCTCGGCGGAGGCTCGCTGGAACTGATCGATGTTCGCGGCAATCAGGTCCGCAAGGGCGTGACGCTGCCGCTCGGCAGCCTGGCGCTGCAGGACGCCTCGCAGAAATCCCTGAAGCGCGCTGAGAAGATCGCCAAGGAAGCGCTGGCGGGCGCTTTGCCGTTGAAGGGCGCACGCGGTCGATCGTTCTATGCGGTCGGCGGCACCTGGCGCGCGCTGGCGCGGATCCACATCGCCCAGAGCGGCTACACGCTCAAGGTGATGCACGGCTATGCGATCCCGGCTGCGGAAGCGTTGCGGTTCGCCAAGCGGTTGCGGGTGCTGGCGTCGACCGGGCAACTCGCCGATCTCGACCTCGTCGCCGATGCGCGGCGGCCGCTGCTGGCCTATGCGGCGCTCGTGCTGGAATACGTCATCGAGGCCGCCAAGCCGAAGACCATCGTGTTCTCGACCTACGGCGTTCGCGAAGGGTTGCTGTACGAGCAATTGCCGCCGGCGGAGCGCGCCAAGGACGGACTGATCTCGGCGGCGCAGAACCTCAATATGTTGTTGTCACGCTCGGCGCGCCACGCCGAGGAACTGATCGAATGGACCGACCGGTTGTTTCGGGTCGCCAAGGTCCGCGAGACCGCGGACGATCGCCGGCTGCGCCATGCCGCCTGTCTGATGTCCGATGTCGGCTGGCGGGTGCATCCGGATCATCGCGGCGAACAGACGCTGGCGCTGATCACCAACGGCAATTTCGGCGACGTCACGCATCAGGAACGCGCCTTCATGGCGCTGTCGGTGTTCTATCGCTATGCCGGGTTCAGCGAACAGAACGAACCGCCCGGTCCGGTCCGCGAACTGGTGACGCACGCGATGGACGAGCGCGCGCGGTTGCTCGGCGCTGCATTCCGGGTCGCGCATCTGATCAGCGCGGCGCGGCCCGGCGTGCTGCCGGCGACGCATTTCCGCACCAGCGAGCGCAAGCTGATGCTGGTGTTCGAACACAATCTCGTCGATCTGGTCGCCGACCGCGTCGGCAGCCGTTTCAAGCAGCTCGGCCGGATGGTCGGCCGGTCTGGAACGATCGTGCGGCGCTGAGCCTGATCCGCGCCGCACGACGTGGCGCCGATCATTCCGCGGCGTGGCCGATGACCTGCGCTTCCGCCGCCAGCGTCCCGCCGCTGCCGTGCTGGATCAGCGGCTTCGAGCCGGCGAGGGTGCGGAGCAGGACGTAGAACACCGGCGTCAGGAACAGGCCGAAGATCGTCACGCCGATCATGCCGGAGAACACGGCGACGCCCATGGCGCGGCGCATCTCCGCGCCGGCACCGGTCGACAGCACCAGCGGCAGCACGCCATGATGAACGCCATCGACGTCATCAGGATCGGCCGCAGCCGCAACCTACTGGCTTCGATCGCAGCCTTGATCGGCGAGCGGCCGGCAAATTCCAGCTCCCGCGCGAATTCGACGATCAGGATGGCGTTCTTCGCCGAGAGGCCGACCAGCACGATCAAGCCGATCTGGGTGAAGACGTTGTTGTCGCCCTTCGACAGCCAGACGCCGAACATCGCAGCCAGCAGCCCCATCGGCACGATCATCAGGATCGACAGCGGCAAGGTCAGGCTCTCGTACAGCGCCGCCAGCACCAGGAACACCAGCAGGATCGCCAGCGGGAATATCCACAGGCCGGAATTGCCGGCGATGAACTGCTGATAGGTCAGGTCGGTCCATTCGAACGCGAAGCCGGGCGGCAACGTCTCCGCAGCGATCCGCGTCGCGGCCTCCTGCGCCTGGCCGGAGGAATAGCCCGGCGCCGCCGCGGCATTGATGTCCGCCGACAGGAAGCCGTTGTAGCGGATCGCGCGTTCCGGGCCCGCGCTCTGTTTCACCTTCAGCAGCGTGGCCAACGGCACCATGTCGCCCGAGGCCGAGCGCACCTTAAGCTGGCGGATGTCGTCCGGTCGCGCCCGGAACGGCGCGTCGGCCTGCACATAGACCGAATAGGTCCTGCCGAATTTGTTGAAGTCGTTGACGTAGTACGAGCCGAGATAGATCTGCAGCGTGTTGAACACCTCGGTCACCGGCACCCCGAGCTGCAGAGCCTTGGTGCGGTCGATGTCGGCGAACAATTGCGGCACGTTCACCTGGAAGCTGGAGAACGTCCCGGCGATTTCCGGCGCCTTCGCCATCGCGGCGATGAACGCGTTGGTGGCCTGGTTGAGGGCGTCGTAACCGAGCCCGGCGCGATCCTCGATCTGCAGCTTGAAGCCGCCGATGGTGCCGAGGCCGTTGACCGGCGGCGGCGGAAACATCGCGATGAACGCGTCCTGAATGCCGGCGTACTTCTTGTTCAGTTCGGCGGCGATCGCCGCACCGCTGAGCGACGGATCCTTGCGTTCGTCGAACGGCTTCAGCGTGGAGAACACGATGCCGGCATTCGACGAGTTGGTGAAGCCGCTGATCGACAGCCCGGGAAACGCCACCGAGCTTTCGACGCCGGGCTGGGTGAGGGCGATCTCGCTCATCTTGCGGATCACCTCTTCGGTGCGGTCCAGCGTCGCGCCGTCGGGAAGCCGGGCGAAGCCGACCAGATACTGCTTGTCCTGGCCGGGCACGAAGCCGCTCGGCACCAGGTTGAACAGCCCGACGGTGGCGCCCACCAGCGCCAGATAGACGCCGATGACCATCGCCTTGCCGGAGATCGCGCCGCCGACGCCGCGGCCGTAATCGTGCGCTGCGCGCGCAAACACGCGGTTGAAGCCGCGGAAGAACCAGCCGAGCGATCGATCCAGAATTTGCGTCAGCCGATCCTTCGGCTCGTCGTGGCCCTTCAGCAGCAACGCCGCCAGCGCCGGCGACAGGGTCAGTGAATTGATCGCCGAGATCACCGTCGAGATCGCAATGGTGAGCGCGAACTGCTTGTAGAACTGGCCGGTCAGCCCGCTGATGAAGGCGAGCGGCACGAACACCGCGACCAGCACCAGCGCGATGGCGATGATCGGTCCCGAGACTTCCTTCATCGCCTGATAGGTGGCGTCACGTGGCGAGCGGCCAGCCTCGATGTTGCGCTCGACGTTCTCCACCACGACGATGGCGTCATCGACCACGATACCGATCGCCAGTACCAGGCCAAACAGGCTGAGCGCGTTGATCGAGAAGCCGAACATGTGCATCACCGCGAAGGTGCCGACGATCGACACCGGCACCGCCAGCAGCGGAATGATCGACGCCCGCCAGGTCTGCAGGAACAGGATCACCACGACCACCACCAGCGCGATCGCTTCCAGCAGCGTGTGGATCACCGCCTCGATCGAGAAGCGGACGAACTGCGTCGGATCGTAGACGATCTGATACGCGACGCCTTCCGGCATGGTCTTCTTGATCTCGGCCATGGTCGCGCGGACGCTGTCTGAAATCTGCAGCGCGTTGGAGCCGGGCGCCTGGAAAATCGGGATCGCCACCGCCTGTTTGTTGTCGAGCAGCGAGCGCAGCCCGTACTCCGACGCGCCGAGTTCGACGCGGGCGACGTCGCTCAGCCGCGTGACCTCACCGCGGGAGCCGGTCTTCACGACGATGTCGCGGAATTGCTCTTCGGTGCTGAGACGGCCCTCGGCATTGACCGAGAGCTGCAGGTCGAGCCCCTTGACGCTGGGCGAGGCGCCGACCACGCCGGCGGCGGCCTCGACGTTCTGCGCCTGGATCGCCTTGACGATGTCGCTGGCGGTCAGCCCGTGCTCCGCCGCCTTCTGCGGATCGACCCAGATTCGCATCGAATAGTCGCCGGCGCCGTACAGCTGCACGTCGCCGACGCCGTCGAGCCGCGCCAGTCGGTCCTTGACGTTGAGCACTGCGTAGTTACGCAAGTAAGTCATGTCGTAGCGGTTGTTCGGCGACGACAGATGCACCACCATGGTGAGATCGGGCGAGCTCTTCTTGGTGATGATGCCGAGCTGGCGGACCACTGCCGGCAGCCGCGGTTCGGCCTGCGCGACGCGGTTCTGCACCAGCTGCTGGGCCTTGTCGGGATCCGTGCCGAGCCGGAAGGTCACGGTCAGCGTCATCGCGCCATCAGTGGTCGCCTGGCTGCTCATATACAGCATGCCCTCGACGCCGTTGATCTGCTCTTCGATCGGGGTGGCGACCGTTTCGGCAATCACCTTGGGGTTGGCGCCGGGGTAGGTGGCGCGCACCACCACCGACGGCGGCACCACGTCGGGGTATTCCGAGATCGGCATCGACAGCAGCGAGATCAGGCCGGCCAGGAAGATCAGCACCGACAACACACCGGCGAAGATCGGACGATCGATGAAAAATTTCGAGAGATTCATGGCCGCGCTCCAGTGCGAAGATCGATCAGCGCTGGGCGATCCGGCCCGGGCTGCCGGCGTCGGCGACGTCGGACTTGAGCAGTGCGCCGGGACGCACCCGCTGCAGGCCCTTGACGACGACGCGATCGCCGGACTCCAGTCCGGACGTCACGATCCGCAGGCCGTCGACATTGCCGCCCAGCGTGACCGCGCGGTAGATCGCGCGATTGTCGTTGCCGACCACCAGCACGTACTTCTTGTCCTGATCGGTGCCGATCGCGCGCTCTTCCAGCATCACCAGTGTCTGCTGCTGCGGCTGGCCCATCCGCAGGCGAGCGAACTGTCCCGGGATCAGTCGGCCATCCGCATTATCGAACGCGGCGCGAACCCGGATCGTGCCGCTCTGGCCGTTGACCTGATTGTCGATCAGCTGGATGCGACCCGTGACGACGTCACCGCCGGCCGTGGACATCTCGACCGGAATGCGGTCGAGCTGACCGGAGGCGCCGCCGACCGAGCGCAGCGCCCGGAGGACGACGTCTTCGTCGGCGTCGAAGCTCGCGTAAATCGGGTTGACGGAGACCAGCGAGGTCAGCACCGGCGATTGCGTGCCGGCGGCCACCAGATTGCCGACCGTGACGTCGATCCTGCCGACCCGGCCGTCCACCGGCGCGCGGACGCGGGTGTAGTCGAGGTTGAGCTTGGCCGATTGCAACGTGGCTTCCGCTGCGGCCACATTGGCGATCGCCTCGCGATTGGCGTTGTCGCGCTGCTCGAAGTCGCGCCGGGTGACGACGTAGTTGCCGACCAGTTGCCGACCGCGTTCGAGTTCGCCGGCCGCGAACACGGCACGGGCCTTCGCCGCGTCGAGCTGAGCCTGCGCCTTGTCGACCTCGGCGGCGTAGGGGGCCGGATCGATCTCGAACAGAACGTCGCCGGCCTTGACCAGCGCGCCCTCGGTGAAGCGCGTGGTCTGGATCGCGCCCGCCACGCGCGGGCGCAGCTCGACGCGATTGACCGCCTCCAGCCGTCCCGAGAAGTCGTCCCACAGCGTGGCCTGGCGTGGCTGCACCACCGCGACGGTGACGGCAACGGCCTGCTCGGGCGCCGGCGAACTCGCGGTGGCCTGGTCCAACGGGACGTAGCGGCTGGCGATCACGGAGCCGGCCAGGGCCACGCCTCCGGCGAGCGCCAGGGCGACGATTGTGCGGCGGAACCGCCGGGGTGGTGCGACGAGAGCGGACGACGGCATCATGATGCTCCATACTGTATCGATCGCTACAGATGTGGAGGTGGACGTCCGCCGTCAAGGACATTATGTATCGCCCACTAAGAAAAATCGAGGTGGACGCAAATGGCGATGGGTCGACCCCGCGCCTTCGACGCCGACAAGGCGTTGGACGAAGCGATGGAAATCTTCTGGCGGCACGGCTACGAGGGCGCGACCATCGCGCAACTCACGGACGCCATGGGGATAAATCCGCCCAGCCTGTACGCGGCGTTCGGCAGCAAAGAAGGCCTGCTGAAGGCTGCGCTGAACCGTTACACCGGCAAGCGGGAGGCTTGGATGGCGGAGATCCTGGCTGCGCCGACGGCCCGCGCGGTGGCCGAGCGCCTGGTGATGGGGATTGCCGAGGCGCAGACGGATCCGAATCATCCCCCGGGATGCCTGCTGGTGCAGGGCGGGCTGGCCTGCGGCACCGGCTCGTCGAACGTGCCGTTCGAGTTGGCCTCCCGCCGCGCCGAAACCGAGGACCGGTTGCGGCAGCGGTTCGAGCAAGCCAAGGCGGAAGGCGATCTTCCGGCGACGGCCGATCCGGCGGCGCTGGCGCGCTATCTGTCGGCGGTGACCGGCGGCATGGGCGTGATGGCGTCGTCCGGTGCGACCCGCGAGGAATTGCGGCAGATCGCCAGCCTGTCGCTCAAGGCGTTCGATCAGCAGAGCACGAGCTGACCGATCTCAGCGCACAGCAACGTGCTGGTGTCGCGCCGGCCGACGAAGTTTGGTCGGCTCACGCGCGGTCGACGTGGACCACGCGGCCTTTCTCGATCGCGAGCGCGAGTTGCCCGTGCTTCAGCGCCAGCGCGGCGTCGCCGAACAGTTCGCGCCGCCAGCCGCGCAGCGCGCCGACCTCGGCATTGTCGTCGGCTGCGATCTGCTCGAGATCGTCGACGGTGGCGATCACCTTGGCCGCCACGGCGTGGCGTTCGGAGGTCATCCGCAGCAGCACCTTCAGCAGTTCGACGATCGCCGTGCCGTTGGAGTTGTTGCGCGGCTTGTCGATCTTCGGCAGCGACTGCGGATCGCGCGCCAGCCCGCGCTGGACGGCGGCGACGATCTCGGTCCCCCATTTGGACCGATCGAAGCCTTTCGGCAATGAGCGCAGCGTGGCGAGACGTTCGAGCGAGGTGGGGGCGTGGGTCGCGATGTCACCGAGCGCATCGTCCTTGAGCACGCGCGAGCGCGGCACGTCGCGGGTCTGCGCTTCCTGCTCACGCCAGGCCGCGACTTCCATCAGCACCGCGAGCTCCTTCGGCTTGCGGACGCGGGTCTTCAGCCGTTCCCAGGCGCTCTCGGGGTGGAAATCGTAGGTCTTGGGCGAGGTCAGGACTTCCATTTCCTCGCTGACCCAATCGCTGCGGTCGCGCTTCTTCAGATCCGCGTCCAGCGCCGCGAACACGTCGCGCAAATGGGTCACGTCTGAGACCGCGTAGTGCAGTTGCTCGTCGGTCAGCGGCCGGCGCGACCAGTCGGTGAAGCGGTGGGTCTTGTCCGGGCGGTGGCCGGTGATGCGCTCGACGAGCTGGTCGTAAGCGATGCTGTCACCGTATCCCAGCACCATGGCTGCGACCTGGGTGTCGAAGATCGGATGCGGCACGATCCCGGCGCGATGCCAGACGATTTCGATGTCCTGGCGGGCGGCGTGGAAGACCTTGAGAACGTTCTCGTTGGCCATCAGGTCGAAGAACGGCTTGAGGTCGATCCCGGGCGCTAGCGTATCGACCACCACCGCTTCATCGGCACTCGCCATCTGCACAACGCACAGCAGCGGGTAATAGGTCGTCTCGCGCAGGAACTCGGTATCGACCGTGATGACGGGGTGGGCGGCGAGGCGGGTGCAGACGCGGGCGAGCTGCTCGGTTGTCGAAATCAGGTCCATCAAACTCTGTCACGTTTCGGAAATGGTGGCGCGGGCGAAACCGAGCTTTACAGCTCCCTTTGCCCAAAAAGCCGTCGAGTCCGAAGCACTAGACACGGTCACCGGGCGTCGATCAAGTTCCGCAGAAGGTTTCGAGCACCCGTTCATGGGGCTGGGGCGGCTCCGCATAGCGGGCGAATTCCGGCTGGTCCCGAAAAGGGTTGGCCAGCACCGCCAGCAGCTCTTCGAATGGCGCAAAGTCGTTTCGGTCGACCGCGGCGCGGATGACCGCCTCGACGCGGTGGTTGCGCGGGATATAGGCCGGATTGACCGCCTGCATCGCCGCCTGCCGGGCGGCACCGTCCTGCGGCTCGGCGGCGAGCCGCTGTCGCCAGCGCGGCGCCCAATCGTCGAACGCGGCCGGGTCGTCGAACAGTGCCCGGACCTCGCCGAGATCGGCGGGGTCGCCGGCGGCATCGCTGAGCCGGCGGAAGGTGAGGGTGAAGTCGGCGTGGCCCTTGGCCATCGCGGCGAGGATATCCAGCGAAAGCTGGGCGTCGTCGGGCTGGGAGGTGAACAGGCCGAGCTTGGCCGACAGCCCGGCCAGATAGGCGGCGTTGAAGCGTTCGGCGAAGCCCCCGAGCGCGCTCTGGGCGATCTCGACGCCCTTGTCCTCGTCGTCGGATAGCAGCGGCACCAGGCACTCGGCGAGCCGGGTCAGGTTCCACAGCGCGATCGGCGGCTGGTTGCCGAAGGCATAGCGGCCCATGTGGTCGATCGACGAAAACACCGTCTTCGGATCGAACGCATCCATGAAGGCGCAGGGGCCGTAGTCGATGGTCTCGCCGGCGACCGAGGTGTTGTCGGTGTTCATCACGCCATGGATGAAGCCGATCATCATCCAGCGCGCGACCAGATCGGCCTGACGGGCGATCACGCCCTCCAGCAGCGCGCGGTAGGGCGCATCGGCCTGGGCTGCTTCCGGATAATGCCGGGCAATGACGTGGTCGGCCAAGGCGCGAACCGCGTCGCGATCGCCGCGGGCGGCGAAGAACTGGAACGTGCCGACGCGGATGTGGCTCGACGCGACCCGGGTCAGCACCGCGCCCGGCTGGATCTCGTCGCGCATCACCCGTTCGCCGGTCAGGGTCGCGGCGAGCGAACGGGTGGTCGGAATGCCGAGCTCCGCCATCGCCTCGCTGACGATGTATTCGCGCAGCACCGGGCCGAGCGCGGCGCGGCCGTCGCCCATCCGCGAGAACGGGGTGCGGCCGGAGCCCTTGAGCTGGATGTCGCGGCGGACGCCGTCTCGGTCGATCACCTCGCCGAGCAGGATGGCGCGGCCGTCGCCGAGCTGCGGCACGAAATTCCCGAACTGGTGGCCGGCATAGGCCATCGCGATCGACGCCGCGCCCTCGGGCACCCGGGCGCCGGCGAGGATGGCGGCGCCGTCCGGACTGTCCAGCCAGTCGGGGTCGAGCCCGAGCTGCTCCGCCAACGCGCGGTTGAGCTTGATCAGCCGCGGCGCGGCGACCGGGGTCGGGGCGACCCGGGCGAAGAAGTTCTCCGGCAACGCCGCGTAGCTGTTGTCGAACGGGAAATGGACTGTCATCCGGCACCAGATAGGAACGGTTCGCCGCTCTGACAATCAGCCGGAAACCGCCCGCGATCAATATGTTCTGTCCACTTGCTGCAGCCCTGTGCCAGCCGCGCCGCCGCTCTGGCTGCAGCGACCTGCGGGGCCGGGCGGTGGGTGGCTGGAATGCCGCCCGGACAGGGCCGCATTTGGTTGCCGCGATGGGTTCGCTCGGGTAAACCCTGACGCTCTCCGCAAGGCTGCGGACGCTCGATTCTGCCCAAAGACGGCTTTCCCGGGATTTCCATGCACCGTTACCGAACCCATACTTGCGGCGCGCTCCGCGACAGCGATATCGACCAGACCGTCCGCGTGTCCGGCTGGTGCCATCGCATCCGCGACCATGGCGGCGTGCTGTTCATCGATCTGCGCGACCATTACGGCATCACCCAATGCGTCGCCGATCCGGATTCGCCGGCGTTCAAGGACGCCGAGAAGCTGCGCGCGGAGTGGGTCGTACGGATCGACGGCAAGGTGCGTCGTCGTCCTGGGGGTACGGAAAATCCGGATCTGCCGACCGGCGCGATCGAGCTGTTCGTCAGCGAGATCGAGGTGCTGGGCCCGGCCGGCGAACTGCCGCTGCCGGTGTTCGGAGAGCAGGACTATCCCGAGGACGTGCGGCTGCGCTATCGCTTCCTCGATCTGCGCCGCGAGAAGCTGCATCAGAACATCATGACCCGCGGCGCGATCGTCGACTCGATGCGCAAGCGCATGAAGGAGCAGGGCTTCTTCGAATTCCAGACGCCGATCCTGACGGCGTCGTCGCCGGAAGGCGCGCGCGACTTCCTGGTGCCATCGCGGATTCATCCCGGCAAGTTCTACGCGCTGCCGCAGGCGCCGCAGCAGTACAAGCAATTGCTGATGATGTCGGGGTTCGATCGCTACTTCCAGATCGCGCCGTGTTTCCGCGATGAAGACCCGCGCGCCGACCGGCTGCCGGGCGAGTTCTATCAGCTCGACGTCGAGATGAGCTTCGTCACCCAGGACGACGTTTTCGCGGCTATGGAGCCCGTGATTACCGGCGTGTTCGAGGATTTTGCTAAGGGCAAACCTGTGACAAAGTCGTGGCCGCGGATTCCCTATGCCGAGAGCATGCGGAAGTACGGCACCGACAAGCCCGACCTGCGCAACCCGCTCGAGATGCAGGACGTCTCCGAGCATTTCCGCGGCTCCGGCTTCAAGGTGTTTGCGCGGATGCTCGAGGAGGAGCGCAACCAGGTCTGGGCGATCCCCGGACCGGGCGGCGGCAGCCGCGCCTTCTGCGATCGCATGAACTCGTGGGCGCAAGGCGAAGGTCAGCCGGGCCTCGGCTACATCATGTGGCGTGAGGGCGGCGAGGGGGCGGGTCCGCTCGCCAACAACATCGGCCCGGAGCGCACCGAGGCGATCCGCGCGGCGCTCGGCCTGAAAGCTGGCGACGCCGCGTTCTTCGTTGCCGGCGATCCGGCCAAGTTCGTGAAGTTCGCAGGCCTCGCGCGCACCCGGGTCGGCGAGGAGCTCAACCTGATCGACAAGGATCAGTTCGCGCTCGCCTGGGTGGTCGACTTCCCGATGTACGAGTACAACGAGGACGACAAGAAGGTGGACTTCTCGCACAACCCGTTCTCGATGCCGCAGGGCGGCATGGACGCGCTGGTCGGTCAGGACCCGCTGACCATCAAGGCGTTCCAGTACGACATCACCTGCAACGGCTACGAGATTGCGTCGGGCGGCATCCGCAACCATCGCCCCGAGGCGATGGTGAAGGCGTTCGAGATTGCCGGCTACGGTGAACAAGAAGTGATCGACCGGTTCGGCGGTATGTACCGCGCCTTCCAGTACGGCGCGCCGCCGCATGGCGGCATGGCGGCCGGCGTCGATCGCATCGTGATGCTGCTGTGCGGCACCAACAACCTGCGCGAGATCTCGCTCTTCCCGATGAACCAGCGCGCCGAAGATCTGCTGATGGGAGCGCCGTCGCAGGTGACCCCCAAGCAGTTGCGCGAGTTGCACATCCGTCTCAATCTGCCGGAAAACTGAATACGGCCGACTCGACGATCCAATGCCGACGAAGCCGCCGGGAGAATGCATGGCGTCCAATACTGAAGATCTGCAGACTGCGGCGCTGGCCTATCACCGGCTGCCGCGGCCGGGCAAACTCGAAGTGCACGCGTCGAAGCCGCTGGCCAACCAGCGCGACCTCGCGCTCGCCTACACGCCCGGCGTCGCCGCCGCCTGCAACGCGATCGCCGCCGATCCGGCGCAGGCCGCCGATCTCACGGTGCGCGGCAATCTGGTCGCGGTCGTCACCAACGGCACCGCGGTGCTCGGCCTCGGCAATATCGGTCCGCTCGCTGCCAAGCCGGTGATGGAAGGCAAGGCGGTCCTGTTCAAGAAGTTCGCCGACATCGACGTGTTCGACATCGAGATCGCGGCCGACACGATCGAGCGTGTGGTCGAGACGGTGGCGGCGCTGGAGCCGACCTTCGGCGGCATCAATCTCGAAGACATCAAGGGTCCGGAGTGCTTCGAGATCGAGGCGCAGCTCAAGGAGCGGATGAAGATCCCGGTGTTTCACGATGATCAGCACGGCACTGCGATCATCGTCGGCGCCGCGGTCAAGAATGCGCTGCTGCTGAAGGGCAAGGATATCGCCGACATCAAGATCGTCACCGCGGGCGCCGGCGCGGCGGCGCTGGCCTGTCTGAATCTGCTGGTGTCGCTCGGTGCCAAGCGCAAGAACATCTGGGTCTGCGATCTCGAAGGCCTCGTCTACGAAGGCCGCAATGTGCTGATGGACCGCTGGAAAGAGGTGTACGCGCAGAAGACCGACAAGCGCACGCTGGCCGAAGTGATCCCCGGCGCCGACGTGTTCCTCGGCCTGTCCGGCCCGAAAGTGCTGACCCCCGAGATGGTCAAGCAGATGGCCGACAAGCCGCTGGTGATGGCGCTCGCCAACCCGACGCCCGAGATCATGCCGGACGAAGTCCGCAAGGCGCGGCCCGACGCGCTGATCTGCACCGGGCGTTCGGACTTCCCGAACCAGGTCAACAACGTCCTGTGCTTCCCCTATATCTTCCGCGGCGCGCTCGACGTCGGCGCCACCGCGATCAACGAAGAGATGAAGATCGCCGCGGTCGACGCGATCGCGCAGCTCGCGCGCGATCCGCCGGCCGATCCGGTCGCGGCCGGTCTCGATACCGACGAAGTGCTCGGCTTCGGTGAAGGCTCGCTGATCCCCAGCCCGTTCGATCCGCGGCTGATCCTGCGCATCGCGCCCGCGGTGGCGATGGCGGCGATGGATTCCGGTGTCGCGACGCGGCCGATCACCTCGTTCGACGATTACTACGCCCAGCTCGAACGCTTCGCGTTCCGCTCCGGTCTCGTCATGAAGCCGGTGTTCGCCAAGGCCAAGGCGCAACCGGTGCGCGTGATCTACGCCGAAGGCGAAGACGAGCGCGTGCTGCACGCCGTCCAGACGATCCTGGAAGAGAAGCTGGCGCGGCCGATCCTGGTGGGGCGGCCCGCGGTGGTCGAGGCGCGGATCAAGAAGTACGGTCTGTCGATCAAGCCGGGCGACGATTTCGACCTGGTCAATCCGCAGGACGATCCGCGCTATCGCTCCTATGTGCAGTCCTACATCGACATCGCCGGCCGGGCCGGCGTGACGCCGGCGGCGGCCCGCACGGTGGTGCGGACCAATTCGACCGTGATCGCCGCGCTCGCGGTGGCGCGGGGCGAGGCCGACGCGATGATCTGCGGTCTCGACGGCCGCTACATGAACCATCTGCGTCACGTCCGTGACGTGATCGGGTCGTTGCCGGGCGTCTCGGACTATGCGGCGCTGGCGCTGCTGATCACCAGCAAGGGTGCGATCTTCATCGCCGACACCCAGGTGCGGCCCAATCCGACGGCGGAAGAACTGGCCGAGGTTGCGGCGCTCGCCGCGGTGCACGTCCAGCGCTTCAATATCAAGCCGCGGATCGCCTTCCTGTCGCATTCGGATTTCGGCAGCTACCCGACCGAATCCTCGATGAAGATGCGGCGCGCCACCGCGTTGCTGGCGGAGCGGCATCCCGAGATCGAGGCCGACGGCGAAATGCAGGGCGACACCGCGCTGTCGCAGACCGCGCGCGAACTGATCCTGCCGCATTCTAGGCTGGAAGGCGGCGCCAACGTGCTGATCATGCCGAACCTCGACACCGCGAACGTCGCCTATCAGATGATCAAGGTGCTGGGCGACGCATTGCCGGTCGGCCCGATCCTGATCGGCCCGGCGCGGCCGGCCCACATCCTGACGCCCTCGGTGACGTCGCGCGGCATTCTGAACATGACCGCGGTCGCGGTGGTGGAAGCGCAGGAGCGGGCGGGGCGGCAGCAGCGGACGCTGTTCGGGTAGACCGGCAGGAGTTCCGGCAGGCTGTCCGGCGCGAACGCGATGCACTCCGCGGAAACGTACCTTCACCACGGTGCGTAAGCCGTCGGTCGGTTATTTGACCGTTTGAAAACCGCCCGGCGACCCCTCATACTTGCGGCGCGTTTGCGCCGCTTTCGCCGCTGCCAGTGGGGTCGACAATGCCTGCCTTCATTTCTCTCGGGCGCTTCCTGTTCTCGGTGCTGTTCATCTTTTCCGGGGCGACCAAACTACTCGACATCGCCGCGACCACCCAGATGACGCAGAAGATCGCCGTGCCGGAGATGATGGCGACCTACACGGCGCAGCTCGAAAGCCTCGCCGGCGGCATGCCGTTCGCCCAGATGCTGGCGATCGCGGCCGGCGTCACCGAACTGCTGTGCGGCCTGCTGATCGCGCTGAATTTCGGCGCGCGCTGGTTCGCGCTGATCCTGATCCTGTTCGTTGCGGCGACGATCTTCTACTACCACGATTTCTGGAATCAGACCGGCGCCGACGCCCACAGCAACCTGATCCATGCGCTGAAGAACCTGTCGCTGATCGGTGGCTTGTTCGTCATCGCCGGCATCGGCCGCGGGCCGCAGGCGGCGTCGTCGCATCACGACGTCTAAGCCTCAGACGCTCCGCCGCCATGCGGTGACGCCGACGTCGTGTTCGGTGTCCAGCACGATCCGCTCCGCTGGCGTGAGGCCATGGGCGGCGAGGAGATGCTGTGGCGTCTTGGCGGGCACGCCGGGAAAGCACGGCTGGCCGCCCGGCAGGCGCACCCCGGGCGCTTCGGACAGCCAGAACGTCTGGTAGCGATCGAAGAACATCGCGAACACGTCCGGTCCGCCGATGATGGCAACCGTGCCGGTGTCGACTCCTGCGCGCGCGCAGGCCTGTTCGAACGAGGCGCCCGCGGGGTTCCAGCGGACAGCCTTGGGATTCGCCGGATCCGCCGACAGGCTCGCGACCTGCCGCGTCACCAGCAGCCGCTTGCGCTGCGGCGAGTTCGGCTGGTCCTCGAACGAATTGCGGCCGTGGACGATCAGCTCGGCGCGATCGAGCGAGTCGGAGAAGAAGCGCTGGTCGCTGGGGAATTTCAGGATATCCGGCATCACGCCCTGCGCGTCCGCGAGATGGCCCTCGGCGGAGACGATCACGAAGCCTTCGATCCGCAGCGCCGGCGCGCCGGTCATCGGGTCTCCAGAAGAGGCAAGCGCAAGCCGCTATCCGATCACTCGGAGATGGTCTGCACGACGGAGCTGACCGGACGGGAGCTGACGGTCGGCAGCGGACTGCTCTTGGCGAGTTCCTCGTCGTACTTCGCCATCGTCACCACCGGCGCCTTGGCCTTCATCTGCACCACCTTGTAGCCGCCGGCCTTCAGGCGGCGCAGCAGTTCGGGCAGCGCCTCGGCCGTGCTCTTCTGGAAGTCGTGCATCAGGATGATGCCTTTGCCGAGCTTGTCGACCTTCTTCATCACGGTGTCGACCACCTGCTCGGGCTTGCGCGCCTTGAAGTCGAACGAGTCGAGATCGCAGGAGAACATCGCGATGTTGCGGGTGCCGAGATAGGTGACCATTTCCGGCGGGTGCTGCAGCGCCGGGAAGCGGAAGAACGGCGACGGCGCGCTGCCGAGCGCCCACTTCACCGCGGCGTAGCCCTTTTCGATTTCGTCCTTGCGCTGATCCTCGGTGAGCTTCTTGTTCGCCAGATTGGCGTGCGACCAGGTGTGGGCGCCGATGGTGTGGCCGGCGGCGGCGACCTGCTTCAGGATCTCGGGGTGATAGGTGGCGTGCTTGCCGATCGGAAAGAAGATCGCCTTGGTGCATTGATCGGCCAGCGCCTTCAGCACCGCCGGGGTGTTGGTCGGCCACGGGCCGTCGTCGAAGGTCAGCACCACTTCCTTGTCGCGCAGGAAGTCGAGTTGTTTGAAATGCTCGAAGCCGAAGCCGGGGCCGCCGGTGGTGTCGATCTCGACCACGCGGCCGACGCCGAGCGCGTCGGGATTGGCGCAGGCCTGTTTGACGGGGGCGGGCGCCGGAGCCGGCGTGGGCGCCGCCTGCGGCGCTGGCTGGGCAGTGGCGCCGGTGGTCTTGGGGGTCGCCTGCGACCACGCTGCGCCGATTGCGCCGAGAGAAACCGCGCTTGCAATCAGAAGACCCGTCGCGATCCGCATGTCCGTTGTCCTTCTGCCATCGTCCGCAGCCGGCGCCGAGCGCCGAAACCGCAGGGGCTGCCGCATCTTGCCGTCAAACTAGAGGCAGAAAACAGCCCCTCGCAACGGCTATTCGACTCCTGCGGCGAGTTGCCCGCAGTTTCGCACCGGCGATGTGCACGGCGGACACAAGGTTGCGGCGCGTCGAGCGGCGGTGGAGCTCGCCGACGGGCGGATAGAGCAGCTCGTTACCGCAGGCGGATGATGAAATCGGTTCCCTGACCGGTTTCGCCGCTCGCCGTAATGCCTTGATCGGACACGACCAGCGAGGCGCCGGAGGTGATCGCCTCGGCGATTCGCGCCATCGCCTCCGGCGGGACCGTCAGGCGGTCGAGCGCCGCGGCTGGACCATCGGTTTCCAGCGAAACCTTCGCTTCGGCGACTAAATCCTTCTTGCTCCGGCGAGAATTGCTTTGGACTTCGGCGCGCCGGGAGGCCGGCAGCGACACCACGGTCCAGCGCACGCCATCGTCCTTCGCCAGCTCGGCGGTGAAGACGTGGGTGCCCAGCGGGCGCTCGCTCGCGGCGATCGAGACCGGGACGTCGAACAACGGCGTCATGTTCTGACGGACGTAGAGCTTCTGGTCCTTACCGCTGATGAACACGGCGATCTGGCCGCCGCCGCGCTTGGCGGCCGGCAGTTCCGCCGCGGGCGGCACGGTGGGATCGGTGGCGCGGGACTGATCCTTCGACGCGTCCTTGGACGGATCCTTGGACTGAGCCGCGGCGTCGGCCTTATCCAGGGACTCAACAACCGGTGCCTTGTCGTTGGCAACGGCCGGTTTTTCCGCTGTTGAGGTGTTGGATTCGACAGCTTTGGAGTCGCTCGCCTTGGGCTCGGCGGTCTTGTCGACAGTGGCCGTCGTCGCCGGGTCGACGGCGTCGGTCTTGGTTTCCGCCGTGGAGGGAGTGGTAACGGTTACGGTGTCGTCCTTGGCGGCATCGTCCTTGATGATGGTGTCGATGCTCGCTTCGGCGCGCGCGTCAGCGCTGGCCGCCGTCAGGGAGGGCGGCGCTGCTTCGGCCGAGTCGGCGCGGGCCGGGGAGTCGGACAGAACGGCGGTTGCGCCGACGCTCGCCGCGCTCGCGTCGGCGGTCGTCACCGGCCGCGGGTCGTCGAGCGAAATGCCGGCGCGCAACTCCGCGTTCGGCGCAGCGGGGTCGGCCGCTGCGGCCTTGTCGGACTTCGAGGAGGTCGTCGGCTTTTGCGGATCGGACGCCATCGGCGCGTCCGGCGGCGCGGGCCGTTTGCTGGCCAGCAGCGCGTGGCTGAAACTGGTCGGCGTGATGTCGCCGGGCGTGACGATCACGCGCGCGCCCATCCGGGTCCAGCCCCACATCTTCATCGCAAAGGCGTTCGGCAACCGGATGCAGCCGTGCGACGCCGGGTAACCCGGCACCACGCCGGCATGCAGCGCGATGCCCGACCATGTGATCCGCTGCATGTAGGGCATCGGTGCGCCGCTGTAGATGTTGGAGCGGTGCCATTTGTTTTTCTGGATGACGCTGAACACGCCCATCGGCGTCGAATGGCCGCGCATCCCGGTCGACACCGGCGTCTCGGCGAAGAAGCCGTTGGCGTCGAACACGCGCAGCTTCTGCTGATCGATCGACACCGAGATCACCAGCGGCCCTTGCGGCTTGGCGGTCTGCTTCTCGATCAGCTTCTCCTGCTTGGTGTCGAGCGGGTAGTGCTTCCGTTGATACCGCTTCGGGGCCGGCGGCGCCGGGGTGTAGACCGCGCTGTCGTTTTCCGGCCACCACCAGTTCGAGGCCTGGGCCTCGGACGACAGGGCGAACACGCCCGCCGCGGTGAGCATTCCGGCGCGCCACGCCGCCTTGAAAGTCACTCCGTGAGCGAGATCACTTTTGTTGGGTCGCGGCGCGAGGCCCGATGACATTGAAGATTGTTCCAGGCGCACGCGGTGGTCCTCGAATCTCTTGAGTGATCTCAGATGAGTGTCGCAACAGCGAGACTCGTTCACCAGCATCCGCGCGGTATTTCCCCGCGCATTTGATTCAAACCTTAACAAAAAAGCTTCACAGGAGGTTAAACCAGAGTCGCAGGCCGCCGGCATCTTTCACAACGCATCGCCGGCCCCCACATGCGGACAGCCTGCTTACGGAGATTTCGATGAGACTTCGCCACGCCCAATCGCTCGTGACCCGCCTGACGTGCGCCGCCCTGGCGGCGCTGGCCGTCACCACCCTGGCTTCCGCATCGGCCTCGGCCGCGGACGACCCGGACCTGATCTTCCGCCGCTCCACGGTGTTCAAACTGCTCAGCCCGAACGACAAGCTCGCCACCTACGGCATCGACGATCCGGAGATCCAGGGCGTCGCCTGCCACTTCACGGTGCCGGAGCGGGGCGGGTTCAAGGGCTGGCTCGGCCTCGCCGAGGAAGTCTCGGACATCTCGCTGGCCTGCCGCCAGATCGGCCCGATCCGCTTCAAGGACAAGCTCGAACAGGCCGACGACATGTTCAGCAAGCGCCGGTCGATGTTCTTCAAGAAGATGCAGATCGTCCGCGGCTGCGACGCCAAGCGCAACGTGCTGGTCTACATGGTCTACTCGGATCGGCTGATCGAGGGTTCGCCGAAGAACTCGACCTCGTCGGTGCCGATCATGCCGTGGGGCGCGGCCGACGCCACCGTTCAGAAATGCGGCGACTTCTTCAAGTAATAATCGCAGCACCAACGAAAGCAGCACCAACGAAAACGGAGCGACAGGCGAGGGCCGGTCGCTCCGTTTTTATTGATGACGAGTTTGGCCACGCCCGAAGCGCGCGGAGATGCTCAACGCGACGGGCGACCCAACGCGGCCGGTCGCGCCGGATCGCGGTAGCCGACCAGGCGAACCAGGCCCTGTGGAATCGACTGCGTCGCGGGGTGGCCGAACAGGTTCTGCAACGACATCTCGCCGGGCGAGCCGGCGGTGCGGATCTTCTTCACGGCCGCTGCGACGCGACCCGCGACGGCTTGTCCGCCGTCCGTCTTCGCGCTTGTCACGCGCGGATCGTTTGTCATGTGACGTTCCTCCATAAGCCTAATTAACGCGCATTGCCCGAAATCGTTGCGCTCGGTCGCTGCGGCCGAACGGCCGATGCGGGCAATCGCCAGTGTTGTGATGTTGAAATCTGAGCCGCGAGCCGCGCTTGCGCGTGAGATCGGCTTCGGCAGGTAGTCGCGTCCGACAGCAACCCGGTGGAGTTGCGACAACGCGCCTTCAGCGCTTCTGTATCGTCCGGCGCTGCTTCGCACCAAGGTCTCGCTGAAAACAAGTTTAATACAATCTTACTGAACGCGCCAGCGACCACTGAATGCGTCGAGGTGTGATGAATGCGCCCGCGATGCGGCGTCGCAGGCGGACTAACAACTTCGCGAGAGGCCGGAGCCGGTCTCGCTCGCACTGGTGTCAGTAGCGGCCGAGTGTGACGCCGTGATGTCGGCGCCCGATGACGTTGGTCGCAGCCCGGTCGGCTGTCGCTGGTAGAGAGGCACCGGATCACGGTTCGACGGTGCGGAACCGGTTGCCTGAATTCGCAGGGATTTTCGCCGCGGTGTTTCGTCGTCGGGTCTTGCGATGAAACAATTCGGGCCGCCACGAAACCATTTTCCATTCGAACGCAGACGTCCGGAAACAGCGCGTGGTTATCAAGCCCTCAACGAAAGGGCAGCGGTCGCTGCCGAGGCTGGATCGGAGACACGTCAATGCGAACCCTGAGCTTCATGCTCGCTTGCGCCTTCGTGCTTGCTGGATCGTCCGTGGCAGGCTCGTCTGAAGGCGGCCTGCCGGGCATCGGCGCCTTCTCCTATATCGGGCCGACGGTGACGCAGACCGCGATCGCCCCGACGCTCCTTGCGGCCAAGTGAGCACGCCGGCGTGATGCAATTTCCAAGCTTTGGTTTGTCGATGGCCTCTCGTCGCGCCGCGCTCGCGCTCGGCGTATTTCTGCTGGCTGGAACCGGCGCGCAGGCGCAGGCCAGGTCGCTGCTCAACGTTCAGGATCCGCGGATCGAATTCATCCGGCAGTGCACCGCGCACATGGCCGGCCGTTGGGCGCATCCGGTCGCGGTCTGCGGCTGCCTCCACGATCATGCGGCTGCGGCCGTGCAGGACAGCGACCTGCGCGAGGCGCTGCTGCGCGGCATGCGCGAGAGCGGCGTGCCGACGATCGAGACCGAGTGGGTGCCGCCGGCCAAACAGTCGCAGATCAGCGCGACCTTCACGCTGATCGCCAAGCCGGCGCTGCAATGCATGTTCGATCCGGCCGACTAGCCGATCGCCTGCATGCGTGTCGCCATGATCAAGCCGGGCGGATCTCGAGCAGTTCTGTTTCTGTTGGAATTAGAATGGCGCGCCGGGACGCTGACCACAGGCAAAACCTCATGGTGAGGAGGCGCGTTAGCGCCGTCTCGAACCATGCGCCGCAAGCGATGCGTCGCCCCATCCTTCGAGACGCCCGGCTTCGCCGGGCGCCTCAGGATGAGGATTCAGCGCATCTCGAAAGGCTTTGTCTTTTCAATCAAACGATGCGCGGCTTTAACGGCGCTGAACCCGGGGCACGCATTTGCTGGTGCGGGTGATACCCGCTCCGGTCAGCGTGGCGCCCAGGACTTCCTTGATCTGTCCGTTGGGACAGGATCCGTCGTCGACCAGAACGCGCTGCCCCAGCCGCAGATCGGTGATGTCCTGTTCGCGCGACACCTGCTGCTGCGCGATCGCAGGTCCTGCCGTCAGCAGCAGCGTGACCGCCGCCTTGCACAGCAGCGCGGAGACAGGCAGGCGGATTTCGTAAGCGTCGGACATCTGGTCTCCCTCATGCGCTGCGCGCAACGATGGCTTGATTCGATCGAGCGATCATACCGCCTGGCAATTCCGGCAATCTGTGGTTTGATCGCGCCCGATCAAACAACAACAAGGAGCCGCCGCCGCATGAGCGTCAACGACCTTCAACGCCGAATTCTTGACGCCGTCGATGCCGGCTTCGATGCCCAACTCGCCACCACGCGTGATTTCGTCGCGATCCCGAGCACGCGCGGCGCCGAGGGCCCGTGCCAGGACATGATCGCCGATCTGCTGCGGCAACGCGGCTACGAGGTCGACGACTGGCATATCGATCTCGACGAACTCAAGGATTTGCGCGGCTTCGGTCCGATCGAGCACGACTTCTCCAAAGCGCGCACCGTGGTCGGCACCTATCGCCCGGCCAACAACGGCGGGCGTTCGCTGATCCTGCAGGGGCACTGCGACGTGGTGCCGACCGGGCCGCTCGAGATGTGGGACACGCCGCCGTTCGCGCCGGTGGTGAAGGACGGCCGGATGTACGGCCGCGGCGCCTGCGACATGAAGTCCGGCACCATCGGCGCGCTGTATGCGCTCGACGCCATCAAGGCGGCGGGGTTGCGGCCGACCGGCCGAATCCATTTCCAGTCGGTGATCGAAGAGGAGAGCACCGGCGTCGGCGCGCTGTCGACGTTGCAGCGGGGCTACCGCGCCGACTGCTGCTTCATTCCGGAGCCGACCGACGGGAAGATGGTGCGCTCGCAGGTCGGCGTGATCTGGTTTCGGCTGAAGGTGCGCGGATTTCCGGTGCACGTGTTCGAAGCCGGCTCGGGGTCGAATGCGATCACCGCGGCCTATCATCTGATTCACGCGCTGGAGAAGCTCGAAGAGGACTGGAACAAGCGCGCCGCCGGCGACGCTCATTTCAAGAACGTGGCGCATCCGATCAACTTCAACCCCGGCATCATCAAGGGCGGCGACTGGGCGTCGAGCGTGCCGGCCTGGTGCGATGTCGATTGCCGGATCGCCATCCTGCCGGGATGGTCGGTCGCCGATCATCAGGCCGAAATCCTCGCCTGTGTCGCGGCGGCGGCGCGCGATCACCGCTTCCTGTCGAACAATCCGCCGCAGGTGGAGTGGTCGGGCTTTTTGTCGGAGGGCTACGAGCTGAAGGATTCGGCTGCGCCAGAAGCCGCCTTCGGCAAGGCCTACGACGCGGTCTATGGCGGCGCGACGCCGGATCTGGTGTTCACCGCGCTGACCGATACACGGTTCTACGGGCTGAACTACAACATTCCGAGCCTGTGCTTCGGCGCCAGCGGCGCGGCGATGCACGGCTTCAACGAATATGTCGACCTCGAGTCGCTGCGGCAATCGACCAAGGCGACCGCGCTGTTCATCGCCGAATGGTGCGGCGTCGAACCGGTCGCCTCATGACCTGACAGGTCATTGCGTTCGGCGGATCGACATGCACGATCCGCCGACGTCCGACGATGCACACCGAGCCCGCGCCGCCGTCCGGCGAGAATGCGGGCCGAGAGGAGGGATGATGACGCCGCTCGAGCTGATCAATTCGCGACCGCTGCCGTTTGCCGCCTTGATGGGCGTCAGCTTCGTCGAGGCCGGCCCCGATCGGGTGGTCGCCACCATGCTGGTGCGCCCGGATCTGTGCACGCTCGGCGAGGCGATCCATGGCGGCGCGGTGATGGCGCTGGCCGACACGGTCGGCGCGGCGGCCACCTTCGTCAATCTGCCGGCGGACGCCAAAGGGACGACCACGCTGGAGAGCAAGACCAACTTCATCGCCGCGGCCAAGGCGGGAACCACGGTGCGGGCGATTGCGACGCCGGTGCATCGGGGCAAACGGACCCAGGTGTGGCAGACCCGGATCGAGACCGAGGAGGGGCGGTTGGTCGGGATGGTCACCCAAACTCAGATGGTTCTCTGATACCGTTATTGACGGACCGAGCGCCTCCGTATCATCCCTAGAGTGCGGTGCAACAACACCTTTCGGCTGCGTCACTTTGCGCTCGCTCAAGGTTTGTTAAGCAGCTTGGTTCTATGCAGTTTTTGCGAAGTTCGATGGCAGTCTGCCAGTCGTTTCCCTGGCGTGCCCGCCATTTGATCTTGAAATTAATTGTGCGTCGCACAATATACTTTCGGTCTAGGGAATCGAACGCCTCCTTGAGGGTCGTCCCCAAAGGAGATGTGAATAAATGTACGACGCTCTCATCGCCGATCTCACCGGGTCCAAAGGGACGATCAGGTCGCTGATCAACCAGGAACTTCCGCTGCTTCGGGACCACCTGCTGCGGCTCGACGCCGAGAGCCGGCGCGATCGCTTCAACGGCTATGCCGACGAGGGTTTCATCGACCGCTACGCCTCCAAATGCGGCGGCGACGGCACCATCATCATTGCCTATTTCGCCGAGGACGGGGCGGTGCACGCCGCAGCCGAACTGCATCAGCCCGACCTGTCGACCGACTCGCTGCCGGAAATCGCGTTCAGCGTCGAGGCGCATCTGCGGCGCAAGGGGATCGGCAGCATCCTGTTCAGGCAGCTGATGGAGGTGGCCCGGTCGCTCGGTTACGAGAACCTGCGCATCACCACCGGCTCGCAGAACCAGGCGATGCGCGCACTGGCCAACAAGTTCGGCGCCCATCTGACCTTCCGGCAGGGCGAGTCGACCGGCACGATCGATCTCAATCAGGAGATGCCGCGGACCAACCAGCCGACGATCGAAATTCCGGCCGGCGCGGCGAGCGCGCTGATCGATTTCAATCAGGCGTGCTGGAATCTGTTTCTCCGGATGTCGGGTATCAACCGCGCCGCCTGACCTCGGTCGGCGACGGCGACGTCGCGGCCCTGAAACGTCAAACGCCGCGTGCTGATGCCCGCGGCGTTGTCGTTTGATCTGGAGCTGCGATCGCCGACGCGATCCGCGCGCGTAGTTCGCGCTCAGACGCGCTTGTCGTTGCCGACGATGCGGCGCGAGACGCGGCGCTCGACGACCACCGAACGCTGCGCGCCTTGCTCGCCGGTGATCACGCGGGTGGTGCGCGCTGCGGCGCGGCCGGCCTTGCGCACTTCGCTCTGGACCTGCTCGACCGGCAGACCCATCAGCGACGCGGCGATTTCGGCCTGCGATTCCAGGTCGTCGGTGATTCCCATGGCGGCGAAAATCGCTTCCTCCAGCGTCGGAGGATCGCGCCGTACGCGGCGCACGCCATACTTCGTATTCCAGTCTTCGCTCATCGACCGCCCCGAGGGTTTGTTGGGGAATACCTAGTTGAGCCGATGCTGCATTGCAATATGGAATCGGCGATGCGCGTGAGACCTTGGTCGATACCAACTACCGGATGCTTGCGGCAGATCAAGTGAAGCCGCCATTCATGGCAGCCCTGCGTCGGTGCCGACGTCAGGGCTGCGTCATGCCGTCGCCGCTACGCTCGGAAGATCGTGAAGCCGAGGATCAGCAGGACGATGAAGATCACGGCGAAGATGTAGAACAGAATGCGGGCCAGATCGGCCGAAGCGGCCGAGATGCCGGTGAAGCCGAAGATGCCGGCGACCACCGAGATCACCAGAAAGATCAGCGCCCATTTCAAGATCGTCATTGCCGTCGCTCTCCGTGAAAGATGGGGCATGAACGGGGAGCATCGGCCTTGGTTCCGGCCGGACCGGATGATGCTAGTGTCGGGCGGCGGAATTGTTGGGGGCAACGCCGTGTTTGGGTTTGCGATCCGGGAGCCTTGGGCTAGCCCGGTCGCCGCGGGACAGGCCGATTTCGCCCGGAGGAACGCGCCGAGCGCGGGCCGGGCATCGCGCCGAATGCGGGCGGCCTGCGGCGGCGTCTGGTATGAGTTGGGGCGCAAAGGGACGATGGAACCGATGACGGGATTTGCAGGGCGCGGACACGGGATGGTCCGGGAAATCGGCCGGCGGTTCGCCGCCGGTCTAGTCGCGACGCTGCTGCTGTCGGGCGCCGCGGTGCCGGCGTGGGCGCAGTCGGCCGATTTGGCGCTGTGCGACCGGATCGCAGCCGATCCGGCCGACCCGGACAAGCCGGCGGGCGTGAAGGGTGTCGCCGAGATCGCGCCCGGCGACGTCGAGATGGCGATCAAGTACTGCCGCACCGCCGCCGGCGGCGCCCGCCGCGCGCTGTACGCGCTCGGCCGGGCCCATACGGCGAACAAGCAGCCGGCGGAAGCGATCGCGGCGTTCCGCAAGGCGGCCGACAAGGGCAGCACCTCGGCGATGGTCGAACTCGGCGTCGCCTATGCGACCGGCGCCGGCGTCGCCAGGGACGACGGCCGGGCCCGGCAATTGTTCGAGCGCGCCGCCGAGGCCGGAAATCCCCGCGGGGTCAGCAATCTCGCCGCCCTGTCCGGCACCACCCCGTCCGATCCGGCCAAGACCCGGGCGCTGCTGGCGAAGGGCGCGGAAACCAATGCCGAGGCGCAGTATCAGCTCGGCATCCTGCTGGCCGAAGGCGTCGGCGGTCCGAAGGACGACGTCGCCGCCCGCGCGCTGTTCGAGAAGGCGGCGGGGCAGGGGCATGCGGGCGCATTGGAGCGGATGGGCGCTTTTGCGCAGAGCGGGCGCGGCGGCCCGAAAGACTCCGCCGCGGCCAGGGGATTCTACGAAAAAGCGGCTGCGCTCGGCAACGCCGACGCCGCCGCGGCGCTGAAACGCGCCGACTGTCCGTTTGCGATCAAGGACAAGCAGGGAAAGCTTGTGAGCAACCTGTGCTTCTAGGTACGGGCCGGAATCCTGCCTGACGCAGAAATCTTGTATCGAATCGATGATTGGATCACGGCTGGGAACGGTCGGCGACGACAGCTGTCTGATCCAGGTCAACAACGGGGCGCAGCCGATATGAATAGAAGCATGGGACCGGACGCCGGCCGCAAGGCCAGGGCCACGCGCCATTCGTGTCGTGCCGGTGTCGACGAGGCGCGCCCCGCATTCGGCGCCCTGACCGACCGGGTGAATGGGGCCAGGGGTCGAGCATGAGCCAGCACAAACACAGTGTCGGGTTGCTGGTCAGCGCGATCGGCGTGGTGTTCGGCGACATCGGTACCAGTCCGCTCTACGCCATGAAGGAAACCTTCGCCGGCCATCACCCGATCGCGGTCACCCCGGAGAACATCTTCGGCGTGCTGTCGCTGGTGTTCTGGACGGTGATGCTGCTGGTCACGGTGAAGTACGTCATCGTCATCATGCGCGCCGACAACCACGGCGAAGGCGGCAGTCTCGCGCTGCTGGCGCTGGTGACGGAACTGACCCGCGGGCGGCGCGTGCATTATCCGCTGATGTTGCTGGGCGTGATCGCCGCCGCGCTGTTCTACGGCGACAGCATGATCACGCCGGCGATCTCGGTGCTCAGCGCCGTGGAGGGCCTCGAGGTCGTCACGCCGGATCTGAAGGCTTATGTGGTGCCGGTCACCGCGGTGGTGCTGACCGCGCTGTTCGCGATCCAGTCGCGCGGCACCGGACTGGTCGGCCGGCTGTTCGGCCCGGTGATGTGCGCGTGGTTCGTCACGCTCGCACTGCTCGGCATCGCCAACATCGTGCGTGCGCCGGAAGTGCTCGAGGCGATCAGTCCGACATTCGCCGTCGAATTCGTCATCCGCCATCCGCTGATGAGTTTCTACGCACTGGGTTCTGTGGTGCTGGCCGTCACCGGCGGCGAGGCGCTGTACACCGACATGGGCCATTTCGGCCGGTTTCCGATCAGGCTGGCCTGGTTCTGCCTGGTGCTGCCAGCGCTGCTGCTGAACTATTTCGGCCAGGGCGCGCTGCTGATCGCCGATCCCGCCGCGATCCAGAACCCGTTCTTCCGGATGGGGCCGGAATGGATGGTGATGCCGATGGTCGCGCTCGCCACGCTGGCCACCGTGATCGCCTCGCAGGCGGTGATCTCGGGCGCGTTCTCGGTGGCGCGGCAGGCGATCCAGCTCGGCCTGCTGCCGCGGATGACGATCGTGCACACCTCCGGCGAGGAAGCCGGTCAGATCTACGTGCCGTTCACCAACTGGACCTTGTACTTCGCCGTGATGGCGCTGGTGATCGGCTTCCAGTCGTCGAGCAATCTGGCGGCGGCCTACGGCATCGCGGTGACCGGCACGATGATGATCGACACCATCCTGGTGTCGTTCGTGATGGCGCTGCTGTGGCGTTGGAACATGGCGCTGGTGATCGCCGTCGCCGGCACGCTGCTGGCGGTCGATTTCGCGTATTTCGCCGCCAACATCATCAAGGTGGCGCAGGGCGGCTGGTTCCCGCTGTTCATCGGCTTCATCTCGTTCACGGTGCTGACGACCTGGCGGCGCGGCCGGGCGCTGGTGCGCAAGCAACTCAAGAAACAGGCGGTGCCGCTCGACGTCGTGCTGCGCGCGCTCGGGCCCAACGTGTCGCGCGCCCGCGGCACCGCGGTGTTTCTGACCGCCGCGACCGACGGCGTGCCGCCGGCGCTGCTGCACAATCTCAAGCACAACCAGACCGTCCATCAGCGCGTGGTGCTGGCGACGGTGACCACGGCGGAGACGCCCTACGTGCCCGACAGCGAGCGCGTGCACATGACCGATATCGGCGACGGCTTCCATCGCCTGATCATCCGCTATGGCTTCATGCAGACGCCGGACATTCCGGCGGCGCTGACGCTGTGCAAGCAGTTCGGCCACGAGTTCAACATGATGTCGACCTCGTTCTTCCTCAGCCGCGAGACCTTCGTGCCGAGCCTCAATCCCGGCATGGCGCTGTGGCGCGAGCGGCTGTTCACGTTCATGACGCTGAACGCGACGCGGGCGACGACCTTCTTCAAGATCCCGACCGACCGCGTCGTCGAGCTCGGCACGCAGCTCGAGATCTGATCGCCACGTGACGCGGGCGAATCCACGATCGCTTCGCGTTCGGAGCGATCAAGCAAGGCTGGGCTGTAATTGCGAAGGCCATGCAATCGCCGCCGACTTAACCGCCATTAACGGTGTAAATTAGTTCGATTGCGCGAGATCTCTGTCAGTCAATCGTCAGCGGACAGCTCGTAGTTGTCGGTCTGCCTCGTCGCGCGCGTTGCGCCGGGGCCAACCAGCCAACCGCCGAGAGGAGACCTCACGATGACCAGATTCGCCCTGTGCTGTGCCGCTGTTGCCGTCTGTCTCACGCTGCCGCTGACGAGTCTCGCGGGCGTCGCCGCCGAATCCGGCGCGCACAAGGGACAGGCCAAGCATGGTCGTTCCGGCGATCCGATGCAGGCCTCGGCATCGATGCCGGGTGCGGCGGTGGCCGTGCGCTACGACAGCGCCTGCCGGGCGAAATACGCGATCAGCAGCGTCGGCTACCACGACTGCCTGCAGCGGCTGCCGGCGACGGCGCTGATCGGCGGCCGCTGAGCGGCTGCTCATGCGCCTTTGCGCTCAGGCCAGTCCGAGCGCGAAGGCCAGCGTGCCGACCGCCGCGTGCGACACGATCAGCGGCCAGATGTTCCGCATCCACAGATAAGCGGCGCCCCACACCAGCCCCAGCAGGAAGGTGTTGAGCAGCAGCGCCGGGTCGCCGTAGCAGAGGTGGATCAGCGAGAACATCGCCGCCGAATACATCAGATAGGCCCAGCCGCCGCGTGACAGCCGATCGGTGATCAGCTTCGGGATCGAGCGGCACACCACCTCCTGGCACGGACTCGACACCAGCACGTAGAACGGCGCGAAGCTGAGCCACGCCGGCGGCTTCGCCTCGAAGGTGAAGACCTGGGTCTGCAGCAGCATCACCGCGGCGATCGCCAGCGTGACGGCCGCGCAGCCGAGCCAATGCCGCCATTGATGCGGCTTGCCGAAGCCGAGCTCGGCGAACGAGACGCCGGCCCATAGGCACAGGCCGATGCACAGCCCGGAGACCAGCAGCAGGGCGTGGATGCGGTAGGCGAAGGGGAGGAGGCCGAGCTGGATCGCGATGCCCGGGCCGGCGAGCAGCAGCGCCAGGCCGGCCAGCGGCGCCAGCGGCCAGCGCTGCAGGCGGGTCGTGGTCTCGATGTCGGCGGGCATCGGCCCCGCGTGTCGCAAATCTGTCATCGTGCGATCACACGGCATTTGCCGCGATGACGCCAGTCACATCCTCGCCAGTGCTGAACGATCTCCTACGCGCGCTCAGCGCCGGCTGCTGCCGCCGACGCCGACGTCGATCCCGCCGCCGAGCTTGACGCAGGTGGTGCTGCCCTCGACCTGGACGAAGCCCGCGCCGAACGCGGCGCAGGGATTGCTCCTGGTCTGCTTCGGTGCAGCCGCCAGAGGTTTGGCCGCGGGCCGATCCGCCGGCGAGGCGTCCGAGAAGCCTCGGGACAATCCCTGGGCCGATGCGGCGACCGGCAGTGCGGCGATGGCGAGGGCAATCAGCAGCTGTCTCATGTCCCCTGATTATCGCACGCGCCTTCCGATTTCCACGGCCGTCGCGGCCGTGGACGGCGCAGGTTCCGCCCCAAACAAGCCGCAATCGCGCCGCTGAGCTTGGCGGGCGGTGGACAACCGCGGGCGGCGATCGCGCGACTCGCTTGACGTTGCCGCCATGCTTGGATTTGAGGAAGCGTTCGCTTTTGACCAGTCGCCCGGCGCAGGGGCCGCGCGGGGCTCCCGCATTCGACGAGGATTCGATGAGAACGATGATTGTCATGGTGGCGCTGCTGGCTTCGAGCGCAGCGCTGGCGCAGAACGCAACCGCGCCGAGCAGCACGCCGATGGTCGGCGACCGGCCGCTGGTGCAGGTCAAGCCGCGCGGCCAGGCGGGGGCCAAGAACGATGCCGCCAAGACCGACGCTGCCAAGACCGACGCTGCCAAGACCGACGCCGCCAAGACCGGTGCCGCCAAGCCGGCCAAGCCCGGCAAGCCATCGGTCGCGGCGCAGTTGCAGGCCTGTCTCGAAATCGACGACGGCAGCAAGGAACGGCTCGATTGCTACGACGCGATCTTCCCGCCGAAGCCGAAGACGCTGAAGCCCGGCGCCAAGCCGCAGCCGGCCAAGGCGGTCGCCGATTGCCGCTTCACCAAGGAACAGGACGAACGACTGGCCTGCTTCAACGGCTTTGCCGAGTCGGTGCCGAAGCTGCCGAAGACCTGACGGCCCCATCATTTCCATCGGGAACAAGTTCCGGGCCGCGCGCCTTGTCCAGGGCGCATGAAGTCCTTCGCCCCTGACACGCCGCTCGGTCGGCTGATGACCGCGCCGATGCGGCCGGGACGGCTCGACTGGATCGGGCTGCGTCCGGGCCGCCGCATGCCGATGCGGATCGCCGAGCAGGCGACGCTGATCGCCGGCCGCGGCATCGAAGGCGATCGCTATCGCACCAGCAACAATGGCGCCCGGCAGGTGACGCTGATCGCGGCCGAAGATCTCGCCGCGATCGCCGGCTTTCTCGGCCGAGACGCGGTGGCGCCGGAACTGCTCCGCCGCAATCTCGTCAGCCGCGGTGTCAATCTGGCGGCGCTGAAGGGCCAGCGCTTTCGCGTCGGCGCGGCGCTGCTCGAAGGGGCGGGGGATTGCGCGCCGTGCAGCCGGATGGAAGAGACCTTCGGCCCGGGCGGCTACAACGCGGTGCGCGGCCGCGGCGGACTCACCGCGCGCGTGCTCGAAGGCGGCGTGATCCGGATCGGCGATCCGATCGAACGTCTGTAGGTTCGGACGTCGGCGCGCGAACCTGTCGTCTCATCGCAAAGGAGTGTTTCGATGGCCCACCGCCTGCTCGTGTTGTACGGCTCGTATCGCTCCGACCGGATGGGCATCCGGCTGGCGAACTACATCGTCGCGGGGCTGCGGGCGCGCGGCGACGAGGTCGAACTGATCGACGCCAAGGCGGTCGGGCTGCCGATGTTCGACCGGATGTACAAGGAATATCCCAAAGGCGAGGCGCCCGCCGCGATGGAAGACCTCGCCGCGAAAATCCGCGGCGCCGACGGCTTCGTGTTCGTCACCGGCGAATACAATTGGGGCGTTCAGCCGGGTTTGAAGAATCTCACCGATCATTTCCTCGAAGAATGGTTCTGGCGGCCGGCGGCGATCGCGAGCTACTCGGCCGGGCGCTTCTCCGGCGTGCGCGCGGCGACGGCGTGGCACGGCACGCTCAGCGAAATGGGCATGGTGGTGATCTCGTCGACGCTCGCGGCCGGGCCGATCGCGCAGACGCTGGACGAGAGCGGCGCGCCGACCGGCGACGGCGGCAAATCGCTCGCCCGCGCGTTTCCGCGCTTCGCCGACGATCTCGCCTGGTGGGCCGAGGCGGCCAGGACGCAGCGGGCGAAGCTGAAGCCGCCGTATTGAGTGCGGCCGCGCCGCGCATTACATCTGTCCGATGCACGAGATCACCGAAGCCGAGATCGCGACGATGGTGCGCACGTTCTATGCGCGCGCCCGCGAGGACGAATTGATCGGGCCGATCTTCGACCACGCGGTCGCGGACTGGGATCATCACATCGCGCAGATCAGCGATTTCTGGTCGTCGATGCTGCTGAAGACCGGCCGCTACGGCGGGCGGCCGATGCGGCCGCATCTGATGCTCGGGCTGCAGCCGGCGCATTTCGACCGCTGGCTGGCGCTGTTCGAAACCACCGCCAACGACCTGTTCGCGCCGGAGGTGGCGGCGGCGTTCATCGTCCGCGCCCGCCGCATCGCCGACAGTTTCGAGATGGGCATCGCCACCACGCAGGGCAAGGTCACGACGCCGCGACACAGCGTGTAGTTCGGTAGGGCACCGTCATTCCGGGGCGCGCTTGATGTCATTCCGGGGCGCGCGCAGCGCGAACCCGGAATCCATACTCCCTCGACTCGGCCTTGTTACTTCAGCCGTGCCACCGCACGTGCACAGGGGATATGGATTCCGGGTTCGCTCACTGCGTGAGCGCCCCGGAATGACAGTGGAGTGAGGCGTCTATTACTTCGCCGCCGCCAGCCTGTCCTGCGTCCTGGTCTCGAAGTCGCCGGCGTCGTGGCGTTCGTGCAGCTGGCTCGACGGATCGCCGGTGACGCGGTTGACGATGCGGCCGCGCTTCACCGCGGGGCGGGCGCCGATCGCCTTGGTCCAGCGCTGCACGTTCTTGTAGCTGGCGACATCGAGGAACGTCGCGCTGTCGTTGTACAGCACGCCGTTGGCGAGGCCGCCGTACCACGGCCACACCGCGATGTCGGCGATCGAGTAGTCGACGCCGGCGAGATATTCGGTCTCGGCGAGCCGGCGGTCGAGCACGTCGAGCTGCCGCTTCACTTCCATCGCGAAGCGGTTGATCGGGTATTCCCACTTCTCCGGCGCGTAGGCGTAGAAATGGCCGAAGCCGCCGCCGAGATAGGGCGCGCTGCCCATCTGCCAGAACAGCCAGTTCAGGCATTCGGTGCGGCCGGCGACGTCCTTCGGCAGGAATGCGCCGAACTTCTCGGCGAGATAGAGCAGGATCGAGCCGGACTCGAACACCCGGATCGGCGGCGATGCCGAGCGATCGAGCAGCGCCGGGATCTTGGAGTTCGGATTGACCGCGACGAAGCCCGACGAAAACTGGTCGCCGTCGCCGATCTTGATCAGCCAGGCGTCGTATTCGGCGCCGCTGTGGCCGGCGGCGAGCAGCTCCTCGAGCAGGATCGTGACCTTCTGGCCGTTCGGCGTCGCCAGCGAATACAGCTGCAGCGGATGCTTGCCGACCGGCAGCTCCTTGTCGTGGGTGGCGCCGGCGATGGGGCGGTTGATCGACGCGAACTTGCCGCCGTTCTCCTTGTCCCAGGTCCAGACTTTGGGCGGCGTGTAGGGGGCGTCGGTCATGCGGGCTCCGGCTGTTCGGATGTCGTTGCGGTTGGAAGCAGAGATTGGCGCGCGCGCGGCGAATGGCAAGGGGCGGGTGGCCGCGAATGCGGCGCGCGGCTAGATCGCGACCAGAAAATCGGGCCCGGGTTCGCCGTCCGACCAGGCGTAGCCGCCGCCTGCGCGCTTGGCGGTGTACAGCGCACGGTCAACCTGCTCGAGCAGCTGCGCGGTCCCGCCGTCCGCATGGCGGCCGTCGCTGAGCAGAATGCCGGCGCTGGCGCCGATGCAGACCGGAACCGCGGACAGCAGGTACGGCATCGCCAGATCGAGCAGCACCCGGCGGGTCAGCTCCAGCGCCTCGGCGCGGCCGGGCTCGCCGGCCGCGACCGGCTTCAGCAGCATGAATTCGTCGCCGCCGAACCGCGCGGCGAGGCCGCCGGGACCGGCGCAGGCTGCCAGCCGTTCTGCGACCTGGCGCAGCAGATCGTCGCCGGCGTGGTGGCCGTGCCGGTCGTTGACCGGCTTGAAGCCGTCGAGATCGATCGCCACGATGGTGAAGCTGCCGCGGATGTTCTCCAGCGCCTGCAGGAATGCGGCGCGGTTCGGCAGCCCGGTGAGGAAGTCGTGGGTGGCCTGCAGCGCCAGCCGGTGCTTGGCCTCGAGCCGCTCGGTGAAGGCGGCGCTGAGATGCTTGGAGGCTTCGCGCAGCGTCAGCCAGAACAGCACCAGCATGCCGGCGCCGATCTTGTAGGCGAGTTCGGGCCGCAGCATCCCGGCGACGAAGGTCGGCAGCAGCAGCATCGCCGACGCGCTCAGGATGATCCAGGGACGGATCGCGGCGCGCGACACCATGCCGACGCAGAACGACATCGACAGGCCGAACGCGACCCAGGCGCCGGGCGCGTCGCCGAGCTGCAGCGCGCGAAACGACAGCGCGCCGAGCGCGAGGCTGAAGGCGCAGGCGCCGAGGCCGTACAGCCGCTCCCAGCGCACCACATCGGCGTCGGAGAATTGCGCAGCGCGGGTCTTGTAGCCCAACAGCGAAACCACGCGCGCCGCCGCCGTGATCAGGATCAGCACGGTGATCGCCGCATAGCCGGGATCGCCGTCGATCAGCGCCAGCGCCGCGGCGCCCGTCACCGAGGTGACGCCGATCGCCATCACCTGCGGCAGCGATGTGTACAGCAATTCGACCAGCTCACGCCGAATGCGCGGATCGGGATGCAGGTACTTGGACAACACCGTGATGGGCATGCCGGCACCTTGTCCGCGACTTCCTAACATCGGGTGGGTGCGGGGCGGGGAACTGGTATGCGGTTATGGTATCGTTAAGGAGCGGTGAACACGCGATTGGAACGGATGCGACATGGCGCGATGGGTCACTGCGCAGCGGCATTGCATGCCGCAGCGCGTCCGGGGAACCAAGCGTCAGCCCTTGCTGGTTGCTCGCCGCGTTCGATCCGGGGCCCCGCTTCAGGTTGGCCCAAGAAACCGGGGTCCCGCATCTGCGGAGCAGCGCTCCGCGCTGCACCGCGTGCGGGACACAGGATGCGTCCTGACTGCTCACGCGCGCACCTCCGCGCCTACGTGGCCACGGCGCTTGCGCGCCTCTGCTCACCTTGCGCTTGCTCCTCGGCGGCGCCTCCGGACTCTTGTTCGTCAGTCCGTCGGTGCGGCCGATCCTATGCCACCGCCAGTTCGGTCCGCCGCGGCGGGAAGGGCCGGAACGTGGCGAGGATCAGCATCGCCATCAGGCCCATGCCGCAGGCGGCCAGATACATCGGCGCGTAGCTGCCGACGCGGTCGTAGATCAGGCCGCCGACCAGCGGGCCGGTCGACATGCCGAGGCTGCCGGCCATCGAGATGCCGCCGATGATGGTGCCCATCATCCGCAGCGGAAAGTTTTCGCGGATGATCACCGCGTAGAGCGGCATGGTGCCGGCATAGATGAAGCCGACCACCACCGCCACCGCGTAGAACCCGGCGAGGCCGCCGACGAAGGCGTAGGACGCCACCCCGAGCGCCTGCGCCAGCAGGCCGATCACCAGCACGCGTTGCGCGCCGAAACGGTCGCCGGCGAGGCCGAAGCCGATCCGGCCGAACATCCCGGACAGGCCCTCGACGCTGTAGATCGACACCGCGGCGATGATCGGGATGCCGCAGGTGACGGCGTAGCTGACGGTGTGGAAGATCGGCCCGGAATGCGTCGCGCAGCAGAAGAAATTCGCCAGCAGCAGGATGACGAATTGCGGCGAGCGCACCGCGTCGCGAACGGTGAGCTCGCCGTGCGCGCCGTCGCCCGCGGCCGCATCGGCGCCGGCCTGCAGCGCCGGCGGACGGCGCACCAACAGCGCGGCCGGGATCATCAGCGCGGCGACGATTGCGGCGACGATCAGCATCGCGCCGCGCCAGTCGGTGGCGGTGACCAGCCAGCCGGCGAGCGGCGCCATGGTCAGCGGCGCCATGCCCATGCCGGCTGAGACCAGCGACACCGCGAGGCCACGCTGGGTGTCGAACCAGCCGGTGACGCAGGCCATCATCGGCGCGAACACCGCGGCGGTCGCGGCGCCGACCAGGCCGCCGAACAGCAGCTGGAACTCGATCAGCGAGGTGGCGCGGCTGGCGAGCGCGAGGCTCGACGCCAGCACCACCGAGCCGGTCAGCAGCACCGGGCGCGGCCCGAACCGGTCCGACAGATGGCCCCACACCATGCTGGCGGCCGCCATCGCCAGGAAGCCGACCGTCATCGCGGTCGACAGGCCGGTGACCGACCAGCCGGTGTCCTGCGCCATCGGCGTCAGGAACACCGGCAGCGAAAACATCGCGCCGGCCGCGACGCAGCCGAGCACGCCGCCGGCGGCGACGATCACCCAGCGATAGGGATGGTTCATGGCGGTCTCCGACATGTTGCGCGAAGCCATCCAGCTGGATTGCTTCGCTGCGCTCGCAATGACGGTGAAGACTCCCTCTCGGGTCTGACGCTCCGAGGACGAAGTGACCGCGCTGGAGCCGACAGCGCGGCGCGTGTTTTCCGCTGTGGCGCTGCTGCTGGTCGGTCGTGCTAGCCGGCCGCCCTTGTATTCACCATCCACGGGATGCCGAAGCGGTCGATCAGCGAGCCGAAGCCGGGCGACCAGAAGGTTTCGCCGAACGGCATCATCACCTGGCCGCCCTCCGACAATTGCTCGTGCCAGCGCTGCGCCTGCGCCTTGTCGGTGGTGTGCAGCGCGACGTCGAAGCCGTTCTTCGGCTTGGCGATGTTCGGCGCCCAGCCGGAATCCATGTCGGCGCCCATCAGCGCCTGATCGCCGATCTCGAGCCAGCAATGCATCAGCCAGGTCTTGTACTTCGGATCGGTGATCGGCATCTCCGGCGGCGCGTCGCTGTACGGAAACGCGGCGATGATCTTGCCGCCGAGCACCTTGGCGTAGAACTCGAACGCCTCGCGGCACTGACCCTGGAAGCTGAGGCTGGTCACGATCTGCATGCAGTGTCTCCCTTGTGATCGTTGTTGGAAGCAGGGCGGCGTGCGCGGTCGGCGCCCGAGCGAACCGCGGCGCGGCCGACCTCGGGAACGCCGCAGCTTGCTCCCGGCGACTTATGTTGATATCAACGTATATCGTCCACAGAGTCAATCGCCAGATGCGCGCCGTTGCCGTCGATCCACCGTTCGCCACTACGCTGTTGGTGCGCGACAGCTGCCTGTGCCTGCACGCGCAGAGGGCGGCGCGGGCGCTGGCGCGGCGGTTCGACGTCGCTCTGGCGCCGGCCGGGCTGACCAGCGGGCAGTTCTCGCTGCTGATGTCGCTGAACCGGCCGGTTCCGGCGACGCTCGGCAGCGTCGCCGCGCTGCTGGCGATGGACCGCACCACACTGACCGCCAACCTCAAGCCGCTGGAGCGCCGCAAGCTGGTCAAGGCCAGCGTCGATCCCGAAGACCGCCGGGCCCGGTTGCTGCAGCTCACCGCCGCCGGCCGCAAAGTGCTGATTGCCGCGGTGCCGATCTGGACGCAGCTGCATGCTGCGATCGAGGCGGAGCTCGCCGACGCCGATCGGCTGCGCGCCGACCTCAATGCGCTGGCGCGCCTCGACCAGGGAGAAGCCGCGTAGTCGCGTCGCGCGGCCAGCGCATCAGCGCCGCAGCAGCGCCATCATCTCGCGCCAGTGATGGATCCGCGGCCCGGCCGCGCCGCTGCGCGCCGCCGCGATCATCGCCTGCGCGACGTCGGCGGCGTCGATGCCGCGAAACCGGTCGGCCGGGCCGAGCAGCAGCGGATTGACGATGTGCGCCAGCGCGATGAACAGCCGCTCCACCGGGCGGTGCTCGGCGCGTTCGCCCATCAGCATCGACGGGCGGAAGATGTGCGTCGCGCCGAACTGCAGCGCGATGACGTCGCGCTCGGTCTCGCCCTTGGTGCGCAGATAGAACTGGCCCGACGCCGCCTTGGCGCCGACCGCCGAGACCAGCAGCACCGCGCGCGCGCCGTTGTGCCGGGCGATCCGCGCCGCCTCGACCGGATAGTCGTGGTCGATCCGGTAGTACGCCGCCTCGTCCGGCGTCTGCGCGCGTGTGGTGCCGAGCGCGATGAACACCTCGTCGGCGATCAATTGCGGCGCCAGCGCCGGCAGGCTGTCGGCATCGCCGATCAGCACCGTCAGCTTCGGATCGGTCAGCGTCAGCGGCCGCCGCGTCACCGCGATCACTTGCGCATAGTCCGGGCTCGCCAGCAGGCCGCGCAGCAGATGCGCGCCGATCAGGCCGGTCGCGCCGAACAGCAATGCGGTCGTCATGGCGCAGCCTCGCGGGACGGGACAGGACGGGCAGGATTGCATGGGGGCGGGGCGGGGACAATGCCCGGCCGCGGCCTGACATGATGGTCGATCAGCCTGTCAAACAGCCACGGCAAATTGATCTCGCGGCTTCGATGAGCCCGAGTTGTGCACCCGTCGCTTCACAGCGAGGGGTGGGGGCGCGCCGGTCGGCGCGGGGTGTTGGTGGTTTCTCGCGATGGCTTGCGGACCATCGCGCAACGCCTTCCGGCGCGCCCACCGCGGCGATTTTGGGCATCGGGACCGTTCTTCCGGGACCACAGCGGAGCGGGATCTCCCCGGCCTTTGCTGCGCCCGTCCAGCCACGAAAGCGGCAGCCGCTCG
>JACRJB010000009.1 GCA_016215605.1 Rhodopseudomonas palustris
AGAGTCTGACTCAAAACTTGTCGTTATTTTGCGAGCCTTGCGAGACGGTGGGTCAGGAGGCGGAAGTGGGCGATCAGGAGCCAGGCGGTCGCCGAAGCGATGGATTGCTCGAAGTCTTTGCTGAGGCGACGGCAGCGACCGCACCAAGCGAAGGTTCGTTCGATGACCCATCTGCGGGGGAGGAGCTGGAATCCCTTCACGCCGGCGGGGCGTTCCACGATGTCGATCGTCCACTGGCCGCAGTGAGCAAGCGCCTGCTTCAGCTTAGGGCCACGGTAGACGCGGTCAGCGAAGATGTGGGTCAGTTTCGGGAACTTGTCACGCAGCCGTTCGAGCAATGGCACGGCGCCATGCACATCTTGGATATTGGCCGGATGCACCAGCACGGCAAGCAACAATCCATTGGTGTCGGTGACGATGTGGCGCTTGCGGCCGTGGACGCGCTTGCCAGCATCAAAGCCCCGTGGGCCGCCACTTTCCGTCGTTGGCGCACTCTGGCTGTCGATGACGGCTGCGTGCGGCGTCGGCCCGCGACCGAGCCGCCGGCGGGCTTTGCGGACCAAGGCCCTAACGGTTCGACGCCACCATCCGGTGTCGCGCCACGTGTAGAAATAGAACTGCACGGTCGAGCGTGGCGGAAACTCTTTGGGCAAGGCGCGCCACTGGCATCCCGTCGACAGGATATACAGGATCGCGTCGACGACCTGACGCAGATCGGTCGTCCGGGGTCGCCCAATACGACGCCTGCGAGGCAGCAGCCGCACGATCAGCGCCCACTCTGAGTCGGTCAAATCGCTTGCGTAGCGTAGATCGTCACGTCGATACTGTGCACGAGTGGTTTCGGACCAAGTCATTGTGCCCTCCATCGAATCTTTGCAAATCCGACGGAATCACAATCTGCCCGAAATCACTCGCTTAGTTTTCGGCCAGGCTCTCAGGATGAGGTCGGGACGCGCGGAGCGCGCGTGCGGTCACTTCGAACAGATACTATCCACCGCCATGCGCGGCCTTGACGGCGGCGCGGTCGATCGCGCCTTTGGGGTCCTTCGGCAGGGTGTCGATGAACACGATGTGCTTCGGCTTCTTGTAGCGGGCGATCAGCCCGGCGACGAAGTCGGCGAGCGTGGCGGCGTCGACGCTCTGGCCCGGCTTGCAGACGCACACCGCCTTGATCGCTTCGCTCCATTGCGGGTCGGGCACGCCGATCACCACCGCCTCGGCGATCGCCGGATGCTGCTTCAGCGCGCCTTCGACTTCGGCGGGGTAGACGTTCTCGCCGCCGGTCTTGATCAGCTCCTTCTCCGGCGCGCGGCCGGCGTAGAACAGATAGCCATCGGCGTCGAACCTGCCCATGTCGCCGGTGTGGTGCCAGCCGCCCCGGAAAGCGTGCTGGGTCGCCGCCTCGTTGTTCCAGTAGCCTTTGAACACCGTCGGGCCGCGCAGCACGATCTCGCCGACTTCGCCGGCCGGCAGCGGCCTGTCGTCGGCATCGACCACCGCGACGGTGCGCCAGAACAGCGGCCGCCCCGCCGATCCCGGCCGGTCGCGATACGGCGCGAAGGTCGACAGGCCGGAGGTTTCGGACTGGCCGAACGTGGCCCAGAACGTCGCCTGCGGACACAGCGTCTCGAACCGCTCGATCGTCTGCGGCGTGTCGAGGCCGGTGACGGCGCGCAGGCTCTGCAATTGGTTCGGCTGGGCCTGATCGAGGATGTTGCCGAGCATCGGCGCGAACTCGGCCAGCACCGTGACCTGCTCGGCGGCGATGTCGCGCGCCGCCTGCGCCGGATCGAACTTCGCCGCGATCACGCTGGCGCCGCCGGCCTGCTGCAGTGTCAGCATCAGGCCGAGCCCGGTGACGTGAAACAGCGGCAGCATGCCGAGATTGACGTCGCGCTCGGTGAGGCGCCACGCCTCGATCAGCGAACTCTGCGCGATCAAGAGATTGCCCTGCGAGATCAGCGCGCCGCGCGGCTTGCCGCCGACCGCCGCGGTGTGGATGATGACGAAGCCATCGGCCGCAGCGACATTCGGCGGCGCGAAGGCGCCGTCCGAGGCGAGATCGGCGAACGGCGCGAACGGCCCCGGGTCGGCGCCGATCGCATAGGTCCGGCGCACGCTGCCCAGCGACGGCTGCAGCCCGGCGACGATGTCGCGATAGTCGGCGCCCGCGATCAGCACCACCGGCGCGCCGTCGGCGAGCACGAAGCCGATCTCCTCGGCGTTCAGCCGATAATTCACCGGCAGCAGGATCGCGCCGATCAGCGCCACCGCGCCGATCAGCTCGACCATCTCCGGACAGTTTTGCGACAGGATCGCAACACGGTCGCCCGGCTGGACGTTGTCGCGCAGCAGGCCGGCGGCCAGCCGCTCGATCCGGGTCAGATAGTCGCGATGGGTGACGCGGACGCCGTCGAACACGAAGGCCGTGCGGTCCGGAAACAGCGCCGCGTTGCGGCGATAGACGTCGCCCAGGGTGAAGTCGTGAAGCCCCATGGATTTCCCCCATTGCAGGGCTGCAGCCGCGGTCGCGGCCGGCCCGATTGTTCTGCCTCCGCGTTGTAGCGAAGTTGGGCCGGGGAGGGACACCTGAAACTTCGGCCGGGTTGCCCTCCGCATCGAGGCCCGCAAGAATTACCGGATCAAAATGGAAAGGCGTCGGCAGAGGATGTCTAACCATGCGGCAATTTCGTCGTCCCGGGGGCGGCGGCGTCTTCCCCAGGGCCGGCGGAGGGCCCATTTGAAGAATGTCTTGGCGCTGAGGAACATCGCCAACGGAGGCGAGTTGGACGCTCACAACTTTTGGAGGTACCCGATGGCGCACGACGCTCGAACCCTGGATCAGATCCGACGCGATACCGAACGCGCCCGGGCTGGCCTGACCGAAACCGTCGGCGAGCTGCGGGCGACCGTGGCCGATACCGCGACCGACCTGCGCGAGCGCTATTCGCCGCAGGCGATCAAGGACGACGTCACCAGCTACATCAAGACCCGCGGCGAGGAGATCTCCGACAAGGTCAGCGACGCGATCCGCAACAATCCGGTGCAGGCCGTCGCGGTCGGTGCGACGCTGGCCTATCCGCTGTGGAAGCTCGTCCGCGCGATCCCGACTCCGGTGCTGATGGTCGGCGCCGGCCTGTATCTCGCCGGCACCAAATCCGGCCAGCAGCTGACGCAGCGCGCATCCGATGCCGCGGTCGACATCGCCGGCGACGTCGAGCGTCGCGCCCGTGCGTTCGGCGCCGATGCGGCCGACACCGCCGAAGCCGCCAAGCAGTATGCCACTGGCGCGCTGCAGGCGGCGGGCGAGGCCGCCAGCAGCAAGGCCGATGAATTCCGTCGTGCCGCGGCCTCCACCGCCGCGGAGCTGAAGCACAAGGGCGAGGCGATTAGCCGCTCGGTGTCGTCGCAGACCGACGAGCTCGGCCGCACGGCGGCGGCGGCCGGCGAAGCCTTCGCCGGTGAAGTCGATGACGCTGCCAACCGCAGCGCCGGCATCGCCGACGCGGTGGCAGGCACGATCCGCGACACCGCGGCCTCGGTGCGCGATACGGCCGCTTCGGTCCGCGACAATGCGGCGGATGCCGCGGCTCGGCTGCGTGAGAAAGCCGGCGAAACAGCCGATGCCGGTTTTGAGGCCGCAGCTCGTATGCGCGACCGCGCCACCGAAATGAGCCAGCGCGCCGGCAAGAACTTCACCGAGACGGTCAGCGCCCACCCGCTGCTGGTCGCCGGTGCGGGCCTCCTGATCGGCGGCCTGATCGCCAGCGCGATCCCGCGGCTGCGCGCCGAGAAGCAGGTGTTCGGCGGCGCCAGCCGGCGGATGCGCGAGCAGGCCGCGGACACCGTGGCGCGCGGCGTCGAGGCGGTGAAGCAGAAGGGACGCGACGTCTACGACAGCGCGGTCCAGACCGCCGACGACGAAGGACTGACGACCGACAAGATCGGCGGGCAGGTTCGCGATTTCGGCGACCGCGCCCGCAAGGTCGCCGAAGCCGCGGTCTCGACCTTCGAGTCGCCGTCGCAGAACAAACATTGAGATAGGGACGGAGAACAGGTCATGGCCGAACAGATCGAGAAGACCGGGAATGGCGTCGGCGGAGCGCGGACGCAGCCGATCAAGCAGGTGAAGAAGGAAGCCGAGAACATCGCCACCCAGGCGGTTCACGCCGGCCGCGACATCAAGGACCGCGTGCTCGGCATCGCCGAAGAGTCGGTCGACGCCGCGCGGGCGCAGGCCGAGAATCTGGCCGGAGCCGCACGGGAGTTCGCCTCCGAAGCCGGCGAGACGATCAAGGAGCGCGCCAACGAGCAACGCGCGGCCGGGGCGGACTACATCGGCGGCATCGCCGATGCGATCCGGCGCGCGTCGCACGAGTTCGACAACGACATCCCGATCGCCGGCGTCTACATGCGCAAGGCGGCCAGCAAGGTCGAGGAAATCTCCGACACCGTGCAGAGCGGCGACATTTCCGATCTGGTGAAGGGCGTGCAGGATTTCGCGCGCCGGCAGCCGACCGCGTTTCTCGGTCTCGCCGTGCTCGCCGGCTTCGGCGCGGTCCGCTTCCTGAAGAGTTCGTCGTCCGCAGGCGAGCCGTCGTATCGCACGGCGTCGCGTGACGAGGACAACCGGAGCACGCGCGATGACTTCGCCAAGTAATCGATCGATCCCGGAGCTGTTTGGCGACGCCTTCAATCAGTTCGCCAAGCTGATCAGCAACGAGTTCGACCTCGCCCGCGCCGAAATGGCCGACAAGGTCGGTCAGGTCGGCCGCGCGGTGGCGATGATGGGCGCGGGGGCGGTGATCCTGATCCCCGGCCTCGTCCTGCTGTTGTTCGCGCTCGCCGCCGTGCTGATCGAAAACGGGTTCTCGGCGTCGATCGCCTATCTGATCACGGGCGGCGGCACCGTGGTGATCGCCGGCGCTCTGATCGCGATCGGGCTCAACCGGCTGTCGCCGGAGGCGCTGACGCCGACCATGACGATCGAGCAGTTGCAGCGCGACAAGGTCGCGGCAAAGGAGATGGTGCAGTGAACGATCGATCCGACCAGGGCAAAGTGATGCCCTTCATTCAGGACCTCGGCGACGCGATGCGCCGCAATCCGGTCTCCACCGCGCTGATCGGCATGGGCGTGTTGTGGCTGTTCACCGGCGGCAAGGCGAAGGCGAGCGCGACCCGGCTGGCGCACAGCGCCGGTCTCGATCGCGTTCCCGACGCGGCGTCGGGTGCGATCGACGCCGGGCGACGGGTGATGCAGGACGTCGGCGACCGTGTCGGCGAGACCGTTGCGGATGTCGGCGACCGCGCCGCCAGCGCGATGCACACGGTGCGCGACAGCGGCGCTGCGGCGCTCGACCGCGCCGGCGAGTTCGGCCGGCAGATCCCGGACACCGGCGCCGAGTTGTTCGGCGCGGCCAAATCGCGTCTCACTGATCTGTTCAACGAACAGCCGCTGATGCTCGGCGCGCTGGGCGTGGCGATCGGCGCCGGGATCGCGGCCTCGCTGCCGTCCACCACCGTCGAGGCCGAGCTGTTCGGCGACAGCAGCGACGAGTTCAAGGCGCAGGCCCGCGGCCTGGTCGATCGCGCGCAGGAGCGAGTCAGCACCGCGGCGCGTGATGCCGTCGATGCGGCGAGCGAGGAAGCGCGGCGGCAGGGCCTGACGCCCGAGGGCGTGATGTCGGCGATCGGCGAAGTGGGGCAGAAGGCCCAGCGCGTTGCCGACGCCGCCGAAGACAATCTGCGGCTGGAGTGAGCATGGCGGACAGCGACGACAAGGCGCCGGAAGACCGGCCGGGCGACGCGATGAAGAGCGGCACGAGGGAGCCCTGGAAGAAGCCGAACCAGAGTTCGCAGACCACCACCCAGCCGCCGCCCGACAAGCCGGATCTTGAGCGCTGGCAGGACACCCACACCCACTGACATCGAGCAGCCTCGGAACCCTACATCATGCCCGGCCGTTGTGCCGGGCATTGACGTCTTCAGCGGCCGGCTGATGGCGACTAGTTTGGACATTTTAGCACCAAGGATCAGCGGCTGCTGATGACCGCCGAGCGATGACCAGAACGAAATCCGGATTTGTCGCGTCGCTCGCCCTGATCGCCGCCGCGAGCGCGGTGGGTTGGGTCACCGGCGCGCGCCGCGGCCAGCGCACCCCACGGCGATCGCCAAGAGCCTCGCGGCCTGTGGCGGAGGTCGCTGCGCCGGGCGAAGTATCCGAGTCGCAAGACCCCGTCGTCCGCGCGACATCGCCGCTGCCGATCCTGCGACGGCAATGGAAGGCCGTGCTGCGCGGCGCGTTGAAGCGGATCAACGACGACCGGCTGCTGCTGGTCGCGGCCGGCGTGGTGTTCTACGGGTTGCTGGCGCTGTTTCCGGGCATCACCGCGCTGGTGTCGTCCTATGCGTTGTTCGCCGACGGCAGCACCATCAACTCGCATCTGCAGCAGCTCGCCGCCGTGGTGCCGGCCGGGACCTATTCGGTGATCGAGGATCAGGTCGGCCGCGTGCTCGCCAATGGCGACACCAAGCTCGGTCTGGCGTTTCTCTCCAGCCTCGCGCTGGCGCTGTGGAGCGCCAATGGCGGCCTCAAGGCGGTGATCGACGCCCTCAACGTCGTCTACGACGAGAACGAGAGCCGCGGCTTCATCAAGCTCAATGCGGTGTCGCTCGGCTTCACGCTGGGCGGACTCGGCGCGGTGCTGTCGGCGATCGGACTGGTGGTCGCGGTGCCGATCGTGCTGTCGATGATCGGCATGGCCGGCAAAGGCGCGCTGCTGATCGCCTATGGCCGCTGGCCGCTGCTGGCGCTGCTGACGCTCGCCGGCCTCGCCGTGCTGTATCGCCACGCGCCGGACCGGCCGTCGCCGCGCTGGCGCTGGGTGCTGCCGGGCGGCGTGTTCGCGACGCTGACCTGGATCGCCGGCTCGGCGCTGCTGTCCTACTACCTCGGCCATTTCGCCGATTACGACGCCACCTACGGCTCGCTCGGCGCCGCGATCGGCCTGATGGTCTGGATGTGGATGAGCGCGATCGTGGTGCTGGTCGGCGGCGAGCTCAATGCCGAGATCGAAGCACTCGCCGGCAGCGGCCGCCTGCGGCGACCCGGGACGCGCTGAATCACAGCGATGTCGCCGGCCCGCGTCTGCGCTACGAATCCCGCCGGCTGGCGCTGGTGGCGATTGCTGCGGCCGCGGTACGGTTTTCGACGCCGAGCTTGGCGTAGATCTGCTCGAGATGCTTGTCGACGGTGCGCGGGCTCAGTCCCAGGATCTGCGCGATGTCGCGATTGGTCTTGCCCTTGCTGAGCCACGCCAGCACTTCGCTCTCGCGGCTGGTCAGACCGAACTCGGTGGTGAACTCCTTGGACGATTCGGTCGAGGTGTCGCGCGCCAGCCGCAGCAGGAATTCGTTGGGGCCGAGCTTGCCCATGTATTGCAGCCGCAATTCGTCGTTGCGCAGCAGCGACGCCTTGATCGGCGTCTTCGGCTGCGCCAGACCGCTGTGCACCTGCTCCAGCCAGTCGAGCCAGGGCTTCGGCAGATCGAGCCGATAGCCTTCGGCCGAGCCGCCGTCGGCGGCCAGCAGTTTCTGCGCCTGCGGCGTCGCCCACAGCACCTTGCCGACGCGATCGACCGCGAGCAGGAAACGCCCCGACACGTCGAGCGCGGCGCGCGCGCTCTGGCTCAGCCGCGCATTGCCGAGATGCACCCGGATCCGCGCCAGCATCTCGGCGATCACGATCGGCTTGGTGACGTAGTCGACGCCGCCGGCTTCGAGGCCGCGGACGATGTGCTCGCTCTCGGTGAGGCCGGTCATGAAGATCACCGGCACGTCGGAGAGTCCGGGATTGCGCTTCAGCCGGCGGCAGGTCTCGAAGCCGTCGAGGCCCGGCATGATGGCGTCGAGCAGGATGATGTCCGGGGTGATCTGCTCGACGATCCGCATCGCCGCGGCGCCGTCGAGCGCGACCATCACGGTCATGCCGGCGCCGTCGAGCGCGTCGGTCAGCATCCGCAGCGTCTCCGGCGAGTCGTCGACGACCAGAACGATGTCGCGCTTCTTCAGATCATTGGTCATGGCGATACAGCGTGTTCAGGGTCTTCATGTACTGGTCGAGGTCGAACTGCTCGACCAGAGCGCGCATCTGCGACACGAACACGCCCGACTCCGGATAGTCGGTGTTGATCTGATCGAGCTTGGACTCGATGCCGCGGATGTAGCCGATCTTGCCGAGCTCGATCAATTCCTCGACGTGCTGCATCGGCGGGCTCAGCACGTCGCCGCTCGCCGCCGGCGTCTCGGGCGTCTCGCCCTTGTAGATCCATTCCAGTTTGAGCAACTGCCCGATCTGTTCGAGCAGCCGCGGGATGTCGACCGGCTTCATCAGGTAGCCGTCGTGGAACGGCTGCGCCAGCGGCGCGCCGTGCGCCTCGATCGCGCTCGCCGACACCATCAGGATGCGGGCGTGGTGATGGCCGTTGGTGCGCAGCGTTTCGGCGACGGTCCAGCCGTCCATCCCGGCCATCGAGATGTCGAGCAGGAACAGATCGGGCTGGCAGTGCTCGGCGAGGCCGACGCAGGTGTGGCCGTCCGGCGCGCTGAGCACGATGAAGCCGAGCGGCGACAATAGTTCCTGTAGCAAATTCCGTTGGGCGGGATCGTCGTCGGTGATCAGGATGGTCTTGCGCGGACCGTGATAGCCGAGGATCGGCGCGCGGATCGCGCGGGTGCGGGTCGGGTTGGTGACCTCCGACAGCAGCAGCTTGACGCGGAAGGTCGAGCCCTGGCCGAGCGTGCTGGTGACGCTGAGGTCGCCGCCCATCACGCCGGCGAGCAGCTTGCTGATCGTCAGCCCGAGGCCGGTGCCGGTGTGCGGCTGCGACACGCCGAGCGCACCGCGCTCGAACGGCGCGAAGATCCGCTCCAGATCGTCGGCATGGATGCCCGGGCCGGTGTCGCGCACTTCGAGTTCGGCTACGGGGTTGCGATAATGCACGATGAAATGCACGCTGCCGCTCTGGGTGAACTTGATCGCGTTCGACAAGAGATTGATCAGCACCTGACGCAGCCGCTTCTCGTCGGCATAGACCACCGGCGGCAGATATTGCGGGCGCTTGAACACGAAGTCGACGTCCTTGGCGGCGGCCTGCAGCCGGAACATGCCGACGAGCTGATCGAGGAACTCGCCGAACCGCACCTCGTCGCGCGACAGATACAGCCGGCCGGCCTCGATTTTGGAAATGTCCAGCAATCCGTCGATCAGTCCCGAGAGATGATCGGCGCTGCGCCGCATCAGCCGGATCTGGTCGCGCGGCCGCGGCGGCAGGCTGCCGTCCTGTTCGAGCAGCTGCGCATAGCCGCTGATGGCGTTGAGCGGCGAGCGCAGCTCGTGGCTGAGGCCGACGACGTAGCGGCTCTTGGCGAGGTTGGCGGACTCGGCGACCTCCTTGGCGCGCTGCAGCTCGGCGTCGGTCTGCCGGTGGGCGTCGATCTCCTGCATCAGCAGCGTGGTCTGCCGCCGCGTCTCCGCCTCGGCGGCCTGCCGGCTCTGCCGCGCCAGCACGAACAGCCAGGTCACCACGCCGATGATGATGGTGAGCGCGAAGAACAGCTTCCAGAGGATTTCCGACAGCAGGATCTGCTGCGCTTCTGTGGCGGGCGCGGCCTGCAGATAGATCATCGTGAGCGTCAGCCCGACCAGCCCGGCCGACACCATGAACACGCTGAGATAGTGCCCGACCTGCGAATTCAGCAGCGCATGGACGCGCTGCGGCAGCACCTTGCCGAGCGTCTCGGTGAACTGCGCGTCGAACCGCGCGTGCGGCTTGCACAGATCATGGCAGCGCGCGTCGAGCGAACAGCACAGCGAGCAGATCGCGCCCGCATAGGCCGGGCAATGCGCCATGTCCTCGGGTTCGAACGAATGCTCGCAGATACAGCATTTGATCGCCGGCATGTTCTGCCAGCTGCGCTTCGGCTTGCGCGCGATGTAGAACCGGCCGCGCGTCAGGATCGCGATCGCCGGCGCGGTGACGAACGCCGCCAGCAGCGCCACGAACGGCGCCAGCGCCTTGGCGGTCGGCCCGAACACGCCGTAGAACGCGGTGATCGACATCACCGTCGCGATCGTCATCGAGCCGACGCCGACCGGGTTGATGTCGTACAGATGCGCCCGCTTGAACTCCATCTGCCGCGGCCGCAGCCCGAGCGGCCGGTTGATCACCAGATCGGCGACCAGCGCGCCGACCCAGGCGATCGCGACGTTGGAATACAGTGCCAGCGTCTGTTCCAGCGCCTTGTAGACGCCGATCTCCATCAGCAGCAGCGCCACCAGCACGTTGAACACCAGCCAGACGACGCGGCCCGGATGGCTGTGGGTCAGCCGCGAGAAGAAGTTCGACCAGGCGATCGAGCCGGCATAGGCGTTGGTGACGTTGATCTTGATCTGCGACAGCATCACGAAGGCGCCGGTCAGCGCCAGCGCCAGTTCCGGCTGCGCCAGCACGTAGCGGAACGCCTCGCGATACATGTGCGACGGCTCGGCGGCGTTGTCGGCCTCGACGCCGTGGCTCAGCGCGAAGTACGCGAGGAACGAGCCTGCCAGCAGCTTGACCGCGCCCGGCACGATCCAGCCCGGCCCGGCGCTGATCATCGCCGCCCACCACGCCGCCTTCGAGGTGCGGCGGTCGCGCGGCAGGAAGCGCAGGAAGTCGACCTGCTCGCCGATCTGCGCCACCAGCGAGAACACCACCGAGGCCGCGGTGCCGAACAGCAAGAGATCGAGACGGCCGTCGGGGCTGCCGTGCGCGCCGGCGAACTTGGTCCAGCCCGCGAAGGATTCCGGACTTTTGATCGCGATCGCCGCGAACGGCAGGATGTGCAGCAGGATCCAGAACGGCTGGGTCCACAGCTGGAACCGGCTGATCAGCGTGATGCCGTGCGTCACCAGCGGAATGATCACCACCGCGCTGAACAGATAGCCCAGCGCCAGCGGCAGACCGAAGCACATCTCCAGCGCGGTCGCCAGAATAACAGCCTCGATGGCGAAGAAGATGAACGTAAATGAGGCATAGATCAGCGACGTGACCGTCGAGCCGATGTAGCCGAATCCGGCGCCGCGCGTCAGCAAGTCTATATCGACGCCACATCTGGCTGCATGATAGGCAATCGGCAGGCCGCAGCAGAAGATGATCAGGCTCACCACCAGGATCGCCGCGGTGGCGTTGGTGACGCCGTAGTTCAGCGTGATGGTGCCGCCGATCGCTTCCAGCGCCAGGAACGAGATCGCGCCGAGCGCGGTGTTGGCGACCCGCAGCGCCGACCAGCGTCGCGCGCTCTTGGCGGTGAAGCGCAGCGCGTAATCTTCCAGCGTCTGGTTGGCGACCCATTGATTGTACTGGCGCCGAACGCGGTCTATGCGTTGCCGCCCAACCACGCGCTTCTCCTTGGTTTTCGTCTCGCTCACCTGCGAGAAAAAATCTACGTCGCGATCTTGCGATGCAACATACGTGATCTTGCGTATCGGTACAGCCGGAAATTTCGCCGATCGTTTGCCCCGACTGCACACGCGTCCAAGCAACACGAAGGGGTAGTTCATGGCAGACGAGAAAGACCAGGGCCTTCACTCGCCGTTCCGGCGCAAGCTTCTGATGGGGATGGCCGCGCTTCCGGCGATGACGATGCTGCCGCGCACGTCGTTCGCCCAGGCGCCGGCGACCGCCGCGGTCAACACCACCGGCCTCGCGGTGACCGACACCGAAGTCACCGTCGGCATCCTGCATTCGATCACCGGCACGATGGCGATCTCGGAAACCGGCTCGGTGCAGGCCGAGAAGCTGGCGATCGAGCAGATCAACGCCTCCGGCGGCGTGCTCGGCCGCAAGATCAAGTTCATCCAGGAAGACGGCGCGTCGGACTGGCCGAACTTCGCCGAGAAGGCCAAGAAGCTCCTCGTCAACGACAAGTGCGCCGCGGTGATGGGCTGCTGGACCTCGGCCTCGCGCAAGGCGGTGCTGCCGGTGTTCGAGCAGTACAACGGCATGCTGTACTACCCGACCTTCTACGAAGGCCTCGAACAGTCCAAGAACGTCATCTACACCGGCCAGGAAGCCACCCAGCAGATCATCGCCGGCCTCGACTGGGTCAACAAGACCAAGGGCGCCAAGAGCTTCTATCTGCTCGGCTCCGACTACATCTGGCCGCGCACCTCCAACAAGATCGCGCGCAAGCACATCGAAGGCCATCTGCAGGGCTGCAAGGTCGTCGGCGAAGAGTACTTCCCGCTCGGCCACACCCAGTTCAACTCGGTGATCAACAAGATCAAGCTGACCAAGCCGGACGTGATCTACGCGATCATCGTGGGCGGCTCCAACGTCGCGTTCTACAAGCAGCTCAAGGCGGCCGGCATCGACCTCTCCAAGCAGACGCTGCTGACGATCTCGGTGACCGAGGACGAAATCGACGGCATCGGCGGCGAGAACATCGCGGGCGCCTACGCCTGCATGAAGTACTTCCAGTCGCTCGACAATCCGAACAACAAGGCGTTCGTCGCCGCGTTCAAGAAGATGTGGGGCGAAAAGACGGTGATCGGAGACGTCACCCAGGCTGCCTATCTCGGCCCGTGGCTGTGGAAATTGACCGTCGAGAAGGCCGGCTCGTTCGACATCGACAAGGTGGCGGCGGCATCGCCGGGGGTGGAATTCAAGGGCGCGCCGGAGGGCTACGTCCGGGTTCACGAAAACCATCACCTCTGGTCGAAGACCCGCGTCGGCAAAGCCAAGCTCGATGGCCAGTACGAACTGGTCTACGAGACCGCCGACCTGGTCGAGCCCGATCCGTTCCCGAAGGGCTATCAGTAAGGAGCGCGCCGGCGCTGCCGCCTGCATCATCGTCATCGCCGGGCTCGACCCGGCGATCCATCCTCTTCGGATGATGGATGCGCGGGTCAAGCCCGCGCATGACGGCGGTGTGAGGAGCGAAGGCGCCGGCGACTTTACCGCGTCCGGATCATTTCAACACAGCAGGGGCCAGCCTCCATGTTCGGCGACTATTCCATTGGCGATCTCGGCGCGATCTTCGCGATGCAGGGCTTCGCAGGTCTGATCCTGTTCTCGGTCTACGTGCTGATGGCGCTCGGGCTGGCGATCATCTTCGGCCAGATGGGCGTCATCAACATGGCCCACGGCGAGTTCATGATTCTCGGCGCCTACGTCACCTGGATGACGTCGAACGCGTTTCAGACGTACTTGCCGGCGCTGTTCCCCGGCTACTTCTTCGTCGCGATGATCCTCGCCTTTCTCGCCTCGGGGGCGCTCGGCATGCTGGTCGAGTGGGGATTGATCCGGCATCTCAACCGGCGACCGCTCGATACGCTGCTCGCGACCTGGGGTCTGTCGCTGATCCTGCAGCAGGCCTATCGCTCGATCTTCGGCGCCCGCGAAGTCGGCGTCGAACTGCCGCAATGGATGCTCGGCTCCAAGCAGATCACCGACACCATCGAGGTGCCGATCAACGGCATCTTCGTGATGTGCCTGACCTTCCTGATCACCGCCGCCGTCGCCTACGTGATGTACAAGTCGCGCTGGGGCCGCCAGGTCCGCGCCGTGGTGCAGAACCGGGTGATGGCCGGCGCCGTCGGAATCAACACCGAGAAGGTCGACCGCTACACCTTCGGCCTCGGTTGCGGCATCGCCGGCGTCGCCGGCTCGGCCTTCACCATGATCGGCTCGACCGGGCCGACCTCCGGCCAGCTCTACATCGTCGACACCTTCCTGGTCGTGGTGTTCGGCGGCGCCGCCAGCCTGTTCGGCACCATCGCTTCGGCCTTCAGCATCTCGCAGGCGCAGTCGACCATGGAGTTCTTCATGTCCGGCTCGATGGCCAAGGTGCTGACGCTGCTCGCCATCGTCGCGATCCTGATGATGCGCCCGCAAGGCCTGTTCGCCCTCAAGGTCCGCAAGTAATCGGGGAGACACGACAATGGAAAGCCCGCGCTTTCTCAGCCGCTCGGACGTCATCGGTCTCGCCGCGCTCGCTCTGCTCCTGGTGGTGATCCTGCCGCTGTCGCTGGACGTGTTTCGGCTCAACCTAGTGGCGAAATATCTGACCTACGCCTTCGTGGCGCTCGGCCTGGTGCTGTGCTGGGGCTTCGGCGGCATTCTCAGCCTCGGGCAGGGGGTGTTCTTCGGCCTCGGCGGCTACGGCATGGCGATGTATCTCAAGCTGGAAGCCTCCAGCGTCGAGAACACCAAGATCCAGTCCACCCCTGGCATCCCGGATTTCATGGACTGGAACCAGATCACGCAACTGCCGCTGTTCTGGCAGCCGTTCCACAGCCTGACGCTGACCATCCTGGCGATCCTGATCATCCCGGCGTTCTTCGCCTATCTGGTCGGCGCGGCGATGTTCAAGCGGCGGGTCGGCGGCGTGTATTTCGCGATCATCACCCAGGCGATCGCCGCGATCCTGACCATCCTGATCATCGGCCAGCAGGGCTACACCGGGGGCATCAACGGCATCACTGATCTGCGCACGCTGAAGGGCTGGGATATCCGTCCCGACCACGCCAAGGTCGTGTTGTACTTCGTCGAGGTCGCATTCCTGTTCGGCTGCATCCTGCTGGCGCTGTTCGTGCGGCATTCCAAGCTCGGCCGCATTCTGGTGGCGATGCGCGAGAAGGAGGACCGGGTGCGGTTCTCCGGCTACAGCGTCGCCAATTTCAAGATCTTCGCGTTCTGTCTGGCGGCGATGTTCGCGGCGATCGGCGGCGCGATGTTCACCCTCAATGTCGGCTTCATGTCGCCGTCCTTCGTCGGGATCGTGCCGTCGATCGAGATGGTGATCTACACCGCGGTCGGCGGCCGGCTGTCGATCTTCGGCGCGATCTACGGAACCCTGCTGGTCAATTTCGCCAAAACCAGCCTGTCGGAATCCTTCCCGCAGCTCTGGCTGTTCGGCCTCGGCGCGCTGTTCATCGCGGTGGTGCTGATCTTCCCCAACGGCCTCGCCGGCATCTGGCGCGATCACGTCCAGCCGCTGATCGACAGGATGATCAACAAGCGCAAGTCCGGATCGGATCACCACAACGGCAAGTCGTTCGGCCCGATCGCCGACGGCGCGCCGGCGGAATGAGGAGGCAGCCATGCTGATCGGCCATCAACAGCCCGATTTCCTGCTCGCGGTGGAAGGGCTCACCGTGTCGTTCGACGGCTTCAAGGCGGTCAACGATCTATCGTTCTACGTCGAGGAGAACGAGATCCGCGTCATCATCGGCCCCAACGGCGCCGGCAAGACCACGGTGCTCGATCTGATCTGCGGCAAGACCAAAGCGACGTCCGGCGCGATCCATTTCCGCGGCAAGGACCTCACCAAGATGAAGGAGAACCAGATCGTCCAGGCCGGCGTCGGTCGCAAGTTCCAGACGCCGTCGATCTACGAGGACCTCACGGTGTTCGAGAATCTGGAGATCTCGTATCCGCAGGGCCGCTCGGTGTTCGGCGCGCTGGCGTTCCAGCGCACCGCCGCGGTGCGCGAGCGCGTCGAGGAAGTCGCCGAGGCGATCTTTTTGAAAGACAAGCTCGGCCAGAGTGCCGACTTGCTCAGCCACGGCCAGAAGCAGTGGCTCGAGATCGGCATGCTGCTGATCCAGGACCCCGACCTGTTGATGCTCGACGAGCCGGTCGCCGGCATGAGCGTGTCCGAGCGCGTCAAGACCGCCGAGCTCTTGCACACCATCATCAAGGACCGCTCGGTGCTGGTGATCGAGCACGACATGAAGTTCGTCGAAGACATCGCCCACAAGGTCACCGTGCTGCACCAGGGCCAGATCCTGTCCGAGGGGACGATGGACACGGTGAAGAACGACCCCAAGGTCATCGAAGTGTATCTGGGGCATTGAGCGATGCGTACGCACGCCTTTTCACCTCAAGGCTTCGTGTCCCGGGCGCGGTGCAGCACGCAGTGCTGCTCCGCAGACCCGGGACCCCGGTTGACGACGGCCGGTGAACTCACCGAGGCCCCGGCTCTGCAGCGCACCACGCCGCAAGGGCGGCGCGCTGCGCTGCGTCCGGGGCACGCGTTCGTGCTGGGCAAGCTGGCAACATAAGGAGATCCCGATGCTCGCTATCAACGATCTGCACGTCGCCTACGGCCAGAGCGAGGTTCTGCACGGGCTCAACATCAACGTCGCGCCGAACGAGATCGTCGCCATCATGGGCCGCAACGGCATGGGCAAGACCACGCTGATGAAGTCGCTGATGGGCATCATCCCGCAGCGCAAGGGCTCGATCTCGATGGAAGGCGCCGAACTCGGCGGGCTGAAGAGCTACGAGCGCGTCGCCAAGGGGCTCGCTTACGTGCCGCAGGGCCGGATGATCTTCTCGACCATGACGGTGAAGGAGAACATCGAGACCGGCCTCGTCGTCTCCGGTGAAAAGGATGTGCCGGGCGATCTCTACGAGTTGTTTCCGGTGCTGCTCGAGATGAAGAGTCGGCGCGGCGGCAATCTGTCCGGCGGCCAGCAGCAGCAACTCGCGATCGCCCGCGCGCTCGCCACCAAGCCGAAGGTGCTGCTGCTCGACGAGCCGACCGAGGGCATCCAGCCGTCGATCATCAAGGAGATGGGGCGGACGCTGAAGCGCATCCGCGACACCAAGGGTCTGTCGATCATCGTCTCCGAGCAGGTGCTGAGCTTCGCGCTCGACGTCGCCGACCGGGTGCTGGTGATCGAGAACGGCGAGATCGTCCGCGACGATCCGCGCGCCAGCGTCGATGAGGCGCAGGTCGCCAAGTATCTGTCCGTCTAATTCCGCGTTGTCTTCACGTCCGTCCACTGGTCACAAGGGGAGCTTCCGATGCCAGAGACACTGATCAAGGTCGATCTCACACAGTCCGCCTACGACAACGAGATGGTCCACAACCGCTGGCATCCGGACATTCCGATGGCGGCGTGGGTCAATCCCGGCGATGATTTCATCGTCGAGACCTACGACTGGACCGGCGGCTTCATCAAGAACAACGACTCGGCCGACGACGTCCGCGACATCGACCTGTCGATCGTGCACTTTTTGTCGGGTCCGATCGGCGTCAAGGGCGCGGAACCGGGCGACCTGCTGGTGGTCGATCTGCTCGACGTCGGGCCGATGAAAGAGAGCCTGTGGGGCTTCAACGGCTTCTTCTCCAAGCAGAACGGCGGCGGATTCCTCACTGATCACTTCCCGCTGGCGCAGAAGTCGATCTGGGACTTCAAGGGCATGTACACCTCGTCGCGCCACATCCCGGGCGTGAACTTCGCCGGCCTGATCCATCCCGGCCTGATCGGCTGTCTGCCCGACCCGAAGCTGCTGGCGACCTGGAACGACCGCGAGACCGCGCTGATCGCGACGAATCCGACCCGCGTGCCCGGCCTCGCCAACCCGCCGTTCGGCCCGACCGCCCACATGGGCAAGCTGAAGGGCGACGACAAGGCCAAGGCCGCGGCCGAAGGCGCCCGCACCGTGCCGCCGCGCGAACACGGCGGCAACTGCGACATCAAGGATCTGTCGCGTGGCTCGAAGATCTACTTCCCGGTCTATGTTCCGGGCGGCGGTCTCTCCATGGGCGATCTGCATTTCAGCCAGGGCGACGGCGAGATCACCTTCTGCGGCGCCATCGAGATGGCCGGCTGGCTGCACATCAAGGTCGACATCATCAAGGACGGCGTCTCGAAATACGGCATCAAGAATCCGATCTTCAAGCCGTCGCCGGTGACGCCGAACTACAAGGACTATCTGATCTTCGAGGGCATCTCGGTCGACGAGGCCGGCCAGCAGCACTATCTCGACGTCACCGTCGCGTATCGGCAGGCCTGCCTGAACGCCATCGAGTATCTGAAGAAGTTCGGCTACTCCGGCGCCCAGGCCTATTCGATCCTCGGCACCGCGCCGGTGCAGGGCCACATCTCCGGCGTCGTCGACGTCCCCAACGCCTGCGCCACGCTGTGGCTGCCGACCGAGATCTTCGACTTCGACATGATGCCGTCTTCGGCCGGCCCGGTGAAGCACATCAAGGGCGACATCCAGATGCCGATCTCGCAGGATAAGTAACAGCCAACACCGTCATGGCCGGGCATAGCCGTTCGGAGAACGGCGTTCTAAAGAACGCCTATGTCCCGGCCATCCACGTCTTCGTTGCTGAGCCGCATCAAGGCGTGGATGCCCGGGTCAAGCCCGGGCATGACGGAAGTATTGAGGCAGCTGCCGCGCGATCATCATGATGGCAGTTGCCAATCCTTCCCTGCGCGAAGGGAGCGGGACGGTGCGGTTGATCCGCCCCGCTCCCATCGCCGGGACCAAATCGTCAGCGCAAGGGAAAACGACGATGCCAGTCTACGAATACATGTGCGACGCCTGCGGGCCGTTCACCGATCTGCGGCCGATGGCGGAATACGAAGCGCCGCAGCCGTGCCCGGTGTGCGAGACCTCGTCGCCGCGGGTGCTGCTCACCGCGCCGAACTTCTCCTGCATGCCGGCGGCGCAGCGCAGCGCGCACGCCACCAACGAGAAGAGCCGGCACGCGCCGATGAGCGTCGGCGAATACAAGGCCAAGCACGCCCCCGGCTGTGGTTGCTGCTCCGGCCTGAAGAAACCGGCGCGGCTACAGACCCGCACCAAGAGCGGCGCCAAGGGCTTTCCGACCGCAAGGCCGTGGATGATCAGCCACTGAGCCTTAGGTGCCGGACTAACAGTCCAACTCCGTCATGGCCGGGCTCGTCCCGGCCATCCACGTCTTTCTTGGGTCGAAGGCTGCATTCGTGGATGCCCGGGACGAGCCCGGGCATGACGGCGGTGATGATTTAGGTGGACTAATTGCCCGCCAGCACCGCGGCCACGCCCAGCAGGAACCCGATCTCGAACATCTGCTCCACCGCCCCGAGCACGTCGCCGGTGTAGCCGCCGAGCAGGCGTTTGGCCCATGACACCATGACGGCGGCGAGCGTCGCGCCGAGGCCGAGGCCGGCGATCAGCGCGACCGGCGACACCAGCAGCAGCGGCAGCGCCGCCAGCGCCACGGTGACCAGCACCAGGATCCATTCGTCCTTGCGCATCGCCTCTTCGGCGTAGCTGACCTTCATCGCCTTGACGTCGCCGGCGTAGCCGAGCTTGCGCTTGACGAAGCCGGGCGTCGCGCGCGCCGCAGCGTGGCAGGCGATCAGGGTGGCGAGCGCGGCCCACAGCGGCAGTTGCGCCAGCGCGGTGGCGCGCAGCGCGACGTCGAGGCCGAGCGCCAGCCCGCCATAGGTGCCGAGCCGCGAGTCCTTCATGATCTCCAGCCGCCGCTCGACCGACCAGCCGCCGCCGAAGCTGTCGAAGGTGTCGGCGAGTCCGTCCTCGTGCATCGCGCCGGTGACGACGATCGAGGCCGCGACCGCCAGCAGCGCGGCGAGGCCGGGGCCGAACAGCGAATTGCCGATCAGCAGCACCAGCGCCGAGATCACGCCGATCCCGACGCCGGTGATCGGAAAGAACGTCATCGCCCGCGTCAGCCAGTCCGGCTCCGGCGCGCGGTCGGAATCCGGCACCGGCAGGATGGTCAGAAAGCGGATAGCGTCGAGCAATTGCGCGAGAGCCGGCGTTTGCCGGGGAGGCGGGGAATCGATGGACATGATGGTCCTTTGCGGGAACTCTCTACTGCGCGCCGCGGCCGGCGATGGTCAACCGCGACCTTGGCCGAGCGGGCGGCCGCGTCGCCTGTCGTGCAACGAGGAGTGGAACCTTGGGAGAGAACAATTCAGGGTCGGAGGCGCGGCCGCACAGTCGGTCTGACAGCCGGGCGGTCGGGCAATTTTGATGTCTCAGATATCATTTATACTGATCTAAAATAGATGATTGATAGACCTCCTGCGATTCGGGTAACTAGACCGTCGAACGCCGGCGGCCGGGATCAAGGCCGCGGCGACTCCACGCCTGGCCATGCGCGCACGGCGGCGCTGCTGTCCGCCGGCCGGGTGGCGGGCGGAGCAACTGGTGGAACTGAGGTCGAACCCGATGCGGATGGGGCACGATCGCGAATGATGTCTCCGGCGCCGGATCGCAGGCTGGCTCCTCGCGCGCGTCCCCTCGCGCGCGCCGCACGGGTGCGCGGCCGATGACCGAACTCGCGGTGCAGCTTGGGTGTGTGGCCGCACTGCTGGCGGTCGCGGTCGTCGCCGCGCCGCTGAGCCGAACGCCCCGCCTCGCCACTGCGATCATTTACGGCGCGACGCTGATCGTCTGCGCGGTCGCCACCGCCAGTGCGCTGACCTGGCTGCTGCTGCATGCGGACGCCGCTGCCGAGCGCGTGCTGCCGATCGGGCTGCCCTGGCTCGGCGCACATCTGCGGCTCGATGCGCTGGCGGCGTTCTTCCTCGTCGTGATCAATCTCGGCGGCACGCTGGCGAGCCTGTATGCGCTGGGTTACGGCCGCCACGAACACGCGCCGCATCGCGTGCTGCCGTTCTATCCGGCGTTTCTGGCCGGGATGAATCTGGTCGTGCTCGCCGCCGATGCGTTCTCCTATCTGCTGAGCTGGGAGTTCATGTCGCTGGCGTCGTGGGCGCTGGTGATGGCGCATCACCGCGACGCATCCAATCGCCGCGCCGGTTATGTCTATCTGGTGATGGCGAGCTTCGGCACGCTGATGCTGTTGCTCGCCTTCGGCCTGCTCGCGGGTTCTGCCGGCAATTACGATTTCGCCGCGATCCGCGCCGCGCAGCACACGCCCTATGTGGCGACGCTGGTGCTGATCCTGCTGCTGCTCGGCGCCGGCTCCAAGGCCGGCCTCGTTCCGCTGCATGTCTGGCTGCCGCTGGCGCATCCGGCGGCGCCGAGCCACGTCTCGGCGCTGATGAGCGGCGTGATGACCAAGGTGGCAATCTACGGATTCATCCGCGTGGTGTTCGACCTGCTCGGCACGCCGGACTGGTCGACCTCGGGCATCGTGCTGGCGCTTGGCGGCGTCACCGCGGCGCTCGGCATTCTCTATGCGCTGATGGAGAAGGACCTGAAGCGGCTGCTGGCCTATTCGACGATCGAGAATGTCGGCATCATCTTCGTCAGTCTCGGCCTCGCGCTGGCGTTCCAGACCAATCACCAGCCGATTCCGGCGGCGCTGGCGTTCACCGCGGCGCTGTTTCACGTGCTCAACCATTCGCTGTTCAAGAGCCTATTGTTCTTCGGCGCCGGCGCGGTGCTGAGCGTCACCGGCGAGCGCGACATGGATCGGCTCGGCGGGCTGATCCACCGCATGCCTTTCACCAGCGTGGTGTTCCTGATCGGCAGCGTGGCGATCTCGGCGCTGCCGCCGTTCAACGGCTTCGTCTCGGAATGGCTGATCTTCCAGGCGGTGCTGCAGAGCCCGCAGCTGCCGCAATGGGGCCTCAAGATTCTGGTGCCGGCGGTCGGCGGGCTGATGGCGCTGGCCGCGGCGCTGGCGGCAGCGTGTTTCGTCAAGGCCTATGGCGTCACCTTCCTCGGCCGGCCGCGCGGCGCGGCGACGCTCGCCGCCAAGGAAGTCGACCGGTTCTCGCTGGCCGCGATGGCGATCCTCGCCGCTTTGTGCCTGCTCGCCGGCGTGCTGCCCGGCCTGGTGATGGACGCGCTGGCGCCGATCGCGACCGAGATTCTCGGCAGCCGGCTGGCGCCGCAGAGCGGGATGGCGTGGCTGTCGATCGTGCCGATCGCGCAGAGCCACAGCTCGTACAACGGCCTCTTGGTCGCGGTGTTCATCGCGGTGTCGGCGTCGCTGTCGTTTGGCGCGATCCGGCTGGTCTCGTCCGGCGCGGTGCGCCGCGGCCCGGCCTGGGGCTGCGGCTTCACCGACCCGGTGCCGCTGGCGCAATATTCGGCGGCCGGCTTCGCGCAGCCGATCCGCCGCGTGTTCGGCACGCTGATGTTCCGTGCCCGCGATCACGTCACCATGCCGCCGCCCGGCGACATCGCGCCGGCGCGGCTGCGGATCGAACTGCACGACCAGATCTGGGAGCGGATCTACGCGCCGCTCGCCGGCGGCATCATGGCCGCCTCGGTGCGGCTCAACCGGATGCAGCTGCTCACCATCCGCGGCTATCTCAGCCTGGTCTTCGTCACCCTCGTCACGCTGCTGCTGGTGCTCGCGATATGGACGTGATCGCCGACATCGCCGTGCAGGGCGTGCAGATGCTGCTGGTGTTCCTGCTGGCTCCCCTGCTCACCGGCTTCATCCGCAAGGTCAAGGCGCGGCTGCAGCGTCGCCGCGGCCCGTCGCTGCTGCAGCCCTATCGCGATCTGATCCGGCTGCTGCGCAAGGAAGTGGTGCTCGCCGACAACGCCTCCTGGCTGTTCCGCGCCGTGCCCTACGTCACCTTCGCGGCGATCTGGGTCGCCGCCGCCTTGGTGCCGACCTTCGCCACCGGCCTGCTGTTCAACTGGACCGCGGATCTGATCGTGATCGTCGCGCTGCTCGGCACCGCGCGGTTCTTCCTCGCGCTCGCCGGCATGGATATCGGCACCTCGTTCGGCGGCATCGGCTCGTCGCGCGAGGTGATGATCGCGGCGCTGGCCGAGCCGGCGATGCTGATGATCGTGTTCTGCGTCGCGCTGGTGGCCGGCTCGACGCATCTGTCGACGGTCGCCAATTACATCGCCTCGACCGCGGTCGGGCTGCGCGTCTCGCTCGGGCTGGCGATGATCGCGCTGGTGATCGTGGCGCTGGCCGAGAACGCCCGCATCCCGGTCGACAATCCCTCGACCCATCTCGAACTCACCATGGTGCACGAGGCGATGATCCTGGAATATTCCGGCCGGCATCTGGCGCTGATCGAATACGGCGCGCAGCTCAAGCTGCTGCTGTACGTTTCGCTGATCGTCTGCCTGTTCTATCCCTGGGGCATCGGCGTGTTCGGCGCCGGGCCCGTCGCCTATCTGGCCGGCGCGGCGCTGTATCTGTTCAAGATCACCATCGCGGGCTTCCTGCTGGCGATGTTCGAGACCGCCACCGCCAAGATGCGGGTGTTCCGCGTGCCGCAGTTCCTCGGCGCCGCGCTGATGCTGGGTCTGCTCGGCACGCTTCTCCTCTTTGTGTCGAAGGGGCTGTGACGATGCACGGGCTCGCCTTCGACATCTCGCATTCGCTGGCCGGCGGCCTGGTGCTGGTGTCGTTCATGATGCTGTATCAGGACCGGCTGACCTCGCTGCTCAACGTGTTCGCGCTGCACGCGGTGATGCTGTCGCTGTCGGTGGCGTGGCAGGCGCTGATCCAGGATGCGCCGCATCTCTACGTCACCGCGGCGATCGCGCTGCTGTTCAAGGCGATCATCATTCCGGTGGCGCTGCGCCGGATCGTCTACAAGCTCGGCATCCACCGCGACATCGAGACCGTGGTCGGGATCGGCCCGACCATGCTGGCCGGCATGGGGCTGGTGGCGCTGTCGCTGGCCCTGATGCTGCGCGTCACCGCCGACGCCGACGCGCTGGCGCGCGAGGACCTTGCGTTTGCGCTGTCCGTCGTGCTGCTCGGCCTGCTGTTCATGGTGACGCGGCGCAACGCCGTCAGCCAGGTGGTCGGCTTCATGTCGCTGGAGAACGGCCTGATCCTCGCCGCCACCGGCGCCAAGGGCATGCCGCTGGTGGTCGAGATCAGCGTCGCGTTCTCGGTGCTGATCGCCTTCATCGTCATCGGCATCGTGCTGTTCCGGATCCGCGAGCGGTTCGACTCGGTCGACGTGTCGCAGCTCGACGTCTCGCGCGGAGAGCGGACATGACGCTGTCCGGCATCGATCCGGTGGTGGGGGTGCTGCTGATCCCGGTCTGCGCCGCGGTCGTGCTGGCGCTGCTGCCGGGCTACAAACTCACCGCACAGCTCAACGTGCTGGCGAGCCTCGGCAGTTTCCTGTGCGCGGCCTCGCTGCTGGTGCTGCCGCGCCCGGCGCCGGGGCCCTACATCCTGGTCGACGATCTCAACATCGTCTTCATCGTGCTCAACACCTTCGTCGGCTTCACCACCAGCCTGTTCAGCGCCAGCTACATCGCCCACGAGCTCGAGACCGGCAAGCTGACGCCGACCTATCTGCGGTTCTACCACGCGATGTATCAGATCATGATGTTCGGCATGAATCTCGCGTTCATGTCGAACAATATCGGGCTGATGTGGGTGGCGGTGGAACTGGCGACGCTGACCACGGTGCTGATGGTCGGCATCTATCGCACGCCGGCGGCGCTGGAAGCCGCGTGGAAATACTTCATCCTCGGCAGCGTCGGCATCGCGCTGGCGCTGTTCGGCACCATCCTGGTCTACATGGCGGCGCGGCCGGTGATCGGCGAGGGCCAGGAGGGCATGATCTGGACCGTGCTGGTGGCGCGCGCCGCCGGCTTCGACGCGCCGCTGCTCAACGTCGCCTTCGTGTTCCTGTTCCTCGGCTACGGCACCAAGGTCGGCCTCGCGCCGTTGCACGCCTGGCTGCCGGACGCCCACGCCGAAGGCCCGACGCCGATCTCGGCGGTGCTGTCCGGCCTGCTGCTCAACGTCGCGCTGTATGCGCTGCTGCGCTTCAAGATGCTGCTCGCCGCCAACGGCGATGCGATGCCGCCCGGCGTGCTGATGATCGTGATGGGGCTGGCGTCGCTGCTGTTCGCCGCCTTCATGCTGTATCGCCGCCGCGACATCAAACGGCTGTTCGCCTATTCGTCGATCGAGCACATGGGCATCATCGTGTTCGCGTTCGGCATGGGCGGGCCGCTGGCGAATTTCGCCGGGCTCTTGCACATGGTGATGCACAGCCTGACCAAATCGGCGATCTTCTACGCGGTCGGCCACATCACCCAGGTCAAGGGCACGCAGTCGCTGGCGAAGATCCGCGGCATCACCGAGACCCATCCGGTGCTCGGCTGGGGCCTCGTCGTCGGCGTGGTGGCGATCGCCGGGCTGCCGCCGCTCGGCATCTTCATGAGCGAATTCCTGCTGGTGTCGTCGACCTTCGCGCGCTCGCCGTGGCTGGCGCTGCTGCTGGTGTTCGGCATTCTGGTGGCGTTCGGCGCGTTGACGCTGCGGCTGACCGGGATCGCCTTCGGCCGGCCGCGCGGCAGCCGCGCGCCGGTGCAGGCGTCCTACGTGCCGATGTTCGCGCATCTGGCGCTGGTGCTGATCGCCGGCGTCTATCTGCCGGCGCCGGTGGTGGCGTGGTTCCAGCACGTCGCCAAGCTGCTGGGCTAGGGAGTATTCGCGCCGATGCCGTCGCTGATCGATCTCAACCTCGAAGGCCTGCAGGTGGCGCGGCATCGGCCGTGGCCCCGCACGGTGGTCGACAGCGCGGTGTGGAGTTTCGCGGCGCGGATGCTGAGCGAGCGGCAGTGGCAATTGCTGTCGCTGTGGGGCGAGCCTGCGAGCGTGCACATGGCGCTGTTCGATCCGCGCAGCGGCGAGGTCGGGATCGTCAGTCTGGATTGCCCGCATGGCTCGTTTCCCTCAGTGGCGGCGAAGCATCTGCCGGCGCTGCGGCTGGAGCGCACCATCACCGATCTGTTCGGGCTGAAGCCCGACGGCGCGATCGACGATCGGCCGTGGCTCGATCACGGCCAATGGGGCGTGCATACGCCGCTGGGCGCAAAGACGGACGCCTCGTCACCGTCGCCGGCCTATCGCTTTCTGCCGGTCGAGGGCGACGGCACGCATCAGGTCGCGGTCGGCCCGGTGCATGCCGGCATCATCGAGCCCGGCCATTTCCGCTTCACGGTGAGCGGCGAGACCGTGGTGCGGCTGGAGCAGCGGCTCGGCTACGTCCACAAGGGCATCGACGGACTGATCGCCGGCGCCGATCTCGCCCGCGCCGCGCAACTTGCTGGCCGCGTCTCCGGCGATTCGACGGTGGCCTATGCGCTGGCGTTTGCGCGCGCGGTCGAGACCGCCGCGGAGATCGCGGTGCCGGCACGCGCGGTGTGGCTGCGGGCGCTGTGCGCCGAACTCGAGCGCCTCGCCAATCACCTCGGCGACATCGGCGCGATCTGCAACGACGCGGCGTTCGCGATCATGCTCGCGCAGTTCGGTGTGCTACGCGAGAGCGTGCTGCGCGCCGCTGATGCCGCATTCGGTCATCGCCTGATGCGCGACGTGGTGACGCCGGGCGGCGTCGCGCGCGATCTCGACGACGCGGGCACGGCCGCGATCCGCAAGGCGCTGGCCGTGGTGCGGAGCAAGTTGCCCGAGCTGATCGAGCTGTACGACAGCACGGCGTCGCTGCAGGACCGCACCGTCGCCACCGGCACCCTGAAGCCGGCGCTGGCCGAGCAATACGCCGCCGGCGGCTTCGTCGGCCGTGCCTCCGGTCGCGGCTTCGATGCGCGGCGCACGCTGGCCTACGCGCCCTACGACGAGCTGCGTTTCGATATCCCGGTGCTGACCGAGGGCGACGTCGACGCCCGCATCTGGATTCGGATTCGCGAGGTCGAGCAGAGCCTGTCGCTGGTCGATCAGATTCTCGACCGGCTGCCGCGCGGCGACATTTTCATCGCGCCGACGCTGCCGGCGGAGGTCTGCGAAGGCCTGGCGCTGGTCGAAGGCTTCCGCGGCGACATTCTGGTCTGGCTGCGGCTGCAGGGCGGCGTCGTCGAGCGCTGCCATCTGCGCGATCCGTCGTGGTTCCAATGGCCGCTGCTGGAGGCGGTGATCGAGGGCAACATCATCGCCGACTTCCCGCTGTGCAACAAGTCGTTCAACTGCTCCTATTCGGGCGTGGATCTGTAGCGATGCGCAAGCTGCTGTTCGAAAGCCTGTTCGCCAAGCCGCTGACGGAAGCCGCGCCGGCCCCCGACGACGCCGCCACGGCCGAACTCGCCGCGCTGGTCGAGGCGACGGCGCGGCGCAAGCTCGGCCGCAGCCTCGCGATCCGCGAGGTCGATGCCGGCTCCTGCAACGGCTGCGAGCTGGAAATCCACGCGCTGAACAACGCGTATTACGACGTCGAACGGTTCGGCCTGCGTTTCGTCGCCTCGCCGCGCCATGCCGACGTGCTGATGGTCACCGGGCCGGTGACCCACAACATGCGCGAGGCGCTGCGGCTCACCTACGACGCGGTGCCCGGGCCGAAATGGGTGGTTGCGGTCGGCGATTGCGCCAGGGATGGCGGCTGCTTCGCCGGCAGCTACGCGATCGCCGGCGGCGTCTCCGCGGTGATCCCGGTCGACGTCCACATCCCCGGCTGCCCACCGCCGCCGTTGCAGATCCTGCGCGGCCTGCTGGCGCTGCTCGAAGGCGTCGCGGGACACAAGCCCGCGCGTTGATCGGCGAGAGCCAGCAACTCATCTTCTGCCGGCGAGTCATCCCTCTCGTTCGTCATTCCGGGGCGCGAGCGCAGCTCGCGAACCCGGAATCCATAACCACCGCGTCGAGTTGTTGTAGTCCGACCCTCCACGGCCGTGCGTTTGCCGCGAGTCCAGGGAGTATGGATTCCGGGTTCGCGCTTCGCGCGCCCCGGAATGACGAACGTGGTGGTCGTGCAACGTCGAGATGCTTTGCTGCTCGCCGCGCCGCGCGCCGTCTCACTACGCGCTGTCGCACAACGCCGCGACCAGCGGCCGCAGTGGTGGCTTGATCCGGCTCAATGTTGGGCTGGTAGGATGCGGCCTAGCCTGACGTGTTGATGATGACAGAGCGTCTGGAGACGATGCGGCGCGATCGGAACAGCGACACGGCACGGACGACCGCATTGCAGCTCTGGCTCAAGGCGGCGATCTGTCTGTGCGCGCTGGCCGTGATCGTGCTCGGCACCGCCTCGGTCGCATCGGCGCACGACGCGCCGCGCGATCAGCTTGCATTCGTCAAGACCCTACCTCCGGTTCCTGCGCCGAACGTCAGCGACGAGCCCGAGATCTGTACGCCGGAAGCTAGCGCCACTGTTCTCGACGCCGCGTCGCTGCGCGGCGCGGTCTGCGATCAGTCGACCCGGCTGCGCCTGCCGCTGGCCGAAATGATGCTCGATCGCAGCGAGCGCCCGCTGCTACGTCCGCCGATCGCGGCGTAAGCGTCGCCGACCTCCTCATCCGCTGCCGCTGATCGATCCGATCGAACCGCCGTCTGGTGACGGTGGCGGGGCTCGCTTTGTCGCGAGTCGCCGCGCGCAAGCGCCGGGAGTCCGGCTTCGTCCTCCATCTGTCGCGCTGCACCGTCGATCCCTCGGGATTGGGCGGCGTCGAGGCCGTCGTTTCTGACGCCCATCGAGCCTCCGCAGCGCGCTTTCCACAATTCCAACTGTCGAGACACCGCATGACCATGCCGATGGACGCCGCGATCAAGGGCCCGAACGACGAAGCGTCGGAGGAGATGTGGCATGCCGTCGATGCCGACCGGGTTCTGGCACTTCTCTCGACCGAACGCGGCGGCCTGAGCAGCGCCGAGGCAGCGCGGCGGCTTTCGACCTACGGGCCGAACGCGCTGCCGGAAGCCGCCCGCCGGCACCCACTGCTGCGGTTTCTCGCGCAGTTTCACAACACGCTGATCTACTTCCTGCTGGCGGCGGCGGTCGCGGCCGCGATCCTCGGCCATCGCATCGACGCCGCGGTGATCGTCGCGGTGGTGACGATCAATGCGATCGTCGGCTTCATTCAGGAGGACAAGGCCGAGAAGGCGCTCGCCGCGATCAAGAAGATGATCTCGCCGCGCGCCCACGCCTGGCGCGACGGTCACCGCATCGTCGTTCCGGCCGAGGACCTCGTGCCCGGCGACGTGGTGATGATCGAGGCCGGCGATCGCGTGCCCGCCGATCTGCGCCTCACCCGCGCCCGTGGCCTGTTGATCGACGAGGCGATGCTGACCGGCGAGTCCGTCGCCTCGGAGAAGCACGACCAGCCCGCGGCGCCGAACGCGCCGCTCGGCGACCGGCTGTGCATGGCGTTTTCCGGCACGCTGGTGTCGGCCGGGCAGGGCTTCGGCGTCGTGGTCGCGACCGGCGAGCGCACCGAGATCGGCCGCATCTCGACGCTGATCCAGGGCGTCGAGCAACTCACCACGCCGCTGCTCGGGCAGATCAACCAGTTCGGCCAGCGCTTCACCTGGGTGGCGATCACGGCGGCCGCCGCGATCTTCGCATTCGCCACGCTGGTGCGCGGCTATGACTGGCCGGATGCGCTGATCGTGGTGGTTGCGATGGCGGTCGGCGTCGTGCCGGAAGGCCTGCCGGCGGTGATCACCATCACCCTGGCGATCGGCGTGCAGCGGATGGCCAAGCGCAACGCCATCATTCGCAGCCTGCCGGCGGTCGAGACGCTCGGCGCCACCTCGGTGATCTGTTCCGACAAGACCGGCACGCTGACCCGCAACGAGATGACCGCGCGGCGCGTCGTCACCGCCGACCACACCGTGATGGTCGGCGGCGCCGGCTACGTGCCGGTGGGCAAGCTGACCAGCGCAGGCCACGAGGATGCCGCGGCGATCACCGCTTCGCTCCAGCTCGTCCGCGCCGGCCTGTTGTGCAACGACGCCCAGTTGCGCCAGACCGGCGACAACTACGTCGTCGACGGCGATCCGATGGAGGGCGCGCTGGTCGCGCTCGCGATCAAGGCCGGGCTCGATCCCGCACGCGAGCGCACCGACTGGAAGCGCTCCGACGAAATCCCGTTCGACGCCCAGCATCGCTTCATGGCGACCCGCCATGCCGCGGCGGCGGGCGGTCAGGTGATCTTCGTCAAGGGCGCGCCCGAGCGGCTGCTGGCGATGTGCCAGAGCCAGACCGGCCGCGGCGGCCTGCGGCCGCTCGACGCCGCGTTCTGGACCGATCAGATCGGGCGCGCGGCGGCCGAGGGCGAGCGGGTGCTCGGCTTCGCGGTGAAATCGCCGGCGCGGTCCAGCGATCAGCTCGGCTTCGCCGATCTCGACGAGGGCTTCGCCTTCATGGGGCTGGTCGGCTTCATCGATCCGCCGCGCGACGAGGTGATCCAGGCGATCGCCGAATGCCGCTCGGCCGGCATCGTGGTCAAGATGATCACCGGCGACCACGCCGCCACCGCCGATGCGATCGCGCGGCAGCTGAAGCTGACCGACAGCCCCGACGTCGTCAGCGGCGCCGATCTCGACCGCACGCCGGAGGCGGCCTTCATCGGCCTCGCCACCCACACCGACGTGTTCGCGCGCACCAATCCCGAGCACAAGCTGCGCATCGTCCGCGCGCTGCAGTCGACCGGCGCCGTGGTGGCGATGACCGGCGACGGCGTCAACGACGCGCCGGCCCTGAAGCAGGCCGATGTCGGCATCGCGATGGGCCACAAGGGCACCGAGACCGCCAAGGAAGCCTCCGAGATCGTGCTGCTCGACGACAATTTCGTTTCGATCGTCGCGGCGGTGCAGGAAGGCCGCACCGTCTACGACAACATCCGCAAGGTGATCGCCTGGACGATCCCGACCAATGGCGGCGAGGTGTTCGTCGTCATCCTCGCCATCCTGTTCGGCTTCACGCTGCCGATGACGCCGGTGCAGATTCTGTGGATCAATTTGATCCTCACCGTCACGCTCGGCCTCGTGCTGGCGTTCGAGCCGCCGGAGCCGGGGGTGATGAAACGGCCGCCGCGCCCGGCGCATGCGCCGCTGCTGTCGCCGTTCCTGGTCTGGCGCATCGTCTTCGTATCGTTGCTGTTCACCGTCGGCTCGCTCGGGATCTTCTTCTACGCGCTCGGCCGGGGGCTGCCGGTCGAAACGGCGCGGACGATGGTCGTCAATGCGCTGGTGGTGTTCGAGATCTTCTATCTGTTCAACGTCCGCTATCTGCACACCAGCTCGTTCTTCTTCCGTGGCGCGCTCGGCACGCCGGCGGTGCTGGCGGCGCTGATCGTGGTGATCGCGGCGCAGCTCGCCTTCACCTACGCGCCGTTCATGCACAGGCTGTTCGAGACCACGCCGCTGTCGCCGGCCGAGGGTCTGGTGATCATCGGCGCCGGCGTCGTGATGATGGTCGTGCTCGAGCTGGAGAAGCTGCTGATGCGCCGGATCGGCGCGCTGCGCAGCCTCGAACCGTAGCAACCGCAACAAGCGCGTTCATTCAACAAGGAGAGTTGCCATGGATCAGAGCACACGCGAGACGATGCATCCCGGTCTCGGAGTTGTGGCCGTCGCCACGGATTTCTCGGCGCGGTCCGATCGCGCGGTGCGTCGCGCCGCCCTGATCGCCAGGGACGCCGGCGCGCGGCTGGTGCTGGTTCACGTCGTCGACGACGACCAGCCCGAGCACATCGTCGCGGCGGAATGCGAGATCGCCGAAACCGCGCTGGCGGACGCGATCCGCGAACACGCCCACCTGGCCGGGCTGCGCTGCGTTCCGCTGGTGGTGTGCGGCACGCCGTTCGACGGCATCCTGCAGGCCGCGCGGCAGCAGGGCGCCGATCTGTGCGTGATCGGCAGCCATCGCCGGGCGTTTCTCAAGGACATCTTCGTCGGCACCACCGCCGAACGCGTGATCCGCAACAGTCCGATCCCGGTGCTGATGGCGAACATCGACCCGGCGCTGCGCTACGCGACGGGGCTCGCCCCGGTCGAGCTGTCGGACGTCTCGGTGCAGGCGCTGAGCGTCGCGCGCCAGCTCGGCCTGCTGCCGCGCAGCCGGGTCTCGATCCTGCACGTCTACGACGCCGCCGCGGCCGGCATGCTGAGCTACGCCGGCGTGCGCAAGTCGAACGTCGACGACTATCTGGTCGAGATACGGGTCGAGGCGGTGCGGGAGCTGGTGCGCTTCCTCGATCCGATCGATCTCGGCGATCTCGATTATTCCACGATCGTCAAGGAGGGCATCGCGCCGGCGGTGATCGTCGATGTCGCCGGCGAACTGCGTCCCGATCTCGTGGTGATCGGCACCCATGGCCGGCAGGGTGCCATCCGGCTGCTGCTCGGCAGCGTCACCGAAGAGGTATTGCGGCGGCTGCGCCAGGACATTCTCGTGGTACCGGTGCGCGACGCGTAGCAAGCTGCGCTGCAGCACACGCGGCGCTTGCGAGCGCCGCCGTCCCGCATCAGACTGACCGCGACATCGGCGCGCCGTGAATCGTCGCCGAACCAACGGGAGGTCACGATGGGCAGCGCGCGGCTGAAGCATTACGGCTGGGGACGGGAAGGCGAGGGCATGACCGAGGCCGAGCAGGCCTTCGTGCTCGGCCGCTACCGGCAGAAATTCGGCCGCGAGTCGTTCGACACGATCGCGGTGCCCAAGCTCGACGAATTGCGGCTGCACGAGCCGCGGATCGTGCCGCCGCGCGCGCTCGCCGAGATCTGTTCGATCGACGTCTACAATCGCGCCGCCCACGCCTACGGCAAATCCTATCCCGACTACGTCCGCGGCATGCTCGGCGATTACGACGCGGCGCCGGACATCGTCGCTTATCCGCGCAATGAAGCCGAGATCGCCGCGGTGATGGATTGGGCCGGCGGCGCCGGCGCGGCGCTGACGCCGTTCGGCGGCGGCTCCTCGGTGTGCGGCGGCGTCGAGTGCCGCGCCGACGGCACACGCTACAAGGCCGCGATCTCGCTCGACCTGCGCTATCTCGGCAAGGTGGTCGAGGTCGACACTGCCTCGCGCGCGGCGCTGATCGAAGCCGGCGCTTACGGTCCGGCGCTTGAGGCGCAGCTCAAGCCGCACGGCATGACGCTGCGGCATTTCCCGCAGAGCTTCGAATATTCGACGCTCGGCGGCTGGATCGCGACGCGCTCCGGCGGCCACTTCGCCAGCCTCACCACCCATATCGACGACTTCGTCGAAAGCCTGCGCGTGGTGACGCCGCGCGGCGTGCTGGAGACGCGGCGGCTGCCGGGCTCCGGCGCCGGGCCGAGCCCGGACCGAATGTTCATCGGCTCCGAAGGCATTCTCGGCGTGATCTCGCAGGCCTGGATGCGGTTGCCGGCGCGGCCGACGTTTCGCGCCGGCGCGTCGGTGCGGTTCGCCGATTTCTTCGCGGCGGCGCGCGCGGTCCGCGCGGTCGCGCAGGCGGGTCTGTATCCGTCGAACTGCCGCATCCTCGATTCCGCCGAGGCGTTCAACACCGGCGCCGCCGACGGCAGCGTCGCCATCATGGTGCTGGCGTTCGAGTCCGGCGATCATGCGGTCGACGCGTGGATGGCGCGGGCGCTGGAATGCTGCGCCGATCACGGCGGCGCGCCGGAGAAGGCCGATGCCGCCGCCGCGCATCTCGAAGGCGCCGCCGGCCTGTGGCGCAACGCCTTCATCCGGATGCCCTATGCGCGCGAATTCCTGACGCCCGCGGCGCTAATCAACGACACGTTCGAAACCGCGATCACCTGGGACCGCTTCGAGAGCTTTCACGACCGCGTCAAGGCCGCGACCGAGCGTGCGATCCTGGATGCCACTGGTATCAAGGGCGAAGTCACCTGCCGCTTCACCCATGTCTATCCCGACGGGCCGGCACCGTATTTCTCGTTTCATGCGCTCGGCCGCCACGGCGCGCTGCTCGAACAATGGCAGGCGATCAAGGACGCCGCGAGCGACGCGCTGATCGAGGCCGGCGGCACCATCACGCATCACCACGCGGTCGGCCGCGATCACCGCAAGTGGTACGACCGCCAGCGTCCGGAGCTGTTCGCCGCCGCGCTCCGCGCCGCCAAACGCGAGCTCGATCCGATGGCGATGCTCAATCCGGGCGTGTTGATCGATCCTTAGAGCGGTTCTGATTCTGCTGAAATCGGAATAGGCGCGCCGGGACGCGCGCCACAAGTAACACGTCATGGTGAGGCGGCGCGCAGCGCCGTCTCGAACCATGCGCCGCAGCCGAATGCGTCGCCCCATCCTTCGAGACGCCCGGCTTCGCCGGGCTCCTCAGGATGAGGATTCAGTGCATCTCGCAAGGCCGTGTCGCTTCAATCAAAACGATGAACCGCCCTGGAGGCGGCGCGATCACGCGCGATCAATTCGCTTCACCAGCGTGGTTCGAGGAAAGCAACGTCGCGCGTCGGACGTGTGTGTGTGGCGCTGAAACCGGCCGCATTTGCCGTCGTATCTCGCTCGCCGGGCGGCATCGCAGGATCTCGGTTACCAATCTTACGACTTTACTAATTTCACGCATCACATTGCGGCGCTTGGCTTAGTCAAATTTTAAGCCGGGCGGCCTAGGTTACGTCACACAGTATGTTGAGTGCTTGAGAGTTGTGAGTACGCCATGACAGAACCGCACCGCCCGCGGGTTAAATACGTCATAGGGCCCGATGGAAGTCCGTTAACGATTGCGGACCTGCCCGCCCCGGGGACCAAGCGCTGGGTGATCCGCCGCAAGGCCGAGGTCGTCGCGGCGGTCCGAGGTGGCCTGCTCTCTCTGGAAGAGGCCTGCAGCCGTTACACCCTGACCGTGGACGAGTTCCTGTCCTGGCAGTTCTCGATCGACCAGCACGGCCTGGCCGGCTTGCGGACCACCCGAATCCAGCAATATCGCCAGTAAGCTTCCTTACCAACATCTTAACGAATTCATGAAAGCCGGCCCCGTCTCGGGAAGCCGGCTTTCAACGTATCTGCAGCAATTCGCGTCCGGTTAAGATTCGTTAACCTTATGGAAACCATCCCATAGGCAAAGTTTGCCTAGTCGGCTTGTCGTGCCGAATCCGAGGGGCTGGTCTTGCAGAGTTTGCTGGGTTTCCTGAAAGGCTTGGGCGCAGCCCGGGTGATGGCCATGATCGCCGTCACGGTTGCGCTGCTCGGATTCTTCGCCTTCGTCATCATGCGGGTGTCGCAGCCGCAGATGACGACCCTCTATACCGACCTCAGCGTCGAGGACTCCTCCAGCATCATCAAGGAGCTGGAGCGCCAGGCGATTCCGTTCGAAATGCGCAACGACGGCGCGATTCTGATGGTGCCGAAGGACAAGGTCACCCGGCTGCGGATGAAGCTCGCCGAAGGCGGCCTGCCCAAGGGCGGCGGCGTCGGCTACGAGATCTTCGACAAGTCCGACGCGCTCGGCACCACCAGCTTCGTCCAGAACATCAACCATCTGCGCGCGCTGGAAGGCGAACTGTCGCGCACCATCCGGGCGATCGACCGCGTCCAGGCGGCGCGGGTGCATCTGGTGCTGCCGGAGCGGCCGCTGTTCTCGCGGGAGACGCCGGAGCCGTCGGCCTCGATCGTGCTGCGGGTGCGCGGCGCGCTGGAGCCGCAGCAGGTCCGCGCCATCCGCCATCTGGTCGCCTCGGCGGTCAACGGGCTGAAGCCGCAGCGGGTGTCGATCGTCGATGAAGGCGGCCAGTTGCTCGCCGACGGCTCGGCCACCGCCAGCTCGGCGGACGGCACCGCCGGCGACGAACGCCGCACCGCCTTCGAAAAGCGGATGCGGGGCGAGATCGAGGCGATCGTGTCGTCGGTGGTCGGCTCGGGCCGCGCCCGCGTCCAGGTCACCGCCGATTTCGACTACAACAAGATCACCCAGACCTCCGACAAGTTCGACCCCGAAGGCCGGGTGCTGCGCTCCAGCCAGACCCGCGAGGAGCAGTCGCAGACCTCGGCGGCCGACGGCCAGGTGACGGTCAACAACGAGCTGCCGGGCAATCAGGCGCCGGGCGGCGCCGGCGCCCGCGACCAGAGCAAGAAGTCGGAAGAGACCAACAATTACGAGATCTCCCGCGTCACCAAGACCGAGGTGACCGAGGCCGGCCGGGTCAACCGGCTGTCGGTCGCGGTGCTGGTCGACGGCACCTACACCAAGAACGAGAAGGGCGAACTGGTCTATGCCGAGCGGCCGAAGGAGCAGCTCGACCGGATCGCCGCGCTGGTGCGCTCGGCGATCGGCTTCGACCAGAAGCGCGGCGACCAGATCGAAGTCGTCAATCTGAAATTCGCCGAAGCGCCGCAGGTCGAGAAGCTGCCGGAGCCGGCCGGCCTGCTCGGGATGTTTCAATTCACCAAGGACGACATCATGAACATGATTCAGCTCGGCGTGATGTTCGTGCTCGGCCTGGTGGTGGTGTTCATGGTGATCCGCCCGCTGGTGAAGCGCGTGCTCGCCTCCGACCCGTCGTCCGAAGCGCCCGGCCTGCCGGCGCTGGCCGACGGCAGCGTGCCGCAGATCGGCGCCGACGGGCAGCCGACCGGCACCAGCATGATCGACATCGCCCAGGTGCAGGGCCAGGTCCACGCCCAGTCGGTGCATCGCGTCGGCGAGCTCGCCGAGCGCAACCCCAATGAAACCGCTGCCATTGTCCGTCAATGGCTGGCCGAGCCGGCGTAATCCGTCATGGCCGAAACTCCCGCCACCACCTCGGGTGCCGAAGACATCGCCAGCGTCGTCGCGACGCTGGCGCAGCGTCAGAGCGGCCGTCCCGCGTCGAAGCCGCTGCCCGGCCCGAAGCGCGCCGCGATCCTGATGCTGGCGCTCGGCGAGCAATATGGCGGCAAGATCTGGAGCCTGCTCGACGACGACGAAGTGCGTGAATTGTCCTCGGTGATGTCGACGCTCGGCACCATCGAGCCGGAGACCGTCGAGGACCTGCTGCTCGAATTCGTGTCGCGGATGTCGGCGTCCGGCGCGCTGATGGGCAATTACGACGCCACCGAGCGGCTGCTGCAGCGCTACCTGCCGGCCGATCGCGTCACCGGCATCATGGAAGAAATCCGCGGCCCGGCCGGCCGCAACATGTGGGAGAAGCTCTCCAACGTTCAGGAAGAGGTTCTCGCCAACTATCTGAAGAACGAATATCCGCAGACCACCGCGGTGGTGCTGTCGAAGCTCAAGCCGGAACACGCCGCCAAGGTGCTGGCGATCCTGCCCGAGGACATGGCGCTCGACGTCATCAACCGCATGCTGCGGATGGAATCGGTGCAGAAGGAAGTGGTCGAGAGCCTGGAGCGGACGCTGCGCTCGGAATTCATGTCCAATCTGTCGCAGACCCGCCGCCGCGACGCCCACGAGGTGATGGCGGAAATCTTCAACAATTTCGACCGCCAGACCGAGACCCGGTTCATCACCTCGCTGGAAGAAGACAACCGCGAGGCGGCCGAGCGCATCAAGGCGCTGATGTTCACCTTCGACGATCTGGTCAAGCTCGACGCCGGCTCGGCGCAGACGCTGATGCGCAACATCGACCGCGACAAGCTGGCGATCGCACTGAAGAGCGCCAACGAGGACGTCCGCGGCTTCTTCCTCGGCAACATGTCGTCGCGCGCCGGCAAGATGCTGCTCGACGACATGGCCGCGCTCGGCCCAGTCCGGCTGCGCGACGTCGACGAGGCGCAGGCGCTGCTCGTCAATCTCGCCAAGGATCTCGCCGCCAAGGGCGAGATCGTGCTCACCAAGAACCGCGCCGACGACGAACTGGTGTATTGATGGCCGCTCCCGCGCAGAAATTCCTGTTCGACAACGATTTCGGGGCCCCCGACAAGGCCCGCGAAAAGGCCGCGGCCGCCGCCGAACTGGCGCAGGCGGTCGCCGCCGCCGAACAGCGCGGCTATCAGACCGGCTTCGCCCAGGCGCAGCGCGAGATCCAGGCCGAGGCCGAGCGGCGCAGCGCCGAGGCGTTGGAGCAGATCGCCCAGTCGATCCAGAGCATCGCCGCCTGCATCGGCACGGTCGAGACGCGGATGGAGACCGAGGCGGTCGAGGTCGCGCTGGCGGTGGCGCGCAAGCTGTGCGCCGAACTGGTCGCTGCCGAGCCGCTGGCGGAAATCACCGCGCTGGTCGGCGAATGCTTCCATCAATTGGTGTCGACGCCGCATCTGGTGGTGCGGATCAGCGACTCTCTTTACGAGGCCGCGCGCGAACGCATCGAGCTGCTCGCCAAGCAGAGCGGCTTCTCCGGGCGGCTGGTGCTGTTGGCCGATCCGGAGATCGCCGGCGGCGACTGCAAGATCGAATGGGCCGACGGCGGCGTGGTGCTGGAGCGCGCCGCGATCGAAGCCAAGATCGGTGAACTGGTCGGACGCTACATGGCGTCGCGCAATTAACGGGATCGAGGACTGAACATGGGCGACAATGACGGCCAGGTGCCGCTTCCCGATCTCAACGGCGCCGACGCGCCGCCGCTGGTGGATGTCGGCTACAACGAGGAAGAACAAACCTCGCGCGTCGCCGCCGATCTCGAAGCGGTGTTCGACGTGCCGGTGCAGGTCTCGGCCGTGCTCGGCCGCTCCAAGATGGACGTCGGCGAGCTGCTCAAGCTCGGCCCCGGCGCGGTGCTGGAGCTCGACCGCAGGGTCGGCGAGGCGATCGACATCTACGTCAACAATCGCCTGGTGGCGCGTGGCGAAGTGGTGCTGGTGGAAGACAAGCTCGGCGTCACCATGACCGAAATCATCAAGGCGGAACGCAGCTAATTCGACAGCCCGCGCGCGGCGCGGCGGACACGGGATCATAGGAGCAAACCATGCGGCTTCTCATCGTTGGCACCCTGAAGGGCCAGCTCACCACCGCGACCAAGATCGCGATCGACAACGGCGCGTCGGTCACCCACGCCGACGACAACGAACAGGCGATGCGGGTGCTGCGCGGCGGCAAGGGCGCCGACCTGCTGCTGGTCGACGTCGCGATCGACATCCGCGATCTGGTGATGCGGCTGGAGGCCGAGCACATCCACGTGCCGATCGTCGCCTGCGGCATCGCCAGCGACGCCCGCGCCGCGGTCGCCGCGATCCACGCCGGCGCCAAGGAGTACATCCCGCTGCCGCCGGATCCGGAACTGATCGCGGCGGTGCTGGCCGCGGTCGCCAACGATTCCCGCGAGCTGGTGTATCGCGACGAGGCGATGGCCAAGGTGGTGAAGCTGGCGCAGCAGATCGCCGGCTCCGACGCCTCGGTGATGATCACCGGCGAGAGCGGCACCGGCAAGGAAGTGCTGGCGCGCCACGTCCACACCCGCTCCAACCGCGCCAAGAAGCCGTTCATCAGCATCAACTGCGCGGCCATCCCCGAGCATCTCTTGGAATCCGAATTGTTCGGCCACGAGAAGGGCGCCTTCACCGGCGCGATCGCGCGCCGCATCGGCAAGTTCGAAGAGGCGACCGGCGGCACGCTGCTGCTGGATGAAATCTCCGAGATGGACGTGCGGCTGCAGTCGAAGCTGCTGCGCGCGATTCAGGAGCGGGTGATCGACCGCGTCGGCGGCAGCCGGCCGGTGCCTGTCGACATCCGCATCATCGCCACCTCGAACCGCAATCTGCAGGACGCGGTGCGCGCCGGCACCTTCCGCGAGGATCTGCTGTTCCGGCTCAACGTCGTGAACCTCAAGATCCCGCCGCTGCGCGAACGCCCTGCCGACATCCTCGAACTCGCCCAGCACTTCGCCCGCAAATACGCCGACGCCAACGGTGTGCCGGTTCGGCCGATCTCGGCCGAGGCGCGCCGCGTGCTCACGACCAATCGCTGGCAGGGCAACGTTCGCGAACTCGAGAACACGATCCACCGCGCGGTGCTGATGGCGCAGGGCGACGAGATCGGCGCCGACGCGATCCTGACGCCGGACGGCGACCGGCTCGATCAGACCAAGACGCCGCCGGCGGTGGCGCACGCCACCTTCGCGGCCGAGCAGGTGACCCGCGCGCTGGTCGGCCGCACCGTCGCCGACGTCGAACGCGACCTGATCCTGGAAACGCTGAAGCACTGCCTCGGCAACCGCACCCACGCGGCGAATATTCTGGGAATCTCGATCCGCACGCTGCGCAACAAGCTCAACGAATACGCCGACGGCGGCCTGCCGATCCCGGCGGTCGGCGGCGGCGAAACCCGCGCTTACGCGCAGACGGCGTAAGGGCGCCGCCAACAAACACACTGTCATTCCGGGGCGCTCACGAAGTGAGCGAACCCGGAATCCATACGCCGCAGCTTCGCTATCGGAGCACGGTGGTCGTCTCGCTTCACATCAAGGTCAGGGGTTATAGATTCCGGGTTCGCGCTTCGCGCGCCCCGGAATGACAAACGCCTATTTCAAGAATATTTCGGGGCGTCCGGATTGCGGAAGATCTTGATCGGCTCGCCCGGGGTGAGCTTCGGTGCGGTCAGCATCGCATAGGCGTACAGCGCCAGATAGGCGCAGGCGAGCGCGCCGACGCCGTACAACAGCCAGGTCGCCACACGCTTCATGCCGCCGCTCCTCCATCCGCGCAGATGGCGACGTCATAGCGGAAATCGGGCGCTAGCGAAAATCGATGCTGCGCAGGATGATTCCGGCGGGTTTGCCTTCGAGTTCCGACTTGGCGAATTTGTCCTCGGCGCGCTGTTCGATGCTGGCACGCAGCCGCATGAACTGCCCTTCACGCTGCGACGGCGCGGTGCGCCTTGCGCCGTCGAGAAGATCCATCGCGTCGGAGCTGATCGCGCACGGCACTTCTGTGAAGTCGTCGATCATCGAGAACAACACCACCGAACGATCGATGTCGTAGCCGCGATATTCGCCACTGGTGAAAGCCATTGCGGTTGATCCTTGGGTTGGGCCGACGGTCGCTGCAGAATTACTGCAGACCGGCGTCGGCCTGGCGCGCGTCGCGCACCGCTTCGGGGTCGATCGCCACCATCTCCACGGCGCTGTGATGCGGCGGCGCGCAGGGCAGCGTGATCATCGTCGCGACGCGGCGGAACACCGGGAACGACAGACCTTCGATCAGTTCTTCGTCGGTGACGACGTCGTAGGCGCCGGCCGGTAATTCGCGATCGATGCCGCGAAGCCGGAACGGCCGATGAAAGACGATGGTTTCGCGGCGCGTGCGCATGGTCATGGATGATGTCCTGCATGACCTGCGTCACCGGCAGCGCGGCGCGATCGCTGCGGATGGTGCGCTCTTTCGCCCGCAATAGCCACCGAATTCGCCGCCGCCGCGCGCGGCCGGTCACGACATCTTGCTTTTTCGATCGCGATCACCATTTGGAGAGCAGCTGCCGGCGATCACTCCCGATCATGCCCAACGGCGGGATTGCGGAGAACCAACGTCATGAAGCTGCGTGTCGGCTACGAAATCGTCTACGACTTTCCGCAGCCGACGCCGATGCTGATCGTGCTGGGAACGCACTTCACGCGCGCGTCCGACGTCATCGTCCCCGACTATCTCACCGTCGATCCGGCGGTTCCGATCACGCCCTATCGCGACATGTTCGGCAATTGGTGCAGCCGCCTGGTGGCGCCGGCCGGCCGGATGCGGCTGTCCGCCGACGGCGTGGTGCGCGATCTCGGCGTGCCCGATCCGGTGGTGCCGACGGCGATCCAGCACGCGGTCGAGGATCTGCCCGCCGAGGCCATCGTCTATCTGCTCGGCAGCCGCTATTGCGAGACCGATCTTTTGTCGGACACGGCGTGGAAGATGTTCGAGACCACGCCGCCCGGCTGGGCGCGGGTGCAGGCGATCTGCGATTTCGTCCACAACCACATCAAGTTCGACTATCAGCACGCCCGCGCCACCCGCACCGCGCACGAGGCCTTCGACGAGGGCCGCGGCGTTTGCCGCGACTACGCGCATCTGGCGATCGCGCTGTGCCGCTGCATGAACATTCCGGCGCGTTACTGCACCGGCTATCTCGGCGACATGGGCACGCCGAAGCCGTGGGCGGCCGGCGATTTCGCCGGCTGGTTCGAGGCCTATCTGGGCGGCCATTGGCACACCTTCGATCCGCGCAACAACGAGCCGCGGCTCGGCCGCGTGCTGATCGCGCAGGGCCGCGACGCCGCCGACGTGCCGATCACCCAGACCTTCGGCCCCAACACCCTGGTCAGCTTCAAGGTCTGGACCGACGAAATCGAGGAGACCGCGGGCGCTTCGCGCTGACGCCGAAGCCGGCTTGCGCTGAGCGCGCCAAGCGCTAGCTTGCCGGCATCGAGTCGCCGCGGGACGGGCCCGCGCCTGTTCGCCCGCGAGATTGCATGACCACTTTCACCCCAGTCCAGGACGCCGCGCTGAAAGCCGTCGGCGAATGGCTGAAAGCCAAGCCCGGCCGCGGCGGCACGCCGCTGGTGTTCCGGCTGTTCGGCTATGCCGGCACCGGCAAGACCACGCTGGCGCGCGAGATCGCCGAGGGCGTCACCGGCGAGGTGAAGTTCGCCGCCTTCACCGGCAAGGCGGCGCTGGTGATGCGCAACAAGGGCTGCGACGACGCCTCCACCATCCATTCGCTGATCTATCGCACCAAGGAGAGCGGCGTCGAACAGCCGAGCTTCGAGCTGTGGGACGACGCACCGGCCTCGAAGGCCAAGCTGATCGTGATCGACGAATGCTCGATGGTCGACGAGGAACTCGGCCGCGACCTGATGTCGTTCGATTGTCCGCTCTTGGTGCTCGGCGATCCGGCGCAGTTGCCGCCGATCCAGGGCGGCGGCTTCTTCACCAATGCCGAGCCCGACGTGATGCTGACCGAGGTGCATCGCCAGGCGCAAGACGATCCGATCGTGCGGCTGTCGATGGACGTCCGCGAGGGCCGGGCGCTGGAGCGCGGCCGCTACGGCGACACCGAGGTCGTGACCCGCGACCAGCTCGATCCGCAGCGGGTGATGGACGCCGACCAGGTGCTGGTCGGCCGCAACAACACCCGCCGCGCCTACAACGCCCGCTTCCGCCAGCGGCTCAACATCGAAGACCCGTTCCCGGTCGGCGGCGACAAGCTGGTGTGCCTGCGCAACAACCGCAAGAAGGCGCTGTTCAACGGCGGCCTGTGGCGGGTCAAGTCGCGCTCGCCGATCAAGACCAAGATCATCACCCTGCGGGTGACGCCCGACGAGGATTTCGGCGGCCGGCTGACCAAGGTCTCGGTCCGCAACGAATGCTTCGCCGGCGGCATCGAGGACATCTCGTGGGATCAGCGCAAACCCTACGACGAGTTCGACTACGGCTACGTGCTCACCGTGCACAAGTCGCAGGGCTCGCAATGGGACGACGTCGTGCTGTTCGACGAAAGCTTCGCGTTCCAGGACAGCCGCGCCCGCTGGCTCTACACCGGCATCACCCGCGCCGCGAAGCGGCTCAGCATCGTGGTGTGAGCCCGCGGCGCGCCGGCGTCAGCGCGCCGAGCAGCTCGCCGCGGTGATCTGCGGCTTCTCGCAGGTGGCGAGGCCGAACGAGGTCTGGAACGTGTAGTCGCGCTTGCCCGGCTTGAGCCGATGCGCGACCTTGATCTGGCAGCCGCTGCCGACGACCTTGAGATCGATCGTCATGATGTTGTTCGGATACTCGCGGATCGCCCGCAGGCTGCGGCGGCCGGCGACGCGCAGCGACGCGGTTCCGCCTTCGACCTCGGTGCGTTGGCGGCCGAGCTTGACCGCGTAGTTGGTGTTCTCGACATTGCCGGTCACCGCCAGATCGGCGGTGCGGTCCGGCCGCAGCGTGCCGGAGCCTTCGATGTGGATCGGATAGTTGCGGATGTAGGGGCGGCTGCAATTGGCGAGGCCGTCGACCACGAATTTGGCCAGCACCTGGGCCTGCGCGGACGCGGTCATGATGGTCAAGGCGGTGAGGGTGGCTGGAATGAGCTTGATCGACATGCGTTGCCTTCCCGGTCTTGGTTTTTTGAGGTGATGGTTCGGTGCGGAGATTGGTCGGGGCCTACTCGCAATAGCTTTGTCCGCTAACGACGAAACAGTTGCGCCGCGGCGCCGGGGCGCGGCGCGGCGTCGGCGATGACGGCCGGCTCGATGCCGCCTTGGCCTGGACGCAGACCTGCAGGCGCTCGCCCTCGACGCCGGCGAGGGTCGCGGCCGTCGCGGCGTCGGCCGCCAAGTGCGCTCCGGTCCGCTTGTTGAAGGTCTCGACCGCCTTCCGGGTCGCACCGGTCCAGGTGCCGTCGGGGTCGCCGGCGAAACATCCGAGCCGCTTCAGCTCGGTTTCGATCTTCTTGGTCAGCTCCGGCCCGGCGGCAGCGTCCGCGCCGCCCCGCGAGGCGGATTCCGGCGCCGGCGCGAGGGCGGCGATCTTCTCCGGTTTGTCCGGTTTGTCCTGCGCCGCAGGCTGCGCCGGCTTCGGCGCCGCGGCCGCGACGGGCGGTGGGATGGGTTCGGCAGGCGCGGCGGCTTTCTCGACCGCAGGCGGCGGCGGTTGCGGCGTCGCCGGCCGGTCGGGTGCCGGCAGGCTCGGAGCCGCGGCCTGCACCGGGCTCTGCGCAGGCTCGGGACGTGGGGCGGACGGCGGCCCCGCCTGGTCGAGCTTGTTGACGTGGCCGCGCGCGAGCAGCGCGTAGTATCCGTCGGGATATTGGCTCAGGAAGGCCTGATAGCCTTCCTTGGTGTTGAGCTGCACCGCGAGTTCGTAGTCGCGGCGAATGTCGAGCTGCGGCCGCGGCTCCGGCACGGCGACGATCTTCAGCGGCACCAGCGGCAGATCGTCTCCGCCGAGCGAGCCGTAGACATAGGGCTCCTGCTTGTTCTGCGTGGCTTTCAGCACGTCGTCACGGACGTAGCCGAAGGCGCGGCGCAGATCGAGGCCAGGCCGCGGCAGATGCTTGAGCACCGCCAGCGTGAACGGGCTGTGCTCGCTGTCGCCGTCGGAGGCGGTCGACCCGGCCTTCGCCGCATAGGCGATCAGGGTGTTCGCCGTGGTCGGCTCCACCTTGGCCAGGCCGCGGCCGATCGAGCGCGACGCGAGCGTCCGCTTCATCGTCTTGGCGAACGGATTGTCGCGGCAGGCGTCGAGGATCACGAGGTGCAGCCGCTTCGCCGGCTCGATCATGGTCAGCACGCGATCCAGCGAGAACGCCTCGTCGAACACGTCGAGGTCGCGCTCCAGCGCGGCGTCGACCGGCACCAGATAGTTGGTGCCGTCGATCTCGACGCCGTGCCCGGCGTAGTAGACCACGGCCTCGTCGGCGTGCTGCACCACGTCGGAGAATCGGCGCAGCACGCGCCGGGTCTCGGTGATCGTCAGATTCTCGTGCGCATCGACGCGGTCGAAGCCGGCGTCGCGCAGCATCTTGGCGATCGCGCCGGCGTCGCGCGCGGGGTTGTCGAGTGGAGCGACGTTCTTGTAGGCGGAATTGCCGATCACCAGCGCGACCCGCGATGCGGCGACGGCATGGTCGGCCCAACCGACCAGCGTCATGGCAATCAACAAGCGGCCGATGGCGCGCGCAAACATCCTGGCCAAACCAATTTTTCAAAATCGCGGTGCTTGGACAAAAAGCGTAATCCAGCAACGCGTTGATCGGTGTGATCAACCTCACAATCAATGGGCGCCGACAGCTCCGCCCAGCGGATCTGCGACGCGTAGGCAGTTGCAACTATTGCGACAAGCCCAGCAGCTTGTCCAGAGCTTCGGCCTCGCGGAACGTTGGTTCCGGCGCGATGCAACGCAGCATCGATGGGGAGACGCTTCAGCCCGTTGGCCGCGCCACGAAGGTCATGCGCCAAGGGTTGTGGCCGATATTGCTGTCGGCGCGGATCGCCGCGAAGCCGGCGGCGGTGAGCTTGCCGAGCATCTCGGCCTCGCTGTAGCGCTGCAGGCCGATCTTGGTGCGAAGCTGGCGATAGTCGGACAGCGCCGTCCGCGCCAGCCCCCACAGCGCGTCCTGCAGGAAGCCGTGGGTCGCGGCGAGCTTGAGCAGCGCGACCACGTCGCGGGCCATGCCGACTTCGGGCCGCAGGATGTCGCCGAGCACCAGTTTGCCGGAGCGCCGCAGCAGGCGGCGGATCAGCGCCAGCGCACGGTCGAGTTCGTCCGGCGTCATGTATTGGGCGACCGAATTCATCACTACGAGGTCGAGCGAGCCGTTCGGCATCGCCGGCAGATCGTCGAGCGAACGCACCTTGATGTTCGGGTGGTGCGCGAAACGGGCGCTGAGCCGGCCGCGGACGCCGGGCGCCGGCTCGGCCAGGATCAGCGTGCCGCAGGCCTCCGCCACTTTGGGCGCCGACAGCGCCTCGCCGCAGGAATAATCCAGCACGACCGCGTCCGGCGCGCCGATATAGCCGGCGATATCGCGGGCGATCTCGTCGAAATGCACATCCCGATGCAGCTTGCTGACATAAATCGTGTGGGTGGAGTCGTAATAGTCGATCCAGTCGTCCATCGATGCCTCGAAACCGGCGGGCGCGGAAGGCGTTCGCGGAAGCGACGCCGAAATCCGTACAGAGCGGGAGCCCGCCGCGATTTTGTTCCAACATGGGAACGCGGCCGAATTTGGCGCGTTGAAGCGTGGTCTATCGCGTTTCGCGGGGATGACCAACGGATCCAGCCGAAACATCCAAGAAATCGCTGCCGCGACCCGCTTGGATTTGGCCGGACCTCGCCGATCGTCTCAGCCAGACCGATCGTTTGCCCACCGGGCCCACCTTCATCATTGCAGGATCACCGCCGTGACCAAAGTCAAATCCGCCTCGATCGCACCCGAACTCGACACCCCGACCGACCTGCCGCAGCAGTCCGTCGACAAGATTTCGGCCGCGCTGAACACGCTGCTGGCCGACGCCTTCGCGCTGTATCTGAAGACCAAGAATTTCCACTGGCACATCAGCGGCCGGCATTTCCGCGACTATCATCTGCTGCTCGACGAGCAGTCCGACCAGATCTTCGCCACCACCGACGCGCTGGCCGAGCGGGTGCGCAAGGTCGGCGGCGTGACGCTGCGCTCGATCGGCCATATCGCCAAGCTGCAGACGATCGAGGACAACAACGAGGACTACGTCCCGCCGCGCGAGATGCTGCGCGAGCTGATGAACGACAACAAGAAGATGGCGGCGGCGATGCGCAAGGCGCACAAGATCGTCGACGATTGCGACGATGCCGCCAGCGCCGGCCTGCTCGAGAATTTCATCGACGAGACCGAACGGCGCACCTGGTTCCTGTTCGAAGCCAGCCGCCAGGAAGGCGGCAACGAGGCGTAACGGCATCCGCGATTGAACACCGAACCTGCGCCGCGAATGACAGAACCCTCGCCGCGCTCGTGCGGCGAGGGGCGGCGCATGGATCAAACGTTCAACCCCTGCCTCCACAACGAGTCGTCCCCGCGCAGGCGGGGACCCATATCCCCTTGCTTCTCGAGTGAAGGAAGGCCTCTGCCGCAGCGCTCCAATCGAGATGCCGCGGCGTATGGATCCCCGCCGGCGCGGGGACGACATGTTGATGAGCAGGGAAAAATCGCGCGTCACGAACGCGCGAAGGTCGATATGCAATAGTCGACCGTACGCGAGATCGGTTGGACGTCGTCCGTGTCGGCTGATGCAGGCCTATCGCGTCCACAGCCTCAGCAAAGGCCCGTCCCTGCCGGCGACCGGATCGGTGTCCGGCAGCGGCACCTGCGGGATTGTCTCCAGCGCGCGGCGATAATTGAACGGCGTCGGCCGCATGATCTGCATTTCCGGGCCGGGCGGATAGGCGCCGACCACCTGAAAGTCGTGCGTCGCGAACAGCCGCTTGTGGCCGGTGCCGGCCGGCAGCACCGCGACGTCGCCGGGCTTCAGCTCGATCGCCTCGCCCTGTTCGCCGCCGAACAGCACCAGCGCGTGGCCGCGCGCGACGCCGAGCGCCTCGTGCACCGTGGCGTGATAATGCGCGTAGTCGAAAATGCCGTTGCGCCACATCTGGCCCCAGCCATTGCCGCCGAACCGCTGCTCGATCGCCTGCGCCGGATCCGCTTGCGCGACGTCGATCGCGCGCTTGTAGATCAAGAGCGGCAGCGGGCTGTTCGGGATCAGCCCGTCATCCTCGAAATGATGGGCGTGCGGCATGAGCTGGTCGCGGGCGACCGACATGATGTCTCCGGCAATGACGTTGATGTGCCGGGGACAACGTCAGGACGCCGGACCGGTTCCGGTCGGCAGGTCGAACACCAGGCAGGTCGTGGTGGCGTGCGACAACAACCTGCCCTTGCTGTCGGTGATCCGCGCCTCTGCGGTCGCGGCGCGGCGGCCGACATTGAAGACGCGGCCCTCGGTGCGGATCACGCCGGTGTCGGCGCTCATGCCGCGGACGAAGCTGATCTTGAATTCCAGCGTGGTGTAGCCCTGGCCCGGCTGCAGCATGCTCTGCACCGCGAGGCCCATCGCCGAATCCAGCAGCGTCGCCGCATAGCCGCCATGCACCGAGCCGATCGGATTGTAGTGCCGCAAGGCCGGCACCGCATGCATCACGATCAGGCCCGGCTCGGCGGTGCAATCGAACGGCTCGATCGTCTGCATGATCGGCGGCTGCGGCAGCCGGCCGTCGAAGATCGCGCGGACGAAGTCGAGGCCCGACATCGACGCCATGGTCTCGACCGGCGTCACGCCGTAGTCGGTCGATTGTCCGCTCCGCGCATCCATGCCGCTCTCCCTTTTGATATGACGCGTATCATACCAAAGTCGGAAGCGGGATGCCAGAGGGGGCTGCGCGCCGGCGGTGCGTCGTCGCGGCGCCGGAGTCGTGGCTCAGGCCACCGCCGGCGACGGCACGAATCGTCCGCGCTGCCGCAGCGTCGCCAGCACCGCGTGCAGATCCGGCAGCACCGCGGCGCATTTCTCTCGCGTGTCGGCGTCCGGCTGCAGCAGATCGGGCACCATCAGCGTGATCGCGCCGGCGGTGAACGCGGCAGCGACGCCGACGCTGGAATCCTCCACCGCCACGCAATTCCGCGGCGCGCTGCCGATCCGCTGCGCGGCGAGCAGATACAGGTCGGGCGCCGGCTTGCCGTGGGCGACGTCGTCGCGGGTGAGGATGGTGCCGAACCTGTCGCGGATGCCGGCCAGAGTCAGATGCAGATCCGCGGTCTTGCGCGACGACGACGTCACCACCGCCACCGGACAGCGCGCGTCGCGCAGCGTGTCGAGCAGTTCGAGCGTGCCGGCCTTGACCGGCAGGCCGTGCGCGAACCGGGCGTCGCGCTTGGCGACGAAGGCGCGGTTGATGTCGGCGAGCGGCAGCGCGTCGCCGTAGCGCGCGACCAGCAGCGCCTGGCATTCCGGGCCGGGCAGGCCGATCATGCTGTGGCAGGTGGCGAGCGCGTCGGGCAGGCCGAACGCGGTCAGCACCTCGGTCAGGCTCTCGATATAGACGCGCTCGGTGTCGACCAGCGTGCCGTCCATGTCGAGCAGCACCGCTTCGATCTGCCAGTCGGTCACGCGCTCATGCCCCGTCTCCTGTCGGACGGCTCGCCTTCGCCGCCTCGCGCAGGCACTCCGGGCACAAACAGTCCACCGCATCCGACGGCATCGGCAAGCTCACCGGCTCCGCCGCACACCAGCAATCGCCATCCATCGTGCAGCCGAACTCCGCCCCGCAGCCGGCACAGATCAGGCGGCGTGGCTGGGGAGGGGAGGAGGGCAACGCGATCATGACTGCAGTCTAGCGCCGCGCATGCGGGAGCGTAAGGGGATTGCGCAATCGGCTCACGCAACAGCCGCCTCGCTCCGCCCCACCCCCCGTCATTCCGGGGCGCGCGCAGCGCGAACCCGGAATCTCGATGTTGGGGCGAAAGCCGGTGCCGCAGAACGCCTCGGGACTCAGAGTCGCCGCTGGCGCGAGCCCTCCGGAATGACGGGGAAGGCCGACTCACGTTATGATTTCGCGCAGGCGCGGCCCACGCCTCCCCCCTCCAACGGGAAAGTATCCGTCATACCGGGCCGAATGATCATCGAACCGACTGTTCGGGCGCGAGCATAAGGAGGGATTGCAGACATGGCCCGCACCAGGAGGTTCTCGAGATGCCACTATCTGCTCCTCTTCATCGGCTGAAGCGCGAAGCCAAACTGCTGTCGCGCGATCAGAAAATCCCGCTGCATGCGGCGCTCGACCGCATCGCCGCGCAGCAGGGCTTCGCGCGCTGGAGTCTGTTGGCGAGCACCCACGCGCAAGGCCGGTCGGCACGCCTGTTCGCGCAGTTGCTGCCGGGCGACATGGTGTTGATCGGCGCGCGGCCGGGGCAGGGCAAGACACTGCTCAGCGTCGAACTCGCCGTGGAGGCGATGAAAGCGGGGCAGCGCGCCGCGTTCTTCACGCTGGAATACACCGAGGCCGAAGTCGAAGGTCGCTTCAAGGCGGCCGGCGTCGACCCGGCGGGATTCGCTAGTTTGCTCGACCTCGATACGTCGGAGACGATCTGCGCCGACCACATCGTCGCGCGTCTGGCGACGGCGCCGCGCGGCACGCTGGCGGTGATCGATTATCTCCAATTGCTCGATCGCCGCCGCGACACGCCGGACCTCGCCACGCAGGTCCGCACGCTGCGCGGCTTCGCCCGCGCGCGCGGACTCGTGTTCGTCGTCATCTCGCAGATCCACCGCTCGTTCGATCCGTCGACCAAGAGCTGCCCCGATCTCGCCGACGTCCGCCTGATCAACGATCTCGATCTGAAGCTGTTCTCGAAGGCCTGCTTCCTCCACAATGGCGAAGTCACCTTCGCCCATGTGAACTAAGCGCCGCCCCACGCACCGTCATTCCGGGGCGCGCCGTCAGGCGCGAACCCGGAATCTCGATGTTGGGGCGAAGGTCGGGGTCGCAGAACGTTGCGAGATTCCGGGTTCGCTCGCTGCGCGAGCGCCCCGGAATGACGGCGGAGTTGGCGTCAAGGAGCAGCAGAGGCGAGTCTGCCCCGCCCCACGCACCGTCATTCCGGGGCGCGCCTCTTGGCGCGAACCCGGAATCTCGATGTTGGGGCGAAGGTCGGGGTCGCAGAACACTTCGAGATTCCGGGTTCGCTCGCTTGCACGAGCGCCCCGGAATGACGGTGCTTGGGGCGATGATCGGCGCCGCGAGGCCGGGTGCTGCGATGACGGGTGCTGCGATGATGGGCGCTGCGGTGTCAGCCCTTGGTGATCCGATCGATCTCCGCCATCTCTTCGGCGCTGAGCTGCCAGCTTGCCGCCTTGACGTTCTGCTCGATCTGCTCCGGCGTGGTCGCGCCGGCGATGACGCTGGAGACTTGCGGGCGGCAGGCGAGCCAGGAGAAGGCGAGGTCGAGCAGCGAATGGCCGCGCGCGTCGGCGAAGGCCTTGAGCTTGTCGACGATGTCGAGATTGGCTTCGGTGAAGTAGCGATCGCGGATCGCCGGCATCTTGGCGAAGCGGGTGTTGGCGGCGATCTCGGCGCCGCGCTGATACTTGCCGGTGAGCAAGCCGCTGGCCAGCGGGAAGAACGGCAACAGGCCGAGATTGTATGCTCGCGCCGCCGGCAGCAGATCCTTCTCGATGTCGCGGACCACGAGGCTGTATTCGTCCTGGCACGACACGAAGCGATGGGTGCCGAGCGCGCGGGCGACGTATTCGGCCTCGGCGATCCGCCACGCCGGGAAATTGGAATTGCCGATGTAGCGCACCTTGCCGGCGCGGATCAGATCGTCCAGCGCGCGCAGCGTCTCGTCGATCGGCGTCAGCTCGTCGTAATCGTGCTGCTGATACAGATCGATCCAGTCGGTCTTCAGCCGCGTGAGACTCGCCTCGACCGCCGCGACGATGTAGCGGCGCGACGCGCCCTGCTTGGTGCCGTCGGTCGCCATCGGCTTGCAGAATTTGGTCGCCAGCACGATGTCCTTGCGGCGGTCGCCCAGCACGTTGCCGAGCACGGTCTCGGAGCCGCCCATGCCCGCATAGATGTCGGCGGTGTCGAACAGCGTGACGCCGAGATCGATCGCCTTGTGGATGACCTTCTTCGAGGTCTCCGGATCGGTGCGCTGGCCGAAATTGTTGCAGCCGAGGCCGACGACGGACACGCGGAGGCCGCTGCCGCCGAGATTGCGAAGTTGCATGATGGGTCCTGTGCGAGACGCGGGAGCGGCCATTGTGGCGCGCGCGCCTGGCGGCGGCAAGGCGGCCGCGTTCACAACAGCGATGCAGCGAACTCAGGCCGGCTCGAACTGCGGCTCGCTCTGCGGCGCGGCGGCGGTCTCGGGACGCGGCGCGAGGGCGCCCTGCATGCCGGCGCGCCGCGCCGCTTCGCACATCCGCCGCACCGAGCTCTCGGCGTCGCGCGTGATCGCCTTGCGGCCGGTCGCGGCCGGGATCGGCTCGCCCCAGCTCACGGTGACGTCGATCGCGCCGGCCGACAGCAGGCCGACGAAATGCGGGATCAGATCGGCGTCGCCGTACCACGCCACGCGCTCGCGCAGCTCGCGGCCGATCGGCAGGCCGCCGAAGCCGGTGTAGGTCACGGCCATCGGCTGTACGCCGATCGCAGCCTGCGCGTCGTCGCCGAGCGCGTGATGCACCGCGCCGACCAGCGCCGAGCGGAACGGCAGCACGCGGCTGCCGTCGCTGGAGGTGCCTTCGGCGAACAGCACCACGGCGTCGCCGTCGGCGAGCCGGGCGCCGATTTCGGCAGTCGCCTCGCCGGTGCGATGCCGCGCCTGGCGGTCGATGAAGATGGTGCGCTGGAGCTTGGCCAGCGCGCCGAACAGCGGCCAGCTCGCGACCTCGCTCTTGGCCACGAACGCCACCGGCGTCAGCGCCGAGATCACGCAGATGTCGAGCCAGGACACGTGATTGGACAGAATCAGCACCGGCCCGTGGCCGTCGCGGCGGCCGACCTGGCGGATGCGCACGCCGATCAGCCGGCACACAATGCGGTGATACAACTGCGGGATGGTGCGCTGGATACGCCACCCGTAACGCAGCGCCAGCAGTTGCAGGGGAAGCAGCGCCAGCGTCAGCGGCACCACGCAGGCAATCACCAATGCAAATCGGATCATCGCAATATTGCCCGTTCAAAAAGGTGCGGCCCCTGTCAGACGCGGCGACTGACGGGGACCGCTGGGGACGCTGATCGGCGACGGGGGGCCTCGATCAAACGCGAGGACAAACTAGCGGTACATTGTTACATGGAGGTGACGTATCAACGATATTCGCGCGTCGCCGCGCCGGGCGTTCACCCGCCTGGCATCGGCCGTGCATCACTCTCGCTCCCTGCCGCATCAGGCCGTTCGCGTCACGGCTTCGTGCGGAACCGCGCAGCCCGCGCGGTGTTACCACTCGGTTTTTCGAAAGGCTCCCGATGCCCCCCAGCTTCATCTCGCCCTATCTGCTGCCGATCCTGCTGCTGCTCGGCTCCAACGTCTTCATGACCTTCGCCTGGTACGGGCATCTGAAGCACAAATCGGCGGCGCTGCCGCTGGTGATCATGATCAGCTGGGGCATCGCGCTGTTCGAATACTGGCTGGCGGTGCCGGCCAATCGCTGGGGCAGCGAGGTGTATTCGGCGGCGCAGCTCAAGACCATGCAGGAAGTGATCACGCTGGTCGTGTTCGCCGGCTTCTCGGTGTTCTATCTGAAGGAGCCGCTGTCGTGGAATCACGCGCTCGGCTTCGCCTTCATCGCGCTCGGCGCGTATTTCATCTTCCACAAATGGGGATAGGCGGAGCGCCCGCGCCGAGGCGGAGCGAAGCCCCGTCTCGAGGTCATGGCGTGGACATGATCGACGTCACTCGTCCGCCGGCGTGACGCGCAGGATGCGGCCGGCGGCGTTGTCGGTCAGCAGCCACAGCGCGCCGTCGGGGCCCTGGCGGACGTCGCGGATGCGTTCGTTCAGCGCCTGCAGCAGCCGCTCTTCGCCGGTGACCTTGTCGCCGGCGAGCGACAGCCGCACCAGCATCTGGCCGCCGAGCGCGCCGGCAAACAGGCTGCCGTCCCATTTCGGAAACAGCTTGGCGGTGTAGAACGCCATGCCGGACGGGGCGATCGACGGCACCCAATATTTGACCGGCTGCTCCATGCCGGGCTTCGCCGTCGCGTCGTGAATCTTCGCGCCGCTGTAGTCGATGCCGAAGCCGATCACGGGCCAGCCGTAGTTCTTGCCGGCGCCGATGATGTTGACCTCGTCGCCGCCGCGCGGGCCGTGCTCGATCTCCCACAGCGCGCCGTTCGCCGGATTGAAGGCGAGCGCCTGCGGGTTGCGGTGGCCCCAGCTCCAGATCTCCGGCCTGGCGCCGTCGCGGCCGATCAATGGATTGCCCTGCGGCACGCTGCCGTCCGGCGCGATGCGGATGATCTTGCCGAGATGATTGCCGAGGTTCTGCGCCTCGTCGCGCGGCGCGAAATGCTCGCCGAGGGTGACGAACAAATGGCCGTCGGCGGCCTGCGCGATCCGGCAGCCGTAGTGATTGCCGCTCGACAGCGAGCCGTCCTGCCGGAAGATCACCTTGACGGCGTCGAGCCGCGGCGCGTCGCCGTCGACCAGCGCCGCCCGCGCCACCGCGGTGCGGCCGCCGTTGCGGCCGCCCTGGCTGGTTCGCTCGGCGTAGCAGAAATAGATCGTCCGGTTGGCGGCGAAATCCTTGTCGGTGACGACGTCGAGCAGGCCGCCCTGGCCCGCGGCCCAGACCTCGGGCACGCCCGGCAGCGGCGGCGACAGCGCGCCCTGCGCCGAGACCACGCGCATCCGGCCCGGCCGCTCGGTCACCAGCACGCGGCCTTCCGGCAGAAACGCCAGTCCCCACGGATTGACCAGCCCTTGCGCGAAGGTCTTCACCGCCAGCGGCCCGGCGGAGGAATTGAACGAGGTCGGCTCGCCGCTGCTCTTGGTCGCAATCAGGAACGAGGCGATGATCACCGTCGCCGCGGTCAGCGTGCCGGAAACCCAGACCAGGAGCGTCTTCATCGCAAGGCCTCCAAGCTTCGGCTGCAGCACAATGCCGGTCAGCGCCGGCGCGGCGGTGGCGCGTTCGATCGGAGCGACGGGTCAGTTGGCAAACGGCATCGCCATGCTGGTCTGGGTCGAGGCGACGGCGAGCGTCAGGATGACGCTGAGCAGCACGACGGCGACCACCAGCGATGCCGCGACGGCGCGGATCAGCCGGAGTGAGCCATAAGGCGTGGAACGCTGGACGAATCCGGCCTCAGGGCCGGGCGACCGGGTCATGACCAAATCCTCAGTTGCGTCGGCGAATCACCGCGCGAACGGAATCTCCCTGTAATCGCAGGCATTTATGGGGCACGGCAGGGCCGATCATGGCGAAATGACGGCAGAATCGGCCCGAAACGACCGATTTCACGCCTCGGCGGCGAAATCGACGTGGTCGTGCGGCGCCGAGTCCGGGGTCCAGTCCATGGTGATGAATCCCGGCGTCTGCTCGACCCGGCGCAGCCAGGCGTTGACGGCCGGGAAGGTCGTCAGGTCGAAGTCGCACTGGTCGGCGACGTGGGTGTAGCCGTACAGCGCGATGTCGGCGATGGTGAGTTGGCCGGCGGCGACGAAGTCGTGGGTCCGGAGATGATTCTCCATCACCTGCAGCGCCGCGTAGCCGCGCTCCAGCCAGTCTTCCAGCGCATGCGTCTGCAGATCGCGGCCGCCCTTGACCAGGCACAGCCAGAAGTAAGCCGAGCCGATATTCGGCTCGAGCGCGTGCTGCTCGAAGAACATCCATTGCAGCGCTTCGGCGCGGTCCATCCGCGTATCCGGCGCCAGCGAGGTGCCGACGGCGAGATACCAGAGAATGGCGTTGGACTCGGCCAGATAGCGGCCCTGCGCGACTTCCAGCAGCGGCACCTGGCCGCTCGGATTCTTGGCGAGGAAGTCCGGCGTGCGGCTCTCGCCGCGCAGGATGTCGACTTCGATGGCGCGATACGGCGCACCGAGGAACGCCAGCGCAAGGCGGACCTTGTAGCTGTTGCCGGATCGCTGCATCGAATAGAGCTTGTACATCTCGGTCGTTTCGCTCGCCTCGCAGGCCGGGCATCTGCCGGCCCGAACGCGGCTAAACAATGATGCCGACCGGCAGGCCTCGCAAGCCCCCAGCCGTGGAAACGGTCGAAATCATTTGCCGCACCGCAACCGCGCGAAAAAATGATCTGCGGGGCAACGCGGCTCGCGCGGCCGCGACATCGCTCGTGCAGGCGTCTCGCTTCCGCGCGGTCGTCGCCGATGCGCGGATGAATCGCAACAAATCGGCGCGGCAGGCGTCGCCGGCCCGACGACCATCGCCCGCGCGCGGAAGGCCAAGGGGCTCGCGGTCGGACGGCGGCGGCTCGATCGGGCCGGCGCGGCGAGATTCGTCCCAAAAACGGCGCTGTTTTCAGCATTGATCTTGCGATGCAGCGTGCCCCCGCATAGGGTAGGTGCATCCCCGTCAGACACCGAAGAGTCGCGCCTTCCGCCGGCTCATGACGGCTGCAAGGAGAAGACGATGTCGTTTCTGTCCGCCTCGCTCGATCGTGTGAAGCCGTCCGCGACCATCGCGGTCACGGATAAAGCACGTGAGCTGAAAGCGGCGGGCCGCAACGTCATCGGGCTCGGCTCGGGCGAGCCGGATTTCGACACGCCAGCGAACATCAAGCTGGCGGCGATCCACGCCATCGAGGCCGGCAAGACCAAGTACACCGCGGTCGACGGCATTCCCGAGCTGAAGCAGGCGATCATCGACAAGTTTCAGCGCGAGAACGGCCTGACCTACAAGCCGAACCAGATCATCGTCGGCACCGGCGGCAAGCAGGTGCTGTACAACGCGCTGATGGCGACCATCAATCCCGGCGACGAGGTGATCATCCCGGCGCCGTATTGGGTCAGCTATCCGGAGATGGTCGCGCTCGCCGGCGGCGAGTCTGTGCCGGTGGTGTGTCCGGCCGAGGCCGGCTTCAAGCTGCAGCCCGCGGCGCTGGAAGCGGCGATCACGCCGAAGACCAAATGGATCATCCTCAACTCGCCGTCGAACCCGACCGGCGCCGCCTATTCGCGCGAAGAGTTGAAGGCGCTAACCGACGTGCTGGTCAAGCATCCTCACGTCTGGGTGATGACCGACGACATGTACGAACATCTCGTCTACGACGATTTCGACTTCACCACCCCGGCGCAGATCGAGCCGAGGCTGTTCGATCGCACGCTGACCGTGAACGGCGTGTCGAAGTCGTATTGCATGACCGGATGGCGGATCGGCTATGCGGGCGGTCCGGCCGAGCTGATCAAGGCGATGTCGACGATCCAGTCGCAGTCGACCTCGAACCCGTCGTCGATCGCGCAATGGGCGGCGGTGGAAGCGCTCAACGGCCCGCAGGAATTCATCGCGGCCCACAACAAGGTGTTCAAGGAGCGCCGCGATCTCGTGGTGTCGATGCTGAATCAGGCGAGCGGGATCGATTGCCCGCGGCCGGAAGGCGCGTTCTACGTCTATCCGTCCTGCGCCGGCACGATCGGCAAGACGGCGCCGTCGGGCAAGACCATCGAGACCGACCAGGATTTCGTCACCGAGCTCCTGGAAGCCGAAGGCGTCGCGGTGGTGCAGGGCTCGGCGTTCGGCCTCGGCCCGGCCTTCCGCATCTCCTACGCCACCAAAACCTCGGATCTCGAAGACGCCTGCAAGCGGATTCAGCGGTTCTGCGGAAACCTGCGCTGACGCCTCAACCTGCCGTTCATTAAAAATCGGCAAGGTTCGGTGGAATTCATCCACTGTCGTGGAAGCGCCTTGTTTTGGACAAGACGCTTCCTTCTTGTCGCCTCCGCATCCTAATCCTGAAATGCGGAGTTCTTTTCAATGTCCATCTCTAGACTGTTCGGTGTCGCCACGGTTGCGCTGGTCGCTTCGTTCGCGAACGCAAACGCGCAGCAGCGGCTGCAGATCGGTGTGCTCGAGTGCGCCGGCGGCCCGAACGTCGGCTACGTCGTCGGCTCGACCACCGAACTGGAATGCGTGTTCAAGACCGACGGCCGCCGGCCCGAGCCCTACGTGGCCCGCCTGCAGCGCATCGGCCTCGATCTCGGCTTCACCCAGAACACCGGTGTCGCCTGGGCGGTCTATGCGCCGACCCAGCGGCTCGGCCGCGGCGATCTGGCCGGCAGCTACGGCGGCGTCGGCGCCAATGCGTCGTTCGGCGTCGGCGTCGGCAGCAACCTGCTGGTCGGCGGCTCGGCGAATTCGTTCGCGCTGCAGCCCCTCAGCTTCCAGGGCCAGACCGGCCTGAACGCCACCGCCGGCATCGTCGACGTGCAGCTCCGCCCGGCCGATCTCGGCCCGCAGCGGAAGTATCGCAAGCACAAGCGTCATCATCGCCATCACCGCTGATCGCTTCGGCGAGACGCAATCGTGACGGAAGGGCCCGCGCATCGCGGGCCCTTTTGTTTTGGGGGCTGCGGCGGTCGGTCGCCGGCCTGTCATTGAAGATTCGCCGATGCTGTGACTAGATGCCGGCAGGCGTGCTTCTGCGTTGTGCGCTTGGCTGATCCGCGCCGGCCGCATTACCGGCACCAACCGCCTCGACTGTCTGCACCGACCCGTCTGCATCCCATCGTTGAATCGGAGACTTTCTCATGCGCCGCTTTTCGCTTCTGCTCGGTATCGCCGCTTCGCTGGTCGTCAGCATTGCCCATGCGCAGCAGTCACGCGTGCAGATCGGCGTGCTGGAGTGCCGCGGCGGCGCCAGCACCGGCTTCATCGTCGGCTCGGTGACCAATCTCGGCTGCGTGCTGCGCTCCGACGGTCGCCCCGATACGCCCTACGTCGCCACCATCCGCAAGGTCGGCCTCGACCTTGGTATCACCCAGGAGACCGCGCTGGCCTGGGGCGTGTTCGCGCCGGTCGAACGCTTCGGCCCCGGCGACCTCGCCGGTAACTACGCCGGGGCGCAGGGCTCGGCGTCGGTCGGCGTCGGCCTCGGCGCCAACGTGCTGGTCGGCGGATCGGCCAACTCGATCGCGCTGCAGCCGCTCAGCCTGCAGGGCCAGACCGGCCTCAACGTCGCGGTCGGCCTGCAGGAGCTCGAGCTGCGTCCGGGCCGCTAACTAACCGTGTGCTGCGACGCAATGCGCGTGCGTCGCAATGACGATTTGTCGCTGTCCTTGATCCTGCTCAAGGGCGGCGTGGAAGCTTCGTAATTTTTCGCGCTTGCCAAGCGGCGAGGCTGCTGAAAGCATTGCCTCGCCGACCCAATCAAGGGCCGAGCTCCAGAGAAGGAGGCGGCGATGGGACAAGACCTCAGAAGTCCCCGCGGTCCCCGGTGCATCGCACTGGTGGGCCCATTCCAAAGCGGAAAAACCACACTACTCGAAGCGATCCTCGCGCGCACCGGCGCGGTGCCGCGCGCCGGTTCGGTCGACGCCGGCACCTCGTTTGGTGACTCCAGCGCCGAGGCGCGTCACCACAAGATGGGGCTCAGCCTCACCGCGGCGACCACGCAGTTCATGGGAGAGACCTACACGTTCCTCGATTGTCCGGGCTCCGTCGAGTTCGCGCACGACATGCGCGCCGCGCTGCCCGCCGTCGATGCCGCCGTCGTGGTGTGCGAGGCCGACGAGCGCAAGCTGCCGCAGCTGCAGCTGATCCTGCGCGAACTCGAAGACCTCGGGATTCCCCGCTTCCTGTTCCTCAACAAGATCGACCGCGCCAGCAAGCGCATTCGCGAAGTGCTCGACAGTCTGCAGCCGGCCTCGCGGATTCCGCTGGTGCTGCGCCAGATTCCGATCTGGAACGGCGAACTGATCGCCGGCTATGTCGATCTCGCGCTGGAACGCGCCTTCGTCTATCGCGAGCACAAACCCTCCGAAGTGATCGAACTCGAGGGCGGCGATCTCGATCGCGAGAAGGAAGCCCGCTTCTCGATGCTGGAGAAGCTCGCCGATCACGACGACGCGCTGATGGAGCAGTTGCTCGAAGACATCCCGCCGCCGCGCGATGCGGTGTTCGACGATCTCGCGCGCGAACTCCGCGAAGGCGTGATCTGCCCGGTGCTGCTCGGCTCGGCCTTGCGCGAGAACGGCGTGATGCGGCTGTTGAAGGCGCTGCGCCACGAAGCCCCCGACGTCGCCGAAACCGCGTCGCGGCTCGGCGTCACCTCGTCCAAGGAGGCGGTAGGCTACGTGCTGAAGACCACGCATCTGCAGCACGGCGGCAAGCTGTCGCTGGCCCGGGTGTTCGCCGGCACGCTCAGTGACGGCGACACCGTGCACGCCTCGTCCGGCGAGGCGGCGCGGGTGTCGGGCATCCACACCGCCAATGGCGGGCCCGACAGCAAGCGGTCGTCGGCCGTGGCCGGTGACGTCGTCGCGCTCGGCAAGCTCGACGCCATCAAGACCGGCGACACCTTCGGCAACGGCAAGGCCGCGCCGTCGGCGCTGGTCGCAATCGCCGCGACGCCGCCGGTGCTGGCGATGGCGCTCGCCGCCGCGGACCGCAAGGACGACGTCAAGCTCGGCCAGTCGCTGCAGCGACTGTCCGAGGAAGACCCGTCGCTGACCGTGATCCACGATCCGCAGACCCACGACATCGTGCTGTGGGGCCAGGGCGAGATGCATCTGCGCGTCGCGCTGGAGCGGCTCAAGGACCGCTACGGCGTCAGCGTGAAGTCGCATCCGCCGGCGATCGGCTATCGCGAGACCATCCGCAAGGCGGTCACCCAGCGCGGCCGGCACAAGAAGCAGTCGGGCGGCCACGGCCAGTTCGGCGACGTGGTGCTGGAGGTGAAGCCGCTGCCGCGCGGCGAGGGCTTCGTCTTCGCCGAGACCGTGGTCGGCGGCGCGGTGCCGCGCAACTACATCGGCGCGGTCGAGGAGGGGGCGGCCGACGGCCTGCGTGCGGGCCCGCTCGGCTTCCCGGTGGTCGACGTCCACGTCACCCTGACCGACGGCTCGTATCACAGCGTCGATTCCTCGGATCAGGCGTTCCGCACCGCGGCGCGGATCGGCATCACCGAGGCGCTGCCGCAGTGCCAGCCGGTGCTGCTGGAGCCGATCCACAATGTCGAGATCGTCTGCCCGACCGAGGCCACCGCCAAGGTCAACGCCATCCTGTCCGGACGGCGCGGCCAGATCCTCGGCTTCGACACCCGCGAAGGCTGGACCGGCTGGGACGTGGTTCGCGCCACCATGCCGGAGGCGGAGATCGGCGACCTGATCGTCGAGCTGCGCTCGGCCACCGCCGGCGCCGGCGGCTTCACCCGGACCTTCGACCACATGGCCGAAGTCACCGGCCGCACCGCCGACCAGATCATCGCCGCGCATCGCCAGGTCGCGGCCTGATCGGCACCTGCTGCCAACCTCTCCCCGCATTGCGGGGAGAGGTCGGAAATCGCGCGGAGCGCGAATTCCGGGTGAGGGGCATGGCACTGCGCCGCGTTGTCCGCGGCGCATCGGGTCGCGCTGATCCTGCCGAGCACTCATTCCCCTCGCGCGTTTCGCCCTGCGCAAAGCCGTGCCCGGCCCCTCACCCCGACCCTCTCCCCGCAAAAGGGCGGGGAGAGGGAGTGCTGCCACCGCTTTGCCGACCAGCACGCGTCGACGGTCGTTAGAGACAAAACGGCTTCAATGATGTTCCATGCATCATTGAAGCCGTTTTATATTTGCGGTAGCCGATAGGGCGAACCTCGAGACGGGAAGCTCGCTTGATCACCTCCGCTCAGATGCGCGCCGCGCGGGCGCTGCTCGGCATCGACCAGCGCACCCTGGCGAAACTCGCCGGGGTGTCGGTGCCGACCATCCAGCGGATGGAGGCGAGCGGCGGCAATGTCCGCGGCATCGTCGAGTCGCTGACGCGGGTGGTCGACGCACTCAACCGCGCCGGCGTCGAGCTGATCGGCGAGAACGCCCGCAGCGACGATGGCGGACGCGGGGTTCGGCTGAGACAGCCGACGCCGCCGCCCAGCGAGAGGGCCGAGCCGTGACCCAGCACCCGCCCCGCAGCGAAGCCCACATCGCCGCCTGTCTGATCGGCTGGCCGGCGGCGCATTCGCGCTCTCCGCTGATCCATCATTACTGGCTGCGCAAGCTCGGCATCGAGGGCGGCTATTCGATCGAGTCGGTGCCGCCGGAAGGCTTCGCCGAATTCGTCCTGAACCTGCGGACGCACGGCTACAGCGGCGCCAACGTCACCATCCCGCACAAGGAACGCGCGCTGCAGCTGACGCAGCCGGACGAACGCGCTCGCGCGGTCGGCGCCGCCAACACGCTGTACTACGACGGCGACGTGCTGCGCTCGACCAACACCGACGTCGAAGGCTTCATCGACAATCTCGACGCCAGCGCGCCGGGCTGGGATCGCACGCCGCACGCCGTGGTGCTCGGCGCCGGCGGATCGTCGCGCGCGGTGGTGTTCGGCCTGCTGGAGCGCGGCATCCAGCGCATCGCGTTGGCCAACCGCTCGATCGAGCGCGCCCGCGCGCTCGCCGATCTGTTCGGCGAACGGGTGGTGCCGATCGCCTGGACCGATGCGCCGGCGGCGCTGCCGGGCGCCGGGCTGCTGGTCAACACCACCTCGCTCGGCATGAAGGGCCAGCCGTCGCTCGATCTCGACCTCGAGCCGCTGCCGGCCGACGCCGTCGTCGCCGATCTGGTCTATGTGCCGCTGCAGACCGAGCTGCTCGCCGAGGCGCGCGGCCGCGGCCTGCGCACCGCGGACGGCCTCGGCATGCTGCTGCATCAGGCGGTGCGCGGCTTCGAATTGTGGTTCGGCGCGCGGCCCCACGTCACCGCCGAGCTGCGCGAACTGGTCGAGGCTGACCTGCTCGCGCATACGTGAAGGTAACGAGACGGCGTTCTCGGCGTAGACCCGACGGGGCCTCGCTGGAGAACTTGCCGATGTCGTTTCGTTTTTCTGTCACCCGTCCGCTCGCCGTCGCTGTCGCGCTCGGTCTGTCGATCTCAGCCGCCGCCGCGCAGCAATCGCCGACGCCCACCAAGGTGCGCGGCGAGATCGAGCGGGTCGACGGCGACAGCCTCGCGGTGAAGTCGCGCAGCGGGCAGGACGTCAGGCTGCAGCTCGCGCCCGACGCCAAGGTCGCCGGCATCGCGCCGATCGCGCTGTCCGAGGTCAAGCCGGGCTCGTTCATCGGCGCCACCACCGTTCCGGGACCGAACGGCGCGCACAACGCCGTCGAAATTCACATCTTCCCCGAAGCGATGCGCGGCACCGGCGAAGGCTCGCGCGCCTGGGACCTCGGCCCCAACAGCACGATGACCAACGCCACCGTCGATCAGTCGGTCGCCAGCAACGACGGCAGAACGGTGACGGTGAAGTACAAGGGCGGCGAGAAGGTCATCACCGTGACGCCGAAGACCCAGGTGGTGACCTACGTGCCGGCCGACAAGTCGGATCTGAAGCAGGGCGCCAAGATCATCGCCTTCGGCAAGACGCTGCCCGACGGCTCGTTCCAGACCAGCCGCATCGCCGTCGGCCGCGACGGAATCACGCCGCCGATGTGACGGGCGTTGCATCATCCTGTCGACATCGTACTGAGTCCTCATCCTGAGAGTCTGACTCAAAACTTGTCGTTATTTTGCGAGCCTTGCGAGACGGTGGGTCAGGAGGCGGAAGTGGGCGATCAGGAGCCAGGCGGTCGCCGAAGCGATGGATTGCTCGAAGTCTTTGCTGAGGCG